>NZ_VLKT01000033.1 GCF_007830515.1 Mesorhizobium tianshanense
GCGGCGCGTGGCAACATCTTCACTCATGGCTTCCTCCCGAATCTCCGGAAGCCTCTTGAATCACGCTAACCTACGTCGTGCCACAAATTACAACCCGCCGTTAACCTGAGCTCGTTGCCCTCGATCTCGTCCACGTTGGCCGCAAAACCGGATTCCCCTTTTGCTGATCGCGCTTGGATGCTAAACGCCCGCGTTCACGCATACCACGCCCTGGCAGCAGCCGCCGGGCGCTTTCGGGAAAGATAAAATGTCCGCCTTCAAATCCGATTTCCTGCGCGTCATGAGCGAGCGCGGCTTCATCCACCAAATTTCGGATGATGCCGGCCTCGACCAGCTTTTCGCCAAGGAAACGGTGACCGCCTATGTCGGCTACGACGCCACGGCGACCAGCCTGCATATCGGCAATCTGATTTCGGCGACCATGCTCTATTGGCTGCAGGAGACCGGCCACCGGCCGATTGCCCTGATGGGCGGCGGCACCTCGATGATCGGCGATCCTTCCTTCCGCGACGACCAGCGCCAGCTTTTGACGCCGGAGGCCATCGCCACCAACATCGAGGGCATCAAGCGCATCTTCGGCCGCATCCTGCATTTCGGCGACGGTGCGAGCGAGGCGATCATGGTCAACAATGCGGACTGGCTGATGAAGCTCAACTATGTCGAGTTCCTGCGCGATGTCGGCCGGCATTTTTCGGTCAACCGCATGCTGACCTTCGACAGCGTCAAGCTGAGGCTCGATCGCGAACAATCGCTGTCGTTCCTCGAATTCAACTACATGATCCTGCAGGGCTATGATTTCGTCGAGCTCAGCCGGCGATATGGCTGCCGCCTGCAGATGGGCGGATCCGACCAGTGGGGCAATATCATCAACGGCGTCGATCTCGGACACCGCATGGGCACGCCGCAGCTTTACGCCCTGACCACACCGCTGCTGACGACGTCGTCAGGCGCCAAGATGGGCAAATCGGCCAAGGGCGCGGTCTGGCTGAACGGCGATCTGTTCTCGCCTTATGATTTCTGGCAGTACTGGCGCAACACCGAGGACGCCGACGTCACGCGCTTCCTGAAGATTTTCACCCGCCTGCCGCTCACCGAGATCGCACGGCTCGCCGCCCTTGGCGGCTCGGAGATCAACGAGGCAAAGAAGGTCCTGGCCACGGAAACGACGGCCATCGTGCACGGCCGCGAGGCAGCCGAGCAAGCCGAGGAAACCGCGCGCAAGACGTTCGAGGAGGGCGCGCTGGCCGAAACGCTGCCAACCGTCGAGGTCGGCAAGGCCGATCTGGAAAGTGGCGTCGGCATATTGTCGCTGTTCGTCGCCGCCGGACTTGCCGCGTCCAATGGCGAGGCGCGGCGACTCGTCCAGGGCGGCGGCGTGCGCCTGAACGATCGGCCCGTGTCCGACGACCGCCAGGTGGTGACGCTTCAGGATTTGAGTCCGGAAAACGTCATAAAGCTTTCACTAGGCAAGAAAAAACACGTTCTGGTGCGGCCGGTCTGACCAGAGCCTGACCCATCCCGATAGAATCGGATGGGGTCCATCTTCTTGTTAACGATGATCTTTTCCGAACCGAAAGTTCGGGATCGTCGTCTACCGATACTCAAAGATCGACCTGAAAATTCCGGGCGCGATCACCGACAGCGGATTGACGTCCAGTTTCGGCTTGTTGGCGTCGCCCCTGAGCCGGTAGGTCACGCCGATCAGGCCGCGATCGCGGCCGTTGCCGAGCAGCGCCCCGAACAGCGGCAGCTCGCCGAAGATGCGGTTGAGGCCATAGGCCGGCATGAAGGTGCCGGTCATGTCCATGTTGTTGTTCTGGTCGTAAAGCGTGCCCTGGAAGGTGGTGCCGATGCGTGGGCCGCGCAGCACGCCATTGGCCAGCTTGAGGTAGCCGGTGCCCTTCTCGATCTGGGAAAAGCCGCGCTCAAACTTCACGCGCGACGTGTCGATGTCGGCTTTGACAGCTTCGTTGAGGCTGCGGCTGTCGCCCGCCGGCGTCGTCGAGACGAGCGAGGCGAGTTTCGGCTCGTTGACCACAAAGAAATCCCTTGAGTCGACCTGGCCCTTCATCGGCCCATCGCTTGGCCCGGCGAGCGCAAGCGTTATCGAACCGCCCTCCATATGCTCGTAGATGTTGAGGAACCGCAGGATGGCGCCGGCATCGGCCGACGTCATGTTGAGCGCGCGCCTGCCGGCGCCGGTCGTATTGCTGATGCTTATGGCAGCACCCTCACTTGCCGTGGCGCTCACCTTGAGCCCGTTCACCCTGGAGCCGGCGGCGCTGTAGTCGAGCTTCAGGCCCGACAGCGTCTCGTTGTGGAAGCCGGTCAGGGAATTGACATCGGCGCTGACGGAAATTGCGTCGGATCCGGTGGCCTTGGTGGCGGTGTCGACGTCGGATGTGAATTGCCTGATCAGCGAGCGCGCGTCCAGCGCGTTACCGCTGATGTCGATCGCGTAGCCCTTGCCCGATCGTTTCACCGTCACGGCGACGTCGTCTCCCCGGTTCAACCTGACCTTGCTGAACCGCGCCGAGGACAGGGCGCCGTTGACCAGCACCATGTCGCCGTCGATCGAAAAGGTCTTTCCCTTCAGGTCGAAGTCGGACAGCGTCGTGGTGCCGCCGGACTTGGTCATGGCAAATGTGACGTTGGCGGGAATGCCGGGTCCCTTGCTCCAGCCAGCCCAGGGAATGTTCAGCCTGGCATTGGTCAGGTCCGCCGAAACAGTCTCGCCGTTGCCGCCGCTCTTGTCGATCGCAACCTTGATGGTTCCGGAAAGCAGCGCCGACAGGCCAGGCATGGCGGTTGCACGCACCTTGTCGTCGAGCACCAGCGCCACTTTCCGGCTGCGTGGCGGCCCGGCCTTGTTGAGCGGCTCGATCAAGTCAAGCTCTGCTGGAATGCCGTTCAGCAGCGCCTTGGCGGAGATTCCGGCCCGATCGGGCTCGACGGTGATCGAACCGTCGGCGTCCGTCACCGCCTGGCCTTCGAACGGCTTGGCCAGCGACAGGCCCTTGTAATCGAGCGCCACCCGCCAATCGAGCTTCGAGGTATCGACGCCGGACTGCAGCGGAATGTCCGCTCTCACGTGGCCGGTCACCGTGCCGGACAGGTCGTCCGCCAGCAGGCCGACATGGCGCATGGCGTTGATCGGCTCATAGGAGGCGAGTTCGGCGATTGCGGATGCCTCGCCGGCGACATCGATATCGAGCGCGCCGATCACCGGCGGGCGGTTCGCCGCCTTGACTGTCATCGTGCCGTTGCTTGCCGCCACCGTACGGCCGCTGGTCATATAGACGCTGCCCGAGGACAAAGCGATGTCGACATCGTTGCCGTGGAATTCGACAACGCCCACGGCATCGCGTATCGGCGGAATGTGGCCGGCCGTATCGAAGCGCGAACCTTCGATCTGGAAACGGCCGAACACTTCATCGGCGGAAAGCGGAATCCCATTGCCCAGGCGCCCGGGCACGACCTGGAACTGCAGGCTGGCGTCGACGACGCGGCCGCCGAACAGGTTCTTCAGCACCCAAAGGCGGGCCTTGCCCGCAGAAAACCAGGGCCACAACTGCTTGACATGCGAGACCGGCATGTCGTGTACGTTGAAGGCAACAGATATGCCGGGCGCCTTTCCCTCGACGAACTCGACCGAAGCCGTACCCAGCGCCTCGCTGGCGGAGCCGGACCTGATCCCGATCTGCTCGGCCACGAGCTTATGGCTCCTGGTCTGGTAGACGCCGGCGACGCGGGCGATGAAATCGAGCGCGGGTTCGGACGATTCCGAAGGCGCCAGCGTCGAACGGTCGCTGGTCAGGTCATAACGGTAGGACGGCTCCTCGCCCGCTGTCCCAGTCGCCGGCTTCGGCCCGATCGAACCGGCGAAATCGAATGTCGAGCGACCGGTCTTCACCTGCAGCCGGTCCACTTGGATCTTGTTGGCGCCGGCGATAAGCGTCGCATCGAGATCGACGTCGGCCGAAAGCTCCCCGAAACGCGGGCCGAGATCGAGCACGGAACCGGCGAACGACAACGACGCCGTCAGCCGTGACGCGTTCTCGCCGGAGCCCTCCGATCCCGTCAGCTTCAAGGCAATCGCGCCCGTCTTGCCGCCTGAAGCGGCCGCATCGGCCTCGGCTATCTGGACGCTGGCATCCAACGCCGTTACGCGCCGCGTCGTATCGCGGGTGGCTGAGGCAGCGATGGTGAGCGTCCTGCCGTCGACATCCGCATCCGACGAGAACGTCATGCCGCCTGGCCCCGACTGGGCAACGGTGGCATCGGT
Source organism: Mesorhizobium tianshanense (assembly GCF_007830515.1). GTDB lineage: Bacteria > Pseudomonadota > Alphaproteobacteria > Rhizobiales > Rhizobiaceae > Mesorhizobium > Mesorhizobium tianshanense. The sequence continues at coordinate 4,286 of NZ_VLKT01000033.1, forward strand.
GATCCTGACCAGTTCGACCAACCCGCCCTCGGGCAGAACGAGGTCGACATTGCGGAGATCGATCCGGCGCATCGAATCCTCCTGCACTGTGTCGAGCGCGTGATTGATGTTGCCGAAGATCGCATCGGCCAGTCTTTCCGGATCGACGAGGCCGTCTTCATTGCGCAGCGCCACCGTCCAGTCGCCACCCGACGGCATCGCCGCCATCACGATGCGCGCATCGGAAATCCTGGCGCTGGTGAGCCGCACCTCGCCCGAAAGCAGCGGTATCAGCCGCATGCCGAAGCGGACCCGTCCGGCATCGGCCATCGGCTTGCCATCGGCGGTCTTGAGGTTGACGTCGCTGACCTGCAGCGCGATGAAGCTCGATCCGTCGAGCGTGAGGCGGGCAGGCCCGACCGCAACATCGACGTCGACGCCGGCCAATTTCTCGATAGCCGTTTCCGCTTCGGCCCGCAGCCGCTCGGCGCCGAAACCTGACATGCCAATCGCATACACGGCGACGGCGACCAGCAGCACAAGAGCAACAAGGCCGACAACCAGCCGCGCAAGAATACGAACGCCGCGGCCAATCGACGCCTGGCCGAGCGGCGGTACGCGGCACGCGGACGGTAGGGCCCCCAGGTCGGTGATCTCGTCACGCCTGAATCTGATCTTCTCGTGCTGCGGCTGCTCCTGATCCACACAATTTTCCGTTGAACGAACTCGACCGTGGACGAATTCCAGTTTGACATTATATCGATGCGGCTTGGCGCGTAACCACAAACAAGGGCATCGATATGGCTGACCTCGACGTGGGCGATCTGGCGCCGCAATTCGACCTTCCCCGCGACGGCGGCGGATCGCTCAGCCTCGCGGCATCGCTGGGAAGGCCGGTCGTGCTTTACTTCTACCCGCAGGACGACACCACAGGCTGCACCAATGAGGCGATCGGCTTTTCGCAGCTGAAGCCGGAATTCGAGAAGGCCGGCGCCGTTGTGATCGGCCTGTCGCCGGACAGCGTTCGCAAGCACGACAAATTCAAATCGAAATATGGCCTCACCGTCGACCTTGTCGCCGACGAGGAGCGCAAGGTGATCGAAGCCTACGGTCTGTGGGTCGAGAAGAAGCTTTACGGCCGCCGCTATATGGGCGTCGAGCGCGCCACCTTCCTGATCGGCAGCGACGGACGGATTGCCAGGATTTGGCGGAACGTTCGCGTCAAGGGCCATGCCGAGGCGGTGCTGGAAGCCGTCCGCGCGCTTTGACGGTGACGCCCGCAGCATAGCCTGAAAGCCTCATGTGAATCGTGAGGCGCCGAAATCTGCACCTCGTGTCCTCACGCCAATTCGGCTGCAACCCATGGGCTGCAAGGGATTGAGCGCAAGCAACCGACCGTTAACCTTAATGATGTGTAATGAGGCTTGTCGTTGGTGTCGTAACGAAAGCTTGGTCCCGTGAACGCAGCCAGTCAGTCAACAGTCTTTGGCAGGCGCAAGGAGCCCCACACGGTCATTATCGCCCGGGGCAACGAGATAAGGCATTTCACGATACGGCCATGGGTGGCCGCGTTTTGCGGCTCCGCGCTGGCGGCGATGGCGATAGGCTATCTGCTGGCGACCTCCTACCTCGTGCTGCGCGACGACCTGATCGGCGCGACCACGGCACGGCAGGCGCGCATGCAGCAGGCCTATGAGGACCGCATCTCCGCGCTGCGAGCCCAGGTCGACCGGATCACCAGCCGCCAGTTGCTCGACCAGCAGCTCATGGAAACCAAGGTTGGCGAACTGCTGGAACGACAGAGCCAGCTCAGCCTGCGTCATGGCCGCCTCGCCCCGATCCTCGAACGCGCCGGGAGCGACGTCGGAACGACGCCTGCCGTGGGTGCCACTGCGTCCGCAAAGCCGGACCAACGCGCCGATGCGACCGAAGCCCAGCCGCAGGCCTATTCGGTTGCCAGCGTCGGCGCCCTTGGCTCACGCGATATCAAGCCGTTCTCCTTGTGGTCGACCCGCTCCGATCCGGCGCCGAGCGACACGGCGGCCGATCGTGCCGACAAGCTCTTCGTGTCGATCAACGAGTCGCTCAAAGCCATTGAAGGCCAGCAGCTCACCCGCATCACCGCGCTTGCCGACAACGCCTACAGAAACGCCGATGCGATTTCACAAGCGCTCGGTTCGGCGGGCTTGCCGGTCGACAGCGACTTCGGCAAGAGCGATGCTGGCGGCCCGCTGATACCGCTCGACAGTTCGATGGTGTTCGACAGCAAGGTGAGGGAACTCGACGAGGCGCTGGACGTGCTCGACCGCCTGAAGACGGAGGCGCGACGGTTGCCGCTCGCCAATCCCGCCCCCGGCCGCTCCGTCACCAGCCCGTTTGGCGTACGCACCGACCCGCTCCTCGGCACCGCCGCGTTGCATTCGGGGATGGATTTCAGGGCGCCAACCGGCATACCTGCCAAGGTCACGGCGCCTGGCGTCGTCGTCAAGGCCGGCTGGAACGGCGGCTATGGCCGCATGGTCGAGGTCGACCATGGCAATGGCTTTGCGACGCGCTACGGGCATCTCAGCAAAATCAGCGTGACCGTCGGCGAGAGGCTCAACGCCGGCGACGTCATCGGCAAGACCGGCAGCAGCGGCCGATCGACCGGCCCGCATCTGCATTACGAGGTCCGCCACAAAGGCGAAGCCATCGACCCCCTGCGCTTCCTGAGGGTCGGCAAGAAGGTCGCGCAGTATCTTTAATTCTAATTTCCCGGCATAGTTGCAGCCTATCGGCTGCACCTGCTTTTTGGCGCTGGCGGGACAGCGCCCCCTTCTGTCCTGCCGGACAGAGAGGGGGCACGAAGGATCGCTACAGAACGGCTTAATTTATTTTTGAATTCCATTTGACTGAATAAATCTTTGGTGCGAACCTATGTCTCCTAGGAGCGCGAGAGATGGCACTGCGGGGGACCAATCAGGAATTCGGGCGGCCTTACAACAGGCGCATCGTGCTCGAATCCATCCGCCTTCACGGACCGATCGCCCGTGGCGACATTGCCAGGCGGGTCGGGCTCACCGTGCAAACAGTATCGACCATCGTTCGCGAGTTGGAGGAGCACGGCTATGTCCTGTCCATGCGCGAAGAGCCGCGAGGGCGCGGGCTGCCTCCGGCGACCTTGCGGATCAACCCGGAGGGCGGCTATGCCGTCGGCATCCACGTCACTCCCCTCGGGATCAATGCAGCGCTGATCAATCTGAGCGGAGACGTGATCGAGAGCACCTACCGCGGAGCCCTCAACGCAACGCCCGATCATGCCTTCGAACTGATCGGCGCGATGGTGCTTGAGTTGACCGGACTGCGGCCTGGCGGTCGCGTTCTCGGCATCGGCATGGCGCTGCCCGGCCCTTTCGGCGTGGAATCGATGAGCTTTATCGGCCCGACGACGATGGCCGGCTGGAAAGACGTGGCGCTTCGGGAACGGCTGGAAGCCTCGACCGGGTTGCCGGCGTTTTTTGAAACCGACATGGCGGCTGCCGCCATGGGCGAGCGCCTGTATGGCCTCGGAGCGGGATATTCCGAATACTACTATCTCTATTTCGGGGTCGGCCTCGGCGGCGTCATGGTGCATGACGGAAGCGCCTTGCGCGGCGCCTGGGGAAATGCCGGCGAGATCGGGCACATTCCCGTCGTGCCAGGTGGCGAGCCTTGCCCCTGCGGCAATCGCGGCTGCCTCGAAAGATACCTCTCGCTCGAAGCGTTGCGGCGCCGGAACGTCAGCGACGCCGAATGGGTTGATGAGGTCGAGCCGATCTTCCGCAACGCCATCACCATCATCGAGAACCTGTTCGACCCCGAAACCATCATCCTCGGCGGACTGGCGTCCACCGACCTGCTTGAACGGCTGGCCGGCTCGGCCGCGAACCTTCCCAACTCGATCTCGGCGCGAGGAGACCGCACGACGCCCCGTGTCACCGTCGCACGTGGCGGGCAGCATGCGGTGCTGCGCGGGGCCGCAGCCCTCGTTGTTTCCGGCGTGCTTTCGCCGCGCTTCGGCCAGATATTCACGACCGAACGCGAACGCGGGCGCGATCTCCTGCATAGCAAGGGGATCGCAGCATGAGCGAACCTTTGCTGGTGCTCGACAACGTCACCAAGAACTATGGCGCGATCGAAGCGCTCAAGGGGATCAGCTTTTCAATCGGCAAGGGCGAGGTGGTGGCGCTTCTGGGCGACAACGGCGCCGGCAAATCCACATTGGTCAAGATCATCGCCGGCGGGCTGGAGCCGACCTCCGGCCGCATGCTGTTCGAGGGTAAGGAATTCCTGGCCAAGTCCCCTGCCGAGGCCAAGGCCGCGGGGATCGAAACCGTCTACCAGGACCTCTCGCTTTGCACCAATGTCGACGTGGTGGCCAATTTCTTCATGGGCCGCGAGATCACCAGGAAGTTTCTTGGCGTTCCCGTGCTCGACGAACCCGCCATGGAGGACGTGGTCAAAAAGGCCCTCGCCAGCGCCGGCACGCGCATTCCTTCGCTCAGAACCAATGTCGAGCACCTCTCGGGCGGCCAGCGGCAGGCGATCGAACTCAACCGCTTCGTGCATTTTGGCGGCAAGCTCGTGCTTCTCGATGAGCCGTTCGCGGCACTCGGCGTCGAGCAGACGCGGCGCGGCCTCGACATGATCCGCCAGGTGGCGAGCCAGGGCATCGGCGTCGTTATCATCACCCATATCATGCAGCAGGCCTTCCAGGTCGCCGACCGGATCGTGGTGATCCGGCAAGGCGTCGTGGCAGGCGATGTCGCGCGCAACAAGACAAGTCCCGACGCGGTGATCAGCATGATCACCGGCGAGACGCTCGCCGGTGCCGGACCGGCTGGCTGAGGGACAAATGAGGGGTCCGGCGCAAAAGGAGCGAACGACATGAAGAAAATACTTCTTGCTGTCTTCGGTATCCTGGCACTGGCCTTTGCCACGCTCACGCCGGCATTCGCCCAGTCCAAGGGCACCGTCTACTATATGGTGCCGACACTGCTCGACGAATTCCAGACCGGCTCGGTGAGCGCGCTGGAATTGTTCCTGAAGCAGGTCGGCTACGAGATGAAGACGCTGAACGCCGATAACAAGACCGACGCTCAGCAATCCCAGATGAACGACGTCATCGCGCTCAAGCCGTCGGCGATCATTCTTGCCGCCGTCGATTTCAATGCGCTCAAGCCGTCCATCGAGGCTGCCCGCGCCGCCGGCATTCCGGTTGTCGAATTCGACCGCCAGATCACCTCGACTCCCTCCGACTTCACCTCAGTGGCGGGAACCGTTGAGATCGGCTACGTCGCCGCCGACCAGACTGAGAAGCTCTTGAAGGCAAAGAACGGTTCTGTAAAAGGCAAGATACTCCAGGTACTCGGCGATCCCGGCGATCCCTACACGCTCGACATCCAGAAGGGTTTCGAGGAGAAGATGAAGGCGTTCCCGGACGTCAAGATCATCTCGGTTCCGGCCATGCAATGGGAAGCCAGCAATGCTGGTACCATCGTTGCCGACCAGATGCTCGCCAACCCGGATATCGACCTGATCTTCAGCCACGCCGCCCATCTCTCGGTCGCCGCCGTCGCCTCGCTCGAGGCCGCCGGCAAGAAGCCGGGCGACGTCATGCTGATGAGCTCGAACGGCGCCCCGGTCGGCCTCGACCTGATCCGCAAGGGTTGGCTCAATGTCGAAGTCGAGCAGCCGCTTTACGCTCAGGCCGCCGCCGTTGCCATGTTCATGGACAAGGTCGTCAACAAGCAGGAGATCAAACCGGGTGAGTACGACGTGCTCGGCCTGAAGTCGACCGTGACCAAGGAAGCCTGGGGGCCGAACATCAAGATTCCTGGCGCCGCGATCACCAAGGAAAACGTCGATAACCCGGCCTTCTGGGGCAATTTGAAGCCGCCCTCCGACACAGTGAAGCCGGTCGAATAGCCAAGTCCGAAGACTCCGGGCCGCGTTGGCCCGGAGCGCAACCTCTGCAGCCCGGCGCGTCCGAACGGACGCGCAAGGGACGCTGCAGCGATTTTCAATCCGCGCATGATCCCGAGAACCGAATTGGTTTCGGATCATGCGCCAGCCGGATCAGCACATGAATCCCCGCACGCGCCACGCCCTCGAGTTCGTCCTCGACAACCTCGTCTGGTTCATGCTGGTCTTCGTGCTGGTGATCTTCTCCATCTTCATTCCGAACTATTTCCAGCTCGGCATATTCGCCAACATCATAGAAGCGTCGAGCGTGCTTGGCGTCATGTCGATCGGCCTGGCGCTGGTCATCATCACCGGCCACATGGACCTGTCCGTCGAATCCGTGGCGGCGCTCGGTGCCATGGCGGTCGGTATCCTGTTCTGCTCAGCGGGTATCGGCCTTGGCGTTCAACTGCATCCCGAATGGCTGATGGTTCCGGTTTCGCTGCTGCTTGCCGTAGTTGTCGGCGGCATCATCGGCGTCATCAACGGCTACCTAGTCGTCAAGGTGAAGATGAGTGCTTTCATCATTACGCTGGCGTCCTACATCTGGGTGCGCGGCCTCGTGCTGGTTATTTCGGGAGGCCGCTCCGCACAGGATCTTGCGCCGGCAATCCGCTGGTTCGGCATTCAGCGCCTCTTTGGCCTGCCGCTCACCGCCTGGATCGCCATTTCGTGTTTCGTGGTCTTCTCGCTGATCATGGCCAAGACACCCTTCGGCAGACATCTGATCATGATCGGCGGCAACGAGACCGCAACCTTCCGTGCCGGCATCCGCGTGAACCGCAACCTCGTCATCGCCTTCGTTCTTGCGGGCGCCATCGCCGGCCTTGCCGGCTGGCTGCTGGCGATCCGCACCTCCGGCGCCACCGCCAATCTCGGCGTCGGCCTGCTGTTCAACGCCTTCGCCGCCGTCGTCATCGGCGGTGTCAGCCTCAAAGGCGGCGTCGGCACGTTGCCCGGCGTCTATGCCGGCGTGCTGTTGCTGTCGGCCATCAACACGGCGATCAACCTCATGGGCCTTCCGGCCAACTTCACTCAGGTGATCCACGGCCTGCTCGTGCTTGCCGCCGTGCTGCTCGACGCTTTCAAGCAAACCATCCGCCAGAGGCTGGCATGACTGGCCGCCTCGAAGACAAGGTCGCGCTGATCGTCGGCAGCGCGCGCGGCATCGGCAAGGGCATCGCACAACGCTTTGCTGAAGAGGGTGCGAAGCTGGTCCTCGCCGATACCGAGATCGACGCGGGGCAAGCCGCCGCGGACGAGTTCGGTGCCGCCTTCATCCGCACCGACATCTCGCAGATGGCCGATGCGGAGGCCGCCGTCGCGCTGGCGCTCGACCATCACGGCTGTCTCGACATCCTGGTCCAGAATGCCGGCATCTACCCCTGGCAGTTGCTGGAGAACACCAGCCCGGACGACTGGGACCGTGTCATGGCTGTCAATTTGCGCGGCAGCTTCAATGCCGCCCGTGCCGCGCTCGTTCCGATGAAGGCGCAGCACTCTGGCCGCATGCTCTTCACCTCCTCCATCACCGGCCCCCACGTAACCAGCCCCGGTCACGGCCATTATTCGGCGACCAAGGCCGGCATCAACGGCCTCATCCGTTCGGCGGCTCTCGAATTCTCGGGCTACGGCATCACGGTCAACGGCGTCGAGCCCGGCAATATCCTCACCGAAGCAATCCAGCTGCATCGCGGCCCGGCCTTCATCAAGAACATGGAAGACGCTATCCCGCTCGGCCGCCTCGGCAGTCCTCGCGACGTGGCCAATGCCTTCCTGTTCCTCGCCTCGGACGATGCCAGCTACATCACCGGCACGACCATCATCGTCGACGGCGGGCAGCTGCTACCCGAAGGCAAGGATTTTCGGCTGCTGCCGCCATGATCCTCGATTTCGGCGACGTTTTTTTCCCGCGCCAGGCAACAGCGGCCGATCATGCAGCGCTTGCCATGATCTGCCTCAAGAGGACGTGGCTTCGCAATCATTGGCATCATGAAATGGCTCGTCCGTAGCGACGAGTTGGGCGTTGACGAGGGTGAAAGGCATGGCGCGTGACCGAGACGTTTCTTTATTTCGCCTACCATCAAATTTGGACATTCGACAGATGACGGAGCGCTGTCCCGGCGCCGAAGTCGTGGGCACGGGCTATTTGCCAGGTCATGCCCTGTGTTTCCCCAGGATGTCTGTGAAACGCAATTGCGGAGTGTCATCGGTGGAACCTCAGGAAGGAGCCGAAGTCTGGGGCGCCGTCTGCCGCTTGACGGCCGTCGACTTGGCTCTGCTCGATCAGAAGGAAGGCTACCAGCCGGGCCGGAACAGGAACCTGAACAGCTACACTCGGCTCCCCGTAATGGTGACGATGAATGGCGTGGCAACCGAAATGCAGATCTACGTCGCCGAACCGCAAGCTGGAACGTTTTTGCCGGACACGGCCTACCTCAGGCATATTCGGGATGGCGCCAGACATCACCATCTGCCAGATGACTATTTGGCCCGGCTTGAGGCGCTGGCCTCAAGCTAAGAAGCTTGACTGCCGCGCAGGCGAACGACCAGAAGCAACGTCGGCCGCATATGGTAATTGGTGGGCGATGACGGGCTCGAACCGCCGACATCTTCGGTGTAAACGAAGCGCTCTACCAACTGAGCTAATCGCCCGCTCCGGGCCGGACCTTTAAGCAGTTAAAGCAGGCTTCGCAAGGCCAAATGAGCGCGCGATGCCCTCGCCGCTGACTGGTTTCGGCAACAAAATTCGGCTTGTCAAAAAACCTTCTCCTGTTTGCTGTTATGCTGCTTCGCTCCGCTTGACACCCGCAGGCTTACCCCTTATCCACCGCCCAACGACGAACACGGCAACATGTGCTCGTCTGTGCGCGGGTGTAGCTCAGTCGGTTAGAGTGCCGGCCTGTCACGCCGGAGGTCGCGGGTTCGAGCCCCGTCACTCGCGCCATTTCTCAATCACTTAGCCAGTCGGGTGGGTGAAGTCTGGATGCCGGATCGGCAGTTCAGAGTGCCGCTTTTGCCGATCGGCCTATGTTGCTGGTCCGCCTTGCCGATCGCGCACAACCTCCTTATGTCTAGCTGCAAGGGGATGGAGTCCCCCAAAACCGCCCGCAAGGGCTGATGACTCCTGCCGCGTGGAGATGCGCGGTGGGAGCCGGATGATTGGACCGACCCGCCGCGCCGCGGGTTTTTTGGTGCCCGAACTCCACGCACCCGAAATTGCCGGTCCGGCCGGAAGGAGTGTGCGATGGAGAAGGTCTGGCTGGTTTCGAAGTGCGGCGATGTGCCGCCAGCAAAACCATCGTAGCCATCGGTATTCCGGAGCATGAAGGAAATTCTCGAAGGCTTGGTGTGGGTCATTCTGGGCAGCGCCATCGGCGGCCCAGCCCGGTACTTCGTGTCCGGTTTGGTCGGGCGGCACATCGGCGAGACGTTTCCCTGGGGCACAATGGCGATCAATGTCAGCGGTGCCTTCGTCATCGGGCTGTTCGCCGCGGCGGCAATCGGCGGGACGTTGCCGACGCCTGCCGCCTGGCAATTCGCCGTTACCGGATTTCTTGGCAGCTACACCACGGTTTCCTCGTTCAGCGTGCAAACGCTGGCACTCGTTCGCGATGGCCAGTTCCTCCGGGCCGGCGGCAACGTGATCCTGTCTCTTGTTCTCTGCCTGTCTGCGGTGGCGCTCGGATATGCGGCCGGCTCCACCATGTTGGGTGCGGGCGTATGAAGCGAACCGAGGAAATCCAGGCCAAGTCCTTGCCATCATCGCACCCAGGCAAGGCCCGACGGTGGGCAGTCCCTGAGACCGTGAAGCTCTATCTGATCGTTTCGGCCGGCACCGTCATCGGCAGTGTTCTGCGCGCTCTTGCTTCGATCGGCACCCTTGCCTGGCTTGGTCCTGGTTTCCCCTGGGGCACCTTGCTCGTGAATGTCATCGGCTCGTTCGTCATCGGCTTCTATGCGACCCTGACCGGTCCGGGCGGACGTGTCTTCGCCGGGACGCGCCAGCGCCAGTTCGTCATGACCGGAATTTGCGGCGGGTTCACCACTTTTTCGATGTTCAGCTACGAAACGTTCCGTTTCGTACAGACAGGCAGCTGGCCGATGGCAGGACTGAACGTCGGCGTCTCGATCACGACCTGGCTCGTTGCAGTGTGGCTCGGCCACATGGTCGCATCGCGCCTCAACCGGTTGGGAGGAGTTTGAACCATGCAGATACCAAGACAGGCGGTGCTTTTGCGCATTTTCATTGGCGAGGATGACAGGGACGACGGTCATCCGCTCTACGAATCAATTGTGCTCAAGGCCCGCGAAATGGACCTGGCGGGCGCGACCGTGTTGCGGGGCGCCATGGGCTTCGGCCATTCGAGCCTGCTGCACACGGCAAAAATCCTCAGGCTTTCGGAAGACCTGCCGCTGATTGTCGAGATCGTCGACAGCGAGGACAAGATCAATGGCTTCCTGCCGGTGCTCGAAACGATCATGAGCAGCGGCCTGGTGACGCTGGAGAAGGTCCAGGTGCTGCAATATGGTGTAGATCAAAATTGACATACTCCATCTCCGGCACCTGCGGACGTATCCTCGGGGCCGATAGACACGGATGCGTTTCCGACCGGACGGGTTCCGTGCGGCTTCAAGTCCGGGACCGATCTCACCCCCTGGCGAGCAAAGCCTCGACCTCCTCCAGCGTTGGCATCGACGGCGCCGTGCCGGGCCGCGTCACCGAGATGCCAGCGACGGCGCAGGCGAAGCGGACCGCCTGCAACGGTTCTACCCCTCTTGCAAGTGCTGCGGCCAGGCCGCCATTGAAGGCGTCGCCTGCTCCGGTTGTCTCGACCACAGGGCCGGCATTGATCGCGCCGACATGGTCGGAACGATCGGCCGTATGCAGAAGGGCGCCGTTTTCGCCGAGCGTCACGATGACCGCGCCGACACCCTTTTTCAGCAGATTATCGGCAGCGCGACGGGCGTCGTCGATGGAGGAAACCTCGATGCCGGTCAGTTCCTCGGCCTCGGTCTCGTTGGGCGTGACATAGTCGCAGAGCGCATAGATGCGGTCAGGCAGGCTTGCCGCCGGCGCCGGGTTGAGGATGGTCGTCACCCCTGCCCCACGCGCCATTTCCAACGCCCGCAGCGCCGCCTCGATCGGCTGTTCGAGCTGGGTGACGAAGACGTCGGCCGAGCGGATCAGGCCGGCATGGGCCTCGATGTCCTCGGGCGAAATCAGCATGGCGGCGCCGGGGCTGACGATGATGGCGTTGTTGCCGCTCGTCTCCTCGACGAAGATGTAGGCTGCCCCCGTGTAACTTTCCGGCGTGTCGATGACGGCGCTCTTCACGCCGGCCTGCGCCCACGTCTGCCTGGCCATCTCGGCAAAGGGATCGACGCCGAGGCGCGTCAGGAAGGTGATGTCGGCGCCGAGCCGGCCGGCCGCGACCGCCTGGTTGGAGCCCTTGCCGCCCGGGCCGAGCGTGAAGGACGTGCCGAGGATGGTTTCGCCCATGCGCGGCTGACGGGCGGCGCGGTAGGCGGTGTCGGCGACGAAGACGCCCAGTATGACGACAGGCTTGCCGGACGCCACGCGCCTACTCCGCATCCGGTGGCACGACGCCCTTGCGGAACGCAAAACAGCCATAGAAGCGGCGCTCGCCGGTCTGGATGACGCAATAAGCCTTCTTGGCACGCTCGTAGAAGGCGTAGCGCTCGACCGAGATCATCGGCCAGGCCTTGCCCTCCGCGGCGTCGATCTCTCTTTGCACTTCCGTCTGTACGGGTGGAATCTCATCCGGCTTGCCGACGATCTCCATGCGGGCGGCCGCGTCGTCAACGAAATTATCCAGCGGATAGAGCGACAGCACTGCCTTGACCACATCCGCCGCCGGCGCATCGATGCGCAGCAGCCGGCCGAGTACGGTCTGGCGCGCCACCGAATCGGAGGGAAAGTTGGTGTCGGCGATGATCAAATCGTCGCCGTGGCCCATCGCCCGCAGCGCCTGGAGCACGTCGGCATTGAGCAGCGGATCGATTCCTTTGAGCATGGCATACCTCCCGAACGGGTTCTTTTGATGAAAAATTAGAGACGGCGGCCGGTCTCTGCGTCGAAGAGATGGACCTGGTCAAGTCGGGGTTTCAGGTGCAGCGTGTCGCCGGGCTTGAAGTCGTGGCGCTCACGGAACAGCGCCACCATCTCGCCATCGCCGAAGCGCAGGAACACCAGCGTTTCAGAGCCGGTCGGCTCGACCACCGAAATCTTCGCAGGCACGCCGTCGGGGTGGATTTCGAGATGCTCGGGCCGCACGCCGTAGACGACATTGCGGCCATCCTCCACCTTGCTGTTCGCGGCAATCGGGAACGGCGTTCCCGATATCTCGACGACGGGCTTGTCGCCCTTGCGCACGACGCCCTTGAGCAGGTTCATCGACGGCGAGCCGATGAAGCCGGCGACGAACAGATTGGCCGGCCGGTCGAACAGTTCCAGCGGGGCGCCGATCTGTTCGATGCGGCCATCGCGCATCACCACGATCTTGTCGGCCATGGTCATGGCTTCGATCTGGTCGTGCGTGACATAGATGGTGGTGGTCTTTAGCCGCTGGTGCAGTTCCTTGATCTCGGTGCGCATCTGGACGCGCAGCTTTGCGTCGAGATTCGACAGCGGCTCGTCGAACAGGAACACCTGCGGGTTGCGCACGATGGCGCGGCCCATGGCGACGCGCTGGCGCTGGCCACCCGAGAGCTGGCGCGGATAGCGCTTGAGATAGGGGTTGAGGTCGAGGATGTCGGCGGCGCGCTTGACCCGCTCTTTGACCACCGCCGGATCGGTTTTCCGCAGCTTCAGCGCAAAGGCCATGTTCTGCTCGACCGTCTTGTGCGGATAGAGTGCGTAATTCTGGAACACCATGGCGATGTCGCGCTTGGCAGGCGGCAGATGGTTGACGACACGGTCGCCGATGGCGATCGTGCCGCCCGAAACGGTCTCCAGCCCCGCCACCATCCTGAGCAGCGTGGACTTGCCGCACCCTGATGGACCGACCAGCACCACGAACTGCCCGTCGGCGATGTCGACGCTGACATCGTGCAGGACCTTGACGGTTCCGAACGCCTTGGCCACATTGCTGATCGCGACTTGAGCCATCGGCCCCCCTTTCGTTGCGGTGAAGCTAACTAACGCAAACGGCGAGGGCAAGTCGGTCTCTTATAGATAAAAAACCCATTCTCGTTGACACCGCACTTGGTTGTGAGAATAGTGAAAGGCGCCCGGCTTATGACCCTGTTCCGGGCGCTCTGGCACGCTTGCCGGGATCACGGAAGTTGAAGCGTCGCGGGAGGAAGTTTGGGCCGCTATTTTTGGGAGTCGCTGTTGTTGGGGAACAAGTCCAGCGCTCCAGCATCCGAAACAACCCACAACTGAAGTACTGGGAGGAATGAGATGAAAATCAGCCTTTACAACCAACTTGTCCGCGCGGGTGCAACCCGGCGCGACATCCTCAAGGGAGCGGCCAGCATGGCCGCGATCGCAGCGACATCCGGCGCCGGGCTTGGCGCGCTGACGCGCCCGGCTTCCGCCGCAAGCGAGCTGCGCGCGCAGATCCTGCAGATCCCCGGTGTCGGCAAGGGCCAGCCGACCGATGCCGACTTCCAGCAGGTCGGCGAGCTTTGCCTGGAGGCGACCAAGGCCAACGTCAAGGAAGGCGAATTCGCCGGCGTCCAGCTCACCTTCATGGGGCTCAACAACCAGAACCTGCACAATGTGCTGTTTCGCGGCTTCCTGAAGCCGTGGGAGACCTATACCGGCGCCAAGATCAACTGGATCGACCTGGCACAGGCGGACTACAACGCCCGCCTGCAGCAGTCGATCGCCACCGGCACCGTCGATTTCGACATCATCGAGATGGGCGCGCCGTTCGAAGGCGACGTCTGCGGCAAGGGGCTGACCTCCGAAATGCCGGACTGGGTCAAGGACCAGATCGACATGAAAGACGTCGTGGCCTATCTGCAGCCGCCCGTCGGCACCTGGGACGGCAAGCAGTACCGCGTGACCGTCGACGGCGACGCGCATAACTTCAACTACCGCACCGACGTGTTCGCCGATGCCGACCTCGCCGCGGCGTGGAAGGACGCCGGCGGTGGAGGAGAATGGGGCGTGCCGAAGACCTGGCAGCAGGTGCAGGCCGTAACCAAGTTCCTCAAGGGCAAGCAGTTCCAGGGCCAGGACGTCTTCGGCTATCTCGACGCGCCCAAGGCGTGGGGCGGCTTCGGCTTCTACTTCCTCGGCAGCCGCGCCAGCGCCTATGCCAAGCATCCCGATGACAAGGCCTGGCTGTTCGACGCCGATACGATGAAGCCGCGCATCAACAATCCAGCCTGGGTGCGGGCGATCCAGGACGTGATCGACGCGCTGCCTTCGGAGCCTGCCGACCAGATCAATGCCGACCCGAACACCACGGCTTTCCAGCAATTCCTGGCCGGTACCGGTTCGATGGTCACCTGGTGGGGCGACGTCGGTTCCAACGTCAAGACCAACGACTCGTCGGTCGTCGGCGACCTCACCGGCTTCTCGATCCTGCCGGGCTCGGACGACGTCTACAATTCCAAGACCGGCCAGTGGGACAAGCTCGCCAGCGGCCCGAACTATGCGCCGAACTGCGCCTATCTCGGCTGGGGCGTCTACGTCATGGCGCGCGTCGACAGCGACGAAAAGAAGAAGAAGGCGGCATGGTCCGCCGCGGCCCATCTCGGCGGCAAGGACCTGTCGCTCTGGTGCGCGGCATATCCGTCCGGCTTCCAACCCTACCGCAACTCGCATTTCGACATTCCGGAATGGGTGGCGGCCGGTTACGACGAGGCGTTCATCACCTCGTATCTGAAGTCGGAGGCCGACAGCTACAACCATCCGAACGCCGCGATCGAGCCGCGCATCCCCGGCATCTTCCAATATTACAGCGCCGCCGAGGACATCCTTGCCAACACATTCGCCGGCAAGATGACGGCGCAGGAAGGCGCCGACGCCATCGCAGCCGCCTGGGAGAAGCTGACCGACCAGATCGGTCGCGACAACCAGATCAAGCTCTACAAGGCCTCGCTGGGCATGTAGGCTGAAACCGCAGTGAACCGTGATCCGGCGACGCGAAGCCGCCGGACCGCAGCTTGACCGGCCAGCCGGTCATATAAGCCTTAAGTGAACGGACGAGACGCGTGGCTGACCAGACCTTGCCCACGAATGCATGGCCGGCAAACGCCGCTCCATCCGACCTGATATCACCGGGCCGCAAGCGGCTCGGCCGGGCGTTGATGGCTATTGCGACGCTCGGCCTGCTGGCGGTGATCGCAGTTCAGATCCTGTACAAGACAGAGGTCGACACCATTGGCTTCGAGACCTGGCGGCCGGTCGTCTATGCCTATGTGCTGTGGGGCGTTGCGCTCGGCGTTGGCCAGGTGCTGACGCGCGGCGAAGACGGCCAGCGCGCGCTGTTCCTGCTGCCGGCGCTGCTGTTCACCATCGCCATGGTGATCTTCCCGACACTGTTCGGCTTCTACATCGCGCTCACTGACTGGAACCTCAGTTCCTTCAGTGGCCGGAAGTTCAACGGCCTCGACAATTTCTGGCAGATGCTGGCCGATCCCTACTACCGCAACGCGCTGTTCAACATGGTGCTCTATGTACTCGCCGTGCTGGTCGAGTACGTCATAGCCTTTGGCCTCGCACTGCTTCTCAATGCACAGATCCGGGCGCGGAAATTCTTCCGCGTGGTCTTCCTCATGCCGTTGATGCTGTCGCCGGTCGCCGTGTCGTGGATGATCGGCAAGTCGCTGATGGAATACCGGTTCGGGCCGGCAGCGGCGCTGGCGCGCCAACTCGGCTGGGAAAACCCGGCCTTCTTCTCGAATCCAATCACCGCACGCATCTCGATCATGGTGCTGGATGCCTGGACCTTCATCCCGTTCATGATGATCATGCTGCTCGCCGGCCTTCAGGCGATGTCGCGCGAAGTGCTCGAGGCCGCCAGGGTGGACGGCGCCAATGCCTGGCAGACCTTCTGGCAGGTCACCTTTCCGCTGATGCTGCCAGTGTCGGTGACGGCGATCATCCTGCGCATCATCTTCAAGCTGAAGCTTGCCGACATCATCATCACCGTCACCTCCGGCGGCCCGGGCGGCGCGACCGATTCCGTGTCGAGCTTCATTTACCGCGAGTACCGCGACCGTTCGAATGTCGGCTACGGCACCATGCTGGCGATGGCCTACCTCATCATCATCATCGTGTTCGTGACGTGGCTGTTGAAAGCCGCCAACCGCTTCGTGCGTAACGTCAATTGATTGGGGCGGCGACATGAGCGTTCAGACCACCGACTATGCCGCTTCCGAAATCCGCTCGCCGGCGAGCTTTGTCGCCAACCGCGTCTTCATCTATGGCGCGCTGGTCTTCTGGGCCTTCATCTGCCTGTTCCCGATCTACTGGACGATAACCACCTCGTTCAAGACCGCGGTCGACGTCACCCAGGGCCATCTCATCCCGTTCGTCGACTTCCAGCCAGACTGGAAAGGCTGGCGTTCGCTCGGCCTGTCGCCGGACTCGATCCTCAGGACCTCGACGGTGCGCGACGAGTTCATCAAACGCTTCATGAACTCGGTCATCACCTCGATCGGCGCATCGAGCCTCGCCATCATCATCGGCAGCCTCGCCGCCTACGGCCTCACCCGCTACCGCTATCAATTCGGCTGGTTCAAGAACCAGGATATTTCCTTCTTCTTCCTGTCGCAGTTGATCCTGCCGCCGGTCGTGCTCGCCCTGCCCTTTCTCGTGCTGTACCGCGAAGTCGGCATGCTCGACACGCGTGTCGGGCTGATCTTGCTCTACACGCTGATGGTGCTGCCGATCGTCATCTGGATCATGCGCGACCAGTTCAATTCGATCCCTGTCGAACTGGAGGAAGCCGCCCTCGTCGACGGCCTGTCGATCTGGGGCGCATTCTTCCGCATCGTCATGCCGATTGCGTTGCCGGGCATGGTCGCCGCCTTCATCCTGGCAATGGTGCTGTGCTGGAACGAGTATTTCTTCGCCGCACTGCTGACCTCGACCGACGCCAAGACCATTCCCGTCATGGTGGCGAGCCAGACCGGCTCGCAAGGCATCAACTGGTGGTCGATGGCCGCCCTTGCCACCGCCGCCATCACGCCGCTCGCCGTCATCGGCATCGCACTGGAGCGATATCTGATCATGGGCATGACTGCGGGCGCAGTGAAGTAACAGGGCCGCCCTCCCTTATCCCACGGGGAGAAGGAAGAAGTGTTAGCGCGACAATATCGCCCGCAGATGGTCGAGGATCATGGCAATGCCCTTTTGGCCCAACTCCGCCGAGGCGTTGGCGGCGGTGGCCGTGTACCAGCTCTTGTTGTCTGCGAAATGACCGGCATCCACCGCTTCGGGGCATAGCGCCAGCATCAGCGACGTCTCGCCGATGCCGGCATGGTCAAACGGATATTGGCCGTTCATCGTAGCCGGCATCAATGGATGCACCTGCACCCAGTTGAAGAAATTAGCGCCTTCAGCATGTTCGGCGTAGTAGCCGGCCATCGTCTCCGAGCCCCACCAGCCCTCGCCGCGTTCCTTCTCGAGGAAGCGGAAGATCGCCTGCCGGCCGGCGGTCTTGAAGGCGAGATCGGTCGGCATGCCGGCGGCAAAATTCTCGGTCTGGTGGTGGATAATGGCGTGGATGTTGCGAAAACCGATGCGCAGCAGGCTGTAGAACAGCTCTTCCCCGAACGGCGCCAACGCATTGCCGCCGACCTGCACCGAGCCATTGCCTTCCGGCGCCGCCACCGCGTAGCTCGCCGCGCCGTAGTGGAAGGGCGGCAGGATGACGATGTCGGCTTGCTTTTCGAACAGCTCCAGCATCTTGACCACCGCCAGCGTGTCCATGCCGACGGCCATGTGCTCGCCGTGGTATTCGAGTACGCCGAGCGGGAGCACGACCGGCCAGTTCTCGGCGATCGCCTTGCGGATCTGGTGCGGCAGCATCAGTTCGTAACGCATGGCATAACCCTGAATAGACTTGTGCTGGTATTCGTCATGGCGGGCCACCAGCTTGCCGGCATCAAAATCCGTCTGGATTTTTTGGTCACATCTTCCCCCGAACAGCTTGTTTTTGCTCATGCTATCACCGCGAAAATCCGTGTCCAACGGTCGTGAATGCTTTTGAAGTACCACAGGCATGATAGTGTCGGGGCAAATGCAAAAATGAGGAAACGGCAGGACATGAAGACACGGCATTTCGACCGCATCGGCAACGGCGGCATCGCGTTCACGGAGCTCGGTTTCGGCACGGCGCCGCTCGGCAACCTCTACCGCGCCGTCTCCGATGAGGATGCCAATGCTACGCTGGAGGCGGCATGGCAGGTCGGCTGCCGTTACTACGACACCGCGCCGCTCTATGGGCTCGGCCTGTCGGAAACGCGGCTCAACCCATTCCTGCGTTCGAAGAAGCGCGACGACTATGTGTTGTCGAGCAAGGTCGGCCGCATCATGCGCGCATGCTCACCGGACCAACGCACCGGCATCGGCAAATTCTTCGACACGCCGTCGCGCCGCGAGGTCTACGACTACAGCTATGATGGCGTCATGCGCTCCTTCGAAGCTTCGCTGGAACGCCTTGGCGTCGACCGCATCGACATCCTTTTCGTGCATGACGTCGACATCTTCACCCATGGCAGCAAGGAGGCCTCGGACCAACGCATAGAGGAGTTCATGCGCTCGGGCTATTACGGGCTGCTGGCCCTGCGCGACCAGGGCGTCATCAAGGCGTTCGGCGGCGGCATCAACGAATGGCCGGTTGCCCAGACGCTGGCCGAGCGCGGCGACTTCGACCTTTTCCTGCTTGCAGGACGCTATACGCTGCTGGAGCAGGAAGCGCTGCAATCCTTCCTGCCGCTATGCCAGAAGCGCGGCATCGGCATCGTTCTCGGCGGGCCATATAATTCCGGCATCCTGGCAACCGGGCCGAAGCCCGGCGCCTACTACAATTATTCCGAGGCGCCGCAGGACATCATCGACCGCGTCACGCGCATCGAGGCCACCTGCAAACGCCACGGCGTGCGCCTGATCGAGGCGGCACTACAATTTCCGTTGCTGCACCCTTCGGTGGTGTCGGTGATCCCTGGCGGCCAGCGGCGGAGCGAGGTCGAAAGCAACCGGTCGCTGCTCGACGCGAGGCTGCCATCGGAACTCTGGGCCGATCTCAAGAAGGAAGGGCTGATGCGCGCGGATGCGCCGACGGCATAACGCATGTCGCCCAAAAGCATGCCCTCGGTCTTGGGTGCGCAGCGTTTTGGGATATCGACGATACCCGCCCACCCAAAACGGGACGCAAAGAAAAGCCGGGCAGGCCCGGCTTTCCTGATCTCTGAAAAGGGTAAGAAGGCGCTTAGTTTACTGCGTCCTTGAGGCCCTTGCCAGCCGAAAACTTCGGCACGGTGCGCGCCGGAATCTTCACTTCCGCACCGGTCTGCGGGTTGCGGCCGGTCGACGCGGCGCGTTTTGACACGGTGAAATTTCCGAAGCCGACAAGCCGGACATCGCCGCCCTTCTTCAGTTCGCCGGTGATCACGGAAAACACGGCATCGACCGCCGACTGCGCGTCACCCTTCGAGATACTCGCGGCATCGGCGACAGCGGACACCAGTTCGTTCTTATTCATAAAAATTCCCTTCCATGAGAAAACCGGAACGTACGACTCATCCGGCAGGAAACGGACTTTAGAAAGAAGCGCTTCTGCAACCAAGTCGAAAAGCGCCAAAAAAAACGAAAAAACCCCGGAATTCCGGGGTTTTTCACATGAAAAGGCCGGGCTCGGGGCCCGGCTCTCTCTTTGTGCATTGCAACTTTAGCAATAGCTAACGCATGACCCCGAAAACCGGTTTCGGTTTTCGGGAAGGATCATGGCAGACTCAAAGGCGTTAGAGCGTCCTTTGCGTCCAATTGGACACGCAGCGCTCTAATGAGTCTAATGAGCAAGCGACTTGCCGGCGTCATCTCCGGCATCCACGGTAGCCGGCGCATTGACCGGTTCGACCCACTCGATCGGCTCCGGCATACGCACCAGCGCATGGCGTAGCACCTCGCCAACTCGCGAGACCGGAATGATCTCCATGCCGCTCTTCACGTTGTCTGGAATCTCCGCCAGGTCCTTGGCGTTCTCTTCCGGGATCAGCACCTTCTTGATGCCGCCGCGAAGTGCCGCAAGCAGCTTCTCCTTGAGCCCGCCGATCGGCAGCACCCTGCCGCGCAGCGTGATCTCGCCGGTCATCGCCACATCGGCCTTGACCGGGATCCCGGTCAGCACCGAGACGATCGCCGTCGCCATCGCCACACCCGCCGACGGTCCGTCTTTGGGGGTAGCCCCCTCCGGCACGTGGACGTGGATGTCGCGCTTGTCGAACAGCGGCGGCTCGACGCCGAAATCGATAGCCCGCGAGCGGACATAGGAGGCCGCCGCCGAGATCGATTCCTTCATCACGTCGCGCAGATTGCCGGTCACCGTCATGCGGCCCTTGCCGGGCATCATGACGCCTTCCACCGTCAGCAACTCGCCGCCGACTTCCGTCCAGGCAAGCCCGGTGACGACGCCGACCTGATCATCCGCCTCGACCTGACCGAAGCGGAAGCGCGGAACACCAAGGTAATCGGCGAGATTGTCCGCCGTGATGTTGATCGTCTTCTTCTTCGTCTTCAGGATCTCGGTCACCGCCTTGCGGCCGAGCTTCATCAGCTCGCGCTCCAAGCTCCTGACCCCCGCTTCACGGGTGTAGGTCTGGATGATGCCGCGGATCGCGTCCTCGCCGACGGAGAACTCCTTCGGCTGCAGCGCGTGATCGCGGATCACCTTGGGCATCAGGTGGCGCTTGGCGATCTCGACCTTCTCGTCCTCGGTGTAGCCGGCGATACGGATGATCTCCATGCGGTCCATCAAGGGCGCAGGGATGTTCAACGTGTTCGCCGTCGTCACGAACATCACGCTCGACAGGTCGTACTCGACCTCGAGGTAATGGTCCATGAACGTCGAGTTCTGCTCGGGATCGAGCACCTCGAGCAAGGCCGATGACGGGTCGCCGCGGAAATCCTGGCCCATCTTGTCGATCTCGTCGAGCAGGAAGAGCGGGTTGGACTTCTTCGCCTTCTTCATCGACTGGATGACCTTGCCGGGCATCGAGCCGATATAGGTGCGCCGGTGACCGCGGATCTCGGCCTCGTCGCGCACGCCGCCCAGCGCCATGCGGATGAACTCGCGGCCGGTCGCCTTGGCGATCGACTTGCCGAGCGAGGTCTTGCCGACGCCGGGAGGTCCGACGAGGCACAGGATCGGCCCCTTCAGCTTCTTCTGGCGGCTCTGCACGGCGAGGTATTCGACGATGCGGTCCTTGACCTTGTCGAGGCCGAAATGGTCGGCGTCGAGCACGTTCTGCGCGTAGGCTAGATCCTGCTTGACCTTGGAGTTCTTGCCCCACGGTATCGACAGGATCCAGTCGAGATAGTTGCGCACGACGGTCGATTCAGCCGACATCGGCGACATCGTCCGCAGCTTCTTCAGTTCGGCTTCCGCCTTTTCGCGGGCCTCCTTGGAGAGCTTGGTCTTCTTGATGCGCGCCTCGATCTCGGCGGCCTCGTCGCGGCCGTCCTCGCCCTCGCCGAGCTCCTTCTGGATCGCCTTCATCTGCTCGTTGAGGTAGTATTCGCGCTGCGTCTTCTCCATCTGGCGCTTGACGCGCGAACGGATGCGCTTCTCAACCTGCAGGACGGAGATTTCGGCTTCCATGAAGCCCATCGCCTTTTCCAGCCGCTCCTTGACCGAAAGCGTGGCCAGCATCTCCTGCTTCTCGGGGATCTTGATGGCAAGATGCGAGGCAACCGTATCGGCGAGCTTGGAATAGTCGTCGATCTGGCTGGCGGCACCCACCACTTCGGGCGAGATCTTCTTGTTCAGCTTGACGTAGTTCTCGAAGTCGGTGACGACGGAACGGGCCAGAGCCTCGACCTCGACCTCTTCCTCCTCCGGTTCGACCAGCGCCGTGGCGCGGGCTTCGTGGAAGTCGGGACGGTCGGTGAACGAGACGATTTTCGCGCGCGAGGCGCCTTCGACCAGCACCTTCACGGTGCCGTCCGGCAGTTTCAGCAGTTGCAGCACGTTGGCGAGCGTGCCGATGTCAAAGATGGCATCGGACTCGGGATCGTCATCGGCGGCATTCATCTGGGTCGCGAGCAGTATCTGCTTTTCCTGACCCATCACCTCTTCCAGCGCCTTGATCGACTTTTCACGCCCGACAAAGAGCGGAACGATCATGTGCGGGAACACGACGATGTCCCGCAATGGGAGGACTGCAAAGACGCCGTCGCTGGCAGCCTTGGATATTTTGGCCATTGTCCAACCTTTCATCTCGCGGCCGCCAATCGGCCAGCCGCGAATCTCATATTAACGACCGAGGATCGTTCCGCCTACCACCGTTTGTGACGGGAGTTTTACAGCACAGAATTCGGCACCACGGCCTTCCCCCGTTAGTTGGAGGCACGGGGGGCAAAGATCAAGGGTCAACACGAATCCGTTCATCCAATCGCCGTATCCGTTCATCATAACGCGGCACCTCCGCAACAGCAAAACGGCGCCTCGCGGCGCCGTTTAACATAGTCCATTGCCGGCTCACGTCAGGCGCTGACGTTGCCCTTCTTTTCCTTCTGCTCGGAATAGATGTAGAGCGGCCTGGCGTTGCCGGACACCACCTCTTCCGAAATAACCACTTCGCGCACGCCCTCCAGCGCCGGCAGCTCGAACATCGTGTCGAGCAGGATCGCTTCCATGATCGAACGCAGGCCACGCGCGCCGGTCTTGCGCTCGATGGCGCGCTTGGCGATCGCCGACAGCGCGTTCTCGTGGAAGGTCAGGTCGACATTCTCCATCTCGAACAGCCGCTGATACTGCTTGACCAGCGCGTTCTTCGGCTCGGTCAGGATCTGGATCAGCGCCGGCTCGTCGAGATCCTCCAGCGTCGCCAGGACAGGCAGACGGCCGACGAACTCGGGAATGAGGCCGAATTTCAACAGATCCTCAGGCTCGACCAGGCGAAAAACGTCGCCCGTGCGGCGATCCTCGGGCGAGGCGACGGTGGCGCCGAAGCCTATCGAGGTCTTGCGGCCGCGGTCCGAGATGATCTTGTCCAGCCCGGCGAAGGCGCCGCCACAGATGAACAGGATGTTGGCGGTGTCGACCTGCAGGAATTCCTGCTGGGGATGCTTCCTGCCGCCCTGCGGCGGTACGGAAGCGACGGTGCCTTCCATGATCTTCAACAGCGCCTGCTGCACGCCCTCGCCCGACACGTCGCGGGTGATCGAAGGATTGTCGGACTTGCGTGAAATCTTGTCGATCTCGTCAATGTAGACGATGCCGCGCTGGGCGCGCTCGACATTGTAGTCGGCAGACTGCAGGAGCTTCAGGATGATGTTCTCGACGTCCTCGCCGACATAGCCTGCCTCGGTCAGCGTCGTCGCATCGGCCATGGTGAACGGCACGTCGATGATGCGGGCCAGCGTCTGCGCAAGCAGCGTCTTGCCGCAACCGGTCGGGCCGATCAGCAAAATGTTGGACTTCGCCAGTTCGACGTCGTTGTTCTTGCCGGCATGCGCGAGGCGCTTGTAGTGGTTGTGGACGGCCACCGACAGCACGCGCTTGGCGTAGGGCTGGCCGATGACGTAGTCGTCGAGAACCTTGAGGATCTCCTGCGGGGTCGGCACACCCTCGCGCGACTTCACCATCGAGGTCTTGTTCTCCTCGCGGATGATGTCCATGCAGAGCTCGACGCATTCGTCGCAGATGAACACCGTCGGGCCGGCGATCAGCTTGCGCACCTCGTGCTGGCTTTTGCCGCAAAACGAGCAATAAAGCGTGTTCTTGGAATCACCGCCGTTGTTGCCGACCTTGCTCATTTCCATGTCCTTTCATAGCCGCCCGCCGATGGTCTGGTTGAAAGGGCGCATATTCAATCTATCGCGGGAAATCGCCGCCGCCAGTACCCGGCTCCCACAACGCATTCTGTACGAAACACATATCAGAAAACGTCGCAATGATTCGCATCAACCCCAAACAAAGCTAAGCCGTCGAAAATCAACATAGGCTTAACGTAGGCAATTGCTCCCGTCGAGGGAACAGCCAATTGTGGCCGAAATGCCGCAAGCCGCGCCAAAAGCGTGTTTTCCCGCCATCCAGCTGCCGACGCAGGCTTATGCGGCGGCAACCTCAGCCGGCTCGCGCGACGAAATGACCTTGTCGATGAGACCAAAATCCTTTGCCTCGTCAGCGGTCATGAAGTGGTCGCGGTCGAGCGTCTTCTCGATCTCCTCGTAGCTCTTGCCGGTGTGCTTGACGTAGACCTCGTTGAGACGGCGCTTCAGCTTGATGATGTCCTGTGCGTGGCGCTCGATGTCGGAAGCCTGGCCCTGGAAGCCACCGGAAGGCTGGTGGACCATGATGCGGGCGTTCGGCGTGGCGAAGCGCATGCCCTTCTCGCCTGCGGTGAGAAGCAGCGAACCCATCGAAGCCGCCTGGCCGATGCACAACGTCGACACCGCCGGCTTGATGAACTGCATGGTGTCGTAGATCGCCATGCCCGAGGTGACGACGCCACCGGGCGAATTGATGTAGAGGTTGATTTCCTTCTTCGGATTCTCCGCCTCGAGGAACAGGAGCTGCGCGCAAACCAGCGTCGCCATGCCGTCCTCGACCGGACCGGTGATGAAAATGATGCGCTCCTTCAGGAGCCGCGAGAAAATGTCGTAGGCCCGCTCGCCCCGATTGGTCTGTTCGACCACCATCGGAACGAGGTTCATGTAGGTTTCGACGGGGTTCTTCATGGACTATCCCTTATTGAAGATGGGATTCCGGCGCCGGAGATGAGCAAGTCGGGCAGAATCGGTTCTGGATCGTTGTCCTGTAAATAGGATGCCGGCTCACCCTAGCGCAAGGCCGCCCCTCCTAGCCATCCGGTTAAGTCGAATCAAGGTTTCTGCACAGGATTCGCCCGAAGCGGTACCGGCTGCTGTTGAAGCGGCGTGGCCGCGCCGTCGAGTAGCAGTTTCTTAACCGCGTCGCTTAACGAAATGTATCGAAATCGCTTTCCCCCGATCCGGCTTCCCTTACAATTCAACGTTGAACTTGTGTTTTGAAGTTCAAACAGGGGGAGTGCCATGATCAGGAAAACCGCTTCCTTGACCGTCGCCGGCATTGCCGTTCTCGGCATAGCGTCAGAAACGGCGGCCGGCGGCCGCGCCGTCGAGTGCTACCAGCAGGTCAACAGGCCGGCTGTGTATGAGACCGTCTACGAAAATGTGCTCGTCAGCCCGGCCGGCCAGCAGGTGAAGTATGATCCCGCGATCTACGGGACGCGCGAGCGCGTGGTGCAGATCGCGCCCCAGCGCGTCAGCTACGAGATCGTGCCTGCAGTCACCCGCACCATCTACCGCACGGTGAAGATCGATGACGGCGGCTATTCCTGGGAATGGCGCGTCATCCGTGGCCGCAAGGTGCTGTGCAAGATCAGGCACAAGGCGCGCTATGAACGCGTGGCCGAGACCGTAGTGGTGCAGCCGGAGCGTCAACGGCGCGTCGTCCTCCCCGCCGAGTATGAGAGCGTGGCCGAAGAGGTTTTGGTAAAGCCGGGACAGCGGCGGATCATCGACGTTCCCGCCTCCTACCAGACAGTGGCGCGCCGGGTGGTGGTCCGGGAAGGCTCGTCCGGCTGGCGGCGCGTGCACATGCCGAGGCATTGCCGGTATTAGGTCAGGCCGTTTCGGCCCGCAGCCACGCCTTCAAGCTCGCGACATCGCCATTACCGATGGACGCTGCAACGCGTCTGCCGACCGCCGCCCCGAACTTGTAGCCGTGACCGGAGCAGGCCGAGACAACAAGGCATTTGGCCTTCTCATGCGCCAGGAACTTCTCGTCGGCGGTGAAGGTGTAGGCGCAGGTGACGACCTCAGTCACCCCATACTCTTCAATACGGGCGATTGGCGGTGAAAACAGGTTGCGGATCGCCTCGCCCTCGCCCGCCACCGGCTGGCGGTTCCAGTCGGCGTCGCTGGTCGGCACCCTGTGCAGCCCTGAGCCGAATTTCATGCCGGCGCCGCCGGAGGGCGGGATCGCGTAGCCGTCGACGGCTCCGCCGACATCGAGGATGACCGGGGCCGCCGCCCATGCCGCTTTCATATCCGCCGGCGGTTCGACATAGGCAAGCGCGGTGCGATACGTCTTCAATTCGCCGCCCAGTTCCGGAAACAGTTTCAGCACCCAGGCGCCTGATGTGACGACGATGCGGTCGGCCTGCATCGTCTCGCCGCCTTCAAGCACGACCCGGCCGGCCTCGGCGTCGACCTCCGTCACCTTGCTGTTTTCGTAGACATTGGCGCCGTTCGCCCGCAGCCATTCGGCGAGGCCGAAGGCGATCTTGCGGCAATGCAGCGCCCCGCCGTCGGGCGAAAAATAAGCGTAGCGGAACGAGCCGGCTTCCAGGAACGGCCAGCGTTCGACCGCGGCGTCCGGCTCGAAAAGGTCGAACGGATAGTTCCCGGCTTCCATGCCTTCGCGATATTCCTCCGCCTCATCTCCCGGTTCGCGCGAAATGCAGAGGAAGCCACGTGGATCGAGATGGTTTTCACCGAGATCGGCCCACATCTCGTCCCAGGCTTCGTAGGCTTCGGTGATCAGGCGGCCATAGCCCGCCGCTGCGCCATAAGCGCGGCGGATGATGCGATGATGGTCGCCCGAAGCCGCGAGCGGATTGGGAATCGGTCCCTGCTCGACGATCGAGACCTGGTGCCCGGCCTTGACCAGCGACCAGGCCGTCGAAAGCCCTGCAATGCCTGCGCCAACCACGATCACATTCATCAAGTCAGTCTTTCCGCAGCCGCTTCGGCTGGCTCAACTCATTGGACATTCGGCGGCCAACATACGGTCTGGCACCAAGCTGGCAAGCCGCGCTAATTGTCTGGCATGAGCAAATTGATGCCGCCCTACATTGTCTTTGATCCAGCCACCCGCCGCCTGCGACTCGACCCGCACGAGCCGGCTTTTTTCCAGAACCCTTATGAAGCCTATGCCTTCATGCATGGCGCATCGAACGCCTTCTTCTGGGAGGAGTTCGGCTTCTGGTGCTTTGGCGGCTTCGACGACGTCAACCGGCTGCTGCGCGACCGCCGCTTTGGCCGCCAGAACCCGGCCGGCATCCCCGACAGCCGGGGCATTGGCCAGGACCGCACGCATGTCAAGGCGTTCGACGGCGTCGAGGCCAATTCAATGCTGGAGCTGGAACCGCCCGTGCACACCAGGCTCAGGACGCTGGTCAACCGCGCCTTCGTCTCGCGTCAGGTCGAGCGGCTGCGGCCGCGCGTCGAGGCGCTCGCCAATGAGCTGATCGACCGTTTCGAACCGGGCGAGGTCGACCTGCTGCCAGCTTTCGCCTCGCCTCTGCCGATCACCATCATTGCCGAAATGCTCGGCGTGCCGGTCGAGATGGGGCCGCAATTGCTCGACTGGTCGCATCGGATGGTCGCCATGTACATGCATGGCCGCACACGCGAATCCGAAGAGACGGCCAATCGCGCAGCACAGGATTTCTCGGACTTCCTGCGTGGCTATGTCGCCGAGCGGCGCAAAAGACCCGGCGATGATCTTTTGTCGCTGCTGATCGCGGCGCAGGAGGACGGCCAGAAGCTCTCCGAGGACGAGTTGGTGTCCTCGGCCATCCTGCTGCTCAATGCCGGCCACGAGGCGACAGTCCACCAAACCGGTAACGCCGTGCGCTCGATCCTCGCGCAAGGCGGCGACCCGCGCCGTTTCTTCACCTCGCCGGAAACGACAGCGGCGACCGTCGAGGAGTGCCTGCGTTTCGACGCGCCGCTGCACATGTTCACCCGCTATGCCTATGAAGAGATCGAGGTCGGGCCTGGGATCGTCCTGCACCCCGGCGAGACGGTCGGCTTGCTGCTCGGCATGGCCAACCGCGACCCGGCGGCTTTTGCCGACCCCCTCGCCTTCTGGCCGGATCGCGCGGACCAGAAGAACGTCTCGTTCGGTGCCGGCATTCATTTCTGCATCGGCGCGCCGCTCGCCCGGCTCGAATTGCAGGTATCGCTGAAGACCCTGTTCGGCCGGCTGCCGCAGCTCCGACTTGCCGAACAGCCGCGCTTCCGCGACACCTATCATTTCCACGGGCTGGAAACGCTTGCCGTGCACGTTTGAGAACGGATTATTTCCGCCGACAGGCAGGAGACCGGAGGACGATCAGAGCTTGATCACATACTCCTTGCGAGTCGTTTCAAGCACTTCCCAGCTTCCCTTGAAGCCCGGCCTGAGCACGAAACTGTCACCCGCCCTGACGGTGCGCGCCTCGCCGCCATCTTCTGATATCACCGAGACGCCCGACAGGATGTGGCAGAACTCCCACTCGTCATACTCGATGTGCCATTTGCCCGGCGTCGCCTCCCAGATGCCGGCATAGAGCCCGCCGTCGCGTTCCTCGACATTCCAGGTGCGGAACTTCGGATCGCCCGAAATCAGACGATCCGGTGCCGGTGCGCCAAGTTCCGGCTCGACGCTGTCGACATCGACGAAGAGAAATCTTGGCGCGGTCATGGAAGCTCCATTCAGCAGGGATCAAACCTTGGCGAGGGCCTGTTCCAGATCGGCGACGATGTCGTTGACATCCTCGATGCCGACCGAAAGCCTGACCGTATCCGGCCCAGCGCCGGCCGCGACCTTCTGCTCGTCGGAGAGTTGCCGGTGCGTGGTCGATGCCGGGTGGATGACCAGCGACTTGGTGTCGCCGACATTGGCGAGGTGGGAGAACAGTTCGAGCGCCTCGACGAATTTGACACCCGCCGCATAGCCGCCCTTAAGGCCGAAGGTGAACACCGCACCGGCGCCAAGTGGCGAGTACTTCTTCTGCAGCGCGTTGTTCTTGTCGCTGGGCAGGCCGGGATAGGACACCCAGGCGACCTTGGAGTGGTTGGACAGCCAGGCGGCGACGGTAACCGCATTGTCGCAGTGGCGCTGCATCCTGAGCGGCAGGGTTTCCAGCCCGGTCAGGATCAGGAACGCATTGAAGGGCGAGATCGCCGGGCCCATGTCGCGCAGGCCGAGCACGCGCGCGGCAATGGCGAAGGCGAAATTGCCGAAGGTCTCGTGCAGGACGAGGCCGCCATATTCGGGACGCGGCTCCGACAGCATCGGATATTTGCCGGATTTCGACCAGTCGAAGGTGCCGCCGTCGACAATGGCACCGCCGATCGAATTGCCGTGGCCGCCGATGAACTTGGTCAGCGAATGCACGACGATGTCGGCGCCATGCTCGATCGGCCGCACCAGATAGGGCGAGGCCAGCGTGTTGTCGACGATCAGCGGCAGACCGTGCTTGCGGGCGATGTCGCCAATCTTCTCGATGTCGACGAAGACGCCGCCCGGATTGGCCAGGCTCTCTATGAAGATCGCCTTGGTCTTTTCGTCGATCTGGCTTTCGAAGGTCGAGATATCATTGGTGTCGGCCCAGCGCACCTGCCAGCCAAAATTTTTGAAGGCGTGGCCGAACTGATTGATCGAACCGCCGTAAAGCCTAGTCGCAGCGACGAAATTGTCGCCGGGCTGCATCAGATTGTGGAAGACGAGCACCTGCGCGGCATGGCCCGACGCCACGGCCAGTGCTGCCGTGCCGCCTTCGAGTGCCGCGATGCGCTCTTCCAGCACCGCCTGCGTCGGGTTCATGATGCGGGTGTAGATGTTGCCGAAGGCTTTCAGCCCGAACAGCGAGGCGGCATGGTCGGTATCATCGAAGACAAAGGAGGTCGTCTGGTAGATCGGCGTGGCACGCGCGCCGGTCGCCGGATCGGGCTTGGCGCCGGCATGGACGGCGAGCGTGTTGAAACCGGGCGTACGGGTCATCGAATACCTCCCTTTATGAACCTTCTGGAAATCGCCGGGCATTCTTGGCGAAGCCCGGTTGCGAATGCAAAGAAGAAAATGCCGTTCGGTGCACGATCTGTGATCAGGAGGCGAGAAAATGCACGATTACCGGAATAACTTTCCGTCTACTTCTGGCGAACGCCGAAACTCTGGAATCCCGGCCGCATCAGCGGCTTCTTCGACGACAGCACGCCGGAATTAACGCCGGTCCAGCCGATCTCGCCCGACAGCTTGCCATATTCGATCTTGGGGCAGCGGTTCATCACCACCTTGATGCCGGCAGCTTCGGCGCGCGCGGCGGCCTCGTCATGGCGCACGCCAAGCTGCATCCAGATGACTTTCGGCAGCGGATCGAGCCGCAAAGCCTCCTCGACGATGGCCGGCGCTGCTGCAGGATTGCGAAAGACATCGACCATGTCGATCGGCTCGGGAACATCGGCGAGCCGGGCATAGGTCATCCGGCCGAGGATTTCCTTGCCGGCCTGGCCGGGGTTGATCGGGAACACCGAAAATCCCTTGCCCAGCAGGTACTTCAGCACGAAGTAGCTCGGCCGCACATCGTTGGCGGATGCGCCGACCATGGCGATGGTCTTCACCGAATTGAGGATGCCGGCGATATAGGCATTGTCGTAGGCGTCGTGATTCATGCCTCGTCCTCATACAGCGCTTCGGCGAGAAAACCATCCGGATCGCTGCAGAAATTGCGCATCATGCGGAAATGATCGGTGTCATGGAAACCGGTCGGGTCGAGCCCGAACCGGCTGATGCGAAACAGCCGCGCGCCGGGACAGGCCATCAGCAGCGGCGAATGCGTCGCCATGATCACTTGCGCCGTGCCTGATAGATCCATCCGCCGCAGCATCTTGAGAAGCTCGATCTGGCGCGTCGGCGACAAGGCGCTTTCGGGTTCGTCCAGAATGTAAATGCCCTGCTTGCGGCAGCGCTCCTCGAAGAAGCGGATGAAGCCCTCGCCATGCGACCAGGACAGGAAATCGGGCGGCGCCTCGTGAGCGTCCAGTGCCGCCTGATCGAGGTAGCGCGCCACGGAGTAAAAAGATTCGGCCCGGAAGAACCAGCCGGCGGTGACCTTCGGCAGCCAGTGGCCGCGCAGCGTTTCCGCCAGTGCCGCGCCGCTCTTGTCGATGGCGCGGGAGTGGTCGATGGGCATGTAGCCCTTGCCGCCGCCGGCCTCATCGTATCCGGCCAGAGCGCCGATCGCCTCGAGCAATGTCGACTTTCCGGTACCGTTCTCACCGACGATGATGGTGATCGGCGTGGTGAATTCGAGCTCGAAATCGTGGCTCCGGAAGATCGGCAGATTCCACGGGTATTTTTCCCAATCGGCGACCCGCGCCGGCTCGATCAGGATGCGCTTGAGGTAGGGAGCCTTCAGTCGCGTCAGTTGCTTGCGATATGCCATCTGGAAAGAAGGATCAGTCCGGCAGCGAGATGCTGCCGTCTTCCGCGATCGGAAAAGCCGGATTGTGCGCCACTTCCCAGATATGCCCCTCGGTGTCGGCGAAATAGCCGTACCAGCCGCCCCAGAAGGCGCGGCCGGCCGGCTTGACGATAC
Source organism: Mesorhizobium tianshanense (assembly GCF_007830515.1). Taxonomy (GTDB): domain Bacteria; phylum Pseudomonadota; class Alphaproteobacteria; order Rhizobiales; family Rhizobiaceae; genus Mesorhizobium; species Mesorhizobium tianshanense. The sequence goes on from NZ_VLKT01000033.1 coordinate 35,807, forward strand.
GACCGCCGGCCTTCTCGGCCATCGCGAGCACGTCATCGACCTCCCTGTCGGAGCGGGTGTTGTAGGCAAGGTAGACGGCAGACGGCGCCGTGCCGAAGGTGATGCCTGAATCCGCTTCGGCGCTTTCGCGCGGAAACAGCCCTAGAATGACGCCGCCCATCTGGAAAAAGGCGACGCCGTCGGTGATCCCGGCATGGCGGGTCAGGCCCATCGCCTCGTAGAAGCGTGTGGCGCGGTCGAGATCGTCGACGGCGATGGTGATGATGGAGACGCGGGGCTCCATGTCTATTCCTCCGTCCATTTCGGCTTGCGCTTGCCGATGAAGGCGCCGATGCCTTCTTCCGCGTCGCGCGCCAGCATGTTGTCGACCATGACGCGGCCGGTGTAGGCATAGGCCTCGGCCAGCCCCATTTCGGCCTGCGCGTAGAAGGCTTCCTTGCCGGTCTTGACGACCAAAGACGATTTGGAGGCAATGGTTTGCGCGTATTTGGTGACAATCTGATTCAGATATTCGCGCGGCACCACACGATTGATGAGGCCGAATTCCTTGGCCGTCGCCGCATCGATCGTCTCGCCGGTCAAAAGCATCTCCATCGCATGCTTGCGCGAGACGTTGCGCGACAGCGCCACCATCGGCGTCGAGCAGAACAGGCCGATATTGACGCCCGGCGTGCAGAAGGTCGCCTCATGCGAGGCGATCGCCAGATCGCAGCTCGCGACCAGTTGCGCCCCGGCCGCCGTCGCCAGACCCTCGACCTCGGCGATCACCGGCCTGGGATGGCGCACGATCGCCTGCATCAGTGCCGCGCAAGCGGAAAACGTCTCCTCGAAGAACGCCTTGCCGCGATCGGCGTCGGCGCGGCGCGCGGTCATTTCCTTGAGGTCGTGTCCGGCGCAAAACACCTTTCCGGCCGCCGCCAGGATGATGACGCGGACGGATCTGTCCGATTTCGCGCGGTCGAGTTCCGCCATCAGCGCCGCCATGACCGCCAGCGACAGGGCATTGGCCGGCGGATTGGCGAGCGTCAGGCGCAGGACGCCCTCGTCCAGTCTCGCGACGACCGGACCTTCGGCAACAGCCGGCTTGATGGCGACGATTTCGGCCATGTTCTCCAACCTCTTCATCGGCCGGCGGCATCGGATTTGCAGGCCATGGAACAAAAGAACTAGCACGCTACCGATTGAAGAACAGCCTTGGGACGTGTTTTCTCGGCGGCGCGACCTCGTCCAAGCGCCTCGTCCTGAGACCGCTGGTCCATGCCGGCGCCATATACAGGAACCGCCTATGCCCGCGCCCAAGACAATCTCAAGCCGGTGCTGACCGCAGCGCAAGTCAACGCGCTGATGGAGACCGTCTACCCGCAGCTCAACGACCGGTTCACCTATTACGAGGCGATCGACGTGTTTCCGGGCGGCTGCACGGTGCGCCTGAATGCCGACGAGCGGCATTTGCGCCCCGGCGGAACGGTGTCTGGCCCGTCGCTGTTCACACTCGCCGACATTGGCGGCTATGTCTGCGTGCTTTCGCATGCCGGGCCGGATGCGCTTTCGGTCACCACCAATCTCAACATCAATTTTGTCCGCAAGGCCGAGGCCGGGCCGATCGACGGCCATTGCCGCATCCTGAAGCTGGGCAAGAGCCTGATGGTGTTCGACATCGACATCGTCGCCGGACCGGACGGACATACCGTAGCGCACGCGACGGGGACCTATTCGATTCCGCCGAGGCGAACCACCGATGTGGTAAAATAATACCTTTTATCTAAAGCTTTGTTTTTACTATATTTTACCTGTCATCTGGCTTTTCTCCAGCCTTGACGCCATAACCGCCCTCGCCTATAAGCCCTCACGAAGCAGCGGCCCGCAAAGGCCGCCGTTTTGTTATTGGCGGCGGGCAAGCGCTCTCCCTCAATCCAAGCAACAAGAAACGCCTTTCTCCTATTGTTCGAAAATGGGGAAGGTCCGAACCGAAAGCAGAAATCCATGGCAACCTTTTCGCAGAAGCCTGCGGATGTGGTGAAGAAGTGGGTGCTGATCGACGCCGAGGGTCTCGTCGTCGGCCGTCTCGCCACTGTCATCGCCAATCATCTTCGCGGCAAGCACAAGCCCACCTTCACCCCGCATGTCGACGACGGCGACAACGTCATCGTCATCAACGCCGACAAAGTGGTGTTCACCGGCAAGAAGTTCACCGACAAGGTCTATTACTGGCATACCGGCCACCCCGGCGGCATCAAGCAGCGCACCGCGCGCCAGCTGCTCGAGGGCCGTTTCCCCGAGCGTGTCGTCGAGAAGGCCGTCGAACGCATGATCCCGCGTGGCCCGCTCGGCCGTCGCCAGATGAAGAATCTCCGCGTCTATGCAGGCACGGAACATCCGCATGTCGCCCAGCAGCCCGTCACGCTCGACGTGGCCAAGCTGAACGCCAAGAACAAGAAGGTTTCGTAAGATGGCTGAGCTTTCCTCGCTCGCAGAACTCGGAACTGCTACCGGCAACACCAACACGCAGCCGGCTGCACCCGTCCATGTCCAGAAGCTCGACAAGTCGGGCCGCGCCTATGCCACCGGCAAGCGCAAGAACGCCATCGCCCGCGTCTGGGTGAAGCCCGGCTCCGGCAAGATCGTCGTCAACGACAAGGTGTTTGCCGAATATTTCGCGCGTCCGGTCCTGCAGATGATCCTCAATCAGCCGATCATCGCCACCAACCGCGCCGGCCAGTACGACATCGTCGCCACCGTCATCGGCGGCGGCCTTTCCGGCCAGGCCGGTGCCGTGCGCCACGGCATCTCCAAGGCGCTGACCTACTACGAACCGGCCCTGCGCGCCGTGCTCAAGAAGGGCGGCTTCCTGACCCGCGACAGCCGCGTCGTCGAACGCAAGAAGTACGGCAAGGCGAAGGCCCGCCGCTCATTCCAGTTCTCGAAGCGCTAAGGAGCGCTTGGGGCCAAGTTCCCGAAGCGCTACACAACTGCTCACTATCGAAAAGGCCGCCTCCGGGTGGCTTTTTCTTTTTTGCGAGACCAATCTGGCCCAATCACGATCGATCGGCCCGTGCCCTGATGAAGTCGATGAATGCGCGCAGTGGGGCCGGCACGAGGCGCCGGCCGGATAATAGAGGAACGGTCCCGAGAAGCTCTGCCACCAAGGTTCGAGCACGGGTTCGAGCGCACCGCTCTCGAAGTGCGGGCGAAGCCAGTCCTCGAACAGGCTGACGATGCCGGTACCGGCGATGGCTGCATCGACGGCGAGATCGGCCGCCCCGCCCAGGGTCACGAGAAGCGGGCCCGTCGGATCGACCAGCACAACCTCGCCGTCGCGCTCGAATTCCCACGGCGGCGGCGTACGGCCGGAGAAGCGGCCGCGCAGGCAGGCGTGGCCGAGCAGATCGCGCGGATGTTGAGGCCGGCCATGGCGATCCAGGTATGCAAGGCTGGCGGCGGTGGCGAAGCGCTGCACGCGCGGTCCGATCGGCACCGCGATCATGTCCTGCTCCAGCCGCTCGTCGTAGCGGATGCCAGCGTCGCACCCTTCCGCCAGCACATCGACAAAGCTCTCCTCGGCGATCACCTCCAGCCGGATGCCGGGATAGGCGGCGAGGAAGCGCGGAACGATACCGGGCAGCACCAGCCGCGCCGCGCTGACCGGCACGTTGAGGCGCAATGTACCTGCCGGCCGGTCGCGGAAGCCGTTCACCATGTCAAGTGCTGCCTCGACTTCGGTCAAAGCTGGGCCGAGCCGGGCCAGCAAGCTCGCGCCCGCTTCGGTCGGAGAGACACTACGCGTCGTCCGGTTGAGCAGCCTGACACCGAGCCGAGTCTCGAGGCGGCGCACCGCCTCGCTCAAGCCCGACGCGCTGCCGCCGCTCGCGCGGGCGCCTTCGCGAAAGCCGCCGGCACGCGCCACCGCCAGGAATGCGTTGAGATCACCCAGTTCGACGCTCACTGTTCGCTATCCTGCACAACTGTGCAGATAATAGCGGGTTATCGGGACAGCGGACAGCGTCTATTTCTTCCCCATCATTCAGGAGAAACATCATGTCCAGCATCGACCAGTCCGGCACGTTCACTCTCGGCGACCGCACCGTGAAGCGGCTCGGCTACGGCGCCATGCAACTCGCGGGGGCTGGCGTCTTCGGCCCACCCAAGGATCATGACGCAGCCTTGGCCGTGCTGCGCGAAGCCGTTGCCCACCGGGGTGAACCACATCGACACCAGCGACTTCTACGGCCCACACGTCACCAATCAGGTCATTCGTGAAGCGCTCGCGCCCTATCCCGACGACCTCACCATCGTCACCAAGATCGGCGCCCGCCGCGGCGCCGATGGCTCCTGGCTCCCAGCCTTCTCTCCTGAAGAGCTGACCCAGGCGGTGCACGACAATTTGAGCAATCTCGGGCTCGACGTGCTGGACGTGGTCAACCTCAGGATCATATTCGACGTGCATGAACCCGCCGAAGGGTCGATCGAAGAACAGGTCGCCACGCTGGCCGCTATACAACAAAAAGGCCTGGTGCGTCACATCGGGCTGAGCAACGCCACGTCAACGCAGATAAGAGAAGCACGGCGGATCGCCGAGATCGTCTGCGTGCAGAACCAATACAATCTGGCGCACAGAAGCGACGATGCCTTGATCGACAAACTCGCCCGCGACGGCATCGCCTATGTGCCGTTCTTTCCACTCGGCGGCTTCAACCCGCTGCAAGTCGTCTACCCTATCCGGCGTCGCTCAGCGCCTCGGCGTCACGCCAATGCAGGTCGCGCTGGCCTGGCTGCTCCACCGTGCGCCCAACATCCTTTTGATCCCCGGCACCTCGTCCGTCGAGCATCTCAGGGAGAACCTTGCGGCAGCTGACCTCGATCTGCCGGACGACGCCGTCAAGGAATTGGACGGCGTGGCGATGGCTGCCTGACGGCGCGACACAGGCGCCATACCTAGCGGGTGCTGGGAGATTGGCGAAAGCGGCGACGAGCCGATCTCCCCCACGTGGGGGAGATCGACGGTTTCCGCCGTCGCCTCTAGTTGATACTCGCCGTGTTCGCCGGCCGCGCCTCATCAGGATAGGGCACGCGGTAGCTGTTCGCCGCCAGCCAGTCGATGGCCAATTTCGGCTCGTCGGTCTGGATGATGGTGGCGCCTCGCTCGGCCCAGAAGCCATAGGTCTCGCGCGGTAGACTGGCGAGCACCGCCAACTCGTCGCCGCGACCGCCGGCAATGAAGCCGCCCGGCTTGTTGACGATGGCGTAGGTATTGGCCCAGATGTGCCAGTCGCCCCTTATCGCCGCCGCGCGCATGCGGGGGCTGAACAGCGGCCCGCCGGTCTCGGTCAGCGTCTCCGCGCCGGCCCGCCAGTTGATCAGTTCGATCGCGGGCGCCGAAAAAGCTCCGCTGACTTTCTCGGCGAAACCGGCGTCGCGCACCGCATCGTCGGCGATGATCGGCATGAACTGGAAGCCGCTGCCAATCGCGCTCATGGCGGCCTTGACTGCGGTGATCCTGGCTGGGTTCCACAGATTCTCCTTGACGATCACCTGTTCGGCCATGCCGAGGTCGCGCGCTACCGCGATCATACCGGCCAGACTATCGACGTCGAGCTTGTTGTCGATGTTGACGAGGATCCTGTCTTTGGTCGCCGTCAGCATCTCACGCAGTGTCGAAACCGGCTCTTCGGTGACGGCGCCGGTACCTTCGATCACCAGCCTGCAGGTCTTGAGTTCGGCCAGCGTGCGCTTGACCACCTCGCCCTTGCAATTCGTCGTGCGGTCGAGCCAGCTGTCATGCATGACGACGTACTGGCCGTCCTTCGACCGCCTGACGTCAACCTCGACGATTTCGGCACCAAGCGCGATCGATGCCTCGACGGCGGCGATCGAGTTCTCCGCATAGAGCGTCTTGCCGGCTTGCATGCTGCCGGCGCGGTGTGCCACCACCATCACATGGTCGCGCCACTGGTTGGCGTGTTCGAAACGGTCGAGAATCTGTCTGGCGCGTGTTTCGCCTGCCGATGCATGGCCAACGGAAACCGTCAGCGCGGCGAAAAGCAGAAGGCTCAGCCAGGTCGTTCGCATGAGAATCGCTCCGTACCGGATCGACACCCGGTTAAGCGACGCACGTGACAGCCCAGTGAACGAAGCCGGCTTCGTAAACGCTGGAAAGTCAGATCACTGCGGCCATTCCTGAACCTCATACGATAATGGCAATCGGCAGGTTGCCGGCAATCGATGCCGCTGTAGCGATCGACGTGGCCGACCTGGCGCCCATATCTGTTCCGCTCCACGGCCGACGCCCGGTCCCGATGATGGGACCGCCGGCTACTTTCGGTTGTATTCGTGCATATCTGCGCAATTGCTGGGCCAGCCGCGTGGGCTCACCCGGCGAGCAAGAATTTGTGACCGGGCTCGAATGGCCATGCTCCCCGGAAGGGGGTCGCATTTCTGAGAATTATGTCCAATAAGGTTGCGCGTCGACGCACAGGAGATCGCTTCATGCCGAACAGGAACATCGACCACGCCTTCACCGCCCGCTCCAGGACGGGCGCTTCCTTCGAGCCGACCTATGCCGGCGCGCTGTCGTTCATGCGGCGCAAATACACGAAGGACGTGAAGGGCGCGGATGCGGTGGTCTGGGGCATCCCGTTCGACGCCGCGGTCACCAATCGGCCGGGTGCGCGCTTCGGGCCGCAGGCGATTCGCCGCGCCTCGACCATCCTCGACAACGATCCGCAATATCCGTTTTCGCGCGATCTGTTCGAACATCTCGCCGTGGTCGACTATGGCGATTGTCTGCTCGACAGCGGCAATCACCAGAAGACGCCCGGGACAATCCAGCGCGAGGCGGCAAGGATCCTGAAGTCAGGCGCCTTCCTGCTGTCGCTCGGCGGCGACCATTTCGTCACCTGGCCACTGCTCAAGGCGCATGCCGCCATCCATGGGCCGCTGGCCCTGGTGCAGTTCGACGCCCACCAGGACACTTGGCCGGACGACGGCAAGCGCATCGATCACGGCTCCTTCGTCGGCCGCGCGGTCAAGGAGGGCTTAATCGACCCCGACCGTTCGATCCAGATCGGCATCCGCACCCATGCGCCTGACACGTTCGGCATCAAGATCATCTATGGCCACGAAGTGGAGGAAATGCGCACGTCGGATATCGCCTATGCCATCGTCGACCGCACCGGCGGCAGGAAGACTTATGTCACCTTCGACATCGATTGCCTGGACCCGGCCTTCGCGCCCGGCACCGGCACGCCGGTCGCCGGTGGGCCGTCCTCGGCAAAGATCCTGTCGGTGCTGCGCCAGCTTACCCAAATCGACATCGTCGGCGCCGACATCGTCGAGGTTGCACCCGCCTATGATCACGCCGATATAACGGCAATTGCCGGCTCGATGGTCGCCATGCACTATCTCGGGCTTCTGGCGGAACGAAAGGCCCGGCTCGAAGAGCTGAACAACAGCAATCACAGTGCTGCTGGATTGAATCAGGCAAGCGGCATATAGATTTGAAATACCAGGGAATTCAGGCAGGCAATGAAACCGAAAATCTTCATCGACGGCGAACACGGCACCACCGGCCTCCAGATCAGGACGCTGCTTGCCGAGCGTGGCGACGTGGAGATCATCTCCATTCCGACCGAGCGCCGCAAGGAAACGGCAGCCAGAGCCGAATTCCTCAACGCCGCCGATATCGCGATCCTGTGCCTGCCGGACGCAGCCGCGAAAGAAAGCGTTTCGCTGATCACCAACGACACCACCAAGGTCATCGACGCCTCGACTGCGCATCGCGTGGCCGAAGGCTGGGAATATGGTTTCGCCGAAATGGACAAGGACCAGGCGAAGGCAATCGCCAAGGCGAAGCGCGTCGCCAATCCGGGCTGCTGGCCGCAAGGTCCGATCGCGACGCTCAGGCCGCTGGTGACGGCGGGTCTGTTGCCGCCGGATTTTCCGGTCACCGTCAACGGCATTTCGGGCTATTCGGGCGGCGGCCGGCCGATGATCGAGGACTATGTCGCCAAGGGCGAGGATGCGTCGGAATTCCTGCCCTACGGGCTGACCCTGCAGCACAAGCATGTGCCGGAGCTCAGGACCTATGCGAAGCTGTCGCATGATCCGATCATGCAGCCGGCGGTCGGCAATTTCGCGCAAGGCATGATCACGGTGGTGCCGCTGCAGCTCGGCGGCCTCGACTATGTGCCGACCGGCGCCGAACTTCATGCGGCGATCGCCGACCATTTCGCTGCGATCGAAGGCGGCGTGGTCGAGGTAGCGCCCTATGCGCATCTGGAGCGCGTGCCGGAGATCGATCCCGAAATCTACAACGGCACCAACCGGATGAAGGTCTATGTTTTCGCCAATGACGACAGGGCCCAGGCGCTGCTCCTCGCCGTCTACGACAATCTCGGCAAGGGCGCCTCGGGTGCAGCCGTACAGAACATGGATTTGATGCTCGGCCTCAAGCCCTGACTGGACGCTCCGGCATTTCCAAAACGCTGGAAAGTCAGCGCGCCAGAACTGATTGCAGAGACATTCAGCAGCCGCATCTGGAAGGTTTTTCAAGACGACGGCTCGCCGGCGATCGTCAAGGCGCTCAAACCTTTCGACGACGTCGAAGACGAATCGCGCGGCGAGCATTTTCTCGCCTGGCGGCGCGGCGAAGGCCGCGGTGCGGCTGCTCGGCCGCGATGGCCACCGCATGCTGCTCGAATATGCCGGCGACAGGATGCTGTCGCACGACCTTGCCGAGCATGGCGACGCCGCCGCGACCGAGATCGCGGCCGAGGTGATGGCAAAGCTGTTTTCGCCGTCGAAGCACCCTGCCCCATCGGATCTTCAGCCGCTGCGGACACGGTTTTCCAGCCTGTTCAAGAAAGCGAAGGCCGATCGCGACGCCAGCGAAAAGAGCCTCTATGTCGAAGCGGCTGCGACGGCGGAACGGCTGTTGGCCGAACCTGTCGACGTGCGGCCGCTCCACGGCGACCTGCATCACGACAACATCATGCAGGGACCGCGCGGCTGGTTGGCGATCGACCCGAAGGGCGTTCTCGGCGATCCCGGCTTCGATGCGGCGAACATGTTCTACAATCCGCTCGACCGCGACGACCTTTGCCGTGATCCGCTGCGGATTGCCAACATGGCCGAGATGTTCTCCAAGACGCTCGGCCAGACGCCGTCCGCCATTCTCGACCACGCCATCGCCTATGGCTGCCTGTCAGCCTCATGGCATCATGAAGATGCCAACGCGGTTGAGGAAAGCCGCGAATTGTCCATCGCCATGGCGATCCGGACGGTGCGGTTCAGTCTCTGACGGCGATCTCGTTGGGCAGCGGATAGGGGCCTCGTGTGGCTCGCCAATGCGCCGCGGCAAAACCCAGCAGGACAAGCGCGAATGCCTGATGCGTCAGCGCCATGTGCAGCGGCACGTGCATCAGCAGCGTGCCGATGCCGATCACGGCCTGCACCAGCACCAGCAGAAACAGCAACGTCGCGCGGCGCGCATGCGTTGTTTGGGGCAGGCGGCGGCGTGTCGCGATCATGTGCCAAAGTGCAGCGACGAAGATGATGTAGGCGCCGAGCCGGTGGATGAACTGAACCGTCTTCGGGCTCTCGAAGAAGTTGCGCCATGCCGGCTCTAGGATCAACAAATCGCCAGGGATGAGCTTGTCGTCCATCAGCGGCCAGGTGTTGTAGCTCAGGCCGGCATCGAGCCCGGCGACCAGCCCGCCGAGATAGATCTGGATCAGCGCCAGCAACACTAGAAAGCCGGCCAGACGCTGCGTCGAACGATCGGCGGCGGGCTCGGAATGAGGCGCGAGCCCTCGCGCGACCACCATGATCGCGGTGAAGATCAGCGCGGCCAGCGTCAGATGCGTCGCCAGCCGGTACTGGCTGACGGAGACCCGGTCGACCAGCCCAGACGCCACCATCCACCAGCCGATTGCGCCCTGCAGGCCGCCGAGAACGAGGATACCGGCCAGCTTTGGGCCAAGCCCGCGTTCGATGCGGCGCGTCGCCCAGAAAAACGCCAGCGGCACGGCAAAAACCACGCCGATACCACGCGCCAGGATCCGGTGTACCCATTCCCACCAGAAGATCGACTTGAACGCTTCGATGCTCATGCCCTTGTTGAGCTCGGCATATTGCGGGATCTGCTGGTAGCGCTGGAACTCCTCCTGCCATTCGGCGTCGTTGAGCGGCGGGACGATGCCGTGGATCGGCTTCCATTCGGTGATCGACAGGCCGGACTCGGTGAGCCTGGTGGCGCCGCCGACCAGCACCAGCGCAACCAGCACCAGAAGCACGACGTAGAGCCAGCCGCGCACCAGCGCCCGGTTGTGCAGGTCGCGGTCGCGGGCCATATAAGGCGCAGCTGATATGACAGCCATGGGTTCGTCCCGGCAGGTTGGTGTCGCGGATTGGTGAACCATCGCAACCCAACTGGCAAGACCAGACAGCGCGGCACGCCGTCGCGCCGCGTCTGGCGGGTTGCGTGCCTCTTCCGTTGGGCCTAAGCGGTAGGGATCAACGAGATAGCGAAATGCCCATTCGCCTGAAGAAGCTGATCGGAACATTCCTGCTGGTGGCGCTGGTCATTGTCTATGCGCTGGTCGCATCGATCGTGGCGGTTGCGCAACTGGCGGAGTCAGGACCGTGGACGCATTTCCTATTCTTCCTGCTCAGCGGCATGCTCTGGGTGCTGCCGGCTATGGGCATCATCAAATGGCTGATCCTGGAGCCCCCGCGGTCGGAGGACTGAAGTCCGCCTTCAAATGGTGACGACCATCTTACCGGCGTTGACCAGTGGCGTCGTCACACCCGACAGCATCGTGCGAATATAGGCAACGCTCTGATAGCGGCCGTTGACCGAAATGCGCGGCAGCGCATGCAGGAAGCCGGCGTGTTCGGCGCGCAGCACGCCGTGGCGTGTCGTCACCGCCGAGGCATAGCCGGCGTCGCGGGCAAAGCCGACTTCGCGGCCGCCGACGGCGCTGGCATAGCCATAGGGATAGGCGAAATGGCGCGGCTCCTGGCCGAGTTCCACCTGCAATATGCGCCTGACGTCGTCGACCTCATGACGTGCATCGGCTTCGGGAAGCCGCTTCAGATTGCGATGGTTTACCGTATGCGCGCCGATCGTCACCAGCGGATGCCCGGCGATAGTGCGGATCTCGTCCCAGTTCATCAGCGTACTCCGGCGCGGCCCGTCCAGCTCGATGCCGTTCGACCGCGCCAACTCACGCAGCGCCGCGCGCTGGTCTTCCTCGCGGACCTCCAGCGTCAGATAGGCCTGCAGGCGCGCAATGGCCTGGAGTTTCTTGCCCGGGGTCGAGCAGTCGATCTTCCTGCGGCCTTGCGGTGTCGGCAGGGTCAATTGATCGCGTGCGTTGACGATGTCCTCGACCGCCTCCCACCAGAGATCGGCGGCGCCGTTTATCAGCCCCGGCGCGACATAGATGGTGACCGGCGCGCCGTGCTTTTCCAGCACCGGCAGCGCTTCGGTCATGTTGTCGCGATATGCGTCGTCTGCGGTGATCGCTGCGAACTGGCCGCCCTTCCCGCCAACCTTGATGCGTTCGATCGCCTCGTCCAGCGTGACGAATGCATAGCCGTTCGCCTTCATGTCGGCGATCACAGCGTCTAGGAACTCAGGCGCGATGTTGAGATGCCGGTTGACGCTATCAGGCTTTTCCGGCGTGGCGGTGACCCGGTGCAGCATCAGGATGGCGCCGATGCCGCCGACAAACGGCTTTGCCAGCGGGGCAAGGCCGGTATAGCGGACGACGTTGAGCGCCAGTTTCCGGATTGCCTCGCCCCCGTCGATCATTCATTCACCTTTTGCGCCTAGGCTCATTCGAGCACGGAATGCGCCTACGCGAGCCCCCAATCGCGGTGAATACGCCCTAAAGGATTGAGGTATGGTTGACGCCATCGCGTCATTTGACGGCAATCAGCTGGAAGCCATGGAGGAGCCTCGCGCGTTGCCTGCGGGTCATGCGGGCCTGTCGGTCTCGGTCGCCGACGGCACGGCAGTTGCCGCCTATGCCGAGTTCTGCCGTTCGGCGCTGTTCGCGCCCGCGCAGAGCCCGGCCTGGATCCTGAACTGGGGCAAATATGCCGAAGCGGACACTGTTTTGGCGACACTGAACGCCGAAGGCCGACCGGTTTTTTCGCTGGCGCTGGAAGTCACCCGCAGCGGCCCGTTCCGCGTCGCCCGTTTCATGGGCGGCCGCCATGCCAACGGCAATTTCGCCGCCGCCGATCCGTATTGGCTGACCAAAGCGGATGGTGCGGCAATCTGCTCGACCCTGGCGGCGATCGCGAAGGCGCGGCCGGACATCGACCTCGTCGCACTGGAACGGCTGCTGCCCGAGCTCGACGGGATCGCCAATCCGCTTGCCTCGCTTCCGCATTTTCCGAGCCCCAATCTGTCGCTGGCCGTCGACTTGGCGGGAGGTTTCGATGCGCTGCTGTCGCGCGCGAGCGGCAAGCGCAAGCGCAAGAAGCACCGCTCGCAGATGCGCAAGTTCGAGGCCGTCGGCAGCCATCGCCGCATCGAGGCCCGGACGGCGGACGAGGTGAACCGACTGCTCGATGCGTTTTTCGAGATGAAGGAATCCCGCTTCCGCAAGATGGGCATCGCCAATGTCTTCGGCGAGCCGGAGGTTCGTGCTTTCTTCCGCGCGTTGTTCGTCGAAGCGCTTTCCGACGACAGGCCGCCCTTCGTGCTGCATGGGCTTGAGGTCGCCGGCAAGCTTCGCGCCGTCACCGGATCGAGCCGCTCCGGCAAGCGTCTGATCTGCGAGTTCGGGGCGATCGCCGAGGATGACCTCACCCATACCAGCCCCGGCGACTTCCTGTTCTTCGACAACATCCAGGAGGCCTGCGACAAGGGGTTCGATGTCTACGATTTCTCGGTCGGCGACGAACCCTACAAACGGCTGTGGTGCGATATCGAGACCCGGCATTTGGAGGTCCTGGTTTCGCTGACGATGAAGGGCCGCGCGCTGGCGCTTGTCCTGCGCCAAGGCGCGCGCCTGAAAACCTTCATCAAGAACAGCCCGACGATCTGGAAGCTGACCAAGATGCTGCGCCGCAAGACGGCCGGACAGGCAGCACCTGCCGCGGGCCAAGACGACAGCTGACAGTAGCCGCGATTCCGGGGCCTCAGGGCTATCGAGCCACCTCAGGCGGCGGAGCGCCGCCCAGGTACCGGCGTTCCTGGCGTCTCATGGCTGGCCGGCGTCACCAGCGTCAGGTCGGGATAGCCGCTCTCGATCAGCTCGATCGCGGCTTGCGTCACCTCGTCGTCCGGCTCCAGCATCGACAGGAAGACCTCGGTGCCCTCGCCCACCAGGCGGCTGATGCCTTGCGCGTCGGTGGGTCCGCACTCGACCACGACCAGATCATAGGCGGTGGTCAACGACTGCATGATGATCGGCAGCCGGTCGGCGGCGCGCATGGCGCGGACCGGATCGGCGGTGCCGACGGGAATGACGTGGCAATCCGAATAGAGATCGGGATGGATCACGTCGCTGAACACCGCTTCGGAGGCGAGCAGATTGGTGATGCCCGGGAAGAGCCGGCTGTCCAGCATCGGCCGTGAGGCAGCTCCGGAGGCGGTAAGATCGAGCAACAGCACGCGCAGGCCGGCGTCGGAGACTTCGCGGGCCACCAGAACCGCCGAGGCGGCCGCCTCGTCGCCTTCCGGCGAGACGAATATGGCGCGTGCGGCGCCATTGGCGATCAGTTTTTCAGCGGCGTTCTCGATGTCGATCTCGCCCAAGGTGGCTCGCGTTGGTTCGGGCTCGGCGACCTCCTGCTCTTCGGTCGGCTCTTCGGGGGCCGCCTCTTCGGGTGTCGCGACCATATCGGGCGCCGCTGCAGTATAGCGCATCGCGGCGGTATAGGGCTTCGCGTCTGCTTCCGCCTGACGCTCCTCCGTCTCCTGGAGGACGGCGGGCTCCTGTCGGACGACCGGCATCGCGACCTGTTCGATCCGCTCGAAGCTCGCGCCGGCGGCCGGCCGCATAGCGCGACCCGAAAACAGCTCTTGCAGAAGCGTCACGATCGCCATGAGCAGCAACGAGCCGACGAAGGCCGCACCGGTGATCGGCAGGATCTTCGGAAAGTAGGGCTCCGACGGCGCCACCGCGCGGGAAAAGACACGGGCGTCGACCGGCAGATAGTTGCTGTCCTTGCGCGAGGACGCTTCACGGTAGCGGGTCAGGTAGGATTCGAGCAGCTGGCGCTGGGCGGTCGCTTCGCGCTGCAGCGCGTCCAGTTCGACCTGCTGGTCGCCGGCGCGCGCCGATGCGGCCTTCAGCGTGTTGACGTCGGCGACGAGCTGGTTTTCGCGGGCCTGGGCGGTCTGCGCCTGCGTCATCAGCCCTTTCATGATCTTCTCCGCCTCGTTGCGGATCTGGCGGTCGAGATCGGCAAGCTGCGACTTCAGCGCCCGGATGCGCGGATGGTTGTCGAGCAAGGAGGTCGAAAGATCGGCGATGCTGGTATTGAGCTCGACCTGCCGCTCGCGCAGGCGCTGGATGAGTTCGGAAGACAGCACTTCCGGGACCGCATCCAGCGAGCCGCCATTCTGCAGCGCTCTACGCACGCTGTCGGAAGTCGCTTCCGCCGAGGCGCGATTGGCGCGCACCCGCGACAGTTCGCTCGACAGTTCGGAAAGCTGTTGCGTGGCGAGCACCGAATTGTTGCCGCCCATCAAGAGATCGGACTGGGCGCGGTAACTTGCCACCTTGGCCTCGGCATCCTTCACCCGCTTCGAAAGGTCGGCGATCTCAGGCGCCAGCCAGTCGGTTGCGGCGGAATTCGATTCGATGTTGGCATTGCCCTGGACGGAGATGTAGGCGTCGGCGATGGCGTTCGGAATTTCGGCTGCGAGCCTGGGGTTTTCCGAGGAGAATTCGATGACGATAACGCGGGACTTTTCAACGCGGTAGACGTTGAGCTTCTCGCGCATCGTCTTCAGCACGCGTTCTTCCGGCGGAATCTCGTTGGGGTCGCTTTTCAGACCGGCGACGACCAGCAGACGGCTCAGCACCGGCATGTCAGCCGTCTCGTCGAACTCGGGAAGCCGTGACAAATTGAGCTTCTGCGCCACTTGCTTGAGGATGTCGGTCGAGGAAATGACCTCGACCTGACTGGTCACGCCTTCCTCGTCCAGAATCGGCTTGTCGTTGTCGTTGGTGCCGTCGGGGCGCGTGTAAACCGATTCACGCGTTTCGATCAAAAGCCGTGTTTCGGCCTTGTAATGCGGCGTGGCGAGCCAGGCGAGCGCCAACGCCAGGCCGGTTACAACCAGCGCGACGACAAGAATGCGAAGCCAGTTCCTCGCAAGGCTCGCGAAGAGCTGCCTGAGATCGACGTCGACATCTGCGGCCGCGGATTGAACGGACATGCATCCTGCTCCGGTACTTAAAGCGCGTCGCGTTTGAACAGATTCATGCGACGCGCTTTAAGTTCTTGTTTTCCTGCATGTCGTTGTCCCAAAACCGCTATGCACTTTTGGGCGACATGCATTGGTCAGGACGGACCGTAAACAACTATGGTAACTCAGCCGTTAATATCGCGGTAAGCACCCGTTAGGGTTTATTCGCAAGCGGCAACAAAAGCATGAGAACCGGCCGTCTTTTGTCCGTTACCGCCAGTTCGGCAGCGCGCCTTTACCGGCCATTAACCCTAACGGGATGATAACGGGCCTCGATCCCCTCAGCGTTTGCCGTGGTGTAACGGCGGCCAGTCGAAGGTACGTGTCCGGTCATGAAAAGCACTGCTTCCCTCTTCTTTGCGCTGCTCGCCGTGTCGTTGCTTGCCGGCTGCTCCAGCTACCGGCCGGCGCCGGCCGCCTTTCATAAAACGCTCGACCAGCCCTATCGCCTCGGCGCCGGCGACCGGGTCCGCGTCACCGTGTTCGAGCAGGAAGGATTGACCAACATCTACAGCGTCGACCAGTCCGGCTACCTGTCCATCCCGCTCGTCGGCGCCGTGCCGGCGCGCGGCCACACCGCCCAGCAACTCGAAGGCGAGATCGCCGACAAATTGCGCCAAGGTTACCTGCGCGATCCCGACGTTTCGGTCGAGATCGACCGCTACCGGCCGATCTTCGTCATGGGCGAGGTCGGTGCCGCGGGCCAGTACTCCTATGTTCCCGGCCTGACCGTGCAAAAGGCGATTGCCATCGCTGGCGGTTTCAGCCCGCGCGCCAACCAGGAAAGCGTCGACATCACCCGCGACATCAACGGCAAGGTCATGACCGGTCGTGTGCCCACCTCCGACCCGCTTCTGCCTGGCGATACGATCTACGTCCGCGAACGCCTGTTTTAGACCACGTGGCGGACACACTCAGGATCGTCCACTGCTTTCGCTCACCTGTCGGAGGGATTTTCCGTCACGTGCGCGACCTGACCGAGGCGCAGGTCGCCGCCGGGCATTCCGTCGGCATCGTCTGCGATTCGACGACGGGCGGCGACTTCGAGGAGCATCTGTTCGAACAGATGAAAGGCAGAATGGCGCTCGGCATCCATCGCACGCCGATGCAGCGACATGTCGGGCCGGGCGACCTCGCCTCGGCCTGGCGCACCTTTGGGATCATCAAGGAATTGCGGCCGGACGTGCTCCACGGGCACGGCGCCAAGGGTGGCGCCTATGCTCGCCTGTTCGGCTCATTGTTGCGGGTATCTAGGTCTCGCGTAGCCCGCCTTTATTCACCTCATGGCGGCTCTCTTCATTATGACGAGACGACCGCCATGGGGAAGCTGTTCTTCGCGCTCGAACGGTTCATGGCGCGTTTCACCGACTATCTTTTGTTTGTCTCCGATTATGAAAGGCAGACATATCGCAGGAAGGTCGGCGAACCGCCCATCCCGAACAACCTTGTCCACAACGGCCTGCGCGCCGCCGAGTTCGAGCCGGTGCGGGTCGAGCAGAATGCGGCCGATGTCCTCTATATCGGCATGATGCGCGACCTCAAGGGACCGGACATCTTCATCGATGCGCTGGTTCTTGCCGGAACGCGCCTTGGCCGTCCGTTGAAAGCGGTGATGGTCGGAGACGGCGAGGACCTGCCGCGCTACCATGCACAGGTGAAGCGGCTCGGGCTCGAAGGCCATATGCGCTTCCTGCCGCCGATGCCGGCGCGCGAAGCCTTCGCGCTGGCCGAGCTGGTCGTCGTTCCCTCGCGCGCGGAAGCCATGCCCTACATCGTGCTGGAGGCGCTCGCCGCCGGCAAATCGATGATCGCCACCGCCGTCGGCGGCATACCGGAAATCCTGGGCGCCGGTTCTCCTGCGCTGATCCGGCCCGATCCGCGCGAACTCGCCGACAAGATGAGTGCGGCGCTGGCCGACCTCAAGGGTTACGGCAACCTGATGCCCGATACCATCGACCTCAAGGCACGATTCGGCGCCGACGTGATGGCCGGCGCGATCGAGACGGCTTATTTCGCCGCGCTCACGCGCTAACCCCAAAGCCGCTCCAAAGCCACCCGTTGTTTCAAGGGTTTCTTAGCTCTCTTTTGCTACTCACCTGAGGGAAGCTTTGCGGATACACCATGAACGAGATCGACCCCGCGCGCCGCTTTTCGAGAGACGCGGTGCGCAAATTCGACGGTCCTGGCGAGAGCCCGACGTCCGGCGGCATGAATGACGTCGCCCGTCAGGTCGCGACGCAGTACCGGCGCGATACCATGTCGCCGATCATGGTCAGCGGCGTCTTGCGCATGGTCGAATTCGCACTGCTGTTCCTGTCCGGTCTCAGCCTCTATTTCCATTATGTCGGCTTCTTCAACCATCTCGCCTGGCAATATCCGCTGACGATCGCCGCCGCCTCGTTGCTCGCCGTGGTGCTGTTCGACGTCACCGACTGCTACCAGATCGTCTCGCTGATGCGGCCGATCGCCAATTTCGGCCGTCTCCTGCTGGTCTGGGCCGGCACCTTTGCCTTGATGGCGCTGACGGCATTCGTCATGAAGATGTCGGAGGATTACTCGCGCCTGCTTTTCGGCACCTGGTTCGTCGTCGGCTTCGTGCTGATCTTCGGTCTCAGGCTCGTGATGTCCAAGCTGATCCGGCGCTGGGCGCGCGACGGGCGCATGGAGCGTCGCGCCGTCATCGTCGGCGGCGGCACGGCGGCGGAAGTCCTGATCCGCTCCGTCGAAAAGCAGCCCTACAACGACATCCGCATCTGCGGCATCTTCGACGACCGCGGCGACAAGCGCTCGCCACCCATCGTTGCCGGCTATCCGAAGCTCGGCACCGTTTCCGAGCTCATCGAGTTCGCCCGCATCGCCCGCATCGATATGCTGATCGTGTCGCTGCCGCTGACCGCCGAATCGCGCGTCCTGCAGCTTTTGAAGAAGCTGTGGGTGCTGCCGGTCGATATCCGGCTCTCGGCGCATTCGAACGCGCTGCAGTTCCGGCCGCGCTCCTATTCCTACATCGGCTCCGTGCCGATGCTCGATATCTTCGACAAGCCGATCAACGACTGGGATTCGGTCGCCAAGCGCGCCTTCGACATCGTCTTCTCGATCATCGGCATCATCGTGTTCTCGCCGGTCATGCTGGTGACCGCGATCGCAATCAAGCTCGACAGCAAGGGACCGGTGCTGTTCCGCCAGAAGCGGCATGGCTTCAACAACGAGATCATCGAGGTCTACAAGTTCCGCTCGATGTATACGGACAAGGCGGACCCGACGGCCAAGCAGACGGTGACCAAGAACGACCCGCGCGTCACCCGTGTCGGCCGCTTCATCCGCAAGACCTCGATCGACGAGTTGCCGCAGTTCTTCAATTCGCTTTTCGGTTCGCTGTCGCTGGTCGGCCCGCGTCCGCACGCCATTGCCGCCCAGTCGCACAACCTCCTCTACAATGAGGTGGTCGACGGCTATTTCGCACGCCACAAGGTCAAGCCCGGCGTCACCGGCTGGGCGCAGATCAATGGCTGGCGCGGCGAGATGGACACCAACGAGAAGATCCGCATGCGAACGGAATACGACCTCTACTATATCGAGAACTGGTCGCTGCTGTTCGATCTGAGGATCCTGCTCCTGACACCGATCCGGCTGCTCAACACGGAAAATGCCTATTGAGCGCCGTCACGCGCGAGCTGCCGCCGGCCGCGGTCAACGCCAAGCTGATCGCGCTGATTGCGTCGGGCGCGGTTTTCCTCGGCGTCTTCCTGTCCGGCTTCGTCATCGACGAGCCGGCGCCGTACGATCTCTACATGGCCGGGCTGATGGCGGTGTGGGCCTTGTTCGGCCTGCGCATATCACGCGCCGCAGCGCCGCTGCTGGTGCTGCTGGTGATCATGAATATCGGCGGCATGATCGCGATGACCCAGATGTCGGATATTGCCAGCACCCCGCTCTATCTCTCCGTGTCGCTGTTCCTTGCCTTCACCGCTGTGTTCTTCGCCTCGGTGACATCAGTCCAGCCCAGTCTCTACCGGCTGATCTTCCTGGCTTATGTGATGTCGGCGGTGCTGACCTCGCTGCTCGGCATAGCGGGCTATTTCCACGCCTTCCCGGGGGCGGAGATCTTCACCAAATACCACCGTGCCGCCGGCGCCTTCCAGGATCCGAACGTGTTCGGACCGTTCCTGGTGCTGCCTGGCATCTACCTGCTCTATCTCCTGCTGACAGGTCCTGTCTCACGCATGCCCTTGCTGGCGGTGCCGCTGCTGATCATCGCGGCCGGCATTTTCTTCTCCTTCTCGCGTGGCGCCTGGGGCATGTTCGGCGTTGCGGCGATCCTGCTCACCGGCGCCCTGTTCCTGCAGAGCGCCAGCGGCATGTTCCGGTTGCGCGTCGTCGTCATGACCATCGCCGCCATCTCGCTGCTGGTCATCGCGATGCTCGTCATCCTGCAGCTGCCGGGCGTCTCGGAGATGTTTTCCAGCCGCGCCCAGTTGGAGCAGAGCTATGACACGGCCCGCCTCGGTCGCTTCGCCCGCTACACGATCGGTTTCCAGATGGCGCTGGAGCATCCGCTTGGCATCGGCCCGCTCGTCTTCGGCACGATCTTCGGCGAGGACACGCACGACATCTGGCTGAAGTTGCTGATGGACTATGGCTGGCTCGGCTTCGTGTCGTTCCTGACGCTGACCTGCTGGACGATATCAGCTGGTTTTCGCATTCTGCTGCGCGACAGGCCGTGGCAGCCCTACCTTCTGTGCGCCTATGTCGCCTTCATCGGCAATATCGGGCTGGGCACCTTCATCGATATCGATCACTGGCGCCATGTCTATCTGCTGCTCGGACTGATCTGGGGCGCCATCGCGCTCGAATACCGCCATCAGCGGCAGTTGCGGCCGGCGGCGCAGCCCATGCCAGCGGCTGCAATTCCATCTGGCAGAAAAGCCGCCGAATTCGGTTGACCGGAACCGGGTTATCACGATACATCGCGACCGGTCCGGAGTGTAGCGCAGCCCGGTAGCGCACTTGACTGGGGGTCAAGGGGTCGTCGGTTCGAATCCGGCCACTCCGACCAAATAAAACAAAGACTTAGCCAGCATCCCCAAGCTGGCTATACGAAAAATAGCCACATTGTAGCCGGCGCCGCCCAAGTCACCTGCAATTTCGCCTGTCATCGTGGTCGACTGTCTCTTGCCTCAAAGGCGAGAAAGGAAAAACACAGTGAGCAAGGCACAATTGACACTGACCACGGTTGGTAGGTTCACCTCACAGACGCCGCCGAACCTGCCCCTGATGGAGGCGATCGACTGGCACCGCAGGCGCGGCGAGGATATCTCAAGCCTGATTTTTCGCACTAGGGATGGAGCCTATTTTCCCAGCGAAGTGAAAAGGGCAACGACTCGCGCTGCCTAAACAAAAACCCCGCCGAAGCGGGGCCTTGTCGTTGCGATGGCGGAATGCGTCAGGCAGGCAGAAGCACCTCGCCCAAGATCATCAGGTCGCGCACCTCGCATTTGTCCTGGCGCGCCGCACACCGTAAACCTCTCCTGCCGGCCTTGTGCCGCATCATAACCAGCGACGGCATCGGCTGGTCTCGGTGGGTGACCATCTGGCCGAGTTCGAATTTCCAAGTCTCGGCCGGTCGTTCAGTGACGGTTGCATGGGCGTTCATTTTAGTCTCTCCAGTTGGCCTCTCAGGCCGCGCCGGATAGGCCCGGCAGCCGGGGGTGAGAGGCGACTGGAGATCGCCGGCAAGCTTTTGGGCGTTAGCCTTGGACATAGCTGTGCCACCCCGGCCAAAACCCTTGGCCTGCCGCTGCGCGTCTATCGATTTGCAGAGAACCCCTTACCCTTACCACCAAACATGGCCGAAAATCAGGGCGGACGCAAGCACCTTGTAATATTTATTTTTGCGGTATGCAGTTGCTAGGCGTCTTCGCCTAATGTGAATAGGCCCGTTTTCCTTTTTGTATTGCGCAAAAATGCAAACGACCATTTTATACTCGCGTCGCATTGCGGCTGGACTCAATTGTTATTTTATGGAATCTATACTAGGAGAACATATAGCGGAGATGACTCCATGAGAGACGCGCTTATCTTCGATGACATCTCCAAAATCATTGCGCAGCCGCGGAGCGACTGGCGCCGGACAGCCTTTGCCCTTGCCATCGACCTTGGCGGCAAGCTCGCCACGGGCTTGGTAATAGGCATGGGCATTGCCGTCGGCATGGCGCTGGCCGGCTAAGTTGGAAGCACGGTAATTCCGCGATCGTGTACCTATGGCGCGCGCCCAAGCCTCTGTTAGATTCTTCATGCGGCGGACCCCAATCCGCTGGCCGGCGCCCGTCAGGCGATCTTACCCCACGCGCCCCCCAAGCGGCGCCGGCCACCTTCTCCTGCTGATTTCGTCAAGCACGCCCTTGCGGGGGCGGAGGCTTGTGTTTGCCTTTGACCAGCGCGATGCTTAAAGCGTGTGGATACGGGGGCAACAGGAAGGGGGTGATGACGTTTTCTTACATCCACGTCATAGGGGCTCTTGCCGCAGCTATCGCGATCATCATGGCAGTTCTTCTGACGGCACCTAACCTGACTGTTGGCACAAACCGCCTAAGGCTAGGGGTGAAAGTCCTGTGCCGTACAGTTGCCGGCGCTGGCTACGTCTTGTTTTTGGTCATGCTAGTCTGGGGTGTCACCACGCGCAGTGAAACTCTGATGTACACCTCCATGATACCGCTGGCGGTCGCACTTCTGACGTCAAAGTTTATGCAGCGCAATGGCTTCTAAGCCCGCGCAAGATACCACCGTTCAGCCATCCTTGGCCTTACCGTAGGCGTTCGGGCTGATGTCGGGCGTGTAGATCAGGCCTTTCGGCGAACGCTCAGTGGGTCATGGGTCCAACCCTGTTGTGATAGCTAATTGTGATCGACCCCTCTGCGAAAACAGCTCGGCAGTGATTTCATCTCTGTCCCCACTATGCCTAGCGATCAAAGCCAGCGCTTCCTGGTGGCCAATGTTGCCGAGCTTCATGAGGTACGGAACCTCAAACGTTCTCTTGTTGAGGCGCCATTCTGGCACATGCCGTGTTGTTGCTTTTCGCGCTGTTGTTCCATCTTGACGCATCATTTGACTGCCCTTCCCCGATGTGATGGTGCAGTGGCAAATTCCGTGCCTCTTGCGCCTCGCACGTCCTGGCGCCTTCCCTTGGTGATGGTTCCCCTCGCTGTCTTTCTCACGGCAAGCCCGAGCAGCCTTGAAGCTATCGCTGGTCTCGTTCCCGCCGGTTTGCTCACTGGCACCGCAGCCGACGGCAGTTGCGATATCAAACGCAACATTTCCATCAACACAGGTGAGCGGATCTATCACGTCCCCGGCCAGGAGCACTATTTCGAGATCAAGATCAGCCCGCAGTATGGCGAGCGCTGGTTTTGCTCAGAGGCCGATGCGCGCGCGGCCGGCTGGCGGAAGGCGCGAAGGTAGTGCCGCAATGAGAAATGTGAGTAGGGAGAAAGATGCAATGGCCTCGTCAGACAAGCCCCGTCTCGGAACGAAACGCAGGATAATGTACGATCTCCTGCATCGACCTCAGGGCGCTACCTTGGCGGAACTAAACCGCGCAACTGGGTGGGACGCCTTCAGCTATATCAACGACACGAAGGCGATCGCCCGTGACTATGGCGGCACGCCCCATATTAACGGGGGTGGGCAATCGCGTCGGTTCTGGATCACAAAAAACTGAAGCATCACCATCCGGCTAGAAAAATGCGGAAAGCAGTCGCCGGTCTGGGTGTGCTTATCGGCTTTTGGTATGATACCCGATCGATATCGAAACCAAATGGGGGATCAGGTGTGGGCGGCCCATCGAAACCGGCATCGAATGTAGCCGGCAAATACTCCCATGAGCATGCATGACGCATGTCAGGACTGAGCTATCTTTAGGCGCGGGAGTGTCTAACTTTCGCTTGACCGGCGCTGCCAGGCATCCCCTACACTTGCTGCGCCGGTCACCCTTTGTTCTTGCTTCCCAAGGGCTTCCTGGGCGTGGAGGACACGGACGCGCTGCAGTCAACGAATCGGAGCTCAAGCCGCGCGGTTTCGAACCCAGCCATTTGATACCGCATCGTTCTTTGCCATTTTGCTTGCGTCGGCACCAATTGACCTGCGGCGCAATCCCACCGACCATTGTGCCGCAGACCGCCCCCCTTCTCGAAGGCGGCCGCCGTTGGACCGGCTGAAACACGGCCATAAGATCCGGGTCGAGAGCTCGCCGGTTCGAATTCGGCCGCTCCAACCGTGTTGAGCAGATACACTTGGGTGTCGCGGCTAGGAGACGGGTCGATTTTCCGCGGGTTGTGCAAGCACGGCTGTATCGATCAGCGCGCTTTCCGGAAGCCGAAGTGCAGAGGCTATTCGTCGAAGCTTCGACGGATCGGCATTCTTGCCGTTCTCGATGTCCGCGATCTCATCGATCGCCAGGCCGCACGTCAGAGATAGCTCTTCCATGCTGTATCCCCTGGTTTCCCGGATGGCTCTGAGGGCGCTGTGATCCGGCGCAGCTTCGATTGCCGCCAGTTCGGAGAAGGGTTCTTTTTTTGCTATGTGGGGCATTGGCAACTCCATGGGCTGAAAGAGTTTGATCAAATAATGATGTTGCCTGGGACGGTTGCGAGAATGCCCGGTCATTAACGATTTGCCAAGCACCAAAAAAACCGTCACGGCATCGTGATACCGACCGGCGCAGCCCTGGCATAGGCCGCAGCGACGCAGGCGCGGGATGCCATTCCGATCAGGTTCTTTTGACTGGTCGATCGCCGACCTGTTCGACGGCTCCGAGCCGCTCGCCCGTCAAGCGACTGTCCCTCGCCGCCAGCCCGTTTCGAGAGATCGGATCAGCGGCGGGAACTTGATGCAGGCGCAAACGCATCAGGCCCCGCAAATTTTTTTGAAGCCGTGTGAACCTTTCCTCTGAGAGCCGCACCCAGATGGCATGGACGCCAAGAAGGCGATCCCCAACCAGAAGGACGCCAGGACTGCGGTCCTCGATCCAGAGAAGGAAATGCTCAAATGACCAATATCTCGAACTTCAAGCGCCTTTCGCTCGCCGCTGCCATCGCCGTCTCGGCATTTGGCTCGATTTCCGTTCCGAGCTCGGCCTTCGCCAACGGCACGCATCCCACCGGCGACGGCGGCGCGGTTTGTAAGGGCGCTGGCCACTGTCTGGTGCTGCAGCTCGACTGCAAGGGCACATACACGGACGCCACCGACTCCAACGGCACCGTCTACGGCAAGTGCAGCCAGGTCATGAAGGTCGACCCGAAGAGCCGCCTCAAGCTCGCGCGCTGATCGACTGTCGCTGACAAGAAATGGCGGCCGTCCTGCGCACGACCGCCATTTCCGTTTGGCTCAACGTGCTGATCTCGATGTCGGTCGCGACGTTTTCTGCTGTCGGCTGAGCAACAGGCTTGCGATAAGCCCGACCACAACCAGCCCGACAGCAGCCGCTGTCGCCGGATGATCCCGCGCCGTCTTCTCGACCACCCTGCCTTGCCTCCGGATCGCTGGCAGAGCGTTACTGAAGCGCTCGGCAATATCCGAGTAATAGTCCGATGCGGCCTCACGCCCATCCTCGTAGTAGGAACCGCCCCGCCTGGACACGGCTTTCCTCAGCGCCGCCAGCTCCCTGGAGAGGGCTGCGACCTGCTTTTCGAGATCGATGTCTGAGAGGGTCGAAAATAATGCCATGATGTACGTCCTTCCTTTTGCGGAAAGAACGCATGATTCCAAAAGCAGTTCCGATTTCTGCCGGCGATCGATCGGCGCTTAAAGCGCTTGTAGCACTTTAACTTTGCGCATGATCCTTTCCGAATCGATTTCGATTTTCGGGGTCATGAGCTAGCGCACCTGATCGAGCAGGCGCTTGCATTCCAGAAGGTCGAACAGCGCCTCCTGCAGCAAGGCACGATTGTCGCGCGAGAGTTTCGACGTGCCCGGCTGCACCGGGCCTTCGTCGTCGGTCTTGCCCAGACCGAAAAAGCGCCGGCTGGGTTTCACCTTGGGCTCGCCGACCAGCATCTCGTCATCGGCGCCGCGCGGCTGGGCCGCTGGCGTCAGCGGCACAGCATCGGCCTGCCGGCGTTGCGCGATCGCCTCGACCGCCGCCATGTCGCCATTGCCGATGGCGACCAGGAAATGGTTACCGTTCTCGCGCAGCAGCTTCTGCACGCCCTTGATCGTGTAGCCCTGGTCGTAGAGCATGTGGCGAATGCCCTTGATCAGTTCGACATCCTGCGGCCGGTAATAGCGGCGGCCGCCGCCGCGCTTCATCGGCTTGATCTGATTGAAACGCGTTTCCCAGAAACGCAGCACGTGCTGCGGCAGGTCGAGATCTTCCGCGACCTCACTGATGGTGCGGAAAGCATCGGGGCTCTTGTCCATGGGCGAAATCCTCACGCTGGAGCATGATCCCGAAAATGGGAATCGGTTTTCGGACAAGACCATGCTCAACAAAGAGTCATTCCGATCCGGCCTGTCCTGCCGAATCGGGCTTTATTTCAGCGGTTTATGAAACAATATTCAAGCCCGGCGTCAAAGGGGGCGGCTGTTTTCAACCGAAGCCTTGAAAGCGGGCGCTACTTACCGCCCTTGGCCTTGCTGTTCTGGTGGGCGCGCAGGATGCGATTCTTCAGCACATTCGACGATTTGAAGGTCATCACGCGGCGCGGCAGGATCGGCACTTCCTCGCCGGTTTTGGGATTGCGCCCGATGCGCTCGTTCTTGGAGCGGACATGGAACGTCGCGAACGACGACAATTTCACCGTCTCGCCGCGAACGATCGCTTCGCAAATCTCGTCCAGAACCGCTTCGACGAGTTCGGCCGATTCAGTACGCGACAGGCCAACCTTGCGGTAAACGGCTTCAGCAAGATCGGCGCGCGTAAGTGTCTTTCCCCCCATGCGAACCGTCCCATCAGCTCAAAAACATAAATCGATACAAGCAAAGGCAGAGCCTAAGTAATTGATCCGGCAAGGTCAAGGACCGAACCTATCAGTTCGGCACTTACCAGCGAACCAAAACCGCGCCCCAGGTGAAGCCCCCGCCCATCGCCTCGAGCAGCACCAGGTCACCCTTCTTGATGCGGCCGTCGGCGACGGCCACCGACAGGGCCAGCGGCACGGAAGCGGCCGAGGTGTTGCCGTGCAAATCGACCGTAACCACCACCTTTTGTTCTGCTATTCCGAGCTTTTTGGCGGAAGCGTCGATAATTCGTTTGTTGGCCTGATGCGGCACGAACCAGTCGAGATCCTCAGCGGTGATGCCGGCAGCCGAGAACGTCGCCTCGATGACGTCGGTGATCATTCCGACCGCGTGCTTGAACACTTCGCGGCCTTCCATTCTGAGATAGCCCACCGTTCCGGTGGTCGATGGTCCGCCATCGACGAACAGCTTGTCCTTGTGGGTCCCGTCGGAGCGCAGGCTGCCCGCCAGTACGCCGCGGTCTGCAATGCTGCCCGTCCCCTCTCCTGCTTCGAGTACCATCGCGCCGGCGCCGTCGCCAAACAGGACGCAGGTCGAGCGGTCGCTCCAGTCGAGGATGCGCGAGAAGGTTTCCGAGCCGATCACCAGCACGCGTTTGGCCAGGCCGCCACGGATATAGAGGTCGGCGGTCGTCACCGCGTAGACGAAGCCCGAGCACACCGCCTGCAGGTCGAAGGCGAAGCCGTGATGCATGCCGAGCCGGTTCTGGATGTCGACGGCGGTGGCCGGAAACGTGTTGTTGGGCGTTGAGGTCGCCAGCACGATCAGGTCGATGTCATCAGGCGTCAGGCCGGCATTGTCGAGGGCGGCGCGCGCCGCCGCCTCGCCGAGCGAAGCCGTCGTCTCGTCGTCAGCCGCGATATGGCGCTGGCGGATGCCGGTGCGCTGGGCGATCCACTCGTCGGAGGTTTCGACCATGCCTTCGAAATCGGCATTCTTCATGATGCGGCGGGGCAGCGCGGCGCCTGTGCCGCGCACGACTGATCTGATCAAGGCTCTGTCCTATTCCTTTGCGTCGGCAACGACGTCGGATTTCCTGGATGTCTGGGCATGCGGATTGCGCGCATGGAACAGGTCGAGATCGGCTTCGATGCGATCGAGCAGATTGTTGCGCACCATGTCGTAGCCAAGCTCGATCGCCGCCGCGAAGCCATCCGAATCAGCCCCGCCATGGCTTTTCACCACAATGCCGTTCAGCCCCAAGAAAACACCGCCGTTGGAGCGGCCGACATCCATCTTTTCGCGCAGGCGATCGAAGGCGCCCTTGGCGAATATATAGCCGATCCTGGCCATCAGCGTCCGGTTCATCGCGGCACGCAGGTAACCGGCGATCTGTCTTACCGTGCCTTCCGCCGTCTTCAGCGCGATGTTGCCGGCAAATCCTTCGGTGACCACCACGTCGACAGCGCCCTTGCCGATGTCGTCGCCCTCGACGAAACCATGGTAGTTCATCGAGGCCATGTTGGCTTCGCGCAACATGCGGCCCGCCTCCTTGACCTCTTCCTGGCCCTTGATCTCCTCGACGCCGACATTGAGCAGACCGACGCTCGGCCGTTCGATGCCAAAAACCGAGCGCGCCATGCCGGTGCCCAGAATGGCGAAATCGATCAGTTGATGCGCATCCGCGCCGATGGTGGCGCCGACGTCCAGCACCACGCTTTCGCCGCGCAATGTCGGCCAGAGCGCCGCGATCGCCGGGCGATCGATGGTCGCCATGGTGCGAAGGCAGAATTTCGACATTGCCATCAAAGCACCGGTGTTGCCGGCCGAGACGCAGGCATCGGCAGTGCCTGCCTTGACTGCCTCGACCGCTTTCCACATCGACGACTTCCAGCGGCCGTGGCGCAGCGCCTGGCTCGGCTTGTCGTCCATGCTGACCGCTATCTCGCAGTGGATGAACTCGCTCACTGCCGCCAACTTGGGGAATTTTGCGAGCTCGGGGCGCACCGCCTCCTCGCGACCATATATGACGAAGCGGATGTCGGGACGCCGGGTCGCGACCGTCATGAGCGCCGGGATGACCACGCTTGGTCCGTGATCGCCGCCCATGGCATCGATGGAAATCCTGATCACGCGGTAATCATCTCACAGTTTGAGCGAGCGCCTGGCGCTTGCGACGGTTCGGGGCTCGCGAAGGTTCGGCGAAAATAGCGGTTTTAGGCTGCCGCACAACCGGCTTTTCTCCGATTGGGTAGGGTTTCAGGATTTTCCCAGCAGGGAACGCAGCTTTTGCTGGAATTCGCTTTCCGCAGTCCCGGCATCGTCGGCAGCCTCCAGCGACACGCCTTGCTTGCGCGGATAGGGATCGATCGCCAGTCCAAAGAACTGTTCGGCGAGCGCCCCAACATCGATCGTGTTGCCGGAAAATGTCTCCGGGCTGTCCGGCCCTTCGGCATCGAGCAGAATCTCGCCGCCGCCCTCGAAACCCTGCCGCCCGAGCTTGGACTGCTCCGGCAGGAACAGTCCGTCGACCGCCTCGTCGATATGCGCCTCGACCGGGTCTAGGGTGACGATGCAGGCCTGGGTGACGTCGGCTTCGACACGGCCGCTGACCGTGACGCCGTTGCGTTTCCATGGCGCCACCAGCAGTTCGGCGCGGTAGCTCTCGACCGAAAGCAACTCATGCTCGCTTGCCAGCGCGGCACGCTGCGCGGCGTCGGCCTCGATCACCACCGGCAGCCCCTTTTGCGGCAGCCGGGCGACATTGGCCACGAAGGACACGGGGCTCTTGGGATCGGCGTTTTTCATCTTTTCCTTAGATAGTCTTGGCGGCGGGGAATGCCACTGTGCCGGAAACAATCGATTCGGTCGGCTGTTCCGCGAGTTGCCTAGAGGCGTCGGCGACGTAGCCGGCCAGATGCGTTGCCTGCGGCCAGGCACCGGCATCGGGCCTGACATTGCGGGCAAGAGCGGCGGCGAGTGCATCCTGGTCGTTTCGTTCCAGCGCATCGTCATAGGCGGCGGTGCGGCCATAGAACATCTTCGCCAGTTTCTTCATGCGCTTCGGCACACCGACGTCGCCGATGCCCAGTTCCCGCAGCGAATGCTCGACATCCATGAAGAACTCGTCGATCAGCACCTGCGCGACCTCCGCGGCAACACCGCCCTCCCCGCGCAGCCGGTGCTGGAACAGGAACATGTGCAGCGACAGCATCTCGAAGCGGCCAAGCGGGGTGTCCGGTACATTCCACTCGGAATAAAACAAAGTCTGCCGCGCCGCTGCCACGATTTGTGCGTAAAGCGCCTCGGTGATAGCGCGGTTGGCGTGACGTTCGCGGCCAAAAAGGCGCTGGAACATTGAGGGTGGTCTCCTGGGGACCGTTTGTTGAACTGGCCTTGTTGCATCGGCGAGCAAGCTGGTTTACCGGTTTTGCGGCCCAGCGCAAGTTGCGGCCAGCTAATGGAGTTGTAGTTGCGCGCGCTGAAATTCAAATCGACTTTTCTGCCCAAGTCCGCCGGCGCGATCTCGCTGCTGGCGGTTGCTTCGGCGCTTTCCGCCTGCAACTCGTCAAAGATGATCGGCGATCTCAATCCGAGCGAGACGCTGACGCAGGGCTATGTCATCGACCAGCAGGCGATCGACCTGGTGCCGGTCGGCTCGAGCCGCGAACAGGTGCTTCTGGCGCTCGGCACCCCGTCGACGAAGGCGACGTTCGACAATGAGGCCTTCTACTACATCTCACAGACGCGCAAGCGTTACGTCGCCTTCGACAAGCCGAGGCTGGTCGATCAGAAGGTGCTGGCCGTCTATTTCGGCGAGGACGGACGCGTCTCCCAGATCGCCAATTACGGCTTGAAGGACGGCAAGGTGTTCGACTTCATCTCACGGACCACGCCGACCGGCGGCAAGGACCAGAACTTCCTCAGCCAGATCATCAACGGCGCCAGCAAGCTGGCGCCTGGCCTCCCCGGCGGCGCCGGCAGCTCGCCCGGCACCTGATCAATCCGGACAGAATCAGCTCCTCTTCCTTTCTCCTTTCCTTCTTCGCTGGAAGCAGTACCCATCTCAGGCGACCGAAAACCCGCGGGAGCGATCCCGCGGTTTTTTGTTTCGAGACAGCGGGCATTGCCGCGGGTTTCGGACCTCGGACGCTTGAAAGCAGCCCTGACCCGTCACAGGCATCCAAAACAAAACCCGCGGGATCGCTCCCGCGGGTTTGGTTCCGGATTTCGGCCCTGGAAAGGCCGAGCGGCCTCAGCCGTGCGCGAGCACGGCAAGCAGCAGCAGGGCGACGATGTTGGTGATCTTGATCGCCGGGTTGACTGCCGGACCGGCGGTGTCCTTGTAGGGATCGCCGACCGTATCGCCGGTCACCGAGGCCTTGTGCGCTTCGGAGCCCTTGAGGTGCTTGACGCCGTCCTTGTCGGTGAAGCCGTCCTCAAACGATTTTTTCGCGTTGTCCCAGGCGCCGCCGCCAGAGGTCATCGAGATGGCGACGAACAGGCCGTTGACGATGACGCCGAGCAGCGAGGCGCCAAGTGCTGCAAAGGCGGACGCCTTCGAGCCCGAGATCAGCAGCACGCCGAAATAGACGACCAGCGGCGCCAGCACCGGCAGCAGCGACGGAATGATCATTTCCCGGATCGCCGCCTTGGTCAGAAGGTCGACCGCACGCGCATAGTTCGGCTTCGAGGTGCCGGCCATGATGCCCGGATCCTCGCGGAACTGCTTGCGCACCTCCTCAACGATGGCGCCCGCCGCGCGGCCGACGGCCGTCATGGCTATGCCGCCGAACAGATACGGGATCAGGCCGCCGAAGATGAGACCGGCGACGACGTAAGGGTTGGAGAGGTCGAAAGAGACTTCGCCCATGCCCTGGAAGTAAGGATATTTGTCGCCATTGGCGGCAAAGAACTTCAGGTCGTTGGAGTAGGCCGCGAACAGCACCAGCGCGCCGAGACCGGCCGAACCGATGGCGTAGCCCTTGGTCACCGCCTTGGTGGTGTTGCCGACGGCGTCGAGCGCGTCGGTGGATTGGCGCACTTCCTTGGGCAAGCCAGCCATTTCGGCAATGCCGCCGGCATTGTCGGTGACCGGACCGAAGGCGTCGAGCGCGACGATCATGCCGGCGAGGCCGAGCATCGTGGTGACCGCGATCGCCGTGCCGTAGAGGCCGGCGAACTGGTAGGTCGAAATGATGCCGCCGACGATGACGATCGCCGGAAGCGCCGTCGATTCCAGCGAGACCGCAAGGCCCTGGATGACGTTGGTGCCGTGACCGGTGACCGACGCCTGGGCGATGGAGTTCACCGGACGCTTGTCGGTGCCGGTATAATATTCGGTGATCACCACGATGAGGCCGGTTACCGCGAGACCGATCAGGCCGCAGATGAACAGGTTCTTGCCGGTGATGGCCATGCCGGCGACCGTGCCGATCTCGCCCCAGCCCAGCGTTAACGAGGTGGCGGCGCCGAGCCCGACGATCGACAACAGGCCGGTGACGATCAGGCCCTTGTAGAGCGCGCCCATGATCGAGCCGTTGGAGCCGAGCTTGACGAAGAAAGTGCCGACGATGGAAGTCAGGATGCAGGCGCCGCAGATGGCCAGCGGATAGAGCATCGTGGCGCCGAGAACGGCGGTGCCGCCGAAGAAGATGGCGGCGAGGACCATGGTGGCGACCACGGTCACCGCATAGGTCTCGAACAGGTCGGCGGCCATGCCGGCGCAGTCGCCGACATTGTCGCCGACATTGTCGGCGATGGTGGCCGGATTGCGCGGATCATCTTCGGGAATGCCGGCTTCGACCTTGCCGACGAGATCGCCGCCGACGTCGGCACCCTTGGTGAAGATGCCGCCGCCGAGACGGGCGAAGATCGAGATCAGCGAGGCGCCGAAGCCGAGCGAAACCAGCGCGTCGATGACGGTGCGGTCGTCGGGCTGAAGGCCCATGAATTGGGTCAGGATCAGGTAGTAGATCGACACGCCGAGCAGGGCCAGGCCAGCGACCAGCATGCCGGTGATGGCTCCCGACTTGAAGGCGATCTCGAGGCCGGCCGCGAGGCTGTTGGAAGCCGCCTGCGCGGTGCGGACATTGGCGCGCACCGAGACGTGCATGCCGATGAAACCGGCGGCGCCCGACAAAACGGCGCCAATCAGGAAGCCTATGGCGGCGGTGATCGAAAGCAGCCACCACGCGAGCAGCAGCACCACGACGCCGACGATGGCGATGGTGGTGTACTGGCGCGCCAGATAGGCCTGCGCGCCTTCGCGGATGGCCGCGGAGATTTCCTGCATACGCTGATTGCCCTGATCGGCCGCGAGGACCGAACGTGTCGCCCAGATGGCGTAAAGGACTGAAAGCAGGCCGCAGGCGATGACAGCGGAAATTATGGTCATTGCCGAATTTTCCTCGATTGATGGCCCAAAAGAACCCCTCCCTGGGCCGTTGAGACGGAAAGCGGATTCCGTGCGCGGAATCCGCTCCCTTCGCACCGGCTTATGCGAAACAGGGTTGCGAACGTCAAGATATTGTTCGGTTTTTGCCCGGCTTTCGCCCAAAAGCCATGGGCGGCGACATGTTCGCCAGCGCCGCCACCCAATTAGATCGATTGAAATCGGCTGGCGGTCGTCGGCTTTTGCGCAGGTCGCCGTCGGGCTGGACGACGAATATCAGCACGCTATCTCGTCTCCCGCCCCATGCGGCGTGCCGTGTAGCGCTCGATCGCCGACAGCCCGTCATAGATCAGCACGGCAAGGGCGGCGACGATCAGGCCGCCCTGCAGGACGAAGGCGAAGTTGTTCGACAGCAGACCGGCAATGATCACCTCGCCCAGCGTCTTGGCCGCCACGGTCGAGCCGATCGTCGCGGTGGCGAGGCTGATGACCACCGACAGCCGGACGCCGGCGAGAATGATCGGCGCGCTGAGCGGCAGCTCGACCTTGACCAGCCTTTGCCAGCCGGTCATGCCGGCGCCGCGCGCCGCCTCGACCACATTGACCGGCAGCGTCGTCAGGCCGGTCAGCGCGTTCTCGAAGATCGGCAGCAGGCCATAGAGAAACAGCGCGATCAGCGTCGGCTTCTCACCAAAACCGACGGCCGGCACGGCCAGCGCCAGCACCGCCACCGGCGGAAAGGTCTGGCCGATATTGACCAGGCTGCGCGACAGCGGCAGGAATTCGACGCCGACCGGCCTGGTGACCAGGATGGCGAGCGCCACGGTGGCGATGTTCTGCGCCACCGTGCGATGCGGAAACAGTCCATGGCCCTGGATGGCGTAGCCAATGCTGCGGCGCAGCTCGTAGCCGGGCAGCGAGCGGTTGTCGGCGCCGTCGAGCCTGATCACGCCCGAGGTCGGCTCGACCAGCCGGTTGATGGCCGCAATAATTTTGTTCGAATGCAGGTGAGGCCGTTGCCGCCTCGTCCCGACAGCGTCATGTCATTACAGCGCCGTCCGTTTGGACGCGCAAAGGACGCTGTAGCACTTTTGATTTTGCGCATGATCCTTTCCGAGCCTTTGGTTCGGGGTCATGCGCTGGTCTGCCTCGCGTTCGTCATCTTCAACACGCCCAATGCCACGAAGCACAGCACCGTCACCGGGAAGATGATCCAGTTCAGCATGTCCCAGCCCCAGGCATTGTAGACGGCGCCCGACATCAGTGAGGCGAAGGCGACGGAGCCGAACAGGACGAAGTCGTGAAAGCCCTGGACCTTGCCCTTTTCGGATGGCCGGTAGCTGTCAGCCACCATGGCAGTGGCGCCGATGAAGCTGAAATTCCAGCCGAGGCCAAGCAGGATCAGCGCCGCCCAGAACTGCCATAGCGCCAGTCCCGACAGCGCCACCACGGCACAACCGATCAGCAACACAAGGCCGGTCGCGACGATCCGTTCGGCGCCGAAGCGATGGATCAGCGAGCCGGTGAAAAAGCTCGGCGCGAACATTGCCATGACATGCCAGGAAATGCCGAGCGTGGCATCGTCCGTCGACAGGCCGCAGCCGACCATGGCCAGCGGTGCGCCGGTCATGACGAAGCTCATCAGCGCGTAGCTGCCGACGGCACAGAACAGCGCCGCCACGAAGCGCGGCCTTGTCACGATCTCGGAGAGCGGCCGCGCGTCGCCGTCGGCGATTTCCACTTTGCCCGTTGCCTTGGCCGGGATGCGCAGGAGCGACAGGATGACGGCGCCGACCGCCGCCAGAACCAGGATGGACGCGAACGAGCCGGCAAACATCACCGGCGCAAACAATTCGCGGGTGAAGATGACGATCTGCGGCCCAAGGATGGCGGTGACGATGCCGCCGGCCAGCACGAAAGAGATGGCGCGCGCCTTGAATTCAGACGGCGCGTTGTCGGCAGCGGCGAAACGGAATTGCTGGACGAAGGCACCGCCGATGCCGATCACCAACAGGCCGAACGCGAACAGCCAAAAGCTCGCGTGGAACAGCGCCAGTGTGGCGACCAGACCACCGAGCGCGGTGACGATCGTGCCGGTCATGAAGCCGTCGCGCTGGCCGAGCCGGCGGATGATGGCGGCGGCCGGCAATGCGCCGAGCGCCACGCCGACGTTGAAGCCGGTGATCGGCGCCGTCGCCAGCGACTTGTCGGCGGCAAGCAGATAGTGCCCGGCCAACCCACCCATGGAAATGGCGATGGGTGCGGCCGAACCGATGATTGCCTGCGAAGCGGCAAGGATGAGCGCCGTGCGGCGCGCTTCCCTGCGGGCATCGGTGATGACGATGGCGGTCATGAAGCGTCCTTGCCACGCCCCTCGCCGCGCACCCGGCGCGACACGCGATCGAGCACCGCGTTGACCAGCTTCGGCTCGTCTTCTTCGTAAAACGCCTTGGCGATATCGACATATTCCGAAACGATGACGGCCACCGGCACGTCCTCTCGCTTCATCAGTTCGTAGACGCCGGCGCGTAGGATGGCTCGCAGCGTCGAATCGAGCCTGGACAACGGCCAGTCCTCGGTCAGCGCCTGGCGGATGATCGGATCGATGGTCTTCTGGTTCTCGACCACGCCCGCGAGGATGGCGCGAAACCATTGCGCGTCCGCCTCGCGATAGAGCGCGCCGTCGACTTCCTTGCCAAGCCTGAATGCTTCGTATTCGGCGGTGATCTCGAAGATGCCGCTGCCGGCCACATCCATCTGGTAGAGCGCCTGCACGGCGGCCAGACGGGCAGCGCCACGCTTGTTGGCGTGGCGTGTCGCGGGTTGGCCGGGTGATGCGGGTTCGCTCACGGTCGCTCTCCCAGCTGTTGCTTCAGGGCAATCATAGTCAGCGCCGCGCGCGCGGCAAAGCCGCCCTTGTCGCCCTCCGAACGCCTGGCCCGCGTCCAGGCCTGCTCGTCATTTTCGGTGGTCAGGATGCCGTTGCCGATGCAGACCGCTTCCTGCACGGAGAGGTCCATCAGGGCACGGCTGGATTCATTGGCGACGATGTCGAAATGATAGGTGTCACCGCGCACGACGGTGCCGAGGGCGACAAAGCCGTCATAGCTCGGCCCGCCTTCGGCGGCGCCGTCGAGCGCGAAGGAAATCACCGCGGGAATTTCGAGCGAACCCGGAACGGTGACGACATCGTATGTCGCGCCCGCTTCCTCGAGCGCGCTTGTCGCGCCTTCCAGCAGCGCGTCGGCAAGATCGTCGTGGAAGCGCGCCTCGATGACAAGAAGGTGGGCCTTCTTCTTCGGGCGGATGAACGCTTTGCCGTGTTGGGATGTGCCAGCCATAAATGTCTCCGGGGATCGCCGGTGACTTAGGCCGAAGCGGCCGCATTCGCAAGCTTTGTCCGAAAGGCTAGGTCCGATTTCCCGGCGGCGGCTGGGTCCACCGAGTTAGACCGCTCGCCGCCCCTGCTGAACGACAAAGATCATGATGTCGTTAAACATGTCTTCAATGGAAGCGTGGTCACGCCCGGCGTTGCTAAGATCGCTGACAAGCTCCAAAACAGAACCTATCTCGATAGCACGATGGATGCGCGCGACATGGCTCAACCCAATAATAGAAATGTTCCGCACATCCGGATTGGGATGGCGCGGGTATTTTAGGCAGACATCCTGCGCGAAATACCAATCGTCGTGCTGCGATATGCTGAGAATAGCCTGGACCTGCTCATGCACATCACCGTAAAGTAGGTCCTTATAGGTCTTCGAACTGTCGAGATCCCTAACCCCTTCATAGACAAGGTTTTCAGGGTCATCGATCAATTTGATGCCTTAAGGACGGCTAGAGGCATATCCATCATCTGACGGCTATAGGCCTTCCTTCGCCGCCTCCGCCAAGCGCGCCGCATAGCGGGCCATTGTGTCGATTTCCAGGTTTACCCGGTCGCCGACCTGGCGTTCGCCCCAGGTGGTCACCGTCAGCGAGTGATGGATCAGCAGCACGTCAAAGCGCGTGCCTTCGACCTTGTTGACGGTGAGCGAGGTGCCGTCGAGCGCGACGGAGCCCTTTGGCGCGATGAATTTGGCCAGCTCGCGCGGCGCTTCCAGCGTGAAGCGCACGGCGTCGCCTTCCTCCTTGCGCGCCACGATCTCGGCCATGCCGTCGACATGGCCCGATACAATGTGGCCGCCGAGCTCGTCGCCGATCTTCAGCGCCCGCTCCAGATTGATCCTCGTGCCGGATTTCCAGCCCATGGCTGTCGTCAGCCTGAGCGCCTCTTCCCAGGCCTCGACCTCGAACCAGCGTGCATTGGCGCCGCTTTCCGGCAGCGCCGTCACCGTCAGGCAGACGCCGCCGCAGGAAATCGAGGCACCGATGGCGATGGTCTGCGGGTCATAGGCGGTGTCGATGCGCAGGCCGACGCCCTCTCTCAGCGGCTTCACGGCAGCAACGGTGCCGACATCGGTGACAATCCCGGTGAACATCAGGCTCTATCTTTCAGTTTGACCATGATCCTGTCCAAAAACCGGTTCCCACTTTTGGGATCATGGTTTTATCCACTCGGCATAGCTGTCTTCGCCGAAACGCATGTCGCGCAATTTGCGAAATCCTGCCGGGATATGATTGGCGTCGATGGGCGATGCAATGCCGCCCTTGCCGATCGGCTCCTGCCCCTGGAACAGCACGATGCGGTCGACCAGCCCTTCGGCGAGGAAGGCCTTGGCCACCTTGGCACCACCCTCGACCAGCACGCTCGCCATGCCGAGCGCGGCCAGATCCTCGAGCAGTTCCGGCAGCGCGATATCGCCTTCATACGTCTCGGTGCCGATGAAACGCACGCCGGCGCGTTCGAGCGCGGCCCGCCGGTGCGGATCGGCTTCGGCGCAGGCGGCGACATAAAGTGGAACCCGGTCGACGCCGGCGACCAGTTTCGACGTCTCCGGCAGCCTGATCTGGCGGTCGAGCACGATGCGCGCCGGCGAACGGTTCTCCAGCCCCGGCAACCGCACCGTCAGCGCAGGATCATCCTCCAGCGCCGTGCCGATGCCGATCAATATGCCGTCGGCCTCGGCCCGCATCAGATAGACTTCGCGCCGGGCGATGTCACCGGTGATCGAAACCTGCCCCTCGCCTTCCACGCCGATCTTGCCGTCGTTGGAAAGCGCAAGTTTCAGAATCACTTCCGGGCGCTTTTTGAGAGATCGAATCATGTAGCCGGCCATCTGCTCGGCGGCCTCGGCAGCGAGCACCTTTTCGACCACCTCGACACCGGCAGCGCGCAGGATGGCGTAACCCTCGCCGGACACGCGTGGATCGGGGTCGCTCGCCGCCCCGACCACCCGCGCGACGCCGGCATTGACCAGTGCGTTGGCGCAAGGTGGTGTGCGGCCGTGATGAGCGCAGGGCTCCAGCGTGACATAGGCGGTGGCGCCGCGTGCGAGTTCGCCGGCCTCGGCCAACGCCTCGGTCTCGGCATGCGGCCGGCCGCCGACAGCGGTGACGCCGGTGCCGACGATCATCGGTCCGGTGGCGTCGTCGCGTACGATCAGCGTGCCGACCGAGGGATTGGTCGAGGTCCGCCCGGCGTTCTTCCGCGACAGCCTGAGGGCCGCCGCCATGAAGCGGCGATCAAGAACCTCTTGTTCGGCTTGGCTGCGCCCGGACCCCGCCATGCTCAGCCGCCGTCCTCTTCCTTGAGCTCGTCACCCTTCAGTTCACCCAGCACGTCGTGGAAATCCTTGGCCTCGCGGAAATTGCGATAGACCGAGGCGAAGCGCACATAGGCGACATCGTCGAGCGACTTCAGCGCCTCCATCACCAGGCGACCGACTTCGCCCGAGGCGACTTCGGTCTCACCCGAGCTTTCGAGCTGGCGCACGATGCCGGTCACCGCGCGGTCGATGCGCTCGGGATCGACATTGCGCTTGCGCACCGCGATCTCCACCGAGCGCAGCAGCTTGTCACGATCGAACGGCACCTTGCGGCCGGATTTTTTAACGACGACGAGATCGCGCAACTGCACGCGCTCGAAGGTGGTGAAGCGACCGCCGCAATCGGGGCAGACGCGCCGCCGGCGGATCGCCGCGCCGTCTTCGGCGGGGCGCGAATCCTTCACCTGCGTATCTTCGGACTGGCAGTAGGGACAGCGCATGGAAGGCCTTCGGTTCGCGATTCTCGTGGAGCGAAAGGCTTAGAGGTTTTTGCCGCGATGGCAAAGTATCGGTGAAAGCCTCTCGCGCCTCAGAGATAGCGAGGCGCGCGGAAAATTGCCAGCATCATCCCAGACGGCAATACCGGCGATTACGGTGCGACGTCACCGGTCGGGAAGCCGCATGATACGCCGAGGCTGCGATAGGCCTTGGTGAAGCCGTCCATCGATACCGTCGCGACCGGCTTGTCGGCGAATGTGACATCGAGTGCGCTGGCACGGCGCATGGCCCGCAGCAGCGCCAGGCTGGTCTCGGTCTTGTTGTTCATCATCCACTGTCCGCCGCCATCCGAAATGGCATTGACGGTCGCCTTGACCTTGCCGTTGGCGTCGCCGAACACCGCCGGAATGTTCTCGCCAGTCGGCAGTTCCTTGTTTTTCAAGGCGATGACAAGGGTCGGATAGCCGTCGGGCGGCAATGCATCGCCGTTCGAGATGGCGAGCGTCAGGGTACCGCTGGTACCGCTCGCGTCGAGAAAGGCGGTCGAGGCGGCGCAGGTCTTGCGCACATCCTGGCCGGTGTCGACCTCGTCGACGATGGTGGACCACGTGCCGAAGGTCTCCATCTTGGGCGCCGCCTGGGCGGGCGCATCCTGGGTGGACGCGGCCTGCGCCAAGGCGAACCCGGATAGCGGCAAGGGGCTCACCGTGGCGAGCGCAGCAAGAGCGCCAAAGCCGGCAAGGCGGAAAATTCGCGTCATCGTCAAGGCTCCTTGTCCGAACCGCCCATTTCTGTCCGGCCGATAAGGGGTGACGGCCTGTGTCAGGTCAACCGAGGTATGGATAGAGCGGAAAACGATCCGTCAACGCCTGCACCTTCGCCTTCACCGCTGCCTCGACGGCTGCATTGCCTTCGTCGGAATTCGCGGCCTTGAGCCCGTCCAGCACCTCGGCGATCAGCTTGCCGATCTCGCGGAACTCGGCTTGGCCGAAGCCACGCGTGGTGCCGGCCGGCGTGCCGAGCCGCACGCCCGAGGTGACGAACGGCTTTTCGGGATCGAAAGGAATGCCGTTCTTGTTGCATGTGATGTTGGCGCGGCCAAGCGCTGCCTCGGCACGCTTGCCGGTGGCGTTCTTGGGCCTGAGGTCGACCAGCATCAGATGATTGTCGGTGCCGCCGGACACGATGTCGAGGCCTGTCTCCTGCAGGCTGGACGCAAGCGCCTTGGCATTGGCGGCGACGCTCTCGGCATAGATCTTGAAGCTTGGCTTCAGTGCCTCGCCCAGCGCCACCGCCTTGGCGGCGATGACATGCATCAGCGGCCCGCCCTGCAGGCCCGGAAACACGGCCGAATTCATCTTCTTGGCGATGTCCTCGTCGTTGCACAGGATCATGCCGCCGCGTGGGCCGCGCAGCGATTTGTGCGTGGTGGTGGTCACCACATGGGCATATGGCAGCGGCGACGGATGCACGCCGCCGGCGACCAAGCCGGCGATGTGGGCCATGTCGACCATCAGATAGGCGCCGATCGAGTCGGCGATCTCGCGAAAGCGCTTCCAGTCCCAGACGCGCGAATAGGCGGTGCCGCCGGCCAGGATCAGCTTCGGCCTGGTCTCGTGGGCGGTCTTCTCGATCGCATCCATGTCGAGCAGATGATCGTCCCTGCGCACGCCGTAGGAGACGACCTTGAACCATTTGCCGCTCATGTTGACCGGCGAGCCATGGGTCAGATGCCCGCCCGAGTTCAGGTCGAGCCCCATGAAGGTGTCGCCGGGCTGCAGCAGCGCCAGGAACACCGCCTGGTTCATCTGGCTGCCGGAATTCGGCTGGACGTTGGCGAAATTGCAGCCGAACAGTTTCTTGGCGCGCTCGATCGCCAGTTCCTCGGCCACGTCGACGAACTGGCAGCCGCCATAGTAGCGCTTGCCCGGATAGCCCTCGGCGTATTTGTTGGTCATGATCGACCCTTGCGCCTCCAGCACGGCGCGGGAGACGATGTTTTCCGACGCGATCAGCTCGATCTCGTGGCGCTGGCGGCCGAGTTCGTTGCGGATCGCGCCGAAAATCTCCGGATCGGCATCGGCCAGCGTGGTTTCGAAGAAGGATTCGAATTTGTTCGACACTGCCGCTGCTGTTGCCATGGCTTGCTATCCTTGAGGTCCGGGGGGTCTGCCGCGCCATTAACACAGTTGCTCTCGCCCCGCCACGTTTGCAGCGCGAAATTTGCTGGCCGGATTGCGGCAGCGCGGGTCCGCGGTTGCTATTTCCGCGCCTGCCGGCCCTTCAGCAGGGCCTCGGTGAGGGTGATCTCGGTAAACAGCGCCCGCATCGTATGATCGTTGATTTCGCGGCTGCGAAACATGGCACGCACGGCTGTACGCTCTGCCTCGATGCCAGCGAGGCGCAACTCGAGTTCCAGCCGCCCGGCTTCGCGGGCCTCGGCGCGCGCTTCATCGGCCTCGTCGGACGCTGCGATGCGGCGCCGGTAGCCGGCGACGATGCTGTCGGCTATCGCCAGCCGGGCGCCGGCCTCCTCCCCTTCGGCGCCGTCATTGGCTATGCTCTCGATGCGGGCAATGGCCGCGTTGGCCGCGCCGACGCGCGCCAGCCGCCCCTCGGCCGCCCCTGGATCCTCGCCCGGCTCGACCAGCCCGCGCGCGATCTTCGGCAACGCAAGGCTGGCGATAGCCAGCGAGCAGATGATGACGCCGGCGGCGAGGAAGATGACAACATCGCGAGCCGGAAAGGGTGAACCGTCCGGCATGGCGAGCGGCAGCGACAGGATGCCGGCCAGCGTTATCGCGCCGCGCACGCCGGCCACCGAACCGGCGAGCCGCACGCGCAGGCCGAACGGCTCGGCCTTGCGCTTGCCGAGCCGCGCGGCAAGGCGCGCCGCGATGTCGCCGACCCAGATCCACAGGCAACGCAGGCCGATCAGGCACAGCGTCAAGACCAGCACCGTGGCGACCGGCTCGATGAGCCAATGCCGGCTGGTGAGTTCGGGCGGTACCTTGCGGATGATGTCGGGAAGCTGCAGGCCAAGCAGGATGAAGAGCGCGCCGTTGAAGACGAAGGACAGCGTCGTCCACAGCGACATCGTCTGCATGCGCGCCGAAACTCCGAGGAAACGGAAAATTCCTGCACCGCCGGTCAGCAGACCGGCGGTGACCGCCGCCAGGATGCCCGAGGCTTCGAAATGTTCCGCGCCGAGATAGGCGACGAAAGGCAGCAAGATCATGATCAGCACCTGCGCCTCGGCCGGAACGCCGCCGATGCGGTTCAGCAGTTGCAGCGCCTTGGCGGCAACGAACAGTGCCACCACGCCGGCCAGGATGCCGACTGCCACGGCGTAGAGGAAACTCAGGGATGCGGCGGCGAAGGAAAAGCTGCCAGTCAACGCCGCCGCCACGGCGAAGCGGAACATGACCAGCCCTGACGCGTCGTTGAGCAGCGACTCGCCTTCCAGAATGTGCATCAGCCGCGCCGGAACCACATTCTTGTCAACGATCGAGGACACGGCCACCGCATCGGTCGGCGACAGCACCGCGGCAAGCGCGAAAGCGACGACGAGCGGAACGCTCGGCACCAGCCAGTGCAAGGCGTAGCCGAAGCCGACGATGGTGAAGAAGACCAGCCCGATGGCAAGGTCGAGGATCGGCCCGCGCAGCGCCAGCAACTCGCGCTTCGGCGCGCCATAGGCGTCGCCGAACAGCAGTGGCGGGATGAACACCAGCAGGAAAAGCTCGGGATCGATCTCGACATGGATGCCGCGCACCGGCCAAGCGAGTGCGGCCCCTATGGCAATCTGCAGCACCGGCAACGGCACCCGCACCAGCCGGACCAGCGCGCCGGAAACCGCGACGAAGACGAGCACGATCAGGATGAAGATGGCGACTTGCATGGCCTGTACCGAACGGCGCTTTCCGACCCCTGCGCAAAGCGCGCCCTCCAGCCGGATACAAAAAGGCCGCCTTCACCGGCGGCCTTTTCAGAAACAAGATCAGTCGCTTAGAGCGAAGAGGTGATCTGCAGCTCGTTGGCTCCGTCGAGCCCGTAGATGTCGTCGCGGAACTGCACGACGCCAGGCCCCGTCGACCAGGCCGAGATGTAGAGGAAATAGACCGGAACCGGATTGGTGACCTGCACCGGGATGTTCTCGCCGCTCTTGATCGAAGCCTCGAAATGCTGGCGGGTCCAGCCCGGCGTGTCGCGCAGGATCCAGGTGACGAGGTCGCGCACGTTCTGGACGCGCACGCAGCCCGAGGAATCGAAGCGCATCATCTTGCCGAACAGGCTCTGCTGCGGCGTGTCGTGCATGTAGACGCCGTCCGGGCTCGGGAAATTGATCTTGACCGAGGCCATCGCATTGCCGGCGCCCGGATCCTGGCGGAAGCGGTATTTCTCGGCGTCGTCGGTCGACCAGTCCACGGTCAGCGGATCGACCTCGCTGCCATCCGGAGCGAACAGACGGATATTGCTGTCCTTGAGATAGTTGGGGTCCTTCCGCATCAGCGGAATGATATCCTTGCGCACGATCGAGACGGGCGCGTTCCAGTAGGGATTGACGATGATCTCGTTGATCTTGGAATCGACGATTGGCGTCTGGCGGTCGATCTTGCCGACAACGGCGGTGTGGCGCAGCACGACACGGTCGTTCTCGACCGCCTCGATCTGGGCGCCCGGGATATCGACCAATACATAACGGTTGCCCAGCGTGCCGGCGCGCTCGTTCAGCCGCTGCAGATTGGTCTGTAGCTGGCCAAGCCGGACCTGCGCAGAAACATTCATTGCCGCATACGTATATTGGCCAAGGGTCCCGTCGGCGGGCAGGCCGTGACGCGCCTGGAAGCGCTTGACCGCCGAGTCGACATAGGAATCGAAGGCCTCTGAAATGCCGGCGCCCTGCGCCAGGTCGCCCGAAATCATCAAGCGCCTGCGCAACGGCACCACGTCGGGGTCAACGACGCCGAGCTGCAATTTCTTGGTGTCCGGAACCGGCCCCCAACCGCCCTGCATAGCAATGTTCTGATATTGCGCGATCGCCTGCTCGGTATACGCAACGGTCTGCAGGCTGACGATCGGCAGCGTCGAGGCCACCTTGCCGCCCTGGCTGGCGCGAGCGTCGAACTGGTCGTCCCAGTTGCTGCGGCCCGAGGATTTCAGGATATCCGCGATCACGTCCTGCGCGCTGGCGCCACCGGCGACCATCGTTGCTGCCAACGCGGAGGCTCCGGAAAGGAAGAAACGGCGACTGGTTCTCATGTACGCTCCAGACATTCCAGTAACAATTCTTTCACCGGGCGATCTCGCCCGCACTCTAGTGTTGGCATCCTTAACAATTAGCCAACCATGGCCCTGCCAATTCGGTGTAAGAACGCGCCGGGCGCAACGCGCGTTCAGGGGACGCTTGGCTTTCGCCGCAACATCACCCGCATTCTCGCTTTCACCGGGAATATGGCGGCAACGTGGCCCTGACCGCGATTTGGATCGGCTGGCCTCGCGAAACGGAAAGACCGGTGCTTTTCGGCACCGGTCTTTGACTGGTGGCTCCCCGACCGCGCCTCTTTCTGCGCGGTTCCCCTTCATGCTGCGGATATGCCTTACATGCGGTAGGCGATCGTATCGTTCCAGAAGCGGTCGAGCCGCTGCAGGGCGCGGTTCATCTGCTTGAACTCTTCCGTGTTGATGCCGCCAACCTGCTCGATCGAGCCGACATGGCGCTCGTAGAGGCCGGCGACGACTTCCGCCACCGCATTGCCCTTCGGCGTCAGCGAGACCCGCACCGAACGGCGGTCGATGCGCGAGCGCTGGTGGTTGATGAAGCCGAGATCGACCAGCTTCTTCAGATTGTAGGAGACGTTCGAGCCGAGATAGTAGCCGCGTGAGCGCAGTTCGCCGGCGGTCAGCTCCGAATTGCCGATGTTGAAGAGCAGCAGCGCCTGGATGGCGTTGATGTCGGAACGGCCGTTGCGGTCGAATTCGTCCTTGATCACGT
The DNA here is from genome assembly GCF_007830515.1 of Mesorhizobium tianshanense. Taxonomy (GTDB): domain Bacteria; phylum Pseudomonadota; class Alphaproteobacteria; order Rhizobiales; family Rhizobiaceae; genus Mesorhizobium; species Mesorhizobium tianshanense. Next base: position 80,728 of record NZ_VLKT01000033.1, read on the forward strand.
CAAGCAGACGGCGGTGCAGCCGCTCCACCAGCTGCAGCGATTCCATGTACAGCGAACGGATTGCCTCGCGGCGGTCGTCGGATACGTTGGCGGTCTTCGCCGCCGGACGGGAATTGATCATTGTCTTTGCCTCTCGTTTGTCGCCTGGTGATTTTTTGTTTTTCACCTTGATCGCGACACTATCGAATACTCATAAAATTCGACTTAAACGCTAGGGCTAACAAGAGCTTACCGGTAATAGCTTTCGAAAGAGGCTTAACGAAGGGTCACCCGAACAAGGATGATTAACCTAAAGATTTAGCCAATGATTCGGGGCGTCGGCCCCATCACCGGGTCCGGCGCTTCTGCATCCAGATCGCCACGCGAAAGACGATGTAGAGCAGCGCCACCGCCGCATGCGAGGCGACGATCAGCGGCCGGCGGCCGAAGAGTTCGGGAAAGCCGGCATACATGATGGTTTCGGTCGCCGCGCAGATGAACCAGATCACCGGCCCCCAGGAGGCCAGCATCCACAGGCCGGCGGCGGCGAAGGGAAAGAAGACGGCGAGCATCACCGCCGCCACCTGCCAATGCACCGGCATCAGGTCGAAGCGCCACAACGAGCCGGGGTAGAAGCCGATCAGCCGGATCCAATACAAGATCCCGAACAACAGGCAGTAGCCCGATATGGCGCGCTGGAACCAGGCGAAGATGACCTCGACCATTGTGGGCTGGAGCACGACGCGTCTCGACGTGACCTCGCTCACAGCTCGAGTTCCCGTTCGCCGAGGGGCGCGAAATAGGCATCGATGTCGGCAGCGCTGACCGCATCGATGCCGGCCGGCCGCCATTGCGGCGTCGAACCCTTGTCGATGATGGCTGCGCGGATGCCTTCGTAAAAATCGTGGCCCGCAAGCATGCGGTTGAGGATGCGGAACTCCATCCGCATGCATTCGTCCATCGATAGCGTCAGCCCGGCACTGATCTCGCGCCAGGCGACATGCAGGCTGGTCGGCGAGCGGGTGCGGATCGTCGCCAGCGTCTTTGCCGCGAATTCATCGGCTGGTGCGGCGCGCTCCAGGCTGCCGATGACGTCCCCCAGCGACGGTTGCGCGAAATGCCGGGCGATCGCTTCCAGTGTCGGACTGTCTGTCTCGCGCCGGGCCGGGACGGAAAAGCCGCGCAGCGCCGATTCCGGGTCGCCGGTCGCAATCAGCCGGCCGAGAATGCCGGCCTGGTCCTGCGCCTTGATCGTATGCGTCGCCAGGCCCGACCACAAAGCGTCGCCATAGCGGATGCGGTTTCCGGTCAGGGCCAGATACCTACCGAAACTGCCGGCAAGGGCCGGCAGGAGATGACTGGCGCCGACATCCGGGAAAAAGCCGATGCCGACTTCCGGCATGGCGAACTGGGCGTTCTCGGTCAGCACCCGCTGCGAGCCGTGGAACGAGATGCCGACGCCGCCGCCCATGACGATGCCGTCGATCAGCGCGACATAGGGTTTGCCGAACCGGGCGATGCGGGCGTTCAGCCGGTATTCGTCGGCGAAGAAATCGACCGGCGGCTTTCCCGCCCGGCCGGCCTCGTAGATGTGGAGGATGTCGCCGCCGGCCGAAAACGCCCTGCCCTCGGCCTTGACGACGACGACATCGACGCCGTCGTCCCGCTCCCAGGCGCGCAGCGCCTTGTCGAGTGCCCCGACCATGCGATGGGTGACGGCGTTGAGCGCCCGCGGCCGCGTCAGCGTGACGATGCCAGCCCTGCCCAATCGTTCGAAGCAGATCTCGTCGCCGCCACCAAAATCCATCGTAAGAGAATCCCTCCCCCGCGCCTGCGGGACTAAACTGCTAAAGCGTGGCGCATGGGTGCGTCAATGGCGGCGGCGCAATCCTGCCGCCTTGGCCACCGCCGGAGCCCAATGCTAGAACTGACCATCTTGATGACGGGCTTTCGAACCGGACGGTGAGCCATGCCGCAGTTTTTGCATCTTGCCCTTGTGGCGATCGGGCTGATGGCGGCATGCGCGGCCGCTCGTCCCGCATCGGCCGGTGACGGTCTCTACCGCGCGAAAACCATCGTCACTGGACAGGGCGAGGAAAACCGCCAGATCGGCTTCAAGGCCTGCCTGGATGCGGTTCTGGTCAGGGTCTCCGGCGATCAGCGGTTGCCGAAAAAGCCTGCCATGGCGGCACTGCGCGACAAGGCTGGCAGCTTCGTCGCCGAATTCCGCTACCGCGACCGGATGGAAGGCATCCCGATCCACGACGAACAGGGCACGCATGACCGGCCGCACGATCTTACTTGCCTCTACAAACCCGCCGTCATCGACCCGGTGCTGGCATCGCTCGGCAGCAGGCCGTGGCTTGCCGAGCGGCCGCGGCTGGCGATCTTCCTCGCAACCGAGCGAGGCGGAAGCCATTTCGCGCTGGCCTCCGACGACGAGCGCAGCGCACCGATGCGTGAGTCGTTCGTGAATGCCGCCGAACCACTCGCGATGCGCATCGCATTTTCCGAGGCGTCGCTACTCTCCGAATCCGGGCTGACCGACAAGGCGCTGCACGAGACTGACATGGCGGCTCTGGACAACGCCGCCAAACAGGCCGGCGCCGACCAGGCGCTTGCCGGCAGCATCGCCTGGAGCGACGGGGAATTGGGCTGGATCGCCGATTGGCGGCTTGCCACGGGCGGCAAAACCTACAGTTGGCAGGTGCGCGGCGTCAGTTTCGACGAAGCGTTCCGCGTCGCCATGCGGGGTGCGGCGCAGGTGCTGTCGGGCAACGGTCAGCCGGAATGAGTATACCGGTATCCAGGCAATGCCAGCCTGGCACAATCGTGTCGCATTGGTCAGCGGCGAAGGCTCGTGGTAAGGCTGCCCGATCCGGAGTTTTGGCGATGAACAAATTCACCCCTGCAAAAGCTGCCGGCGCGCGCAGCGTCGACGAGATCACCGGCAGCCGCCGTTTGCGCCGCATGCGCAAGGCCGACTGGTCGCGCCGCCTCGTCCGGGAGAACCGGCTGAGCGTCGATGATTTGATCTGGCCGATTTTCGTCGTCGATGGGAAAAATATCCGCGAACCGATCGCCGCCATGCCCGGCGTCTTCCGGCTGTCGCTCGACCTTGCCGTCAAGGAGGCCGAGCGCGCGGCAAAGCTCGGCATTCCAGCGATCGCCACCTTCCCCAATGTCGAACTCGGCCTGCGCGACCAGACCGGATCGCACATCCTCGACCCGGAAAACGTCATCAACCGCACCACGCGCGCCATCAAGCACGCGGTGCCCGAGATCGGCATCATCACCGACGCGGCGCTTGATCCTTTCACCTCGCATGGCCACGACGGCATCTTGCGCGACGGCATCATCGTCAACGACGAGACGGTGGAGCAGATCACGGCGGCTGCCGTCATCCAGGCGGCGGCCGGCGCCGATATCATTGCCCCTTCCGACATGATGGACGGCCGCATCGGCGCCATCCGCGATGCGCTCGACGCCAATGGGTTTCAGGACGTGGCGATCATGTCCTACGCGACGAAGTTCGCGTCCGCCTTCTACGGTCCGTACCGCGAGGCGGTCGGCACCGCCGGCCTGCTCAAGGGCGACAAGAAGACCTACTATCTCGACCACGCCAATTCCGACGAGGCGCTGCGCGAGGCCGAGCAGGACCTCGCCGAGGGCGCCGACATGCTGATGGTCAAGCCCGGCCTGCCCTATCTCGACATCATCCGCCGGCTGAAGGACGAGTTCCGGATGCCGACCTTCGCCTATCAGGTGTCGGGCGAATATTCGATGATCAGAGCGGCCGCCGCCAATGGCTGGATCGACGGCGACAAGGTGATGCTGGAATCATTGCTGGCCTTCAAGCGCGCCGGCTGCGACGGCATCCTAACCTACTTCGCGCCCGAGGTGGCGGAGATGCTGAAGGGCTGACGCGCATCTGCAGCGTAGGCGCCTCGATGACCGCGGCGCGCCCAGCTAGCGCTCAATACTTCTCAGGCACGTACAGCTCGCGCGGCAGCACCTGGCGCTCGTATTCGGGATTGAAGACGCGCTCGGGCAGCGTGATCTCCTCGTGCGGCACTTCCTCATAAGGCATTTGCTTGAGGAGATGGTCGATGCAGTTCAGACGCGCCCGCTTCTTGTCGTTGCCCTCGACGATGAACCAGGGGGCTTCGGGAATGTTGGTGCGGGCGAACGTCTCTTCCTTGGCCTTGGTGTACTGCTCCCAGCGCACGCGCGACTGCAGGTCCATCGGCGACAGCTTCCACTGCTTCATCGGATCGTGGATGCGCATCAGGAAGCGCATCTGCTGCTCCTCGTCCGTGATGGAGAACCAGTATTTGACCAGCGTGACGCCGGAACGAACGAGCATCCGCTCGAACTCCGGGACGTCGCGGAAGAACTCCTCGACCTGATCGGGCTGAGCAAAGCCCATCACCCGCTCGACGCCGGAACGGTTGTACCAGGAGCGGTCGAACAGAACGATCTCGCCGCCTGCCGGCAGATGCGGGACGTAGCGCTGGAAGTACCACTGCGACTTCTCGCGCTCGGTCGGCGCCGGCAGCGCGACGACGCGGCAGATGCGCGGGTTGAGCCGCTGGGTGATGCGCTTGATGACGCCGCCCTTGCCTGCCGAGTCGCGGCCCTCGAAAACCACCACCAGCTTCTTCTTGTGGTAGGCCACCCAGGACTGCAGCTTGATCAATTCGGATTGCAGCGTGATCAGGTCGCGAAAATATTGCATGCGATCGATCGAGGGCGGATGCGCCTTCTTGTAGATTTTTGCGATCTCCAGCGACAGCGCCGGTTCCGACATCTCCAGTTCGTAGTCTTCGTCGAGCGTGTCGGCGAGCTCCGCTTCCAGCCAATCCCTGGCCGGAGAATTCTGTTTTGATTCGGTCATTTGCGCTGCTCCGCGTACAAGCCCTGAGCCGACTTGCATACAGGCCGGCAATGACGGTTTTATTGCAGCTGGCCCGCGTGCCCTTCATGCGCTTCCGATCCACGAAATGTGATCGCTCCGTCCTGCGTCACGGGGCGACAAGCCGCGCGAATTGTCCTACAAATGCCCGGCTTATTTCGGGCTGCCCTTGAAGCCCTCTCCCAACACAATCGTGAGGATCTGACATGGAATACCGCACACTCGGCCGTTCCGGGCTGAAGGTTTCGACGCTGACCATGGGCACCATGACCTTCGGCGGCGCCGGCGCGTTTTCGGCGGTCGGCAAGACCGATCTCGACGAGGCGCGCCGGATGATCGACCTCTGCATCGACGCCGGCATCAACGTCATCGACACAGCCAATGTCTATTCGAACGGGCTTTCGGAAGAGATCATCGGCGAAGCGCTCGGCGGCAAACGCAAGGGCGACGTGCTGATCGCCTCGAAAGCGCGCATGCGGATCGGCACCGGCCCCAACGACGAAGGCCTGTCGCGCTACCATCTTATCCGCGAGTGCGAGAAGAGCCTGAAGCGCCTCAAGACCGATGTCATCGACATCTATTTCCTGCACGAATGGGATGGCACGACGCCGCTCGAGGAAACCATCGCCGCGCTCGACACGCTCGTCAGCCAGGGCAAGGTTCGCTATATCGGCTGTTCGAATTATTCCGGCTGGCAGGTGATGAAGGCGCTGGGGATCAGCGACCGCCAGCACCAGCCGCGCTTTGTCACCCAGCAGATCCACTACACGCTGGAAGCGCGCGAAGCCGAATACGAACTGCTGCCGATCTCGGTCGACCAGGGGCTTGGCGTGCTGGTATGGAGCCCGCTTGCCGGTGGATTGCTGTCCGGAAAATACCAGCGCGAGCAGGCGACCTCGCGCCAGCTCAGCGGCTGGTCGGAGCCGCCGATCCGCGACGAGGACCGGCTGTGGCGGATCGTCGATGTCCTTATCGAGATCGGCAAGAGCCATGGCGTGTCAGCGGCGCAAGTGGCGCTTGCCTGGCTGCTCGGCCGGCCTGCCGTCAGTTCGCTGGTGATCGGCGGCCGGACCGAAGCGCAGTTCAAGGATAACATCGCCGCTGCAAGCCTGGTGCTTGCCGACGACGAACGCAAGCGGCTCGACGCGGTGAGCAGGCCGCCGGTGCTCTATCCCTATTGGCACCAGCAGTTCACGGCAAAAGACCGGTTCGGCCCGGCCGATCTGGTTCTCGACCGGGATGATATCTGAAGGATCGGAAAGATCGCGGAGGCTCTTAGTCCAAGCCTGAGATAAACGGATGCGTCAGCTCTGGCCTGTGCCGTACGAAGCGCTGGACATTCAGACCGTTTTGGGAGCGAAGCTGAACGGCCTGTCGGGATGTATTACGCAAAGACAATACGCATTTCACCGCTGCGGCTGCGCTGTGACTGTCTCCGCTTGTTTGGCCGCTAGAAGGGTGAGACGCCTCTGGTTCCCCGCCAAAACTTCGGCATCGGGCGCAATCGCGCGGTTTCCGTGTGGGAACGGTCTGTGGGGAATGGATTTTCCTAAGAACTCGCAGAGTTCTTGCCATCCGTCTCCGTGCTCCCAGCAAAAAACGCGGAGTCGGCTCGCCAAACCAAGCCTCCTGGCAACCTCCTGAACCGTTGCATTGTGACCCTCGTAACGAGCTATCATTGCCGCCTCATCCAGGTGTGGATAATCTAGGCCATAGGCAATTCTGCGCAGCTCGGCACGCTCTGGCGGCTGGCGCATTGCGTGTTTTTTGAGGCTCTCAAGCCAAGTAGAAGCGTCCTTCCGAACTGTGAGAATGTAATAGGCGTCTCGGCCGAACCGCTCCATGATCTCCGAAGACATCAGAGGGTACGGCCAGTCCTCAAAACTGTCGTGCCGCTCGATGGTGCTCCAAATCTCGTCGAGTTGCCCGCGAGACCACGCTTCCAAGAGCGCGGGATCATAACTGCTATGCCTGTAACCGATTTCGCGAAGGCAAAGTTTGAGTGTCGTCGTGCCGGTCTTGCTTAGCCCGAAACCAAAGACTTTCGCCTTCCTCCTTCGAAATAGCATCCGCAGCAATTCGTGTCCCCCGCTTTTCTTGGGCCGTGTGTTATTGAACTACCTCTAGCTCAAGCGACCTCGTCGGCTTAACCAACTCCGCATTTCAAGGCCCGTCCAGATCGGTCTGCGACAAGAGCGGCGAATTCTCGAGGGCAGGGCCACCAAGACATTGGTCACTGGTATGCCATGCTGCTATCAAGCGCTGCTCGGCATCCCAGTCGTGCCAAGACTGCCTGTTACCGCTTTCGTGATAGAAAGTGTTTGTACGTTTCCAATCAAAGCCAAAAAGCGAAATCCTGGCAGGGGAGAAACTCTCCCTTAGCAAGAACAATGTGATCAAGCCGGCTGAAGGTCGGCGACCATTCAAAAGGCTGTACAGGCGCTTCCAGTCCGAGATCGGGAAGCAGTCGGCCTGATGAACCATGCTTTGGTGCATAAGTTCCCTTCTGGGCGTAACCCAGATCAGACGCGGATTTCCAAACATCTCGCGGACTTGAGCCATGGACAGCGTATTCGCAAGGCTAAGGACATCTGTCCGGTTGCCTTGGCTTTTCGGGGTAACCACGCGGCCACGATTGAGACGGACCACAATGTCGTGGTCGTCAATCAGTTGGCCGTCAGATCGATCAAAAATAGACTGAGCATTACCGATGAGCGCAATACTCTTGCCTGAAAAATCGGGCGCGACGAGGTGAAGGCGACTGCGATGCAGCTCGTCGTCGTACAGCCGGCGATTTCGGCACCTAAATGTTGCTGCTCTTGCAATGCTCTTGAACCCCATAAGCGCAACTTAGTTCCAGCCCGCCGTCAAGACAACCGACTGACCCGCCGCCCGCCTATCAAACGGAGTTCAAACCACAAGGAAGGAACTGCCATAGTCCGACTTTGCGAGCGCCGCGAAGCGTCTGGACAATCTCGACCTGCCGAAACTCGGCCCCATCATTGAGTAGGGGAAGACGAAATCCATGGTTTTCTCGACGGTTGAAACGCTCGGTCATGGCTTCGATAGCGCTGGGCGCCCCGTCATCCTCTTCGAACCACTGAGCGCTGCGCGAACCAAGGCGGTAGCTCAGGGACTTGCGAAAGGCCATATATAATCGGCGCTCAAATCTGCGTCCTAGGGCCTCGGGCAGTGCTCGGAGAGAGTTTCGCCAACGTTGGCGATCGGCGGCAGACTGGCCGGCAGCGACTACCCACAGCCCCCTTCAGGCTCAGTCAAAGACCAAATCCTCTTTGCAGAGGAACTAGGCCGAGCCTGAGATAAAACGCCAGACCTGGGCATCGGGCTCGATCTGGCCGCTGAGCACGAAATATTTGTAGAGCACGAGCAGGCTGATCGCCTGCTCGGCCCGCTCGTCGGCAAATTTGCGGCAATAGGCGTTGGCCGCGGCCACGATGCGTTCGGCCTCAGTCGGATGCCGCTCGAAATAGCGGACCCGTTCGGCAATGTCCGAGAAATCCGGTTCAAGCGGTGCGTAATGAACGTTGGCCTCGATCTGCTTTTCAGCGAACCATGTCTCGGAGGTTGGCGGCGGCATCAGGCACAGCGAATTCGAACTCATGATCCATTTGAGGTTGGTCGCCACATCGTTGCCTTCGAGCGAAATGATGTAGCGGTAGCGCCGCTGCTGATCGATGCTCAGATAAGGCTTGCGATATTCCGGCGCCGCGGACGGTTTAGGCGTGCCGACATCGCAAAAGGGCAGATCGCGCGCGGCTTGCAGAAGCAAGGTCCGTATCGGGTTGTTGAGCTTGCCGCGCCAGACCGCGACCGGGAGCTTGTCGGCGAAGGCGACACCGTCGGCGGGCATGTGGAAGTGACGGAACTTGTTGAGTTTGAACAGGACCCCGTTCCTGTTGTCGCCGGCAATCGGCCGGGCCTTGACGATCGACGGTACCCCCGGCACCCTGATGATGTCGCCGAATTGCAGGTCGACGAGCAAATCGGGATCGAAGTAGCGGATAAACTCCTTCAGATCATAGTAATACATGCTTCGGTCTGTCGGCAGGCGGCTGGCCGGCATGGCGTCGGGGCCAGGCGAGAAAGCGTCCTGCAATCTGTTGTAATGGTTGAGACGTGCACGGACCGATCCGTCAGAAAACCTGGCCTGATCGAGCAGCCCGGCGAGCCTGCGGCGGAACAGCGCCTGCGGTGCGATATCGCGCACGACATTGCGCGCATAATAGAACAGCTTCTGTGCACTTCTTTGAAGGGTGGCCATCGGTCGTCTGATTCAAAATCGGTCGGCTTGTGATTGTACCGCTGGCCTCTCCTACACCATTGTGCGACCCGTCTTGCAAGCCCGGACCGTGGGATGGGCATCACCAGCCGTCCATGAGCGAATTCCGCACCTGTTATGCCCCAGGGCTCCGAACTCAGGTTAACGCGCTTTCGCTGTTGTCGATTGGCTGATTCCATGGGCGCTCATTGATTCGGAGCGCCCGCCATGACCATT
>NZ_VLKT01000034.1 GCF_007830515.1 Mesorhizobium tianshanense
CCTCGACCGTCTACTCGCGCGCATCCGGACCGACCGCCAAAGCTTCCTGAAGATCCTCCAACGCCCGGACATTCCGCTCCACACCAATGGCTCGGAGAACGATATCCGCAGCGTGGTGACCCGGCGCAAGATCAGCGGCGGAACCCACAGCAACCAGGGCCGTGCCGCCCGCGACACCATGCTCAGCATGATGAAGACCTGCAACAAGCTCGGTGTCAGCTTCTGGGATTATCTCGGCGACCGCCTCGGCATCCCTGGCAGCAAGATCCTACCGCTTCCCGTTCTCCTCGCCGCGCGCTGAACCCCAACAGCAGATCGACGCGCCCAAACGCCGCCGCTTTTGCCCCGGTTACAAGCTATAAAGGTAAGGACCTGAAATTGTTTAATACTTATGGTGCGGTCGAGAAGCAACGCCGCACGGCTTGCGGCATTGATTTTACAGCTTTTTTCCAAGGCGCCGCAGCGATTTGTATCACAGTTTGTATCTCAGTCCGTATCGCACGCGGCGGACCTTATCCACTAGGCAAGTGGCCCTTCTTACGAGGAGCCGGTGCGCCGGTTCAAGGTATTCACCGGGTCCGGGCACCGGCGAGAATGGCCGCCTGAGGAGAACGCTCGGATCGTAGCTGAAAGTTGCGAGGCGGGCGGAACGGTTTGCGCTGTCGCGCGCCGATACGCCTTGCCGGGTGACTGGCTTTGGGCCGAAGAAACGGGCGGTCCGCTTATGGGTCCTCAGACCATCGATCCGGCCGCAGTTTAGATCTCACGATGTTGCATTCGACCGATCCTGTGACCATCGCGGCCTCTGCCGAAACGCCAGGGAAGCGAGGGAAGGCAGCGTCAAGTTCGACCCGGAAATGAAGAAGAACGGAGCCATCGCCGCATCGGCGTCTGCCCTCGTGGGTATGGACGAATTCACTCATGCACAATATGGATGGGGATGTGGTCTGCCGTGGCGCTCACATTTTCGCCGGGTCGCTAAGGCAGGCGACGAAGACGTTCGTTCAATGACGCTGCGCCGGGCGGGTTGGCCTTCCGATTTGACGCCTCCCTGCAAAAGTGTCGATGCCGGGGGAGCTAGTCATGACCGACAACAAGCCGACCACAGACGTTACCAAGGATTGGCAAGCAACGCAGGGCCAGAAGTCCGGAGCCACGCGCCTCCGCCTTTTCGCCGCGCTCTCGTGGATCGTTGCCATTGGCGGCGAGATCGCCGGGATTGTTTTGTTTACCAGCACAAGTTCGACCACGGAAACCTGCCGCTGCTGATCGGCATTCTGGTCGGGATCGCGATTTTCGCTATCGCCGGCAACTTGCTTTGGAAGGCGGCCAACAGGCATGATCCGGCCCGCGCATCCGAGACGTTCAGGTTCTTCGTCCAGAACCAGCTCGGCGCGATCATCACGCTGATTGCCTTCCTCCCCCTGATTCTCCTGATCTTCACCGACAAAAACATGGATCCGCAGAGCAAGAAGGTTGCCGGCGGCGTCGGTGCTGTGCTGGCCGTGCTCGCGACAGTGATCGGGGTCAGCTTCCAACCCCCATCGGTCGAGCAGTACACCCAGGACATGAACACGTGCGCGGCCCAGATTAAGGCGGGGCAGCCGACCACAGCCTGTTCGCCCGAGGTCGCCGCCCAGGCGCAGGAGATCGCCACCGACTCCGCCGCGGTGGCTGCGGCGACGAAGGACGCGGCACACCCCGCTGGTCAGGATGTCGTGTACTGGATCGCGCCGGAAAACGGAGCCGCGAAGTCCGAGACGGAGCATGTTTTCCACCTCTGCGCAGCCGTGAGTCCGCTGAAGGGTAAGACCGTGAATAGCGGCTCCGTGACGGAGGCCTATGCGCAGAACGCCATCCGCATCACGAAGCAGATCGATATGGAACAGAAGCAGTGCGGGTTCACCGGCTCGCAATGAACCTGCCCGCGTTCCATCGCGCCTGTTGGTCTATATCGGCTCCGAAGCAACGGCAACGCCGGGACCGTTCGGCTGGGCATGATTGTCCAACTGCAAACATTCCGCCATGGGCAATGGCTGGCCCGAGCGCTTCGAATAGGTCAATGATGTGCGCAATGCAGTGCTTGCGTGAAAACTCCAATAATCGGCGGCTGAATCGCCCTCGTTGACAGCGGCAGAGGAGTTCCGCCGCTTCGCGCAGCGCGGCGCTGATGCGATTGACATTGGGTACGATCGTGCGGGCCATCGCCGCCTCTGCCACTTGGCCGTGGTCCATGAAACCGTTCTGCAGATCGACGATGATGTGCGCAGTCTGGCGCGGATTGAGGCGGTCGAAAACGGCGACGCCGCCCCGGTAGCGCGAAGCTCGTTCACGGACCGCGTCGTCTGCATTTGGCGCAAACGCTTCTAACAACTCCACGCTGCCGATGTCCGCTTTCGTGCAAGAGCGAAATAGCTACGAATGACTAAAATGCTGAAGGGTTTCGGGTGCCGCCATTCGCCGTTCAAGAGACAAAAGTATCCTTCGGTGAACCCACGACATCTACGAGCAGCACGGAGTGGCCCTTCTCCCGCCGCTCTGGAGCGAGGACGAGGTATTGACCCGGCGGCGCTGGCTGCCGCCGCAACGCTGATGAATTCAAAGGAGTGGTGCGGCCGCTCCTACCCGATGAATAATCAGAGGGATGCCGATTAGAATGTCTGCCTTGGCCCGCCCCCCTACATTCTATGCGTTGCTGGCGCCGTTGTGAGCGACGCCAGCTCGGGTCAGTTCTTGACTGTGTCTTCGAGGAAGAAGCGGCCAAGTGGGTTCTGGTCGAAGTTCTCGATGTTGCTGCGCGAAACATTGATGTAGGGGCTGTAGTAGAGGTCGATCCAGTGGACGTCGTCCTTGGCCATCTTCTGGATGTCGATATACATCGCCTCGCGCTTCGCCGGATCCATCTCGATGCGGGCTGCCGTGACGAGGTCCTTCACCTTGTCGTTCTTGTAGCGCGTCATGTAGTTCATGTTGGTGTCGTGCCCGACGACGAAGGTGGTCTTCTGATCCGGATCGAGAATATCGTTCGTCCAGTAGTTGACGCCAACGTCGTAGTCGCCAGCGACCAGCATGTCCCATTCCTGGCTGGGGTCGACTTTCTGGATGTTGACGGTGATGCCTGCCTTGGCCAACTGCTGCTGCAAAAGGACAGCGGTCTGTTCGACGATCTCGTCGCCGGCACGCACCACATAGTTCAGCGCGAGGTCGGAGGCGCCTGCGTCGGCCAGCATCTGCTTGGCCTTTTCAGGATCAAATGGACGCTGCAGATTTTCGGCGTAGTGATACAGTGCGCCCTTCGGGATGAAGGAATTGGCGACCTCCCCCAAGCCGAAGGTGACGGTGTCGACAATTGCCTGCTTGTCGATTGCCATATCCAGCGCCTGGCGGACTTCCTTCTTTGCCAGCGCGCCCTTTTCGTGATTGATGAGCAGATGGTCCTCGCGCGTCGACGGATCCATGTGGACGACGAGGTTCGAATCCTTCTTCAACTCCGCGACGCGCGAGAACGGCACGAAGATCGCGGCATCGAGCTGGCCGGCTTGCACGTTGAGCATGCGGGTGTTGTCATCCGGCACAGAGATCCACTCGACGCCATCGAGCTTGACACGGTCGGCTTCCCAAAAGTTCGGGTTCTTTTCCAGTATTACGCGGTCGCCGCGCCGCCATTCCTTGACCGTGAACGCGCCGGAGGCGACGGGGCTTTCAGCATAGGTATCAGGTCCGAGCGTCTCCATACCCTTTTGCGAGATGATGGATGCACCAGGCATTGCCAGCGTCGACAGGAAAGGCGCCGACGGTGTCTTCAGCTTGATCACCAGAGTGCGATCGTCGCTCGCCACGGCAGTGTCGATGACCTTGTAGGAATCGCTCCACAGCGAGCCCTCGTCGTCGCGGATGCGCAACAGGCTGAAAGCGGCATCGCCTGCCGTGAGCGGCGATCCGTCGGAAAACTTCGCCTCGCGCAGCTTCAGCGTGTAGGTTAGCCCGTCCTCCGAAACGGTCCAGCTTTCGGCGAGGCCGGGCTCCAGCTTGGAGGCGCTCTTATCGACGCGGACAAGCACGTCATAGACGTTCGAGAAGACCCAGAAGTCGATGTTCTGCGCCGTCTTGATCGGGTCGAAGGTGGTCGAGTCCTCACGTCGACCGATGGTAAGCACGCCCGCCGCTTCGGCGAGGCCGGCACCGATGGACAGGCTGGTTATGACGGTGACCAGGCCGATTTTCATCCATTTCTTCAACATGTGTGTTCCCTTCTTTTTTGCTACCAGTTGAATGCTGCTGACGGTTGATCGGACACGCGACCCGATCCGGTCTCGGCGACACTTGGCGAAAGGAGATCCGCGCGCAGGGGCTTATCCGGATCGATATCGGGGATCGCGCGGATCAAGGAAGCGGTGTAGGCATGCTGGGGTCGCGCAAAGACATCGGCGCAGCGCCCTTCCTCGACGATCTCGCCGCGATACATTACCACGACCCGCTCGCACAGATTGCGAACGATCGCGAGATCGTGCGCGATGAACAGCAGCGTCAGCGACATCCTGGCCGTCAGCGCACGAAACAGATCGATGATCTGAGCCTGGATGGTAACGTCGAGAGCGGCCACACATTCGTCGGCGATGATCATGCGCGGCTCGACTGCGAGCGCCCGTGCAATGCCGGCACGCTGGCACTGGCCGCCGCTCATGCTGCGCGGCTTGCGGTCGGCGAATTCTCGTTCCAACCCGACCAGGTCGAGCAACTCGCCTATGCGCGCCGGTATGTCCGCTACTGCCTTGCCGTGGACGCGCAGCACCTCGGCCACCATTTCGCCTATGGTCAGCCGCGGGTTCAGTGCGTTGAACGGATCCTGGAACACCATTGCGGCTTCGCTCCGCAGTTTTTGCAGCGCCTTGGCACGGTTTTGGCCGAGATCGGCCCCATCGAAACTGATGTGGCCGGACGATAGCGGCGCCAGGCCGAGAATCGCGCGGGCAAGTGTGCTCTTGCCGCTGCCGGATTCGCCGACAATGCCGACTGTCTCTCCGGGCATGATGCGCAGGCTGACGCCCTTGACGGCCGAAATCGTCTTCGGGCCGGCAGCGAACAGGCCGGCGCCGCTGGGGAAGCGGACGTGCAGGTCGTCGATCTCCAGCAATGGCCTGAGCGCCGGTGCGGGCTGCGCGATCGCTGCGGTCGCCACACCTTCGCCGGGCATGGACGGATGGCTTTCGATCAACGCCTTGGTGTAGGGATGCTGCGGCGCAGCCAGCAGCGAGCGCTTGTCGCCCTGTTCCACCAGTTCGCCATTCCGCATCACGGCGATGCGATCGCAGGTTTGCGCCACGACGCCGAGGTCGTGGCTGATCAGGATGACCGTCAGGCCGCGCCGGTCGCGAATGTCGAGCAGCAGCCGCAGGATCTGTGCCTGAATCGTGACGTCGAGGGCGGTGGTCGGTTCGTCGGCGATCAGAATCTTCGGATTGCTAGACAATGCGACGCCGATCATCGCGCGCTGGCGCATGCCGCCGGAGAATTCGTGCGGATAGCCATTGTACTGGCGATTTGGGTCAGCAAAGCCGACCTGCGCCAGGATCTCGACGGCGGCAGCGCGGGCGGCGCGCTGGCTAAGGCCCTGGTGGTAGCGGATGCCTTCTGCGATCTGGTCGCCGACACGCATAACCGGATCGAGATGGCTGGTCGGGTTCTGGAAGATCATGCCGATCTCGCCGCCGCGTACTTTCAGCATTTCGCGCTCGTCGGCAGTGACAAGATCGCGGCCTTCGAGAAAGACGGCGCCGCCGGTGATTCGGAGCTTCGGCGACGGCAGCAGCCGAATCAAAGCACGGCACAACAGACTCTTGCCCGAACCGCTCTCGCCAACCAGGCCCAACACGTCGCCAGCGCCGAGATCGAGCGAAATCCGGTCGAGCAGAACGCGAGGCCCTGCGCCATCCTGCACGGCGACGGTGAGGTCGTGGACGCAGAGCAGCGGCGCACTCATTCATGCACGCCCATCAGGTCAGCCAACGCGTCGCCCAGCAGGCTGAAGCCGAATGCCAACAGCACGATGGAAAGGCCGGGGAACAAAGTGATCCACCAGGCCGTGGAGATGAATGATTGCCCGTCAGCGACCATGACGCCCCATTCGGCGAGGGGCGGCTGCACACCAAGCCCGAGATAGCTGATTGCAGCGCCGTTGAGCAGCACCAGCACCGCGTCAGACATGACAAAGACAAGCGAGCCTGCCGCCGCATTGGGCAGCAAATGGCGGAACATGACGCGGCTGCGGCTGAAGCCGAGGCTGATAGCGGCGACGGCGTAGTCGCTGTTCTTCAGCACCAGGATCTGCGCGCGGACGAGCCGAGCATAGGATACCCAGCCCACCAGCGCCATGGCGATATAGAAACTGCCAAGGCCCGGGCCCAGAATGGCGATGATCGACAACATCAGGACGAGGAATGGGAAGGCAAGTACGACGTCGACCACTCTCATGAAGATGACATCGACAATGCCGCCGAAGAAGCCGGCGATGGTTCCCAACGTGGTGCCTATGATGAAAGGGAATACCACGCCGATCACCGCGATCTGCAGGTCGATGCGCGCACCCCAGATGACGCGGGAAAGAATGTCGCGGCCGAAATTGTCGGTGCCCAGCGGGTGCGCCGGCGAGGGAGCATGCAGCCGCGCTGCGGCATCCTGGAAGATCGGGTCGTACGGCGCGATGAAGGGTGCAAACACCGCCAGCACGAGGAACAGGCCGAGCACGGCCATTCCGGCGGCGAGCGTGCCTCGTCCGCCGAACAGCCGGCGCCATGACAACGGAAACGAGAGCGCCGATTGCCGGATCACAGCTTCACCCGCGGATCGAGGGCGACCGTGATGATGTCGGCCAGGAAGTTCACCAGCACCGTCGCGCAGGCGAACACCATGGCGACGCCCTGCACGACCATGTAATCGCGCGAGAATATCGCGCGCACCAGCAATTGCCCCAAGCCTGGCAGCGCGAAGACGCTCTCGACCACCACCGTTCCGCCGATCAGCCAGCCGATGTTCACGGCGAGAAGATTGACCGTCGGCACCAGCGAGTTGGGCAGCACATGACGCCAGAACACGATACTCTCCGGCATGCCGCGCGCTCGCGCCGCGGTGGCGACGTCGGATTCGAGCGCCTGTACCATCGCCGCGCGAAGGCTGCGGGTCAGGACTGCAGAGAGCGACAAGGCGACCGTTAGGCTGGGCAAAGCGAGATGGTAGAGTTTGTCGGTGAGGCTGCCGCCGTAACCAGACACGGGAAAGATGCCGAGCCTGACGCTGAACAGGATGATCAACATCAACGCCAGCCAGAACGGCGGAAAGCCGATGCCGAGCGTGGAGACGATGCGTACGGCGTGATCGGGGAGGCGTGTCCGGTGCCGCGCCGCGAGTGCCGCCAGCGGCACGGCAATCAGGATCGACTGCGCCACGCTCGATAGCACGAGCGCAAGAGTCGGTTCCAGCCGCGTCGCGATCAGCCGCAGCACGTCGATCTTGTAGAGGATCGACTTGCCCATCTCGCCCTGGCCGAGATTGCCAATGAAGTAGAAGTACTGCACCCAAAGCGGCTCATCGAGGCCATATTGAGCGCGAATGTTGGCGATGGCCGCCGGAGTGGCGCGTGAGCCGAGCAGGACGCGTGCAGGATCGCCGGGGATGAGGCGGACGAGCACGAAGGTGATGATGCTGATGCCTAGCAGCACCGGCAGGAATTGGAGGGGGCGGTAGAGAACGAACCTATACCGGTGCATGGCTGCTCGAGGCTCTCCTGCGCAAGTCGCGAGGCAGCGATTTCAGATACATCGGCCGGTCCTGTGCCTCGACAGGAATTCGGTCAGAATAGGATAATACACCTCCGGGTTCTCGTAGAAAGGCATGTGGCTGGCGTTTGCGATGATCCTGAGCTCGGCATTGGGCAGGCCCTGTTTCATGCGCAGGCCGCAGGCGGGCGTCAGTTCGTCATATTCGCCATGCGTGATCAGCACCGGAACGGTGATCTTGGGCAGGTCGGGCACCCGGTTCCAGTCCTTCAGGTTGCCGACGTAGAGAAATTCATTGGGACCTTGCATGGTGGCGTAGGGACCCATGTTCCAATCGTCGAGCGATCGCCGCACCGGCGCCGGCCAGTCGGGCAACCGGCAGACATGGCGGTAATTGAGAATGGTCACGGCGGCAGCGTATTCGGGATGGTCAAACGTGCCCTGCGCCTCGTGCTTCTGCATCATCGCCACCGTTTCAGAGCCGAGCGCGGCGCGTAGCCGCTCCAGCTCGACGATCAGATGCGGCATGTCCGCGACCGTGTCCTCGAGAATGAGCGTGCGCAGATTGTCGTGATAGCTCAGCGCATATTCGATCGCCAACCAGCCGCCCCAGGAGTGGCCGAGCATATGAACCCTGCCAAGGCCGAGCGCCTTGCGCACGGTTTCGGTCTCCTCGACATAGCGGCTGATCGTCCATAGCGTGGCGTCCTCGGGTCTTTCCGATGCGCCGGTGCCGAGCTGATCGAAGGCCACGACGCGATAACCCTGATCCACCAGGCACGAATGCGACTCGCGCAGATAGTCGCACGGCAAGCCGGGCCCGCCGTTCAGGCAAAACACGGTTTCGCTTCCGCTGCCGAAGCTGTAGGCGACCACGCGAAAACCGTCGACGGTCACTTCAATGCGGTCGTCCGGCGTCATCTCGCGCCACATGCCGGGTGCTCCTGGCGAATTTGCTCAATATTTGAGCATGATTAAATTTTAGCGGAATGGCGGGTCTACGACAGCTATAAGAAGTGATAGGTTCGTTCGGTTCTGGATTGTTGGAGCGGAGCATGCTCGACGAAATCTCACCGTTGCGGCAGCGCTTCGACAGCCAAGATAGCTTGGAAGGCCAGGTCGACGAGATTTATCAGAGGGCAAAGGAGCTCGGCTTCGACGGCCTGGTCTACGACTACACGCCGGTGCCGTTCGACCTCGACGGAAGCCTCAATATTCCATCGCTGCTCAAGCTACGAAACATGGCCGAGGACATGCACGACTACTGGTGCGTCCGCGGCTATTTCCGCATCGACCCCGTGCAGATCCTGGCGACGCGCACATCTGCTCCGTTCTTCTGGAGCTACGATGTAGATGCCGAGACCCGCATCAAGTGCTTTCTGACCGAGGAGACAGCTCCGGTCGCGCGCTACCTGCGCGAGCGGGAAGTTTTGAGCGGCGTCACAGTGCCGATCCACATGCCGCACGGCGACTACGCGACGGTCACGGCAGTGCGCTTCGGCCGACGAGCGGGCGACGAACAGGATGCGTTGCGCCATATTGCGGACTTCAGCCTGCTCGCGCACGTCTTTCACGAAGCCGCCTTCTCGCTGTTTGACGACGACTCCATGCGCTCAGCGGGCGCGGCGCGACTGACCGAGCGAGAGCGCGAATGCCTGCGTTATTCCGCGCAAGGACTTTCAGCCAAGGAAATCGCGCGCATCATCAACAGGGCCGTACCGACGGTGGTGCTGCATCTTAACAGCGCGGCGAAAAAGCTCGGCGCTAGGAACCGCACGCAAGCGGTGGTTAGGGCCTCGCACTACCGGCTGCTGGAGCACTGAACAGCCTTACCCTTCCCCAATGTGACCTATCAGTTGTGATAGCTGCCGAGCGTTTGGCAACCGCGCTAAAATCGGCCCGCAGCGAAGGAGGCGCAGGTGACCGCATTGGAAACGGTAGAAGCCCATGCACCGTTCGGCGCTTATCGCACCTGGTATCGTGTCACCGGCCAGTTGGACTCGTCCAGGCTGCCGCTCGTGGTCGTGCATGGGGGACCGGGCTGCACTCACGATTATGTCGATTCTTTCAAGGACATCGCCACCCTCGACGGCCGCGCGGTCGTTCACTACGACCAGGTCGGCAACGGCAATTCCACTCGGCTGCCGGAAAAGGGCGCCGACTTCTGGACGGTGTCTCTGTTCCTCGACGAACTCGGCAACCTGCTTCACCATCTTGGCATCAGCGAGCGCTACGCACTGCTGGGCCAATCCTGGGGAGGCATGCTCGGGGCCGAGCATGCGGTGCGCCGACCGCCGGGCCTGAAGGCGCTGGTGATTGCCAATTCGCCGGCCAGTATGCGAACCTGGGTTGCCGAGGCAAACCGGTTGCGTCGTGGCCTGCCGCAGAACGTGCAGGAAACGCTGCAGCGGCATGAAGACGCCGGCACTATCACCGACCCCGCCTACATCGCCGCGTCGCGCGTCTTCTATGATCGCCATGTCTGCCGTGTCGTGCCATGGCCGCCTGAAGTGGCGCGTACTTTCGCGATCATGGACGAGGATAATACGGTCTATCGCAACATGAACGGTCCGACGGAATTCCATGTGATCGGAACGCTGAAGGACTGGACGATCGAGGATCGCCTGCCGCTCATCGACGCGCCGACCCTGCTGATCTCCGGCAGGTTCGACGAGGCAACGGCGGAAGTTGTCCGGCCCTATGTCGAGCGCGTGCCTGGTTGCCGTGCGGTGGTGTTCGAAAACTCCAGCCACATGCCGCATATTGAGGAGAAGGACCGCTGCATGGCTGTGGTGTCGGGGTTCCTGTGTGAGATTGAAGAGTAATGGTCACGATCGAAGCGAAGGCGATGAGCGGTAGAATAATGACAGATGGAGAGGGACATGCATGCGATGGCTCTCTTGCAGAGACCCAAGAACAGACGCCACGGGGCGCCCTAGCCTGTGCATGTTCTTAGGCGCATGCCTCGAGGAGAGCCAAATTTCGGGAACGGATAGTCCCAGCAGCGCACCCACCGGTCAACGATCCTCGCCACTAGCTTGGTAGGGATTGGTTTACCATCTCGGATCGCAGCTGTGATTGTGCGATCGAACCGTTTGTCGCGTCGCCGCCTATTCAGATAGGCCCTCAATCGGTCGGGCTCGCCGGACAGCAGTTCATAGCGGGCTCGGGCAACATAGTCGCTTTGAACCGTGGTGAGCCCGATCACCCCGCCTTCCCTGCGGCCAGTCATCCTGTTGACCCGCCGACCACCTCCAATGCGGCCTTTGTCGGATCGCTGCCTTGGCGAGGCCCTCGGAAAGGGCAGCGCGAATGCTCTCCTGCTGGTCGGCAACTATATTGCGGATCAGGGTTGACGAGTGGTCGCGCAGCCAAGCCTCTGCGGCCACATTGCGGGCATCCCAGCCTACCACGATCTGAAATCCGCTCGGGGAGCGAAGCGCCGGCATTTGCTCGACGGTGGCAACGCCGCCGCCATTGAACGCCTGCCGGATTGCCTCATCCAGCGGTCGGAAAGCCGACTCGTCGAGGTTCATTGCCACAAGCGCTCCACAACCCGGCGGAGGACTATGTTGGACTGAATGTCGTCGATCGCCTCGATCCAGGCAGCACGAAGCATCCGCTCGTAAGTGGAGACAGGCTGTTCGAATCGTTCGCGAGGTGATAGGCGCTTGAGCATGGGGAACTTGCCACGCAACGCGGTGTTGCTGGCTTATTTCTGCATTTTCATTTCAGTGAGGGGCAATGGCCAGCACACCTTTGATCGGTATTCTGATCACCTTCCTTGTCATCATTCTGGTGTTGTATCTCGTAAACCGATTGCCGCTTGACGGTCGTACCCGCCAGATCGCCCGGGTTATCGTGATCATCATCGGCATCATTTCACTGCTGAAATACCTCGCGGTGTTTTAAGCCACCACGAAAGCGACGTAAGCCACCGGCATTCCAGCCGGCGGGATCGGCCGCAAATCCTTCATGACCAGCACCGCTCAGCTTTGTGAGGTCGATGGTCTGGATCGGTCCGCCATCGCGGCCAGCCAGTTTTGGATGGACATAGGGAGCTGCCGCTTTCGTCACGCCTGCCTGGGTCGGCCTTCGCATCACACATGACCTTCAGGCATGGAGTCGAGTGGGGTCGCGCCCGATGCCTCTACCCTCGCCTGCCGCACCGCTGATGCTTTATTCGGCGCACCACGCTTGCAACCACCTTCTGGTCTATTGCCACCACGTGCAGGTTTGTTTGTTGAACTCTGGGATGATTATTTTTCAAAGGATTCTGTGGGCAATAAATGAAACAAACACCCAAGGTCCTTTCGTCCGCAGACGGCAAACTACGCGTCGTCTTTTATGAAAACGAGAATGGTCTTTTTCAGTGGAGAGCACAGAAAATCATTCCTCCAGATCCAGACCTCGGTCACCCGGACCCCGAACGGGGACGCACCAACCATATCCCATCTGGATATTTTGCGCGGCTCGACGAGGCTGAGGGAGAAGCACGCAAGATCGTCGGTTGGCTCCGTGAGTCCAAATAGTGTCGTCCGTCCGTTCTGATAGCCGCGCAGGCGCTGCCTCTTGATAGGCAGAGGCGGCCAGTTCCTTGGACTGGAAATATCCTGGCGCCACGCTGCCTCGGGTGAGGATGCCTGGCATTCAACCGGGCGGCGATCCTAATCGGGGCGCTTCAATGAGGTGAAGAAGTGCCTGGCGAGCAAATGCTGATTTCTTCGCCCTCGTGGCTGCTTCAGCGGATAAGCATGCCCGGCGGACCCGCTAGCTCCCCACCATGGTTTGGTGTCGTGGGTCCTTGGAACGGAGTCGCATCATCGGCGTTACCGGCCAACCAAACGCTGCCAAATGATACGGAGGAACGGGCGTGATCGAGTTGACTGAGAAGGAAAAGCGCTTTCTCACACGCGTTGACACCATCACTCACGTTCCCTGGTCGAACAAGGTCACCGCCGCAGATGCCACCGGCAAGCCAATGCGTATCGCAAGGGCAACGTTTACCCGATTAAGAGACGACGGTATCATCATCCGATCTACTAGCGACCCGACCTCGAACACCTACGTCATTAATTCTGCACCCGTGACGCCACAAGTCGCAGAAGTGCAGGAAGCGAGCGTCCTGATCGGGCGGGATTAACCTGGCGGGATCGCTCTGATCTCAGCACCCGACGGCTCGGTATGAGGAGCAAAGTTCCCTTGATTAGGCGGCTTTCCGCTTCTGCGCTTCCCGCTGCCTTGCGCTTGGCCACCCACGAGGGATCGTCGTGTTCCGATGAAACGGTCTTGGCGAGGCGCCGTCCGCGATCCACGAATTGAGGGCAGTCCCGTTCGCCAGCATCTTCTGTGATCGGTGCGGCTGGCGCGGCACGCGCCATCGCGAAGCGGCTCTGGCCTTGCCAGGTTGGCTTCGGTTCGGCTTCCTCTCGACAAGCAGCCAGCCGGGTTTGTCGGACATGATTCCCCTTCTACCGAGACGAGTCTGGAAGAGCCTGCCCGGACGCTGCTTCCGCTTCGGCATCAGGCGAACCCGCTCGAAGATGGGTGAATACCCGAAACCAGAATCGGAACTCCTGTGTCCGCCCGTCGCAATGCGCCGAGAAGGCGTGCCAGGCGATTGTGGTCGCGGCTGTCTTTCCCCAAATGGCTTTCGCTGCCTCTGCAACTTCAGGCACGGTGCACTTCTCCAGGGCGGCGTCGCGGTTGAAGGCGTCCAGCAGATCGGGATCGCTCGCCGCCGAATGGTGAGATGCCGCAAGTGCGTCCGGTGCCAACTCCCTGGTGGTTGAAGGATGACGAGAGGCAGACGCTTCGCCGCTAGTCGAGGGTTCTTCCGCTGAAACCGGACGTTGGGTTGGATGGGTCTTCATATCTCGCCTCCTTTTTCGCCTTTCAGGCGCGGAAACAGCAGCCAGCCCGCCGCCTGCGGACCTGGGGACGCTGCTCGCCGTGAAAGACCTGTTCCGGCATCATCTGCTCGGCGATGCGCATCAGATCGCTGAGCGCCGAGCGGACTTGCGGCCAGGGAAACTCGGAGCATCCCTCCCAGGCCTCGCCCTCGCGCAACACGGCATCAAGCTTGCCCGCCACACCGGCGAGAGTCGTGGCAGGCGTCGTCGAGAATGCTTCCAGCAGATCCTCGGCACGGTCGCGGGCCTCGCGCTCGGCCCTGAGCGCGGCTGTATAGCCGCCCTCCCCGGCAGCCGCATCCCAGCGTGCCTGATGCGCTGCGAATTGGGCTTCGCCCGTCTCGCGGAGTGCCGCCATATCCGGCCCTTTGCCGAGCACTTCATTGAGCGCCTCGATCGAGTGAACGGTCACCTCCTCACTCTCGGGCTGGCAGACGGTCCAATAGGGAAAGCCGACGCTCTCGACCAGCCTCGTTTTCAGGCGCTGCTGCCTGAGGCAAAGCCGCTCGGTCAGCTTGTGAGCTGTCTCCCATTCCCGCCAAAGCACCAGCGCAGGGTCGGAAGGCACATTCGCCCTTCCTGCATCGCCAGCCAACTCATTGCCTTCTAGGGGCCACGCTGTGGTAGCCGCCATTGTTCCCACAAGCACTCGCCTGCGGGTGACGAGAGGCAGAGTTGTGGTATTGTCGGAATCAATCACGATCCGAGCTCCTAACAGCTTGGTTGTGGTTAGGTCGGGCTAAGCGTGTCAGCGCTCAGCTCGGCCGTTTAGGGAATCTCATCATACAAATTGATTGACGTCAATCGGATTGTAGCATGGAAAATGCGCTAACGATAGAGCAGTGTCGCGGCGCTCGGGCAATGCTTGGGTGGAGCCAAGCCGAATTATCTAGAGCCGCCAATGTGGCTCGACAGACGATTGCGGATTTTGAGCGTGGGGCGCGCATTCCAATCGCCAACAACCTCATAAGTATAAGACATACGCTTGAGAGGGCCGGAATCGAGTTCTTGTCCGAGAACGGTATCCGTCTAAGAACCCGGATCTGACAACCGCCTGCCAGTAGGCTTCGCTATCGTTGCGGACAGCAGGAGCTAAAGAATGCCGCGCCTGTGGGATCTCACAACCCCAGCCCCCGCTTTCTGCCGAAGCCCCATTCGATGCCGCCGCTGTCACGCACGACGCCGCTGATGTGCTGGCCGATGCGATTGTCGAGCATCGGCTGCCAGGGCACGAGTTGGAAGCCGAGGCCATCGTCGATCATGGCGAAACGCCCGCTGGCAAGACGAGCCGAGCCGAGGAGCGTGCCACCGACATAGTTGCCGGGCTGTGCGGGCTCGAAGGTGAGGCCGCGCGCAGTGGCCATTTCCTTGCCGACGCGCGCGACCTCCTGGCCCTCCAGCGTGGCAACAAGATCGCGCGAGAAGGTGATGGTCCTGCTCGTCGCATCGCGGTTGGCGTGGCCCATCCTGACGAGCTGGGCAGCCCGTTTGTCGAGAGCGTTGTCCACGTCGAGACCAAAGCCTGACCGGACCAGCGGCACGGGGTTCCTGGCGGTCAGCTCCCGGTCGAGCCAGGTGGCGCCGTCGCTGCCGATTTGCGCGTCCAGATCGAGCGTCGAGAGCACGCGGACGGAGAAGTCCTTGCCGCGGTCGCGGGCATCGTAGGCGATGCCGCGCTCGGGCAGGTTTTCGGGAATGCGCCAGTGGTCTTCGTCGATGCGTTCGACGTGGCCGGCCCGGCGCAGCGCTTCGAGACGGCGGACATGGAAACGGACGAAGGCGTCCGGGTCCTTGCCCTGCTCCATGAATGTCTCGCGGATCGCCTCCAGGTGCCTGCTCGGGCGATAGATGCCATCCTCGCCAGCTACGATGCTGACGTTCTGGTCGGCCGCACGCGGCTCCTCCTTCGGCAGGATCGGATCGAGCGCCACGATATCGCCGCGCTGAATGTCTTCGAGCTTTGCCGCATCCGCGGTCTCGACATAGTGGGTGTGGCCGTCCACGCCATCGATGACGAGCGACAGCCGGTCGCTCATCTCGTCGTCGGCAAGGCCCTTGGCGAGCACACGGCCAACGACGGGTTCTGTGATGGTCCGCCGGTGCGTCACATATTGGGCCGGGCCCCGTTCATCGGCGAGGCCGTGCTCCTCGAGCGCCCGATGCATGGAATTGATGATGTCGTTGTGCTCGCCAATCGACCGCAAGGTGCTTTCGGCTCTATCGGAAACGATCCATTGGCCGGGCTCGATTTCGGTCGCGAGGTCGAGGTGTTCCAGCTTCTTCGCCCGATCGATCAGCAGGTAGCGGTTGCTGCGAACGGTATAGCTGTCGCTGGCATCGGGCCGAAGGTCGACAACATCGTGCTCCCGCTGTTCGGCGATCAGCATGCGGTCGAGCCGGGTCAGCCGTTCGGCGTCCACCTCGTTGGCGAGCTTGTGGGCGACCTCGATCTCGCTTTGCAGGCCGAGTTCCCGTTCCACCAGTTCGCTTGCCCGGTGACGGACGCCATGGGCGATGTAGTCGCCGGCGATGTTCAGGATCTTGCCGTCATCGGTGATGCCGCGCACCAGCACATGGGTATGTGGATGGCCGGTGTTGTGGTGGTCAACGGCGATCCAGTCGAGGTGCGTGTCGAGGTCGGCTTCCATCTGCCGCATGAGGTCGCGGGTGAAGGACCGCAGGTCTTCCATCTCGGCGGCATCCTCCGGCGCGACGATGAAGCGGAACTGATGCCGGTCGCCTCGACCGCGTTCGACAAAAGCCTTGCCGTCGGCCTCGTCGTCGAAGGCCGAATACACCCTGCCCTTCTCGCCGTCCCTGGTCACGCCGTCGCGCTGGAGATAGCGCAGGTGCGCATCGACGGCCTTGCTGGTCGTGACGAATTTTTGGCCGCGCCCGGTCGCCTTCGTTCGCCCCGGCAGCTTGACGACGCGCGCCTTCACCACGACGCGGCGGGAGCGAAAGCGCATGCCGCCGCCGTCCTGCCGCCATCCGCCCGCAACCTTCGGCAACCCTGCCGCCATCTTGCCGCCTCGGCCGCGGGCGTTGAAGCGGCCACTCCCCTTCCCCGCGCTTCCACCGATGCGATAGGGATTGCCACCTTGTTTGCGGATGGCGATCTCGACCTGACGCACGAAGGGCAGCGTACGCGGATTGACCGGCGCGGCACGGCGGCGCGGCCGGCCGATGCGGATCTGGAATCTGTCGTCATCACCATCTGCCATGACGACAGCATCGGGGCTCTGATCGCGCGCTTCAAGGTGGCCGGAGCGCAGAGCGTGCCAGGGCGTGGAAAGACTTGCCGTGGCGTAGACATGGCGGAACGCACATCACTGCGGCACCGCGTCTTTCCGTTTCAGATCAACAGGATAGCGGATCGACTGGCATTCTTCGCACCTCGCGTCGTGCCGTTTTGGCGTCCGCACGCCTCGCAAAAAACAATGTGCAGACAACAACTTACGAGCAACGCGAGGTGCGAGCGCCAGCTCGCTTTATCTTGCCTTCCCCCATCGACCTCTATCGCGGCCAACCTACTCGCCGCAATTTCCGCAACGGAACAGGCAGACATGCCTTCGACCAGGAATGTCACTATCAACGTGACGCTGTAGAACCGCTGGACAAACAGCTATCTGCGGCGGGTCTCTCGCCGGACACCGGTTCCACCGACAAGTCATCCCGCCGCGGCTCGACCGCAGTTAAGTCAACTACGGCAACGTTTGTGGAAGACTGAATGTTGGACGGATGGATCGCCGCGAACACAGTCTCTGCCGCAACATGCGCGCCACGGTCGCCATGCATTGTAACGACATTCCGGGTGTCGCCCGTGCGCGCGAAAAACCAACCAATGAAGTACGTTCGCCCTGCTGCATCCTCGCCGTGAGCGCATCGGAATGGGAACCGCAGTAATGATCAGCGGTGCCCGTTTCCTAGCGTAGTCGACCGTCTCGCGGCGGTGGACACACGGGCGCGACATGCTCTTGATTGATATCGTAAGGACCGGATTTGTAGGCGGCGAAAACGCCGCCGCGCCCGAAGCGGTCGAGCTTCGCGCGGAGATACGCTGTACGTGCAAAACATATTGTCATGCGGTCAACGGTCGTCGCCGACGCGGACATGATGCGCAGCTCCTGCCATGTCGGCGGCATGATCTGCATCAAGCCCATCCTTGCTGCACACCAGATGAACATCGCCAACGCTCTCGACATGCATTTATGGCGCGAAGCAACCGCTCGGGGGATGGCGAAACGTTTCGCGGCTTCCCGGATATGTCGAGATCATGGATCGGCGGATAAAATCGTGCTGCTGGAGCGCCCCAGCCGCTCACTATCCGCCAGGTTCTGCGTAACCAACCGACGCTGAAAGGGTGAGCCAAGCAGCAGACATCATCGTCGTGCTGCTGCGTACGACAGTGCATATATCACGCTTCTGATGCGTCGACAGCCTGCGGCCGTGCTCGCTTCCGTCAAGAGCAAGGCTTCGCCTGCCGGACTTGCTTGCCGCAAATTGCGCCGCGATAAGCGTCCTCCGCCATTGGCGTCCGGCCGCCCTGACTTTCGCTGCACGCGGCACCCGCCTCACGGGCGATTTGTCGATGGCTTGACCGACGCCCGATCGATTGAAGAGCTTGACGCGGCGGGAGCGCAGTCGGAGCACCGACCAGCTTCGTTCATTGCGCCTCGATAGCGGCTCCAAAGCGGACTCCATGCGTTCTGACTGGAACAGATTGGCGCGAACCGGTTGCGTGAAGACGGTTGTCGATCAAGACAGAGAGATAGGCGCAGACCCTGTCGCGGTGCGATTCCACGCTGCACCAGCTGTCCATGCCTTCGCAGCAGACGCAATGGTCAGGCGCGTTTTCGGCATGGGTTGGTGCAAGCCTAACTGCTCGATCGGGGCCGGATGGTTGGAAACATCCGGCACTGGAAAGATGGCGGCGGCCGCCAGATAGGGACCGCGCGACCGATGATCGAAATGTTTGGAAGCACGGAAACAGCAAGGCTCAGGTCGTCGCATAATCCCAAGGGTGAGAGGGCGGTGCCTCGCCTGGGGTGAGGCACCGCGTGTCGATCAGCGGGACCAGATGAGCTTGTGCTCGCCGTTGTCACTCTGGACCAGGGTCGCGTAGACCGGGGCCGTGAAGGAGGGGTCGTCGAGCTTAAGCGAGACGTAGTCGGCGCCGGTTTCCTTGGCCGCCTTTCCCCAGCCTGCGCCAAGTTCGACGCCATTGGCGGCGATCCGGTAATCGGGGCCTAGCTCGTTGTCCTTGGGGGACGGGCCGGATGGTCGCCTTGACGTTGACGTTGAGGGTGCGGATCGTGCCGGTAAAGGCGCCATCGTCGCTGCGGGTGAAGGTGCCGATTTGAGCCATTGTGGTATCTCCTTACTGTTCCTCGAAGCCGCCCAGCGCGGCCTCGATAGCGGTCTTCAGGCGACGGGACGGCCGGCCTGCACCCGTAGGGCCGCAGCTCGAGCGGAGGGCGGCGGCAGCCAAGCTTCTTGGTTCGCGAGGAATGCGCCTCAGCGCAGGGGACGAAGGTCAGCGAAGCCGTTTACCCGACGACACGACGGGAGAACAGATCGACGACGGCGGCAAACGTAGAACCATCCTTCGGCGGTCCAGCCGTAGGTAAAGTCCGCGATCCACTTCTGGTTCGGTGCAGCGGCCTCGAAGCTGCGATCGAGGAGGTTGGCCGACACGGCAGCTCGCTCTCCGGTGTCCTTCGGCAGCCCGCGGCGCCGAGGCCGGGCCCGCAGCCCGCTCTCCCGCATCAGCCGTTCGATGCGATGCAGTCCGCAGGAGAGCCCCTCTGCCAGAACGTCGTGCCAGACCCGACGCGCGCCGTAGGTGCGGTCACTGCTCTTGAAGCTGCGATCGATCCGGCAAACGAGGATCTCGTCATCCCGGGAGAGAACGCTGGGGCTGCGGTTGAGCCAGGCATGGAAGCCCGAGCGGGACACATCCAGCGCACTGCACAGCCATGCCACCGGCCAGATGGCCCGGTGCTTCGCGATGAAAGCGAACCTCATGTCACTTCCCTCGCGAAGTAGGCTGCGGCCTTTTTTAGGATGTCGCGCTCCGCCTTCAGCTTCGCGACTTCCTTGCGCAGCCGGTCAATCTCCAACTGCTCGGGCTTCATCTGTCCGTAGCCGGGAAACGCATGCTGCGGATCGGCCGATAGATCGCGCACCCATTTGCGCAGCACATTCTCGTGGAGATCGAGGTCGCGGGCCGCCTGGGTCACCGCGACGCCCCGATCCTTCACCAGCCTCACTGCCTCAAGCTTGAACTCGCGGCTGAACTTCCTTCTCTGCATTTCCACTCTCCAGTTCCGTTAAACACCTTATCTCGGTGTCCACGAAACCGGCAGCAGGCCAGACCGTGAACTATTATGCCGGGATTGATGTGTCATTGGAATGCTCCAGCGTTTGCCGTTGTTGATGGGCAGGGCAAGATTGAGAGGGAAGCGAAGGTGGCGAGCGAGCCGGAGGCGCTGGTCGCCTGGTTTGCAGCGCTCGAAGTACCGCTGGCGCGGATTGGGCTGGAGGCGGGCCCGCTGTCGCAGTGGCTGTTTGCTGCTCTGCAAGCATCCGGCCTGGCGGTGGAGCTTCTCGAGGTGCGCGATGCCTTCAAGGCGATGCCGGTGAAGACGGATCGCAAGGATGCGCGCGGCATTGCACAGCTCATGCGGCTTGGCTGGTTCCGCCCCGTGCACTCAGCAGCGATCGAGCAACATTTTCTTTGTCGTGCAGCTCGCATTCCCACAGCACGAGGACCTGCCAGCCGAGCTCAGTGCTGAGACCGTGCCTGCGTGAGGCATGTATCTGACCGCCGATGCGCGAACCAAATGGTCTGTCACCGAGCCATTATCGAAGCGCTTTACAAT
Source organism: Mesorhizobium tianshanense (assembly GCF_007830515.1). Taxonomy (GTDB): domain Bacteria; phylum Pseudomonadota; class Alphaproteobacteria; order Rhizobiales; family Rhizobiaceae; genus Mesorhizobium; species Mesorhizobium tianshanense. Next base: position 20,569 of record NZ_VLKT01000034.1, read on the forward strand.
GCTCGGTTTTGAGCATTCAATATCCAATTGGAGGGTAATACTTTCGAGGAGAATGATCATGCCAGATCGCTTTGAAAGACGGATTCGTGAACTTGAAGATGCCATAAGCAAGCTTCCTCAAGAAGCTCTGGACAATTTTATCAAATTCAATCAGCGACACCGCTATTTTGTTCCGTTGGATGGCTACCACTCGATTCGGCATCCGCTGAGAGACATCACATGCAGCGCTACTGAGGTTTTTCTCCTTTCGGGCAACGACAAGACTGGCAACTCTGGAACAGCCGAGCTGCATCTCAATGATTTTCTTTGTCATCATGCGTTCGATATCGGCCAGCGAGGCGTGTTAATTAGCCGCCCTCAATTCACGGCCCTGCCGACTGGTGATGCGCCCGTAGTGCTTACAGCGAAATTCGTCTTGAGTGAGATCGCGTTACAGCCCAATGAAGCAGTGGGCGGCGGCGTTTCATCACCAGTGTTGGACGTTGTTGTAACGGTCACAAGCTGGAACCCTGACGGAAGTCCCGCAAAGGATGTTTCGTTTTCTTGGGTATCAACCATTGAAGGAGCAAGAGCCTTTCAAATCGGCGGCTGACGACGCGATCCACAAAGAGAGGGCGCACTAGCTAGTTGGCCATGAGCAACAAAGGTGCGCTAGATGCCCAAAGTCACGAAGACCATCGGGAGCGGCATGACGGAGCGCGGGATTGTTCAGTTCGACTGGACGACTATCCATGAGTTCTTCGCAAAGCGTGTCATCACGTATAAAAAAAGACGGCGCACGCGGCCGAACAGCAGCGCCCGGACGTTCTGGCGGCGCGAGAAGAATGGTTCGACGGACAACTCGATCTCGACCCGAGCCGCCTGATCTTCATCGACGAAAGTGGCATCAATACAAGGATGGCGCGGCTTCGGGGTCGCTCGCCGCGCGGCGCACGTTGCCGGGCGGCCGTGCCTCACGGGCATTGGAAGTCCACGACCTTCACGGCGGGCTTGCGCCTCAACGGGATCGCCGCTCCCGGGCTTCTCGACGGTGCGATGGATGGCGAAGCGTTTCTGTTCTACCTGCGCCGCGTCCTTGCGCCGACGCTTCAGCCCGGCGACGTCGTCGTGATGGACAACCTCCCGGCTCACAAGGTGGCCGGCGTTCGCGAGATCATCGAGGCGGCTGGCGCATGCCTACGCTATCTTCCGCCCTACTCGCCGGACTTCAATCCGATCGAGATGGCATTCGCCAAGTTGAAGGCCTTCCTGCGAAAGGTCGCCGCGCGATCCATTCCAGAACTGTGGGACGCCGTGCGCCTCGCGATCGATCGCTTCGAACCAAAGGAATGCGAAAACTTCTTCGCCCATGCCGGCTACGATGCGTGACCCAAATTATTCCGAAAACGCTCTAGCCGTGATCGCTCAGGGGCTTGCCCCCAGCAATAGCAGTCACAGCGAGGTTGCCGCCAAGATCGATCGGGCGACGAAGGCCACCAAGGCGACGCAGGACGTCGCCGCCGAGCTTCAGGAAGACGGTATGAAGAAGGCCAAGAAAAATGCAGAGATAGGCAGGTGGCAGAACTTCTTGAATTTGGCCGGGTCAGCTGTGCAGTTCGGCAGCGCGGTGAGTGAGAGCGAGGCTCCTGCCAAATCTGCCGGCAACAAACCGACCGACCTCAACAAATCGATCAAGATCAAACCGAAAACGACGCCCGCGGTGACCAAGCCTGTCAGTCAACCGGAGCAGCAGCCGGTGTACCAAACACAACCGTGAGCACCGACGAAGTCCGCTTTTGGTGGAGGGTCCGGACGGTGCGAATGACCGACGTTGAGGGCGCAGAGCGGCCCGGTTTGGGGCCGAGAGTGGATCTGGAGCGCTCGATCGTCATGCTCGATTGGCTGGGCGACATTGATTTGCAGCGCCGGGCTCAGATCGGGTTGAACAAGGGGGAATCCGACTAACACAGCCGAGGCTGCAGCCAGAGGTCGGAAAATCTCGATCCGGGAAGCTGACAGTTTTGCCCAGACCGTGCTGCCGATCATCGCCTCCATCCAGCAGTCGGGCATCACCAGCCTGCGTGGCCTGGCAATCGCTCTGAACAACCGCGGCGTTTCGAACAGCGCGCAACGGCCATGGCAGGTCTCTAATGTGCGCAACATTTTGGGGCGGCAAGCTTGTGCGAACGTGCCCTTATAGGCGGGAATTTGCTGACCAGCTCGCCGAAGTGCTCGATAGGCCGATGGCCATTGCACTCAACAACCGTGGGGTCAGAACGGGGTGCGGCGGCCAATGGGAGGTCTCGAACGTTCGCAACTGCCTTACATCGAAAAGTAGAGCGGGCCTGCCACTCTAGCTTCGCGTCCCCCCAGTTCCGCGCTGCAGTCGGACTTGATGTTCGAATTGCCGCTCATCTTGATCGTGTCGGCAACGATGCGCAGGCAGCTGCTGCTAGTTCCGTTGTTACCATTGTAGGTCAGGTCGCCATAGGGGAAGTATAGGACGCCGTTCAGATCAGTGGCGCCATTCCCATTGAACAGGTGGGACGATGTGTTCGCTCGTGCAGACATCATCAGCATGCCGGCATAGTCGCCTGTCTGCGGCGCGCTCAATGACAACGAGCCGTTGCCGTTCACTGTTATGCCGCCATCAGCCATGAAGATGGTCACGCCGGCGCCGGTCACTGTGCCTTTGACGGAAAGAGAACCTTCGACATAATAGAGGCCCGGCTCCAGGGTTTTGTCGCCGCTCAGATCGAGATTTCGATACCGCCCTGGACTGACTGTCAAGTCGCCAGCTTTCGGATTAGGATACAAGATTGGTGGTACCGGTTCCACCAGGTTACCCCATGGGTCAGGCAGTCGCCACGCATTGACGCGATTTTGCTCACAATCGGTGATCAGTCCGCTGGTCGCCACTATTCCGCCAGATGATTGAATGCAGTCCGCCTCAAGGGACGCGTCGCCGCCAACATAGATGGAATCCGGAGCCGACGAATTGGAAGCGATAACGCAGCCATCCATGATGACTGTGGTGCTCCCGGCCGCCTCGAAGGCGCGCGGCGCGGCCCGGTTGAGGGCATAGACGCACGCAGTATCACCATTGTTGGACGTTATGCGGGACCGGACGAGAATGTTGGTGGATGACGGTCCATCGCCGCCGATTGAGCGCGGAATAAGATAGGTGTAGTTGAGGCTGGATTCAGTCCTGAGGCTCTGGCTTCCGTCGTTTTCCGTCGCCAGACCGTGATAGACGAGCGAGGGCATGTTATCCGTGCTTGCATCGACCGATGCCAAGTTGGCTTTGAGTAGCTTGTCGCCAAGCGCCTGTAGCTCACCGTCGCTCAGGCCCGAGTTGACCTTAACGGCGATCTCCATGCTTGCTGCATCCAGAGCCGATTGAAGCCTGCTCCGCTCGCGGTTCATGTTCGCGAGATCCACCGCGGCGCCGACTGCTGCAATCATAGGAAGCAGCATGACAACGAGACCGGTCGCAAAGTTACCGCGGCTGTCTCGAAAGAACCGTTTCACAAGAAGAATTTGGTGCATCATGCCGGCAAAATGCATCCCTGCGGCAAAGAAGTTGTTTCACTGATCACTAAACTCTTAAGTAGGAGGAATTCATCCTCACAGAAAAGCTGCCGGACGGTCAAACCGCTGTCCGGATGGAGGATGCCGCCGTTCCGTGGCCGCGAATGCAGAGCGCTCTCAGCGAGCGGATGCAGGTATCGCTCGACTGTGCACAGCGCGGAACGGTTACCCGTCGCTAATTCTATTGAAAAATAAACAAGACATTCGAAATGGGTGATCGCCAGCACCACTCGTCACCCAGTTTAGAAGGGTAAGTTCTGGCGCTGAAAAACACCCCAGATCCGTTCTACGCCACCATTTCGCTCCAGAACCGATCTAGCCAGGCTTTCTACAATTTTTCACGTTGGACCCCGCGGCGGTCTGTAAGCCAACTGCAATTCGTTGGATCCGGCGACGGTTCGAACGTTGCTACGGCTTGTTCATCAGTGCGAGGTTGGCATCGACCACCGAGGTATCGGTCATTCCTGCCTTGGCCTCCAGAAGCAATTCGCGGGCTTTTTTCTTGTTGCCGCGCAACAATTGCGAATACCCCATATTGTTGACGATGTGGGCCCGGCGGCCAGCAACCACAACAAGCTGATCGTAAGCGCGGTCGGCAAAGTCGAAGCGGCCGAGCTGGTCGTAGGAGGCGGCAAGTCCCAGCCATGCCTCGGCATTGTCGGACCGAAGTTCCACCGCCTTGCGGAAGTGCTTTTCCGCCAACCCATAATTGGCTTCGCGGAACTGCGTCTTGCCAGATACGAGATCAGCCCCGCTGATGTCGGTCGTCGCCGGAGCGATCGACGTGGTCTCGGTGACGTCGACGCTGCTCGTCGTGCATCCCGTCACAATCGTCACGACTGCGACCGCAGCCAACGCGGCGAATTTCGATTGCCCCATAATCTGCCCCATCCGGCCGCTTGGCGGGCCGTCTCATCAAGCACCATAGCGGGTTCGGCTTAAGCTTCGGTGGCGTGTTTCGACCAAATATTAGGAAAGCCGAACATATCGGATTAACTATCGACTGGAGCGGATCAGTCGCCTGCCGTCATTTTCACGATGATCGGGATGATGGCGATCATCAGCACGACTGGCAGGATGCAGATCGTAACCGGCACCGACATCTTTGCCGGCAGCGCGTGCGCCTTTTCCTCAGCTATCGACATGCGCTTGTGACGCATTTCGTCCGAATAAACCCGAAGCGCGCCCGAAAGGCTGGTGCCAAGCTCCTTCGATTGCTGAAGCAGCGTGGCGAAGGAGCGTACCTCTTCGAGGCTCAGGCGATCAGCCAACGATTTCAGCGCATCGTCAAGGCTGCGCCCTGCCCTGAGTTCGAGCGAGACAAGCTGAAGGTTCTGGCTGAGCGAGGGATGAGTGATAAAGAGCTCTTTCGACACCCGCTCGATCCCGGCCTCCATGCTCATGCCGGCGTCCGCGCAGACGATCATCAGGTCCATGAAATCGGGAAAGCCATTGCGGTATTCCCGCATTTTCGTACGGACCTGCGAGGTCAATACAAGTCCCGGCAGAAAATAACCGGCGCCACCGGACATGATGATAAAAGTCCAGCGGCTCGGAACTGCCGATTCACCGCCAAACCAGCGGACGACCAGAAACGCAACAACGGCTCCAGCCAGGAAGCCGACAAAGCGGATGACAAAAAACCTGCCGACCGCGCCTGGATCCATGTGACCAGCCTGGATGAGTTTCATCCGCAGCCGCGCAACGTTTTCCGGATCGCTTTTGGCGTAGAATTCATGGGCGGTTTTCATCGCCTTGTCGCGGACGGCGCTGGCGTTCCGTTTCGGCGCGGCGGTCGGCTTGGGTGCCTCCGCAACCTGGGAGACTTCGACCTTGAGCCGGCGCTTCAAGTCGCCGCGTCCTCCACGCGCGGTACTCCACTGCCAGAGGATCGCTCCTACTCCCACGGCGAGCAGCAAAAGCGCCAGCGACGTCGGGCGAAGGGAGGCAAGGAGGCCGATCAGGGTTTCCATGTCAGAATTTGAAGTTCGACATCTTGAACATTATGGCGTTGCCCAGCATTAGCCATGAGATCGAACCGCCTAACAGATACCAAGTCATCGGCTCGCCCCAGACGCTCTCGTAAAATTGCGGCATCAAGACCATGATGCCGACCATCAGCAGCGCCGGTACGGCGGTCAGGATGTAGGCCGACATGCGGCCCTCGGTCGAGATTGCTCGCACTTTGCGCCGCAGCTTTCCGCGCTCGCGGATGACCGACGACAGACCATCCAGGATTTCGCGCAGATTGCCGCCTGAACTGCTCTGGATCGACACAGCGGTGACGAACAGCGGCAGGTCTTCGTGTCCGACGCGCTCGAACAGCGAATGCAGCGCGGAAACCAGGTCGGAGCCATAGGTCACTTCGTCGGCGATCACGCCGAATTCGGTGCCGATCGGATCGGCCATTTCACGCGCCACCATCGAGATCGCCACCGGAACCGGATGCCCTGCCTTGAGGCTTCGCGTGATGAGTTCCAGAGCTTCTGGAAGCTGCATTCCGAACATCTTGTGCCGCCGCTTGCGCAGGAACCGCAGGGTTATGATCGGAAAGACCAAACACATGACCGCAAGCACTGCCAGTGCAATGATCAGCGGCAGGCCGTAGGAAACGGCAAACAGGCAGATGCCAAGCGCCAGACCCGACGTGATCAGCAGAAATTTCGGCAGTGGTAGGACCATGCCGGACTGGATCCGCAGCTTCCGAATCCGGTCGAGTGAAAGCATCGAAGCACCGCCTTCCATCCCACGCTCTTTGCGCAGTTGGATCAGCACCTGCTCTTGGCTGAGCTTTTTCTCCTGCAGCTTCATTCGCCGATTGATCGCCATGCGGCGATCCCGGTGCCCGGCGTAAAGCAGGTAAAACGCTTCGGCGATCATGATGCCGGTCAGACCGGCGCCGGCATAAATGACATAGATGGCGCTGAATCCCTCGAGCATTGATTATTCCTGCTGTCTGCCAGGCTCGAAATATCGCCCAGGAAATTCGATGCCCATCGCCTTCAGGTCTTCGAGGAAGCGCGGGCGCAGGCCCGTCGCCTCGAAGTGGCCAAGGATCGTCCCGTCCGCTTCTATGCCGGTGCGCACGAAGCGAAATATCTCCTGCATCTGGATCACGTCGCCTTCCATCCCGGTCACTTCGGCGACGCTCGTGACCTTGCGCTTGCCGTCGGAAAGCCGGGTAAGCTGCACGATGATGTCGAGCGCGCTTGCGATCTGGCTGCGGATCGACTGCACGGTCATCGGCATTCCGGTCATGCCGAGCATCTGTTCGAGACGGGAAATCGCGTCGCGCGGCGTGTTGGCATGAATGGTCGCCATCGAGCCTTCGTGGCCGGTGTTCATCGCCTGAAGCATGTCGAAGGCTTCCTCGCCGCGGCACTCGCCGAGGATGACGCGGTCCGGCCGCATGCGCAGCGCGTTTTTGACCAGATCGCGCTGCTTGAGTTCGCCGTGACCCTCGATATTGGCCGGCCTCGTCTCCATGCGCGCCACATGCGGCTGCTGCAATTGCAGTTCGGCCGCGTCTTCGATGGTGATCAGGCGCTCGTCTTCGGGGATGAAGGCCGACAGCGCGTTCAGCATCGTCGTCTTGCCGGTGCCGGTGCCGCCGGAAATAATCGTCGTCTTGCGGGCATGGACTGCGGCGGCAAGGACCTCGGCCATGTTCTGCGTGACCGCACCAAATTCAACGAGCTTATGCAGACCGAGCTTATTCTTGGAGAATTTGCGGATGGATACCAGCGGCCCGTCGACACCGACCGGTCGGATGGCGGCATTGAAGCGTGAGCCGTCGAGCATGCGCGCGTCGACCATCGGCTGGGATTCATCGACGCGACGGCCGACGGCCGCAACGATCTTGTTGATGATGCGTATGAGGTGAGCTTCGTCCTTGAACGGAATATGCACCTGCTCGAGCTTGCCATGCCGCTCGACGAAGCAACTGCGATGGCCGTTGATCAGGATGTCGTTGATGGCTGGGTCTTTCAGCAACGGCTCGAGCGGGCCGAGGCCGACCATTTCGTCGACAATGTCATCCACCAGCGCGTCGAGTTCGGCGACATTGACCGCAAGCCGTTCGCCGCGCGCCTTCTCGGAGACGAAATCATGCACCTGCCGCCGCATCTCTTCGCGCGGCAGGCGCTCGAGCGCTACGAGGTTGATCTCTTCGATCAGCATGCGGTGAATGCGCATTCTGGCGTCGAGGACCTTCGTGGGCTTTGCCGGTCCCACCTCGGGTTTCGGCGGGGCCGGCTTGCGTGTCGTCGGGATGACGATCGGCCGATGCTGGATTGGCGCCTGCTCGTGCCGGCTTTCCGGCGTGGCATCGCGTTTCTGGAGCGTCGAAAATCGGCTGATCACCCGGCTCTCCTCAAAAGACTTTTGCCGAGCCCGAACAGTGAACGCTTTTTCCGCGTTTCCGCCACGACCTCATCAGGCAGGACTATTCGCCTGAGATCGTTGACGAAATTCGCGTTAGGGTCGATCTCGTGCAGCGGAACGCCGCGATCGACGGCCTCGCGCACCAGCTTGTAATTGTTCGAGATGCCGCCGACGAAATGCTCGCCGAGGAATGCCTGGACGTCGGCCCGCTTGATGCCGCTTTCGAACAGGCGTTGTTCGAAGCGGTTGACGATGACGTTTGGCTTCACCTCCTTGCCCACCGTCTCATAAACGGCCTGGATCAGCCGCTGCGTATGGCGCAGGCACGGCACGGTCATTTCGGCGACGATGTAGAGCTTGTTTGAGCCCAGCAGCACGGTCTCCGTCCAGGGAAACCACGTGCGCGGCATGTCGATGACGACATTGTCGAAATAGGCGGAGACGAGGTCCAGCATGCGGACAACCACGTCGGCGTTGAACGTGCGCATCTCCGCTGGCCGCGCAGGCGCAGCCAGCACACAGAGACCGCTCGCATGTTTCGAGAGCATCACGTCAAGAAGCTGGCGGTCAAGGCGTTCCGGCTGATTCTCGATTTCGTTGATGTCAAAGCGTGGCTCGAGGTCGAGATATTCGGCGCATGAGCCTTGCTGGAAATTGAGATCGACTACGCAGGTCGACGATCCGCGCGTTACCGAATGGTGGAGCTGGAACGCGGTTTGCAGCGTCAGCGTGGTGGTGCCTACCCCCCCGGCGGCGGGCATGAACGTGTAGATTTGCGACTCGGTGTTCTCTTCGCGCCCCGGTCCCTCAAGCGCGCGAACGCAGGAGCGAACAAGATCGGCGGTGGTCAGCGGCTTGACCAGAAAATCGGCGACCTGAAGCTGAACCAGGATGCGCGCGGCGGACGCATTGAATTCCTGAGTCACAACGATGATTGCAGCGCGCCTCTCGAGTCGCCGCGTAATGCGCTGCAGCGCCTCGATCTCGTTGAGCTTGGCCGCATCCATGTCGACGATCACCGCGCTGCAATCAGCCTCCTGGATTTCGCCGCGTAACTCGGTGACGTTCTTCTCGACCGTAACAAGCGCAACCGCCTCCGACGAGGCGAACGCCGTCCTCGTTTTCTGCACAAAGCTCTTGTCGGTGGAAACAAGCACGATCCGCTTGGTTTTTCCGGGATTTGCCATTCTTCTCGCCCGCGCGTTTGGTGGCCTGATCAGTAACCGGCCGTGGGTTGCGATGCTTTTTCCTCGACCGCTTTCGGGGCCGCGCTTGGCTGGGCGCCGCGGTCTGCTGGCACCCGAAGCCGGGTGCGTTCGACGCCCTCAGGCCACGGATCGACCATCTGCATCACGGTGTTGGCCGCCATCGCATTGCCCGCGCCTCGGGTCAGCCCGTCGAGACGCATCGTCTCCTCGGTGGCACAACCGCTGGCAGAGGCAAGCATTGCGACGGCGCCGACCAATGAAAGCGTTCGCATGCTCATTCCTTTGGGAGATCGAGGAAGTGGCCGACTTTTTTGGCCGGAGCGGCAGCGTCGGTTGCGGTCCCGCCATTGTGGGCGGCGTTGGCGGTTTTCACCTCCTCCACATTGCCCAGAAAATAATCGACATTGCTTGCCGGCAAGGTGCCGTCAGCCGGCGTCAGCGGCTTCTTCGATGGGTCCATCGGCTTAACGAGGTACGGCGTGACGATGATGACCAGGTCCGTTTCGCGCCGCTGATACGCTCTGGAACTGAACAGCGGGCCGAGCACCGGCAACTTGCCCAGACCTGGAACGCGCTGCTGAACCATGTCGTTCTCGCTTTGCAGCAAGCCCGCCATCATGAAACTCTGACCGCCTTTCAGATCGATCGACGTGTGCGCGCGCCGCACCACGAAACCCGGGATGGAGATGTTGCCGATATTGTAGGAAGCCGATCTATCGATCGAGGAGACCTCCGGCTCGATGTCGAGAGCGATCAGGCCGTCGCTGAGCACGGTCGGTGTGAAGTCCAGGCTGACGCCGAACTTTTTGTATTCGACTGAGATCTTGCCGTCCTCTTCCGAGACTGGGATCGGAAACTCGCCGCCCGCCAGGAAGCTCGCTTTTTCACCCGAGCGCGCAATCAGGTTCGGTTCGGCAAGACGTCGCGCGACACCGCGGTCTTCCAGAGCCTTGATGGCGACATCGATTGACACGCCGTTGGAGAGAAGGCCGCCGATGAGCTGTGCCGCGGGAGCCGCCTTAGAAACCGAAGGGGTAGAGTTGAATGAGACGCCGCCATTGCTGCCGATGTATGTCACGCCGATTTTGGTGCCGAGTTCCTGTCCCACCTGCCGGTTGATTTCGACGAAGCGCACATTCAGCTGAACCTGCTGCGACGAGGAAATATTGACCGAGTTGATGACCGTTTCTTCGCCCGAAAAATTGGTGGCGATCCGAGTCGCCTTATCAACCGCCAACGCATCTTCGGCTGAGCCGGACAGAACAAGCCGGCCATTCGCCGAGCTAACCTTTATGTTGGCCCCCGGCACGCTGTCGCGGATGGTGCTGGCCAAACGGTCGGTGTCGAGCGTCACCTCGATGTCCATCGTACCGACCAGTTTCTTGTTTTCGTCGAAGAGAGCGATGCCCGTGGTGCCGAGATTACTGCCGAGCAGGTAGAAGGAGCGGTCCGTCAGTGGCTTGACGTTGGCGATCTCTGGATCGCCGATGACGATCTCGTAGAACGGCACATCGGTCTTGATCGTTCTGGGCTTTCCCCTGGCGAGCTTGATCGAGATGTTTTTGGTCGAGGTAATGTAAACCACGCCGTTGCCGGCCTCAGCGTTTCCAACGCCAACCAGAAAGTGTCCCGCCGCAAACGAGATCGCCAGCAAGGCTATTCCGGCAGCATGCGCGCCGCTCCGACACAAATTGCCCACCCACCCAAACATTGCCTGTCCCCAAAAATCCGGCACCCCTGCCGGTGTCGTGTCACTTGTCCGGCGCAACAACCTGATAGGATTGCGGGTTGGTGCCGCGCGTCACGATCACGGTCTTGAATTTTTGCGCTTCCGGCCCCTCTGCGGCGATCGCCTCGATGACTGCGACCGCAGCATCCGACGCGCCGGCCACCGAGCCGCCGAATGAAGAGATGGTCGTCAAACCGTCTGTCGAACCACCGCCTTCGCTTGAGGCGCGCAGCGACAGCGACAGCGTGCCCACCGTGCGGCCCAGCGCCACCTTCTGCGCGCCCTCGGCATTGACCTCGATGGTCACAGAATTAGCGATCTGCGGACTGATCTGCCGCTCGTCGGCGCCCTGGCCGACGGTCAGCACCTTGGCGCTCTCGACCACGATCTCACTGGTCAGCGTCGAACCAGCCGCGCCTTCGGCATTTTTCGCGACTTCGGTGATGGCGCCGGCGTCGCGCGTCAGCACCACGTCGACATGGTCGCCGGGCATAACGAAGCCGCCGACGCCGGCTATTTCGTCGGTGCGGATTGTCACCGCCCGCATGCCGGGCGAAAGCAGGTTCGACAGCGTCGCGCGCCCATTGGGACCCGACAGTTTTGCAAGCAAAAGCGGCTCGTTGATCTCGAGGGGTGAAAGCACGACACGGCTTCCCTCGGCCAAAGCTTCGTTGATCGTCGTGAAGGCGCCCTGCGGAAGCGAATCCTGCGGCCACGGAATTTCCGCCAGTTGCGTCCGCTCTAGCGCCATGCCGAAGCGCAGCGGCGCCCTGGCGACGACGATCGTCTGAAACTGCATCGCCGGCGGCGCGGGTGTCGGAACTGCGAGCGAAATCTCTCCGGCACGAGCGTTTGTTTCGCTCTTAATCCAGAGATCGGCGGCAAAGATCGAGGCCGCGCCGAACACCGCGGCGATGCCGATCATTGTAATGGCTTTGCCCTTCACGCCCGATACCTCAAAATGCACCCTTCTCGTCTTTTGTCTTTGGCGGACGCTACCGGGCGATTCTGAACAATTAGAAAGTTTGCTTATTCGAATTGGAGCTATCGTTGCGTCTGGTTACCGAACCCTTGGACGTTTGGCCGCAGTTTGAGTGAGCGCATTTACTTTTGGGTCGAAATTCACTTGGCTTCGACGTTTCCGGCACGCCGTCACGTTGTTGCTTACCCCACACGGTCAATGCGTAGCCGAGCAAGCGGCTGGCGCGGCAAAGCGGCTACAGCGCGCAGCACCACAGATCAAAGTTCCGCAGGAGGCGCCGGCGCAAGGTTTTCTGCTATGAAGGCTCTCCGGCGCCCTTGCCTAAACCGTCGAAGGGTCTGCTTTTGGGCAGCTCCAACGCACCCCCGAACGGCCGAGATTGGCGCATTGCTGCCGTCAGCCGGCAACCGCTACCAGGATGAGGAAGGACAAACAGGTCGCCGGAAGGCGCCAGGCCACTGTTCACTTGCTATGCGTTGGAATGTGCATATATTGTGCGTATGAGGAGGTTGGAGATTTGTCATGACCCACGCACAGCTCGCACAATCGAAAGTGGTCTCAGGCTTTGTCGACAGCCTTCAGGAGCCGCGTACGCCTTATATCTCGCCGAAGCGCCTGTCGCAGGCGCTTGGCGTGAAGGTGGCCAATCTGGCACAGTTGACCGGGGTTCATCGAAACACGCTCCGCAATCCCTCTTCGGAACGCCTGCAGGGCCGGATGCGCGAGATGGTGAAAGTGATCTCGGCGGCGACGGAACTCACCGGCAATGTTGACAAGGCGATCTACTGGTATCGCAACGAGCCCATCGCGGACTATGGCCACCGCACGGCGGCCGAACTCGTCGCGGACGGCCAAGTCGAAGCAGTCCTGGCCTTCATCCGGGATCTCGAGAACGGGGCGCGCGGGTGAAGGTCACCCGCGTCGGGCCGGACGAGATCTTCCATCGCTATCTGACACCCAAATGGGCTTTTCTGCCCACGAGTGGCACGGGAGCAGCGATCGACGGCGGACGTTTCAACCGGCCAGGCGTCGAAGCGCTCTATCTGTCCCGTTCGACGCAGACGGCTCTTGACGAATACAAGCAGGGCGCCAGCATCGTCCCGCCGGCAACGCTTGCCGCCTACAAGATCACGCTCGGCGAGGTGGCCGACCTTTCTCAAGGGTTCGACCCAAACGTCTGGGACGGCGCCTGGCAGGAATGGGATTGTGCCTGGCGCCAGGTCGCTCGCATTGACAAAAAGGTCCCGCCATCGTGGAAGCTCGCGGACCTGATCATCACTGCCGGGCTTCGCGGCATCCTGTTCCCGTCGCTGCGTCACGCCGGCGGCACCAATCTGGTGATCTTTCCGGCCAATCTTGTCGACGGCGATCATGTCGCGGTTCACGATCCCGATGACCGGCTGCCGCACGACCAGGCGTCCTGGTCCTGAGTCATCAACTGTCTCTGTGGTCGCAACGCGACAACGCCCGCTCACGACACCTGGTCCTCAACGACATCGTCCTCGCCCTCCCTGTTAGCCAAACCGGCTGGAATACCGCCGGCCAGGAGCTTTTCCTTCGACAGGAGCCCGGCATCTTCAAGCGCCTCGAAATCCGGCAGCTGCCGCAGCGTGGCGAGCCCGAACTGCGACAGGAAATTTTTGGTCGTCACATAGATATAGGGCGCCCCCGGCTGCGGGCTGCGCGGTCCCGAGGCGATCAACTCCTGCGCGCGCAGCACGCCGATCAGGTCGCGCGATACCTCCTTGCCGAAAAAGCTCGACAGCTCACCCCGGGTGATCGGCTGGAAATAGGCGATGCACATCAAAACCAGCGCCTCCGCCTGCGACAGTTCTTTTGCCCCTCGCCCGCTGCCGTGCCGAAGGCGGCGCGGATGGCGTCGCCAAAAATTTTGGTCCGGTGCTGCCAGCCGCCGGCGACCGCGACCAGCTCATGGGGGCGGCCGGCGAACTCGGCGCGAATATCGTCGATGATCAGCTCGAGATTGCAGTTTTTTCCCACTACCCGCGCCAGCACCTCGCGCGGCACCGGGTCGCTGGCCGCAAAGATCACCGCTTCGACCCGGCCCATCCATTCGCGCCAGCGCAGCTCCGGCGGCAGGTGGTCCAATTCCGTGTCGAGCAACACAGGCTGTTCGTTCGGTTTGCGGCGGGCAGAGGCTTCGTTCATCCCTACAACCCAAACATCCGAAAAGTGGTGCGACCGGAAAGCTCGCGCACGGCCTCGAGTTGTTGCAGTCGCGCGAAGAGGCGTCGCGTCGCAAAGCGCGACAGGTTCTTTGTCGTCAGCGAGCCCGGTACGGCATCGTCGTCGAGCAGTCTTTGGATAACCTCGCCCGCCCCCTTTGTCCTGAGCTTGGGTGCGACGGCGATGAGCCGCTCCGCGCGCCGCGACAGCTCGGCGGCCAACCGGCAGGCCTCCGCCGCGGCTTGAACCAGCGCCAGGCAAACCGCCCGCTCAAAACTCTTGTCCGCGGGTCGGATGCGCTTGCCGCCGGCCTCATCGCGAAAAGCCGGACCGAAGGCCTGAGTCATCAGGAGCGGCCGCGGCCGCGGCCAGCGCAGGCTTTTTGCCAGCACCAGGTCGGCGAGCCGCCAGGCAAGAAGCTCGGAGTCGGGGCGCATGGTGACGACGTGAGCGACGATCGCCGCCGCGGCGAACGGCGCCGGCCGCTGCAACCCCGCCAGGTTTTCGGTCTCCGTGCTGAGGTCGGCGAGCGCAGCCTCGTCCCAATGGACCCCGAGCTGGTCGACGATTCTTTCAAGCCGATCGGGGTTCGCGGCGGGCGGCTGCACGGAAAACTGCCGCCAGGCGCCATAGATGGCGCCGGCCGGACCGGGATCGGTGCCGGCGGGGCACAAGTGCCAGGCATCGCGCAGGGCGGCCTCGTCCTCGGCGCGGCCGGCGAGCCGCATGCTGGCGGCGGCACAGCGAAGCGCCAGCCGCTGCCGCCAGGCCCCGGCCCAGGAAGGCTGCGCGCGGGCAAGCGTGTCGAGCGCGGCCAGGGCGGCGCCGGCCTGGAAGGCGGCGTCGGCGGGGCTGGCGTCACGGCCGGGCGCGAGCGCCCAGGCCGGCACGGTCGGCGGCGCGGCGGGGCTGGCGGTCGCGGGATCGAGGCGAATCATGACTTCGAGGGTAAAACGGCGGTGCGCTTTGCGCCATGATTTGCACGCCGAAACGCACAGCCTGTCGTGCCAACAAAACGAATGATAATGTTGCATTACCAGTCATTGCGATAAAATTGATAATCTGGAATCAGATCCGTGGAATTATCCGCTATGTTACTGATCTTTTACTTTTCCAATGTGCACACTGCGTTGGTGAGTGCTTCAACGATATTTAATGACGCCAGATTTCCTGGCTCCCCAAGATTCGAAACTCCGCGCTCGATAGTGGGTGTCGGGATGTAGCGCCTCTCCCGCTACCACCCTAACCCACTATCCCGCGCAGTGGTCTGGCGATGTAGCGGTCCTGCGCCGCCACCCACCGCTCCATGCGTTCGAATTGCGGATCGATGTTGCGTGGTCGCAGGTGCGAGCATCTTGCGTAGTGCAAAATTACCGCGAGCGTGTTTTCCGATTTCTACGTCGAAGCACCACCGCTGCACGATGCCAGAGGCGAGCCGCTTTTTCTCACCTGCGCCTGCTGCCACTATCTCTTCCGTGTCATCGTCAAACAGGAAAAAGACGTGGGAACAGCAGACGAACTGTGTTCTGCCACAGGTCAGCGCAGTTCCTGAGCCTGTAACCTTGGAGAGAATTGACCGCGCTCTCGATACGCTCGCCCTAGCGATCCACAAGGCTGGCAACAAAGGACGAGTGTACCTTCCGATTTACGAGCGTCTTGAACGCGAAAAGAGGAATTTGATAGCCGAGACGAGCGCAATGTTGCGCGTCAAGGAGCGGCTCAAACAATCTCGGGATCGAACGGCAAAGCAATCTTTTTGAGTTCATCGTGACGCCATTGCAGCGATCCGCCCGAACCATACTCTACACGCTCGATCGTGTGGCCCATTAAGATCTTGCGAAGCTCACTGTCGATGCCTCCCTCTTTCATACGATCCTCAAAACTGTGTCGGAGCGAGTAAATCTTGTGCTTTGGCGTAGGAAAAAGTTTGTTAGTTTTGAAAAACTTATTCAGGTTTGCTGAGAGTGCCTCTTCACGATTGCGGTAGCGGGGGAAGCCCTGCGGATTTTTCTTGAAAACCTCGAGCGCAACGCCGACCAGCGGTACGTCTCGCACGGACCATTCGGTCTTGATTTCGCGCGGATCATGGGCATCCTCCCGTGGAGAGATGCGAATATACGGGACCAGCGTATCAATGAAGATCACGGTCTCGTCGAGGTTGCATATCTCGCTTGGCCGCGCGCCTGTCTCGATCAGCGCCAGAACGCAGCGACGCGCTTGAGGATCCAGGGATTCCAGAGCGCCCGGTTTCATTATCTGATCGATTATCCATTTGGTTTCGAATGATGGCCGTTTCCGACGGCGCTTGCCGCGCTCCGAAAAACGGAGGTCATCGAATGGGGTGCCTTTTTGTTCCTCGCCCAGATGAGCGAAATAGCGCCTGTAGAGGTCCCGCATATTGCCTAGATCTCGATTGCCGGCCGACGCGGAATGTGTGGCGGGCCCGGCTTCCGGCGGCGGTGCGACGCGCCTAAGCCAGAACCGGTAGAAGGCCAATCCGTCCTCGCGCGTGATTTCACCGATGGACTTGTCGCCGATAAGGGCAACAAAATTATTGATGGCTCTCTGTTTTACTTTCTTCCACATTCGGCGCTGCGACTGGCTCTTGCCGACCACTTCATGTGCCATGATCTCATTGGCATAGACATCAAAGGCTTCGGAGATCTTGACAGGCGGCACTCGCACGCCACCGAGAAGAGCGTCGGCCACGGCCGGGGCCGCTTGAACGCGCTCCAGCGCTTCGACACGCTTTAAAATCGAATCGACATTGTGAAAGCCTGCAACCTGTCCGTTTGAAAGATAGGAAACCCCCATGGCTTCAGCCCGGCGAACGGCGTCGCGATACTGATCGAGTGCCGACCTTGTCTCGCCGCCAGAAAGAAGTACGGCCCACAGGGTCTTGTCAGCGTCTTCGAGCTTGTCGCGCATAGCACGTGCAAGGCGGCGCTCATCCGTTTCCAGGGATTTGCGAATGAACCTGCCGCGATCGTCTATGCCGACCATCTTGGCAGGCATTCGCCGGTGATAATAGAAAACCCCGCCACGCTGAATGAGGTAACGATCCGGGTCTCTGGCGGGCTCTGCGGCGACCTCTTTTCGCATGGGCCAAACTCGCGATGTATCTCACTTTGTATCGCAGTTTGTATCGCAGTAAGGCGAAAAAGCCAAGCACTCCCTTAAGGAGGTTCTCGGTGGCCATGACATTTCAATGAGTTAGAGGTTCAGCTTTCGAATTTCATTGGTGCGGTCGAGAAGACTCGAACTTCCACGGGTTGCCCCACAGCGACCTCAACGCTGCGCGTCTACCAATTCCGCCACGACCGCACGTGGTAGGAGCCGGAACGAACCGGCTCGCGGCGTGTAGCAAATCGTTCCCGGCGAAACAAGGGCGCGTCGCGCAATAATTGCCGGGGATTCGGCATAACCATCCAAAGGGTCGAACGCGCTCGGAACTGGACGTTTCGGCCGATTGCCACCATATGTGAAGCGACACGAGATACGCCATGACAGAACGCAGCCAGATCGCCACGTCGTTCCTGCCCTTGCCCGGTTCGGCGCCGGTGGAATGGCGGATCGAACCCGGCCTCACCGCCTATCCGGAGGCGCTTGCCGTGATGGAGGCGCGTGCCGAAGCGATCCGAAGTGGCGCCGCCGGCGAGATGGTCTGGCTGGTCGAGCACCCGCCGCTCTACACGGCCGGCACCAGCGCCCGCATCGAGGACCTGATCGAGCCGGACCGCTTCCCGGTGTTCGCGGCTGGACGCGGCGGTGAATACACCTATCACGGGCCAGGCCAGCGGGTCGCTTATGTGATGCTCGACCTGAAGCGGCGGCGCGAGGATGTCCGCGCCTTCGTCGCCGCACTTGAACAATGGATCATAGGCACGCTCGCCGCCTTCAATGTGCGCGGCGAACGGCGCGAGGATCGTGTCGGCGTCTGGGTGGCGCGGCCGGACCGCCCCACCCTGGCCGACGGGTCGCTCGCCGAGGACAAGATCGCTGCCATCGGCATCAGGCTGAGGCGCTGGGTGAGCTTTCACGGCATCGCCATCAATGTCGAGCCGGATCTCAGCCACTTCAGCGGCATCGTGCCGTGCGGCGTGCAGGATCACGGCGTCACCAGCCTCGTCGATCTCGGCCTTCCCGTGGGGATGGCGGACCTCGACCTCGCGCTGAAATCCGCCTTCGAGGATGTCTTCGGACCCGCGGCACCCTTGCCTGTCGAAATGACCCGCAAGGCCAGCTGAAATCTTGCAGATCGGCTCAGATCACCGCGCGGATGTCCACGAGTAGCTACGTCCCGGCAAGGCACCAGCGTTTGAGCTGCGTCTTTCAGCGTTGGCGCAGCCTCACATCGCTCCGATCCAGATCGCCATGGAAATGAGAAACGTACTCATGCACACCAGTGACACGACATCCTGAACAAGACCAGTCATCACTCTCTCCTGTTTTCAGTATGTTCGTATTTTGTTCTAATTTTGTTCGAATGTCAACGAACGCAATCCGGCTCGCCGCGAAATTACGGGCGATCGGTTCGGCACGGTTAAGAAAAGGTTGAGAGGCGGATTTCCGCCGTTTCCATACTGGCTGCGTGTGGGGAAATGCAGCCAGACGGCACGCTGGTGATCAGCCTGCTCGCAGGCCGGCTGAATATCGATACCTCTAAAGCGGGACCACCTTGCCGTCGGCCAGCGTGACGCGACGGTCCATGCGTGAGGCAAGCTCGTGATTATGGGTCGCGATCAGCGCCGCAAGGCCCGATTGCCGGACCAGCGCTCCCAGTGCCTCGAACACATAGGAGGCGGTGACAGGGTCGAGATTGCCGGTCGGCTCGTCGGCAAGCAGCACCAGCGGCGCATTGGCGACGGCGCGCGCGATGGCGACGCGCTGCTGTTCGCCGCCGGACAATTCGGATGGCCGGTGCTGCGCGCGCTTGCCGATCTGCATGTAGTCGAGCAGTTGCGCCGAACGTTCCGCAGCCTCCTTGCGCGTCAGCCCTTTTATCAGCTGCGGCATCATGATGTTTTCTAGCGCCGTGAACTCCGGCAGCAAGTGATGGAACTGATAGACGAAGCCGACGTCGTTGCGACGGATCGCCGTGCGCTCGTCGTCGGAAAGCCGCCCGCAGGCGCGGCCAGCCAGAATCACGTCGCCGGCGTCCGGTCGCTCCAGCAGCCCGGCGGTATGCAACAGCGTCGATTTGCCGGTGCCCGAAGGCGCCACCAGCGCCACGATCTCGCCGCGCTTCAGCGAAAAATCGGCTCCCTTGAGAATGGTGAGCTTGCGCGGCCCCTGGACATAGTGCCGCTCGACGCTCTTCAGCTCGATAATGGCCTCGGCCATCATTCGTACCTCAGCGCTTCGACCGGATCGAGCCTGGCCGCGCGCCATGCCGGAAACAGCGTCGCCAGGAACGACAGCACCAGTGCCATCAGTACCACCGAGATCGTCTCGCTGGCGTCCATGCGGGCCGGTAGCTGGCTCAGGAAATAGAGCTCGGGATTGAACAGCCTCTCGCCGGCGAGCCAGGAGAAGAACTGGCGGATGCGCTCGACATTCAGGCAGATGACAACGCCAAGGAGGACGCCGGCGAGTGTGCCCACCACGCCGATCGCCGCGCCCGTCATCAGGAAGATGCGCAGGATCGCGCCGCGCGTGGCGCCCATGGTGCGCAGGATGGCGATGTCGTGGCCCTTGTCCTTCACCAGCATGATCAGGCCCGAAATGATGTTGAGCGCCGCCACTAGCACGATCAGCGTCAGGATCATGAACATGACGTTGCGTTCCACTTGCAGCGCATCGAAGAATGTCCTGTTGCGCTCTCGCCAGTCGACCATGCTGATCGGCCGCTGGGCGGCCTCCTCGACCTTCGGCTTCAGCGCGTCGACATTGTCGGGATTGTCGACATAGATCTCGATGGTCTGGGCCCGGCCGTCCATGTTGAAATAGAGCTGCGCTTCCGAGAACGGCATGTAGACGATGGAGCTGTCATATTCCGACATGCCGACTTCGAAGATCGCCGTGATCGGATAACCCTTCATGCGCGGCGTCGTGCCGAGCGGCGTCACATCGCCCTCGGGCGCGATCAGCGTGATGGTGTCGCCAAGCACGAGACCGAGATTCTCCGCCATGCGGCTGCCGATGGCGACCCCCTCGCTTGCGTCGAAGTCGACGATCGAGCCCTGCTTGATATTGTTGGCGACGATCGAAATCTTGCCCAGATCCTCACCGCGTATGCCGCGCACCAGCGCCCCTGACCCGCCGCCGACATTGCCTTGCGCCAGCACCTGCCCGTCGATCAGCGGAATGGCGTATTTGACGCCGGGCACGCCGTTGATACGACCGGCAACCTGCGCGTAGTCCTCAAGCGGCATGTCGAGCGGCTGCACGATCAGATGGCCGTTGACGCCGAGGATGCGCGTCAGCAGCTCGGCGCGAAACCCGTTCATGACAGCCATCACGACGATCAGCGTGGCGACGCCCAGCATGATGCCGAGGAAGGAGATCGAGGCGATGACAGAGATCACCGTCTCCTTGCGGCGCGAACGCAGATAGCGCCACGCAACCATGCGTTCGAAGACGGAAAAAGGTCCGGCGGCCAGGGGTTTCGCTGCGGCCGCTTCGCTCATGCGGCAACACCGAAGCGTTTCTTCACGTCTGCGATCGGCAGTGTCTCGCGCTCGCCGGTCTTGCGGTTCTTGATTTCGACCTCGCCGGCTGCCACGCCGCGCGGTCCGACGATCACCTGCCACGGCAGTCCGATCAGGTCGGCGGTGGCGAACTTGCCGCCCGGCCGCTGGTCGGTGTCGTCGTAGAGCACGTCCTTCCCGGCAGCGATGAGGGAGGCATAAAGGTCGTCGCAGACGCGGTCGCACTCGGCGTCGCCGACCTTCATGTTGATCAGACCAATGTCGAAAGGCGCCACCGCCTCCGGCCAGATGATGCCGTTGTCGTCATGGCTGGCCTCGATGATCGCCGCGACCAGCCGTGACGGGCCAATGCCGTAGGAGCCCCCCGAGACGAAATGGTCCTTGCCGTCGGGTCCGGTCACCTTGGCGCCCATCGGCTTCGAATATTTGTCGCCGAAATGGAAGATATGGCCGACCTCGATGCCGCGCGCCGAGACCCGGTCCGTCTCGGTGACCTTTTCCCATGCTGCTTCGTCGTGCATCTCGTCGGTGGCGGCATAGGGTGCCGTCCATTTCGTGACGATGCCGCTGATCTCGGCATCGTTCGAGAAATCCGTGCCTTCGCCCGGTACCGTCAGCGCAAGGTAGTCGCGATGGCAAAACACCTGGCTCTCGCCGGTGTCGGCCAGGATGATGAATTCGTGGCTGAGGTCACCGCCGATCGGCCCGGTGTCGGCCCGCATCGGGATCGCCTGCAGCCCCATACGCGTGAACGTCCGAAGATAGGATACGAACATCCTGTTATAGGCCGCCTTGGCGCTTTCAAAGTCGAGGTCGAAGGAATAGGCGTCCTTCATCAGGAACTCGCGCGAACGCATGACGCCGAACCGCGGCCGCACCTCGTCGCGGAATTTCCACTGGATGTGATAGAGGTTGAGCGGCAGATCCTTATAGGACTTCACATAGGCGCGGAAAATCTCGGTGACCATTTCCTCGTTGGTCGGCCCGTAGAGCATGTCGCGATCTTGCCGGTCCTTGATGCGCAGCATCTCCTTGCCGTAGTCGTCATAGCGGCCGCTTTCGCGCCACAGCTCGGCGGACTGGATGGTCGGCATCAGGATCTCGAGCGCGCCGGCCCGGTTCTGCTCCTCGCGAATGATCCGGCAGACCTTGTCCAGCACCCTTTTGCCGAGCGGCAGCCAGGAAAAACTGCCTTGCCCCTGCTGGCGGATCATGCCGGCGCGCAGCATCAGCCGGTGCGAGACGATTTCGGCCTCGCGCGGATTTTCTTTGAGGATCGGCAGGAAATAGCGCGACAAACGCATGGACTGTTCCGTGAGAGAGGATTGCCGCACCGGAATCGGCGCGGCGCTGGCTTGCTTGCCCCGGCTTCATAGCCATTTCATGACGGAATGGAAACCCGCCCCCCAGGCGCCCGCAAAGGTGTCGCGGTGCCGCAGCCGCCTGCTGGTCGTTTCGCAAGCAACGCCTGCCCTAGTATTGTGCACTGCAGCACGAGATTGCTTATTTCCAGGCAAAATTCTGCGTGACATTTTCATCCGCCTTGGGCTAATGTGCCCCGATAAACGAGAGGGTGGAAAGAAATCTGCCCTCCTACGCGGTCAAAGTCTTGGGAGGATGCGATCTAGGCGCGGTTACTCGCTGCCGCCGGACACCGGAAACAGATCGGACGCGTTTAAATTGCAAGGCCTCGTGCCTTGCATTTTTTTTGTGCAATCATTTGGTTAGCGCGCCAAATTACCAAATCACTTTACGCGACGTCAGCACAACGGGCTCGAAAACCCGCATCGGCGTCCGGCCGGGTTTGGTGCTCACATGAAGTATGTGGACAGTACCCTAGCGGTCTAAAGCGCGTCGCATTTGAACGGATTCATGCGACGCGCTTTAAGTTCTTTTTTATGCATGTCGTTATCGCAAAACCGCTACACACTTTTGCGCGACATGCATCAATTTTCGGGGCTCTGGCTGAAGTCCGGCACGATGTGCGGGATGTCGTCGATGCCGAGGCCGAGCCCCCTCGTAACGCCATAGAAAATGCCAAGAAGAACCATCGTGACGATCGTCGTTCGTAGCGCGGCGCGCAGCATGTGCGGTCCGCGCGGCGCGCTGGGTACCGTGCCCAGCGTCACGTCCTGATCTTCGTCCTGCGTCCTCATGCTGAACGGCAGGATGGCGAACAGCACCACCCACCATGTGATGAAGAACAGGGCGAGGAACGAAACCCAGCTCATGCTTGCTCCAGTTCGACCAGCGTGCCGAAGAAATCCTTGGGATGCAGGAACAGCACCGGCTTGCCATGCGCGCCGGTCTTCGGATTGCCGTCGCCCAGGATACGGGCGCCGCAGGCTGTGAGGTGGTCGCGTGCGGCAAGAATGTCGTCGACCTCATAGCAGACATGATGCATGCCGCCCGAGGGGTTCTTCTCGAGGAATGCCGCGATCGGAGAACCCTCGCCGAGCGGCTCCAGCAATTCGATCTTGGTGTTGCCGACATCGACGAACACCACCGTCACGCCATGCTCGGGCAGCGCCTGCGGCGCGGTCACCCGAGCGCCGAGCACATCGCGATAGGCCGCAGTCGCCGCACCCAGATCCGGCACGGCAAGCGCGACATGGTTCAGTCGTCCGAGCATAGATGCTCCGAAAGTTAGGGGAATAGGGGAATACGACAGTAAGGGAGTAGGGAAAGATTTTGCTCCCCCCTACTACTCCCTTACTGCCCTACTCCCCTACTCCCTCATCTGGTGACGAACACCGTCACCAGCGGCTTCTTGCCCCACGCTTCGTTGGCGGCGCCGCGCACGGCGCGGCGCACGGCCTCCTGCACGAGGTCGAGGTCTTTTCGGCGCTGACGGGGGATGGAGTCCACGGCGCCGATTGCCGCATCGATCATCAGGTCTTCCAGGCTCTCGCCGCTTGCATCGGCCTCGGCGACGCCGATGGCGACGAGGTCGGGATCGCCGGCGAGCTCATATTTGTCGTCGAGCACGACATTGACCGCGACATGGCCGGCAAAGGACAGCTTGCGCCGGTCGCGAATGCCCATCGCCTGGTCGGTGCCGATCAGCCTGCCGTCCTTGTAGATGCGGCCGAACGGCACTTGGTCGATGATCGTCGCCGCACCGGGATAGAGCCGCAGCATGTCGCCGTCGCGGACCTGCGCCACCTGGCCGATGCCGGACACCGACATCAGAGAGCCCTGCGCCACCAGATGCGCCGCCTCGCCATGCACCGGCACGCCGATCTGCGGGCGCACCCATTCGTACATCTTGCGCAACTCGCTGCGGCGCGGATGGCCGGAGACATGCACCAGCGCATCGCCGTCCTCGATGATCTTGATGCCGAGATCGATCAGGCGGTTCTTGATCTCGAGTATCCCCTTCTCGTTGCCGGGAATGGTGCGCGAGGAGAACACCACCGTGTCGCCCGATGTCAGCGATACCGATTTCATCTCGTCGCGCGACAGTTTCGCCAGTGCCGCAAGCGGCTCGCCCTGGCTGCCGGTGCAGATGATGACGAGGTTTTCGCGCGGGATGAAACCAAAATCTTCCTCGGCGATGAATTCGGGCAGTCCGTCCATATAGCCAAGCTCATCAGCCACATCGATGACGCGCTTCAGCGAGCGGCCGAGCACCAGGCACTGGCGGCCGGCATCCCTTGCGGCCTTGGCAATGGAAACGATACGCCCGACATTGGAGGAAAAGGTGGTGACCGCGACGCGGCCCTTGGCGTTCTGGATGACGCCCTTGAGGCCCTCGCCCACCGCCACTTCCGACGGCGAATCGCCTTCCCGCAGCGCATTGGTGGAATCGCAGATCAGCGCCAGGACGCCCTTGTCGCCATAGGCGCGGAAGCGCGCCTCGTCGGTCATCGGCCCGATCGTCGGCGCCGGATCGATCTTCCAGTCGCCAGTGTGGATGACGGTGCCGGCCGGTGTGGTGATCGCCAGTGACATCGGTTCGGGGATCGAATGCGCGACCGGGATAGCCTCGATCTCGAACGGGCCGACGCTGAATCTTTCGCCGGCCCGGTAGATCGTCAACGGGATCTTCGGCGCGCCCTGCTCGCCCTGCCGCTTGGCTTCCAGCAACCCGGCGCCGAACGGCGTCATCCAAACCGGCGCCTTGAGCTTCGGCCATGTGTCGAGCAGCGCGCCGTAGTGGTCCTCATGCGCGTGGGTGATGACGATGCCGCGCAGATTGGCGATGTTCTCCTCAATGAAGCGCGTGTCGGGCAGCACCAGATCGACGCCGGGCAGGCTGGCATCGGGAAAGGTGACGCCGACATCGACGACGATCCATTCGCGGGCATCGGGCGGCCCATAGCCATAGAGGGCGAAGTTCATGCCGATCTCGCCGACGCCGCCGAGCGGCACGAAGACGAGTTCGGCGTTTTCCGCTTTCGCCATGATCTTTCCTTTCCTGGCCGGTCGGACCAAGCCCATCAAACCTGAGCCGACGCGACCGCGCCGAAATGCACGTCGCCGGCGGCGATCGTCAGAACCGAACCCTGATCGTCGCGGATCACGAAACGGCAGTCCTCGTCAATGGTCTCGAACGTGCCGCGCACCACATTACCGTCAATTCTGACAGCAACCTGCCCGCCAAGCCCCGCCGCCCGCGCCAGCCAGCGCCGCCTGACGGCTGACAGTCCGCGCCCGTCGTTCCAAAGCCGCGCATTCTCGCTCCAGGCATCCGACAGCGCCAGAAACAACGTCTCGGCATCGCAGGTAGTGCCCAGCGCGTAAAGCGATGTCGCCGGATAAGGTAAATCCTTGGGGTATGCCACCACATTGACGCCGATGCCGACTGCCACCGCGAAACGATCGCCATCCAGAACAGCCGATTCCAGCAGGATGCCGGCAAGCTTGGCGCCGGAGGCCAGTACGTCGTTCGGCCATTTCAGCTCGAAACGGTTTTTCCCTTGGCTGGCGCCATCGAGGCCGATCGAGATCCTGCCCTTCGGCACGACGGCGTCGAGCGCGTCGGCCAGCGCCAGTCCGGCGACGAAGCCGAGCGTCGCGGCAAGCCGAAGCTCGGCAGTGGTGATGACAAGCAGCGTCGCCGCCAGATTGCCCTCGGGCGTCGCCCACACCCGGCCGCGCCGGCCACGTCCGCTTTCCTGCTTCTTTGAAACGACCCAGAGCTTGCCGGGGTCGCCCGCGCGCGCATGGTCCAGCGCCAGCGCATTGGTGGAACCGACTGTGTCATGCGCCTCGAGCCGGAACCCTTCTGACGCCGCCGTTGGAGCCAGCCGAAATGCCATCCCGTCTAGAAGAAGGTCTTTGCGGCGGCTTCGGCATAGGTGCCGATCGGTCCGCCGATCAGCACGTAGAACAGCACGAAGGCGCCGCTGACGCCGAGCACGACGCGAAGCTCGGTCGCCATCGGCACGAAGCCGCCGACCGGTTCGTCGAACCACATGATCTTGATGATGCGCAGATAATAATAGGCGCCCACCACCGAGGCCAGCACGCCGATGATCGCCAGCGCGTAGAGGTTGGCGTTGATGGCGGCGAGGAACACGTACCATTTCCCCCAGAACCCGGCGAGCGGCGGGATGCCGGCCAGCGAGAACATCAGGATGGTCAGGATCGTCGCCATGATCGGATTGGTCGACGACAGGCCGGCGAGATCGCTGATCTGCTCGACATTGCCTTCCTTGCGCCGCATGGCGAGGATGAAGGCGAAGGTGCCGAGCGTCATCACCAGATAGATCAGCATGTAGATGGCGACGCCGCGCACGCCGGCCTGGCTGTTGGCGGCAAGGCCGACAAGCGCGTAGCCCATATGGCCGATCGAGGAATAGGCCATCAGCCGCTTGATATTGGTCTGGCCGATGGCCGCGAAGGCGCCGAGTGCCATCGAGGCGATCGAGATGAAGACGATGATCTGCTGCCAGTCAGCGGCGATCGGCTTGAAGGCGCCCATGGTGACGCGCACGATCAGCGCCATCGCCGCCATCTTCGGCGCCGCCGCGAGGAACGCCGTCACCGGCGTCGGCGCGCCTTCATAGACGTCCGGCGTCCACATGTGGAACGGCACCGCCGATATCTTGAAGGCGAGGCCGGCCAGCACGAAGACCAGGCCGAAGACGAGGCCAAGCTGCCGCTCGCCGCCGCCAAGTGCGGCGGCGATTTCCTGGAACCCGGTGTTGCCGGTGTAGCCATAGACCAGGCTGATGCCATAAAGCAGCATGCCCGACGACAGCGCCCCAAGGACGAAGTACTTGAGCCCCGCCTCGGTCGAGCGCAGATTGTCCCGGTTGATCGCCGCCAGCACGTAGATCGCCAGCGATTGCAGTTCGAGGCCGAGATAAAGCCCGATCATGCCGTTGGCCGAGATCATCAGCATCATGCCGAGCGTGCACAGCAGGATCAGCACCGGATATTCGAACTTGTCGAAATGCTCCGCCTTGGCGAAGCGCATCGACATGACCAGCGTCACCGCCGACCCGATCAGCGCGAGCACCTTCATGAAGCGGGCGAAGGGGTCCTGGACAAAGGCTTCGCCGTAAGCGTTGCCCTGCCCGGTGGAAAAGACCGTCCAGGCGCCCGCAATCACCAGGACGGCGACGGCAAGGCCGCTCACCGTGGTGGTGGTGTTGGCGCGCGAATAGGCGCCGAGCATCAGCAGCGCCAGGGCGCCGACGGCGAGGATCAATTCTGGTGTCGAGAGAAACAGGCTGGAGAGAAGGTCCGGCGTCATGGTTCGCAAAATCCCCAATCAGTTCGCCGCCGCGGTCTGCGCGGTGTCGATGGATGCCGTGACATTGGTGACGAGCGCCTTGACCGATTCGGCCGTCGCGTCGAAGACCGGCGCCGGGTAGACGCCGAAGAAGATGACCAGCACGACCAGCGGATAGATGATCACCTTCTCGCGCGCCGACAGGTCGAGCAGGCCCTTGAGGCTGTCCTTGGTCAGCGCGCCGAAGATCACCCGGCGATAGAGCCAGAGCGCATAGGCCGCCGACAGGATGACACCGGTGGCGGCGAAGAACGCCACCCAGGTGTTGACCCGGAACACGCCGAGCATGGTCAGGAACTCGCCGACGAACCCGCTGGTGCCGGGCAGGCCGACATTGGCCATGGTGAAGATCATGAACACGGTCGCGTATTTCGGCATGTTATTGACCAGCCCGCCATAGGCGTCGATGTCGCGCGTGTGCATGCGGTCGTAGATGACGCCGACGCAGAGGAACAGCGCGCCTGAGACGAGACCGTGCGACAGCATCTGGAAGATCGCCCCCTGCACGCCTTCCTGGTTCATCGCGAAAATGCCCATGGTGACGAAGCCCATATGGGCGACCGACGAATAGGCAATCAGCTTCTTCATGTCCTCCTGCATCAGCGCTACCAGCGAGGTATAGATGATGGCGACGACCGAGAGCGCGAACACCAGCGGCGCGAACATCTCCGAGGCGATCGGAAACATCGGCAGCGAAAAGCGCAGGAAGCCGTATCCGCCCATCTTGAGCAGGATGGCGGCCAGGATCACCGAACCGGCCGTCGGCGCCTCGACGTGAGCGTCCGGCAGCCAGGTGTGCACCGGCCACATCGGCATCTTCACGGCGAAGGATGCGAAGAACGCGAGCCACAGCCAGGTCTGCATGCTGGCCGGGAAATTGTGCGTCAGAAGCGTCGGGATGTCGGTGGTGCCGGACTGGAAGAACATCGCCATGATGGCGAGCAGCATCAGCACCGAACCGGCCAGCGTGTAGAGGAAGAACTTGAACGAGGCGTAGACGCGCCGCTTGCCGCCCCACACGCCGATGATGATGAACATCGGGATCAGGCCGGCTTCGAAGAAGACGTAGAACAAGACGATGTCGAGCGCGCAGAACACGCCGATCATCAGCGTCTCCAGCAACAGGAAGGCGATCATGTAGGCCTTGACGCGCTTGTCGATCGATTCCCACGAAGCCAGGATGCAGAGCGGCATCAGGAAGGTGGTCAGGATGACGAACAGCATGGAGATGCCGTCGACGCCCATATGGTAGGAGATGCCGGAATCCAGCCAGGCAAGCTTCTCGACGAACTGGAAGCCAGGCTCCGAATTGTCGAAGCCGGTCCAGATGAACAGCGAGATGATGAAGGTGATGCTCGTCGTCCACAACGCGATGGCGCGGATGTTGCGGCGCGCATTTTCGCTGTCGTCACGGACGAACAGGATGAGCAGCACACCAACCAGCGGCAGGAAGGTGACCAGCGAGAGGATCGGCCAGGCGGTCATCAGAGCATCATCCAGGTGACGAGTGCGGCAACGCCGATCAGCATGGCGAAGGCGTAGTGATAGAGATAGCCGGTCTGCAGCTTGACGACCCGATTGGTGACGTCGACGACGCGCGCCGAAACGCCATCAGGCCCGAGACCGTCGATGACGGTGCCGTCGCCGGTCTTCCACAGGAAGTGGCCGAGGCGTTTTGCCGGCCGTACGAACAGGAAGTCGTAGAGCTCGTCGAAATACCACTTGTTGAGCAGGAAGGCGTAGAGGCCGCGATGCTGCGCCGCGAGATTCTTCGGCATTTCCGGCGCGCGGATGTAGAACTGCCAGGCAATCGCAAAGCCGATCAGCATGGCGATGAACGGCGCCAGCTTCACCCACAACGGCACTTCGTGCATGTCGTGCAGGATGTGGTTTTCCGGCAGCGTGAACAGCGACGCCTTCCAGAACTCGGCATAGCCCTCGCCAATGAAGGCGCCATGGAAGATCACGCCGGCGAACAGCGCGCCCGCCGCCAGGATGAACAGCGGCACCAGCATGACCGGGGGCGATTCATGGATATGGTGCATGACCTCGTGGCTCGCCCGCGGCTGGCCGTGGAAGGTCATGAAGATCAGCCGCCAGGAATAGAAGCTGGTGAAGCAGGCGGCGACGACCAGCAGCACGAAGGCAAGGCCGGCGGCCGGATTGTGCGCGGCAAAGGCGCTTTCGATGATCGCGTCCTTGGAGAAGAAGCCGGCGGTGCCGATGACCGTCACCGGGATGCCGACGCCGGTCAGCGCCAGCGTGCCGATCACCATCATCCAGTAGGTCTTCGGGATGAGCGTCCTGAGCCCTCCCATATTGCGCATGTCCTGTTCGTCGGAAACGGCGTGGATCACCGAGCCGGATCCTAAGAACAGCAGCGCCTTGAAGAAGGCATGCGTGAACAGATGGAAGATCGCCGCGCCATAGGCGCCGACGCCGAGCGCCACGAACATGTAGCCGAGCTGCGAACAGGTCGAATAGGCGATGACGCGCTTGATGTCGTTCTGGACGAGGCCGACGGTCGCCGCGAAGAAGGCGGTGAAGGCGCCGATGAAGGTGACCACGATTAGCGCCGAATGCGACAGTTCGAACAGCGGCGACAGCCGCGCCAGCATGAACACGCCGGCCGTCACCATGGTGGCGGCATGGATGAGTGCGGAGACCGGCGTCGGGCCTTCCATGGCGTCCGGCAGCCAGGTGTGCAGCGGCACCTGGGCCGACTTGCCCATGGCGCCCATGAACAGCAGCAGGCAGACGACGGTCATCGCGGCCTGCTTGTCGAGCGCATAGCCGAGGAAGGTCAATACGGCAGCACCCTGCGGTGCGCCTTCGGCCGGGATGAACGTCGCCGCGTTGGCAAAGATGGTGCCGAGATTGACCGAGCCGAACAGCACGAACACACCGAAGATGCCGAGCGCGAAGCCGAAATCGCCAACGCGGTTGACGACGAAGGCCTTGATCGCGGCAGCATTGGCGGACGGCTTCTTGTACCAGAAGCCGATCAGCAGATAGGAGGCGAGGCCGACGCCTTCCCAGCCGAAGAACATCTGCACGAGATTGTCGGCCGTAACCAGCATCAGCATGGCGAAGGTGAACAGCGACAGATAGGCGAAGAAGCGCGGCCGGTTCGGATCGTGATGCATGTAGCCGATCGAGTAGATGTGGACCAGTGCCGACACCGTGTTAACGACGACCAGCATCACCACCGTCAGCGTGTCGATCCTGAGTGCCCATGCGGCCTCTAGCCCGCCCGACTGGATCCAGCGCATCACCGGCACGGTGAACACTTCGCCCTCGCCGAAACCGACGGCGAAGAAGGCAACCCACGACAGCACGGCTGATATCACCAGCAAGCCGGAGGTGATGTATTCGGAGGCTTTGGCGCCGAGCGACGTGCCGAACAGGCCGACGATCAGGAAGCCGAGCAGCGGAAGGAAGACGATGGCCTGGTACATGGTGGTTTCCGTCAACCCTTCATCATGTTCACGTCTTCGACAGCGATCGAACCGCGGTTGCGGAAGAAGACGACGAGAATGGCGAGGCCGATCGCCGCTTCAGCCGCCGCGACCGTCAGCACGAACAGCGCGAACACCTGACCGACGAGATCGCCGAGTGCCGCCGAGAAGGCAACGAAATTGATATTGACCGCGAGCAGGATCAGCTCGATCGACATCAGGATGACGATGATGTTCCTGCGGTTCAGGAAGATGCCGAACACGCCGAGCGTGAACAGGATCGCCGATACGGTGAGATAGTGCGCGATGCCGACGGTCATCTCAGATTCCTTCGCCCGTCTTGACCTTGCGGATTTCCATTCCCGTTGCCGGCGTGCGGCCGACCTGGGCTGATATCGACTGCCGCTTGACGCCCGGCTTGTGGCGCAGCGTCAGCACGATAGCGCCGATCATGGCGACCAGCAGCACAAGGCCTGCAATCTGGAAATAGTAGAGGTAGTCCGTATAGAGGATGTCGCCGAGCGCTGCCGTGTTCGAGCGCGCGACAAGGTCGGGAATGGGTTTCGAAACCGTCGCCGCCAGCTGCGGCGCGAACGTATAGCCGCCGAGCACGACGATCAGTTCAGCCGCCAGGATCAACCCGACCAGCGCGCCGATCGGCGCGTATTGCAGGGCGCCTTCCTTCATTTCGGCGAAATCGACGTCGAGCATCATGACGACGAACAGGAACAGCACCATGACCGCGCCGACATAGACGACGAGCAGGATCATCGCCAGGAACTCGGCGCCGGTCAGCATGAACAGGCCGGCGGCGTTGAAGAAGGTCAGGATCAGGAACAGCACGGAATGCACGGGATTGCGCGCCGAAATGACCATGAACGCCGACGCCACCGCGATAAAGGCGAAGAGGTAGAAAAAGGCCGCCTCTAATCCATTCAGCATGGGTTCCCCCGGGTTTCCTGTCCAAACAGGACGTTCGTCCTGTTCGAGTTTTGCCACCGCCTCCGGTCGGCAAGTTTCGTGTTCCTATCGCATGTTCCGATCGGGTTGAAAGACCCGATCGGAAGAAACATGCGACACTTTCAATTCCGGAGGATGATCTTGTCCGAAAAGTCTGCAACTTTCGGGACCATCCTCTAGAACGAGGCCCCTCGCCCCGTCCATGCGTCAAATGTCAGCGGTACGGCGCATCCAGCGAGATGTTGCGCGCGAGTTCGCGCTCCCAGCGGTCGCCATTGGCCAGCAGCTTGTCCTTGTCGTAATAAAGTTCCTCGCGCGTCTCGGTCGCGAATTCGAAATTCGGCCCCTCGACGATGGCGTCGACCGGGCAGGCCTCCTGGCAGAAGCCGCAATAGATGCACTTCACCATGTCGATGTCGTAGCGCACGGTCCGGCGGGTGCCGTCATTGCGGCGCGGGCCGGCCTCGATGGTGATGGCCTGCGCCGGGCAGATCGCCTCGCACAATTTGCAGGCGATGCAGCGTTCCTCGCCGTTCGGATAGCGGCGCAACGCATGCTCGCCGCGGAAGCGCGGGCTGGTCGGCCCCTTCTCATGCGGATAGTTGATCGTCTCCTTCGGCGCGAAGAACTGGCGCATCGACAGGAAGAAGGCGCTGACGAAGTCTTGCAGGAGCAGCGATTTTGCGGCTTGGGATAGAGCGGACATCACGCAAACCCCGTGATCTTGAGGAACGCGGCGACAATCACCACCATCGCCAGCGAGATCGGCAGGAACACCTTCCAGCCCAACCGCATCAGCTGGTCGTAGCGGTAGCGCGGCACGAAGGCCTTCACCATGGAAATCATGAAGAACACCAGGCAGACCTTGAGCACGAACCAGATCAGACCCGGCACCCAGGTGAAGGGAGCGAAGTCGAAGGGTGGCAGCCAGCCGCCGAGGAACAGGATGGTGGCCAGCGCGCACATCAGCACGATGGCGACATATTCGCCGAGGAAGAACAGCAGGAACGGCGTCGACGAATACTCGACCATATGGCCGGCGACGAGTTCCGATTCGGCCTCCACAAGGTCGAAAGGCGGCCGGTTCGTCTCGGCCAGCGCCGAGATGAAGAAGATGACGAACATCGGAAACAGCGACAGCCAATGCCAGTCGAGGAAGGTGTTGGGCAGGCCAACCCGCGTGCCCAGCCCATCCTGCTGCGACAGCACGATGTCGGACAGGTTGAGCGAGCCGACGCAAAGCAGCACGGTGACGATGACGAAGCCGATCGAGACTTCGTAGGACACCATCTGTGCCGCCGAGCGCAGCGCGCCGAGGAACGGATATTTCGAGTTGGACGCCCAGCCGCCCATGATCACGCCATAGACCTCGAGCGAGGAGATTGCGAAGACGTAGAGGATGCCGACATTGATGTTGGCGATCGCCCAGCCGTCGCTGACCGGGATCACCGCCCAGGCCGAGATCGCCAGCACCGCCGACACCAGCGGCGCCAGGAGAAAAACGCCCTTGTTGGCGCCGGACGGGATCACCGGCTCCTTGAACACGAACTTCAGAAGGTCGGCGAAAGCCTGCAGCGTGCCCCATGGGCCGACGACGTTCGGGCCGCGGCGCAACTGCACCGCCGCCCAGATCTTGCGGTCGGCATACAGAATGTAGGCGACGAAGATCAACAGCACGACGATCAGCACGACCGACTTCAACAGGATGATCAGCGCCGGCAGCACGTAGAAGGAGAAGAAGGTGTCCATGCTTATTCCGCCGCCTGCCTGAAGCCGTTTTTCGCCAGCGCCGAGCATTCCGCCATCACGGCGGAAGCCCGCGCGATCGGGTTGGTCAGGTAGAAATCCTTGACCGGCGAGGTGAAGCTGCCCTTGTTCAGCCGCCCGCCGAGCTTCGCCACCTTGGCGACATCGTCGGCGTTGCCGGCTGCGACCTGGTCGATGCTGGCGAGATGCGGAAATTCCGAATAGAGTTTTGCGCGAAGCTGCGGCAGCGAATCGAACGGCAGCTTGTTGCCCAGCACATCCGACAGCGCCCGCAGGATCGCCCAGTCCTCGCGCGCATCGCCCGGCGCGAAGCCGGCACGGTTGGTCTGCTGCACGCGGCCCTCGGTGTTGACGTAGGTGCCCGATTTTTCGGTATAGGCGGCGCCTGGCAGGATGACGTTGGCGCGGTGCGCGCCCTGGTCGCCATGCGTGCCGATATAGACGACGAAGGCGCCCCCGGTCTTGGCCATGTCGATCTCGTCGGCGCCGAGCAGGAACAGCACGTCCATGTCGCCCAACATGCCGGCGACGTTCTTGCCGCCCTCGCCCGGCACGAAGCCGACATCGAGACCGCCGACACGCCCCGCCGCGGTGTGCAGCACGGCAAAGCCGTTCCAGTCGGACCGCGCGGCATTGACGGCGGTGGCAAGCTTGGCCGCCTGGCCAAGCACGGCCGCGCCGTCTGAACGTGCCAAGGCACCTTGGCCGACGATAATAAGCGGATGCGTCGCCTTCTTCAGCACCTGGAAGAACTTGCCATTGCCGTCGGCCAGATCTTTCAGCGATTCCGGTCCGGCGCCGAGCTGCTCATAGTCGTAGCGCGTGTCGCCGACATCGCCGATGACGCCGACCGGCAAATTGCCGACCCGCCACCGCTTGCGGATGCGGGCGTTGAGCAAGGAGGCCTCGAAGCGCGGATTGGCGCCGATGATCAACACCGCGTCGGCCTGCTCGATGCCCTCGATGGTGGGATTGAAGATATAGCTTGCCCGGCCGAGCGACGGATCGAGTGCCGCGCCATCCTGGCGGCAGTCGGTGTTCTTCGAGCCGAGCGAGGCCATCAGCAGCTTCAGCGCATAAATTTCCTCAACGGCGGCGAGATCGCCTGATATGGCGCCAATCTTTTCGGGCGATGTCTTCGACACCGCCTCCTTGATCGCGGAAAATGCCTCTGCCCAGCTTGCCGGCACCAGCCTGCCATCCTTGCGCACATAAGGGCGGTCGAGGCGCTGGGTGCGCAAGCCGTCCCAGATGAAGCGGGTCTTGTCGGAAATCCACTCCTCGTTCACCGCCTCGTTGGTACGCGGCAGGATGCGCATCACTTCGCGGCCTCTGGAATCGACACGGATCGCCGAGCCGACGGCATCCATCACATCGATGGATTCGGTCTTGGTCAGTTCCCACGGCCGCGCCTGGAAGGCGTAAGGCTTGGAGGTCAGCGCGCCGACCGGGCAAAGGTCGATGACGTTGCCCTGCAGCTCCGAGGTCATCGCGCTTTCGAGATAGGTGGTGATCTCGGCGTCCTCGCCTCGGCCGATCAGGCCGAGCTCGGATATGCCGGCGATTTCGGTGGTGAAACGGACGCAGCGCGTGCAATGGATGCAGCGGTTCATGATCGTCTTGACTAGAGGCCCGATATACTTGTCTTCGACCGCCCGCTTGTTCTCGTGATAGCGCGAGGAATCGACACCGAACGCCATCGCCTGGTCCTGCAGGTCGCACTCGCCGCCCTGGTCGCAGATCGGGCAATCCAACGGATGGTTGATCAGCAGGAATTCCATCACGCCTTCCCTGGCCTTCTTGACCATCGGCGTGTTGGTGAAGATTTCCGGCGTTTCGCCGTTCGGGCCGGGGCGCAGATCGCGCACGCCCATGGCGCAGGACGCCTGCGGCTTGGGCGGCCCGCCCTTCACCTCGATCAGGCACATGCGGCAATTGCCGGCGATCGACAACCGCTCATGGAAGCAGAAGCGCGGCACTTCCGCGCCAGCGTCCTCGGCTGCCTGCAGCAGCGTGTAGTGGTCGGGTACAGTGATCTCTTTCCCGTCGACCTTGAGCTTTGCCATGTCGTCTCAAACCCCTGCGGACGCTCCGCAATCTTTCTTTCCAGGTGCGGCCGAAACCGCGCCCGGCATTGAATTCAATGTTTGGCCCTGGCCAACGCCGCCGCCTGGCCAAGCCAGTCGTCGCGATCGATGCGGCCCTTGAACGACAGATAATCGTCGACCCAGGCGATCTCTTCCGGCGTCCATGCCGCGATCTGGCCGAACGTCCAGATGCCCAAGCCGTTCAGCACCTTTTCCAGCTTCGGCCCGATGCCCGATATCGCCTTGAGGTCGGCCGGCTTTGCCGGACGGTCCATGGCCTTGGGCTGCTTGAAATCCTCGGGCATCAACCCGGCGGGTGCGGCATCCACATCCGCCACGTTACGTGCATCATCCATGCTGTTCGCCGCTATGTCATTCACGTCCCTGGCGAAGGACTGCGCCTCGGCGATCAAGGTTTTCGCCGCCGCGCGCGCCTTGGTCGAGGAGCTCGTTCCTGTTTCCGAAAAGCGTTCGGTCCTGGTCTCGAAATCGTCGACGATCGGCTGGAAAAGCCGCTGCGAAGCCTCGGCGGCGCCCGAGAGCGCACCCATCCACACGCCAAAGGCGTGGTTGGCAAGCCCGATGCCAAGCGCCGACATCGCTGCCGCACCCGCGACAGGGTGCGCCAAGAGATTGACGGCGCTCGCCATCTCCTTCGGCATCATCCTGGTCAGATCCTGGTTCATCTTCTCGAACGGGTCCAAATCTGGCATCAAATGATCGGGTCTCGAATACAGCGACATAGGTGGTCTCCTGGTCGATTCTTCCGTTTGCCCCGAGCCTGTTTCCTCAAATCGGGCCTTTTGCCCGTATTCCAAATCGGGCGTCAGCCCGTATTTCGAATTCTTACTCCGCCGCCGCCATCACCGGCTCTGCCCGGTGCGCGTTGCGCGAAAACTCGTCGATGCGCCGCTCCACCTCGCCGCGGAAATGCCGCATGAGGCCCTGGATCGGCCACGCCGCCGCATCGCCCAGCGCGCAGATCGTGTGGCCTTCGACCTGTTTGGTCACGTCGAGCAGCATGTCGATCTCGCGCTTCTGCGCTTCGCCGCGCACCAGCCGCTCCATCACCCGCCACATCCAGCCGGTGCCTTCGCGGCACGGCGTGCACTGGCCGCAGCTCTCGTGCTTGTAGAAGTAGGAAAGCCGCGCGATCGCCTTCACGATATCGGTCGACTTGTCCATGACGATGACAGCCGCCGTGCCGAGGCCCGATTTCAGGTCACGCAACGCATCGAAATCCATCGGCGCGTCGATAATCTGCTCCGCCGGCACCAGCGGCACCGAAGCGCCGCCCGGAATGACCGCCAGGAGATTGTCCCAGCCGCCGCGAATGCCGCCGCAATGCGTCTCGATCAGCTCGCGGAACGGGATCGACATCGCCTCTTCGACGGTGCACGGATTGTTAACGTGGCCGGAGATGCAGAACAGCTTGGTGCCGACATTGTTGGGCCGGCCGAAGGACGAGAACCAGGCCGCGCCGCGGCGCAGGATGGTCGGCGCCACGGCGATCGACTCGACATTGTTGACCGTCGTCGGGCAGCCATAGAGGCCGACATTAGCCGGGAATGGCGGCTTCAGCCGCGGCTGGCCCTTCTTGCCCTCGAGGCTTTCGAGCAGCGCCGTTTCCTCGCCGCAGATATAGGCGCCGGCGCCGTGATGCATGTAGATGTCGAAATCGTAGCCGGAGGTGTTGTTCTTGCCGATCAGCTTGGCCTCATAGGCCTCGTCGATGGCGCGCTGCAGCGCCTCGCGCTCACGGATGAACTCGCCGCGCACGTAGATGTAGGCGGCAACCGCCCCCATGGCGAAGCCGGCGATCAGGCAGCCTTCAACCAGCGTATGCGGGTCATGGCGCAATATGTCGCGATCCTTGCAGGTGCCGGGCTCGGATTCGTCGGCATTGACGACGAGATAGCTCGGCCGGCCGTCGCTCTGCTTGGGCATGAACGACCATTTCAGCCCGGTCGGGAAGCCGGCGCCGCCGCGTCCGCGCAAGCCTGATGCCTTCATCTCGTTGACGATCCAATCGCGCCCCTTGGCGATGATGCCTGGCGTATTGTCCCAGGCGCCGCGCGCCATCGCGCCGGCCAGCGACTTGTCGAAGCGGCCGTAGATGTTGTTGAAGATGCGGTCTCTGTCCTGAAGCATTGTTCGTTCCTCAGACCGGCTTCTTGCCGAAGACGCGGATATATTCGGCGACCCCGCCCTTGGCGAGCGCCTTGGCCTGCTTGACCCAGTCTTCGCGCTCGATGCGGCCGTGGAAGCTGAGATAGCCATCCACCCAGTCGCGCTCGGCCTTCTTCCAGGACGCGACCTGCGTGTAAGTGAAGATGCCCAGCGAATGCAGAATGCCTTCGATCTTCGGGCCGACGCCCGAGATCAGCTTGAGGTCGTCGACCAGCGATGGCTTTGCGATGCCGGCCGGGCGGTTCTTGTCCTCGAGCGAGGGCTTGCCCGTCTTGGCACTGGTCGTCTTGGCATTGGTCGTCTTGGCGGCCGCGCCGAGCTGCGCGCCCTTGGCTTCCGGCGCCTTGAAAGCAGCCGCTGGCTCAGCCTTGGTCTTGGGACCGCTGCGCTGTTTAGAGACCTTTTCGACCTCCGGCGCGGCCTTGTTGGCGTTGGCCGCCGAATGCCGCGGCGCGGCGACGCTCGCCGCCTTCTCCGCGGCCGGCGCCACCTTGACCGGCGAAGGCGACTTCAGCGCCGGGCTGGTTTCGGGCGCATCGGTCTTCGGCTTGCTGGCTTTCGACGGTGCAACGGGGGCAGCCGGTGCCTGCGCAACCGTAGCGACTATGGCCTCCGGCGCTGCCTGGGCGGCTTTCGCTGCCGCCTTGGCTCCCCTGTCGCGAGTCGTCTTCAAAATTGCCTTTTCGCTCTTCAGCGTCGTCAGACCGGTAATCGGCTCGGACGTGATGCGGCCATTCTGCGGCCCCGGCATCACCGAGGCGCCCTTGCCGGCATCATAGAGGTCGATGATCTCGGCGAGCCGCTCCGGCGTCAGGTCCTCGAACGTGTCCTTGAAAATCATCACCATCGGCGCGTTGACGCAGGCGCCGAGGCATTCGACCTCTTCCCACGACAGCGTGCCCTTGTCGTTGGTGTGGAACTGGTCGTGATGGATTTTCGAGCGGCAGACATCCATCAGCGCTTCCGAGCCGCGCAGCATGCAGGGCGTGGTGCCGCAGACCTGGATATGCGCGCGGGTGCCGACCGGATTGAGCTGGTACTGCGTGTAGAAGGTCGCGACTTCGAGCCCTCTGATGTAGGGCATGCCGAGCATGTCGGAGATCGTCTCGATCGCCGCCTTGGTCACCCAGCCTTCCTGCTCCTGCGCCAGCATCAGCAAGGGGATGATCGCCGACTGCTCGCGGCCCTTCGGATACTTCTTGATCCATTGCTTCGCCGCTGCCGCATTCGCCCGGTTGAAGGCGAAGGCGGCTGGCTGGAGGCTGGCTTCTGCGAGACGGCGGACTGACATTTAGCGATCGACCTCACCAAACACGATGTCGAGGGAGCCAAGCACGGCGGTGACGTCGGCCAGCATGTGGCCCCGACACAGGAAATCCATGGCCTGGAGATGCGCGAAGCCGGGCGCGCGCAGCTTGCAGCGGTAGGGCTTGTTGGTGCCGTCCGAGACCAGATAGACGCCGAACTCACCCTTCGGCGCTTCGACCGCCGCATAGACCTCGCCCGCCGGCACGCGGTAGCCTTCGGTGTAGAGCTTGAAATGATGGATCAGCGCTTCCATCGAGCGCTTCATTGCCTGGCGTTTTGGCGGCACAACCTTGCCGTCGAGGTTCGACACCGGCCCGCTGCCTTCCTTGCCGAGCAGCACGTCGACGCACTGGCGCATGATCTTGGCCGACTGGCGCATCTCTTCCATGCGCACGAGGTAACGATCGTAGCAATCGCCGTTCTTGCCGACCGGAATGTCGAAATCCATCTCGGCATAGCATTCATAGGGCTGCGACTTGCGCAGGTCCCAGGCGACGCCCGAACCACGCACCATGACGCCCGAAAAGCCCCAGGCCCAGGCGTCGGCCAGCGACACCGTGCCGATATCGACATTGCGCTGCTTGAAGATACGGTTTCCGGTGAGCAGTGCGTCGAGGTCGTCGAGCGATTTCAGGAACGGATCGATCCACTTGCCGATATCCTCGACCAGCTTCTGCGGCAGGTCCTGATGGACGCCGCCGGGCCGGAAATAGGCCGCATGCATGCGCGAGCCGCTGGCCCGTTCATAGAACACCATCAGCTTTTCGCGCTCGACGAAGCCCCAGAGAGGCGGCGTCAGCGCGCCGACATCCATCGCCTGCGTCGTCACATTGAGGATGTGCGACATGATGCGGCCCATCTCGCTGTACAGCACGCGGATGAGCTGGCCGCGCTTCGGCACCTCTATGCCGAGCAGCCGCTCTGCGGCCAGCGCGAAGGCATGCTCCTGGTTCATCGGCGCGCAATAGTCGAGCCGATCGAGATAAGGCACGGCCTGCAGATAGGTTTTGGCTTCGATCAGCTTTTCCGTGCCGCGATGCAACAGCCCGATATGCGGATCGACGCGATCGACGACCTCGCCATCGAGCTCCAGCACGAGGCGCAAAACGCCATGCGCCGCCGGATGTTGCGGGCCGAAATTGATGTTGAAGTTGCGAACGGAGGTTTCAGCCACGGCTTATGCGTCTCCAGGCCATTTCTTGAAGGCCAAAACCCACAAAAGAACGAAATTCAGAAGCGGCACAACCATCAGGATACTTAGCGCGGACGGCCAACCAGCCCTCGGAAAGATCCGCCAGTACGGCACGATCAGTAATGCGCAAAAAATCAATAAGATAAGCCAATGAAAAACCGAGAAGCTGCCCATCTGTTCCCCCTCACTGCTTCGCCTTCTCGTCGCCTGGCAGGGCGTAATCCGTCCCTTCCCATGGCGAGAGAAAATCGAAATTGCGGAATTCCTGCTTCAACTCCACCGGCTCATAGATGACCCGCTTGGCCTCGTCGTCGTAGCGCACCTCGACGAAACCCGTCAGCGGAAAATCCTTGCGCAGCGGATGACCCTCGAAGCCGTAATCGGTCAAAATCCGCCGCAGATCGGGATGGCCTGAGAACAGCACGCCATAGAGATCGTAGGTTTCGCGTTCGAACCAGTCGGCGCCGGGGTAAACGCCGGTGATCGACGGCACCACCGTCTCCTCGTCGGCCTGGACCTTGATGCGGATGCGAATATTCTGCTTCGGCGACAGCAGGTGATAGACGACGTCGAAGCGCTTGGCCCGCGACGGATAATCGGCGCCGCATACGTCGATGATCGAGATGAACTGGCAGTTTTTATCGTCGCGCAGGAAGGTCACCACCTCGATCAGATCGTGCGGCTCGACAGAGATGGTGAGTTCGCCGTAGGCAAACACTGCATCGCCGACCCGGCCGCTCAGCTTCTCGCCCAGATAGGTCGAGAGTTCATTCAACGACAGCTTCATCATCCCGCTCACCGCTCGATCGTGCCGGTGCGGCGGATCTTCTTTTGCAACAGAAGGATGCCGTAGAGCAGCGCTTCCGCACTCGGCGGACAACCGGGCACATAGATGTCGACCGGCACGACGCGGTCGCAGCCGCGCACCACCGAATAGGAATAGTGGTAGTAGCCGCCGCCATTGGCGCAGGAGCCCATTGAGATGACGTAGCGCGGCTCCGGCATCTGGTCGTAGACCTTGCGCAGCGCCGGCGCCATCTTGTTGGTCAGCGTGCCGGCGACGATCATGATGTCGGACTGGCGCGGAGACGCGCGAGGAGCAACACCGAACCTCTCCGAGTCATAGCGCGGCATCGAGGTATGGATCATCTCGACCGCGCAGCAGGCGAGACCGAAGGTCATGAACATCAGCGAGCCGCTGCGCGCCCAGGTGATCAGCGCCTCGGTCGAGGTGACGAGAAAACCCTTGTCGGCAAGCTCGTTGTTGATTTCGAGGAAGAAGGGATCATTCGCCCCCACCGGCTTTCCAGTGCTGGGGTCGAGAATACCTTTTGGCTTAGGCGCGACGAGCGTGCCGGAATTGTCGCTCAATCCCATTCCAGCGCTCCTTTCTTCCATTCATAGGCAAAGCCGATGGTCAGCACCGCCAGGAACACCATCATCGACCAGAAACCGAGCATGCCGACCTGGCTGAAGGACACTGCCCACGGAAACAGGAAGGCCACTTCCAGATCGAAGATGATGAACAGGATCGACACCAGGTAGAAGCGGATGTCGAACTTCATGCGGGCGTCGTCGAACGAGTTGAAGCCGCACTCGTAGGCGGAAAGCTTTTCCGGATCGGGATTGCGGTAGGCCACCAGGAACGGCGCCGCAAGCAGCGCCAGGCCGACGACCAGCGCCACGCCGATGAACAGGACGATGGGCAGGTACGAACTCAACAATGCGTTCATGCTGCAGCTTTCCGTTGGCGGCCAATCCACTCTGATTACAGCACCGGACCCACTTGCGGAAGCGCGACAGTTTAACCACTGAACCGTTTTAGGAGGCTCTATGCTGCAACGCGGCGAGGGTTAGCGCAGCGCTTTCGGCGAAGCAAGTCAAACCTTGTTCAAAACACGGGTGCCGGACGGCATATCCGGATAAACTGGTCCGATCCGCTCCTGTTTGATTTCCTTCATTTTTTACTCCACTTTTCTCTCCTGACATAGATGCCGCCAAAACCCTGCTAGCATGGCGCGGAATCATCGCTCCCACCTTGGTCGAACGCCAACAGAGTGCCGTCTGCATGAAGGAAAAGATCTCGCTCGCCATGGCCCGGCGCATCGCGCTTGCCGCACAGGGGTTTGCCGATCCTCGCCCTAACAGCACTCCCGATCGCCGCCATCTGGCACGTGTGCTCGCCCGGACCGGCCTGCTGCAGATCGATTCCGTCAGCGCGGTGGTGCGCGCCCATTATATGCCGCTCTATTCGCGGCTTGGCCCCTACCCGCTTGCGCTGCTCGACAACGCCGCCGTGACGCGCAAGCGCAGGGTCTTCGAGTATTGGGCGCACGAAGCCTCCTTTCTGCCGGTCGAGACCTATCCACTGATGCGCTGGCGCATGGAGCGGGCCGAACGTGGCGAGGAAATGTATAACGGGCTGGCCAAGTGGGGGCGCGAACGCGCCGCTTACATTGAAGATATTTACCGCGAGGTTGTGTCGCGCGGGCCGATCGCCGCATCGGCTCTTGAAGGCCAGAAGGGCTCGGGCGGCTGGTGGGGCTGGAGCGACGCCAAACACGCGTTCGAATGGCTGTTCTGGGCCGGCCGTATCACCACGGCGTCGCGTCGTGGCTTCGAGCGACTTTATGATCTACCGGAGCGCGTACTGCCGCCGGCGATACTTGGCCTGCCGGTGCCCTCGCCTGAGGATGCGCACCGCGAATTGCTGCGCATCTCCGCCCGCGCCCATGGCGTCGCGACAGCGGGCGACCTGCGCGACTATTTCCGTCTCTCGCCGGCCGACATCAAGGGCCGCATCGAGGAACTGGTCGAGGCGGGCGATCTTTTGCCGGTTCGCGTCGAAGGCTGGGACAAGCCTGCCTATCTTCACAAGGACGCCCGTTTTCCGCGCAAGATTGAGGCACGCGCGCTGCTCGCCCCGTTCGATCCGGTTGTCTTCGAACGGACGCGTACGGAAAGACTGTTCGACTTCCGCTATCGCATCGAGATCTACACGCCGGCCGAAAAGCGCCAATACGGCTATTACGTGCTGCCGTTCCTGGTCGGCGAAAGGATCGTGGCGCGCATCGACCTCAAGGCAGACCGCCCCGCCGACGTGCTGCGCGTCCATGCCGCCTATGCCGAACCCGGCGCCCCGCCGCAAACCGCCGCCGAACTCTTCGAGGAGTTGAAGCTGATGCAGGGTTGGCTCGGGCTCGAACGCATCGAGGTGACGCCTGCGGGTGACCTGGGCCAACCGCTTGCCGACGTTGCCGCGTCGTAGACGTGCGTTGACACCGCTGCCCACAAGAGCCTAAATCCGGTCCAGACGGTCCCCTGCCCGCAACGGCAAGGGCCAAGAGGGAATGCGGTGCGAAATCCCGATTTCAAATCCGCGGCTGTCCCCGCAACTGTAAGCGACGAGCCAAGGCCGAAAACCACTGGGACGGTCCCGGGAAGGCGGCACCAAGGCGATGACCCGCGAGCCAGGAGACCTGCCGTCTAGGACAAAGTATCCGATCGCCTGGCGGGTTTTCCGGGCAAGGAGCCTGATTTGGAACGCGACAGCAGTTTTTCGGCTGAGACAGCGGACATATTGTCCGGCGACAGTGATGCCTTGGCCGGCGTCACGGTGATCGTCTGCGCCTCCTGCCGCGATGAAACCGGCTCCGATGGCCATCCTCGCGCCGGCGAACTGCTTGCCGAAGACACGCGCCGCGCCGCTTCCGGCGAAAATATCCGTATCCGTACCGTCGAATGCCTCGGCAACTGCAAGCGCCGGCTCAGCGCCGCGATTTTGCGCGATGGCTGCTGGAGCTATGTCTTCGGCGACCTGACCGCGACAAGCGGCGCCGATCTCGTCGCCGGCGCAAAGCTCTTCGCCACCTCGACGGACGGCCTCATTCCTTGGCGCGGCCGCCCCGATTGCCTGAAGCGCGGCCTCGTTGCCCGCATCCCTCCCCTCGACCTTTTGAAGGACCTGACATGACCGCTTCCGTCTCCCGCGTGCCCTGCACCGTCGTCACCGGCTTCCTCGGCGCCGGCAAGACGACGCTCATCCGCCATCTGCTCGAAAACGCCGGGGGCAAGCGTCTGGCCATCATCGTCAACGAATTCGGCGACGTCGGCATCGATGGCGAGATCCTCAAGGGCTGCGGCATCGACACCTGTCCTGAGGAAAACGTCGTCGAGCTGGCCAATGGCTGCATCTGCTGCACCGTCGCCGACGATTTCGTCCCGGCGCTCGACCAGATCCTGTCGCTGTCGCCGAGGGTCGACCATATCCTGATCGAAACCTCCGGCCTCGCTTTGCCCAAGCCGCTAGTCCAGGCCTTTCAGTGGCCGACAGTGAAAAGCCGCGTGACAGTCGACGGCGTCATCGCCGTGGTCGACGGACCGGCGTTGGCCGAAGGCCGTGTCGCCAACGATATGGACGCCTTGCAGGCGCAACGGGCTCAGGACGAGACCCTCGACCACGACGATCCGGTCGAGGAGGTGTTCGAGGATCAGCTCGCCTGTGCCGACCTG
Organism: Mesorhizobium tianshanense; assembly: GCF_007830515.1. Classification (GTDB taxonomy): domain Bacteria; phylum Pseudomonadota; class Alphaproteobacteria; order Rhizobiales; family Rhizobiaceae; genus Mesorhizobium; species Mesorhizobium tianshanense. Next base: position 65,497 of record NZ_VLKT01000034.1, read on the forward strand.
ATCATATTGTCGAAGAGCGATTTGATGGACGCCGCCGGCTCGGCCCGCGCCAATGCCATCATCGGCGAGCACGCCGCGCGCGCCGTCAAGATCGTGCCGACCTCGCAGGGCAAGGTCGATCCATCTGTGCTGCTCGGTCTCGGCCTCGCCGTCGAGGACGACATCGAGAACCGCAAGACCCACCACGACGACGAACTCGACCACGAGCATGACGATTTCGACTCCTTCGTTATCGACATCGCCTCCGTCTCCAACCCGGACGAGTTGGCAAAACGCGTCGCCACCGCTGCTGAGGAAGAAAACGTGCTGCGCGTGAAAGGCTTCGTCGAGGTCGGCGGCAAGCCGATGCGGCTCCTGCTGCAGGCCGTCGGCCCGCGCGTCAATCACTATTACGACCGCGCCTGGACCGCTGAGGACGACCGCCGCTCGCGCCTCGTCGTCATCGGCCTGAAAGGGCTGAACCGCCCGGCGATCGAACGTATCCTCGCCGGCTGAGGCAAAGCACAAACCGCGATGCACATCCTCACCACAACATCCGCCTCGCTCGACGATCTCGCCGAGCTGGTCGATCTCAGGCAGACGCCGGCGGACATCGTGGCGCTGTCCTTCACCGACAGCGATCTGGCCGGGTTGGCGGCGGCGTGGAAGGCGGATGCGGATCGCCTGCCATCGATGCGGCTGGCGGCTTTGCGCGATCTGCGCCATCCGATGTCCGTCGATCTCTGGATCGACAGTGTCGCCCGGCACGCCAAGGTTATTCTGGTTCGCATTCTCGGTGGCTACGACTGGTGGCGCTACGGCTGCGACCAGCTTGCCTCGACTGCGCGCGAGCGCGGCATAAAACTGGCGCTGCTGCCCGGCGAATGTCGCGATGAGGATCTGCGGCTGATCGAAGGCTCGACGCTGCCGCGCGAGGAGCTCGACGCGCTGCTCGGCTATTTCCGCGAGGGCGGGCCGGCAAATATGAAGGCGCTGGTGCAGAGGCTGGCGCGACTGGCGGGTTCGGATACGGCGGTTGACGAGCCGGTCAGCGTGCCGAAAGCGGGCTACTACGAGCCGGGCCGCGGTGTCGTCCCCCTCCCCCTCGTGGGGAGGGTCCGGCCGCAGGCCGGGGGGGGGGTCCTCTCTGAAGCGCGCCGACAGAAAACGACGCCGAGCGCTGCCGCAACGACCCCACCCGGCCCTGCGGGCCACCCTTCCCACGAGGGGGATGGGGACGTCGTGCCAATTCTATTTTACCGCTCGATGCTGCTGGCCGCAGATGTCGCGCCCATCGACGCCCTTTTTGAGGCGCTCAGGCAGCGTGGCATGGCCCCTGCCCCTATCTTCGTATCCAGCCTAAAAGACCCGGCATCGCTCGCTTTTGTCGAAACCGCACTGGCCGCGCTGAAGCCTGCCGCCATCATCACCGCCACGGCCTTCGCCTCCGGCGCCGAACCCGGCATCGAAACCCTGTTCGACCGCACCGGAGTGCCGGTGTTCCAGGTCATCGTCGCCACGACGCGCCGTGACATTTGGCAAGAGAACCAGCGTGGCCTGGCGCCAGCCGACCTCGCCATGCATGTCGTGTTGCCGGAGCTCGACGGCCGCATCCTTGCCGGCGCCATTTCCTTCAAGGGCGAAAGCGAGACCGACCCGGCATTGGCCTTCCGCGCCTTCGCCAACCGGCCGGAGCCGGATCGCATCGCGCAGGTGGCGAACCGTGTCGAAGCCTTCATCCGCCTGCAGCGAACGCCGCGCGCGGAGCGCAAGCTCGCCATCCTGATCCCCGACTATCCGAGCGCCCCCGGCCGCACCGGCTATGCCGTCGGCCTCGACGTGCCGTCCAGCGTGCTGGCCATGCTGCACGACCTGAGCGAACAGGGCTACGCCGTTGAAGGAATTCCGCAAACGCCGCGTGATTTGCTGGAGAGGCTGGAGCTTGGAAACCATGGCCTCGCCTTGCGAGATTACCTCGCGTTTTCGATCGAACTGCCCGAAGCTGCGCACAACGCTGTGGAGGCTGCGTGGGGTAGAGCTAATGACGAAGCTAACCTCAATGCGCCCCCCTCTGTCCTGCCGGACATCTCCCCCACTTGGGGGGAGATTGGCAGATCCATTGCCGGCTCTCTTCCTGCAGTGTTGGAGATTGGCGAAAGCAGAGATGAGGGCGCAATCTCCCCCCAAGTGGGGGAGATGTCCGGCAGGACAGAGGGGGGCGCGAAGGAACACCAACATTCGAGTCCGGCAACCAACAGGCAATTCCCCTTCCGCGCCGCCACCTTCGGCAACATCACCGTGGCGCTCGCCCCCGATCGCGGGCGCTCAGTCGACCGTCGCGCCGACTATCACGACCCGACGCTGCCGCCGCGCCATGCGCTGATCGCCTTTGGTCTCTGGCTGCGCAAGTCGCTCGGCATCCACGCCCTCGTCCATGTCGGCGCCCATGGCACGCTGGAATGGCTGCCCGGCAAGACGGTGGCGCTGAGCGAAACCTGTTTTCCGGAGATCGTCACCGGTCCGCTGCCCGTCATCTATCCCTTCATCGTCTCCAACCCGGGAGAGGCAGCGCAAGCCAAGCGGCGCATTGCCGCTGTCACCCTCGGCCATCTGCCGCCGCCGCTGACCGGCGCCGGGTTGGACGAGAGCCAGCACAAGCTTGAGCGGCTGGTCGACGAATATGCCCAGGCCGACGGTCTCGACCGCCGCCGCCGCGACCGTCTGGCGAAGCTGATCGTCGAAACCGCGCAAAAGACCGGCCTCGCTTCCGAGGCCGGCGTTGCCAAAACCGACGCGCCCGACGAAGCGTTGCGCCGCATAGACGCCTGGCTCTGCGATCTCAAGGATTTCGCCATCAAGGACGGCCTTCATATCTATGGCCGCTCGCCCAGGGGGGAAGGCGCGGGCGAGGCCGATCCGCAGCGCGAGCAGAGTGCGGCGGCCGAGAAGGCAGCACTGCTTGGCGCCCTCGACGGCCGCCATGTGGCTGCCGGACCGGCCGGTGCGCCGGCGCGCGGCCGGCGCGATGTGCTGCCGACCGGCCGCAACCTGTTCACATCAGACCCGCGTACCATGCCGACGCCGACATCCTTCGATCTCGGCAGGGCGGCGTCCGACGAGGTCTTGCGCAGCTACACGCAATCGCATGGCGACTGGCCGCGCTCGCTTGTCATCGACCTCTGGGGCTCGGCCTCGCTGCGCACCGGCGGCGAGGAGATCGCGCAGGGCCTGGCGCTGATGGGCTGCCGGCCGCAATGGGATTCCGCCACCGGCCGCGTCACCGGCATCGAGGTGCTGCCGCCGGCCACGCTCGGCCGCCCGCGCGTCGATGTCACCTGGCGCATATCAGGCCTGTTCCGCGACATGTTCCCGACCCAGATCGCGCTGATCGACGCTGCCGCCAACGCCGTCGCCGCCCGCGACGAGGACTCTTCGGAAAACCCGCTCGCGGCAAGGACCCGAGCGGATGGCAAGATCAGCCCGCGCATTTTCGGCACCTCGCCCGGCACTTACGGCGCCGGCGTCGAGGATTTATTGTCGAGCGGCGACTGGGCCGCGCGCGAAGAGATCGGCCGCGCCTACCTCGACGCCACCTCGCATGCCTATGGCGGCGGCGAGGGCGAAGGCGTCTCAGCGCCCGGCGCGTTCGAGGATCGTATCGCCGAGGCCGACCTTCTCGTCCATACGGGAGACGACCCCGGCCGCGACATTCTCGAAGGTTCCGCCGACGTCGCCTTCATCGGCGGATTTTCGGCAGCGCTCGCGGCGCTCGGCAGGAACGCCGACGTCATCGTGCTCGACACCACGGACCCACAGAAGCCGAGGCCGCGCTCGGTCGGAGAAGCCGTTTCCCGGGTAGTTCGCGCCCGCGCGGTCAATCCCCGCTTCATATCAGGCCAGATGCGGCACGGGCCGCGCGGTGCTTCGGAATTCGCCGAGACGGTTGACCGGCTGGTCGGCTTTGCCGAGACCACCCGTGCCATCTCGGGCGCACTGATCGAGGCCGTGCATGACGCCTATCTCGGCGATCCCCTGGTACGCGCCTTCATCCTGCGCGAGAATCCTTCCGCCGCGAAAATCATCGCCGAACGCTTCCTGTCGGCACGGCGGCGCGGTCTCTGGCACCCGCTGCGCAATTCCATCGACGACGATCTCGCCGCATTGATTGCCGAAGCACAAGCGCTTGAGGTGGCGGCATGAACGCCTTCTCCCGACGCGGCGCCTGCCCCGCTCTGGCAGCACCGATGCAGACCGGCGACGGCCTTCTGGTGCGGCTCAATCCCATCACTGGAGGGTTGTGGCCGAAGCTGTTGATCGTACTCGGCGAATCCGCGTTGCGGCATGGCAACGGCATCATGGAAGTGACCGCGCGTGGCAGCCTGCAGATACGCGGCCTGACGCCGGCAAGCGCGCGGCTGCTGGCCACGGAGGTCGACGCGCTGGGCATCGCCGTGCGCACCGGCGTGCCGGTGGAGACAGGGCCGCTGGCGGGCTTCGACCCCCAGGAGGTTGCGGACCCGCGCGCCCTGGCAGAGCGGATTCGCAAGGCCATCGAGGACGCCGGGCTGGCGCAACGTCTTGGTCCGAAGGTTTCGGTGATCGTCGATGGTGGTGGACGGCTGACGTTGGATACAGTGATGGCCGATGTCAGGCTGGCTGCGGTGCGGGCCAACGCCAGGATCCAGTGGAACATATCCATTGCCGGAGACGGGCAGAATGCGAAACCGCTCGTCACGGTCGGGGAAGACGCGGCCCGCGACATCGCCGTCGCAATCCTGAGGATGATTGCAGAAAAAGGCCGCGAGGCCCATGCAAGGGATTTGACGGAGAGGCAGCTAAGATCTCTCGAAAGCTGGCATTCCTTCGCGCCCCCCTCTGTCCTGCGCAGGACAGAGGGGGGCGCGACGGAGCGCCAACCCATCGGAGTTTTCGACTTGGCCGCAGCCGGCATCGCCCTCGGCATCGGACTACCCTTCGGCAGTATGCCAGCGCAAAAGCTCATCGACCTCGCACAACACGCCCTCACCCTCGGCGCTACCGAAATCCGCCTGGCGCCGGGCCGCGCGCTGCTTTTCATCGGCCTCTCCCCGACCGACTGCCGCTCGCTCCAGCAAGCAGCAGCCACCCTCGGCTTCGTCACCTCCCCCACCGACCCACGCACCCGCATCGCCGCCTGCCCCGGCATGCCGGCCTGCGCCTCCGGGCGGGTCGCGACGCGCGACATCGCCGAGACCATCGCGGCGGAGAACCGTGACATCCTCGATTCCTCGCTTACGTTGCACATTTCCGGCTGCGCCAAGGGCTGCGCGCATCCCGGCCCGGCGACGCTTACCCTGGTCGGCGGCGAAAACGGAGCCGGACTTGTCGTCAACGGGACGGCGAAGGCCCTTCCCGCCGGATACAGGCCGGGCTATGACGCCGCGCGCGGCATCGGCCGCGTCGCGGCAGCCCTCCGCAGCGCACGACTTCGAGGCGAGACCGCCGCCGCCTGCCTGGCAAGGCTCGGCGCGGCCGGTATCACCGAGGCTTACCGACAGGAATGAGCATGGCCGCCTACGACTATATCCATGACGGCACGGCGATCTACGAGCGCTCCTTCGCCATCATCCGCGCCGAGGCCGACCTGTCGCGCTTTTCCGATGCCGAGGCTGACGTCGCCATCCGCATGATCCATGCCTGCGGCGAGGTCGAGGCTGCCCAGAATTTCGTTTTCTCCGGGGATTTCGTCGCCGCCGCGCGCACGGCTCTGTCAGCCGGCGCGCCGATCTTCTGCGACGCCGAGATGGTGTCGCATGGCGTCACCCGCGCCCGGTTGCCCGCCGGCAACGATGTGATCTGCACGCTGCGCGACCAGCGCACCGCCGAAATCGCCAAGGAGATCGGCAACACCCGCTCGGCCGCGGCCATCGACTTGTGGGGCGAGCGCATGGCGGGTTCGGTCGTCGCCATCGGCAATGCGCCGACCGCACTTTTCTACCTGCTGGAAAGGCTGCGCGACGGCGCACCTAAACCGGCAGCGATTATCGGCATGCCGGTCGGCTTCGTCGGTGCGGCCGAATCGAAGGACGCGCTGGCCGAAAATTCCTATGGCGTGCCCTACGCGATCGTACGCGGCAGGTTGGGCGGCAGCGCCATGACCGCTGCAGCACTCAACGCACTGGCGAGGCCGGGCCTGTGAACGCGATTGCGAAAGGTAGACTCATTGGCGTCGGCACCGGTCCTGGCGACCCCGAACTGCTGACGCTGAAGGCGGTGCGCGCGCTGGCCGAGGCCGATGTGGTTGCGCATTTCGCCAAGCGCGGCAACAACAGCAACGCACGCGCCATCGTCGGCGACCATTTTCGTCCTGATTTGATTGAATTGCCGCTGCTCTATCCCGTGACGACCGAAATCGACAAGGATCACAGCGATTACCGGTCGCAGATAACGCACTTCTACGAAGAATCGGCCGAAAAGGTCGCCGAACATCTCAGCGCCGGCAGGACGGTCGCCGTGCTTTCGGAAGGCGACCCGCTTTTCTACGGCTCCTATATGCATCTGCATGTCAGGCTGGCGCACCGCTTTCCAACCGAGGTCATCCCCGGCGTCACCGCCATGTCCGGCTGCTGGTCGGCGACCGGCCTGCCGATCGTCCAGGGCGACGACGTGCTGACGGTGCTGCCGGGCACGATGAGCGAATTCGAGCTGACGCGCCGCCTCGCCGACACCGATGCCGCGGTTATCATGAAGGTTGGCCGCAACCTGCCCAAGATCAGGCGCGCACTGGAAGCGACCGGCAAGCTGGCGCGTGCCATCTATGTCGAGCGCGGCACCATGTCGGGCGGCGTCTCGATGCGGCTGGCCGACAGACAAGACGACAAGGCGCCCTACTTCGCCATCGTGTTGGTGGCCGGCTGGTCCGGCCGTCCCGAAGCGTTGGTGGAGGCCGAGGCATGAGTGGCCGCCTGACCGTCATTGGCCTTGGGCCCGGAAATGCCGACCAGGTGACACCGGAAGCGAGCCGCGCCGTCGCCGAGGCGAAATTCTTCTACGGCTACAAGCCGTATCTCGACCGGCTCGACCTGCGCCCCGACCAGACCCGCGTCGCTTCCGACAACCGCGAAGAGCTGTCGCGCGCCAAGGACGCGCTGGCAAAGGCCGCGCAAGGCCACGATGTCGCCGTCGTCTCGGGGGGCGATCCCGGCGTCTTCGCCATGGCTGCGGCCGTCTGCGAGGCGATCGAGGCCGGCCCGGCCGAATGGCATTCCGTCGACGTGGCGATGCTGCCCGGCATCACCGCCATGCTCGCGGTCGCTGCCCGCATCGGCGCGCCGCTTGGCCATGATTTCTGCGCCATCTCGCTGTCCGACAATCTGAAGCCGTGGGATCTGATCGAGCTGCGGCTGCTGGCGGCGGCGGGCGCCGGTTTCGTCATCGCGCTCTACAATCCGATCAGCAAGGCGCGCCCCTGGCAGCTCGGCCGCGCCTTCGAATGCCTGACGGCGATCCTGCCGGGCACCACGCCGGTCATCTTCGGTCGCGCCGCCGGCCGTCCCGACGAGCGCATCGACGTGTATTTGCTGGCCGACGCCGATGCCGAGAAGGCAGATATGGCAACCTGCATCATCATCGGCTCGCCGGAAACCAGGATCATCAAGCGCCGTGAAAAACCGACGCTGGTCTACACGCCGCGTTCCGCAGCAGGCTCGAGGAAATGATCGATCATCGCGGCAACGGATTCGACGGTCTCAGCCGACGCAACGTCTGGCAGCGCCGGCCTGCGGATCATGACCACCTCGATGCCGAGCGCCCGTGCTGCGGCGATCTTGCCGTAGGTCGCCTCGCCGCCGCTGTTCTTGGAAACGACGACGTCGATATGGTGTTCCTGAAGCAGAGCATGCTCGTCCGCCTCGCGAAATGGCCCGCGCGCCAAGAGATAGGTCGCGTCGGGCACCGCAAGCCTCGGCTCGACCGGATCGACGCTGCGGATGAGATAGTGATGTTGAGGGGCGGCCTCGAAAGCGGCGACCTCTTGTCGGCCAAGAGCCAGGAAGGCGTGGCGCGGCACGGGGCCCAGCGCCGTCACCGCGCTGGCAACACTGTCCACCAGCGTCCACCGGTCACCTTCGGCAGGCTCCCAGCCTGGGCGCCTGAGCGCAACGATCGGCACGCCGGTCTCATGCGCCGCTTCCGCCGCATTGGCGGAGATTTGCGCCGCATAGGGATGCGTGGCGTCAATGAGCAGATCGATACGCATATCCTGGAGACAGGCAGCCAACCCATCAGCACCGCCGAATCCGCCAATGCGAATGGGAACGCCTTGCGCGACAGGATTTTCGGTGCGACCAGCCAGCGACAGCGTGATCGCAAGATCGGCGCGCGCGGCCAGCTTTCCAGCCAATTGCCGGGCTTCGGTAGTCCCGCCGAGGATCAGAATTCGCTTCATTGGCACCACAATCGGCCACGCCGAGTAGCCCCTCACCCTTACCCTCTCCCCGTGAATGACGGGGAGAGGGGGACGCCAGCGTTTCGACCAGTTTCCTTCTCCCCGTCACTATACGGGGAGAAGGTGCCGGCAGGTGGATGAGGGGCGGCGCGGCATGTCAAATAATAAACAGCCAACGCCCAAATGGCTCACAATCGTCGGCATCGGCGAGGACGGTTTAGCGGGTCTCGGCGACGGGGCCAAGCGGTTGATGGCCGAAGCGGAAGTCATCTTCGGCGGCAAGCGGCATCTGGCGCTGGTCGCTTCCCTGGCCAAGGGCGAGCCGCGCGCTTGGCCGGTTCCGTTCGATCCCGATATGCGCGACGTGCTGGCGCTTTCCGGCAGGCGCGTCTGCGTGCTGGCCTCGGGCGATCCATTCTTCCACGGTGTCGGCGTCACCCTCGCCCGCAAAATTGCGGTGGAAGAGATGCGCGTCATCCCCGCCCCTTCGGCCATCTCGCTGGCTGCCGCCCGCCTCGGCTGGGCGCTGCAGGATGTCGAGACCATTTCGCTGCATGGCCGCCCGCTCGACCTGATCCGGCCGCTGCTGCATCCGGGCGCCCGCATCCTCGCGCTGACGTCGGACAGCGACGCGCCGGTGGCGATTGCACGCCTGCTGACCGAAGTCGGCTTCGGCGCCTCGCGGCTGACGATTTTGGAGGCGCTGGGCGGTCCTAACGAAAGGCTGCGCTCGGCGCGCGCCGACGCCTTCGACTTCGAAAAGATCAATCCGCTCAACGTGCTGGCAATCGAAGTTGACTCAATTTCGAAAGCACGCATCCTGCCGCTGGCCTCGGGCCTTGCCGATCATTTGTTCGAGCATGACGGCCAGATCACCAAACGCGAGATCCGCGCAGTCACCCTGTCCGCCCTCGCCCCAAGGCGCGGCGAATTGCTGTGGGATATCGGCGCCGGGTCGGGCTCAATTGGCATAGAATGGATGCTTGCCCATCCCTCGATGCGCGCGATTGCCATCGAAACCGATCCGGCCCGCGCCGCCCGCATCCGCCGCAACGCTTCCGCTTGCGGCGTGCCCGGCCTTGCCGTTGTCGAGGGTTCAGCACCGCAGGCGCTTACCGGGCTGGAAACGCCGGATGCGATTTTCATCGGCGGTGGCGGCAGCGATGCCGGCGTGCTGGAAACAGCCATTGGTGTCCTGCTCGCCGGCGGTCGGCTTGTCGCCAACGCGGTGACCCTGGAAATGGAGTCGCTGCTTCTTTCACGCCACGCCGCGCTCGGTGGTGATCTCACCCGCATCGCTATATCCCGTGCTTCGACGGTTGGTTCGATGCAAGCCTGGCGGCCGGCCATGCCGATCACCCAATGGAGCTGGGTGAAACCATGATGGTCGCGGGCATCGGCAGCCGCAAGGGCGTCAGTCAGCAGGAGGTGCTTGCAGCGATAGAAAGCGCGTTGGAAACGCATGGGCTGGCGATGACGGCGCTTTCGGCGCTCGCAACTGCTTCTCTGAAGCAGGACGAGCCGGCAATCTTCTCCGCGGGGCGCGAGCTCGCCCTGCCAGTGATCGTTGTCGAGGACGCAGCGCTCAAGGCCGCGGCGTCTCGCGCAATCAGCCACTCAGATCTGTCGCAGGAGCGCGCCGGCACGCCGTCGGTTTCCGAAGCCTCCGCGTTGGCCGCCGCCGGACAAGCCGCGAAACTGCTTGGGCCGCGCACCGTGCTCGGCCCGGTCACCTGCGCCATCGCCATCAGTGGAGACGCGGCATGACCGTCCACTTCATCGGTGCCGGACCGGGTGCTGCCGACCTCATCACCTTGCGCGGCAGCAGGCTGCTGGCAAGCTGCCCGGCCTGCCTCTATGCCGGCTCGATCGTCGCGCCGGAACTGTTGCAGCACTGCGCGCCCGGCACCAAACTGATCGATACCGCGCCGATGTCGCTCGACGAGATCGAGGCCGAGTACCTGGCGGCCCACCAGGCCGGCCACGATGTGGCGCGCCTCCACTCCGGCGATCTCTCGGTGTGGAGTGCAGTCGCTGAGCAGATCCGCCGGCTGGAAAAGCACGGTATCCCCTATACGCTGACGCCTGGCGTGCCCTCCTTCGCCGCTGCTGCCGCTGCGCTGCGCTGCGAACTGACCATTCCCGAAGTCGCGCAAAGCCTGGTGCTGACCCGCATCTCCGGCCGTGCGTCAAAGATGCCGCCCGGCGAAACCCTGGCCGGCTTCGGCCGCACCGGCGCCACGCTCGCCATCCACCTCGCCATCCATGCCATCGACCGCGTTGTCACTGAGCTGACGCCGTTCTATGGCGCCGACTGTCCGGCGGCGGTCGTTTTCCGCGCTTCCTGGCCGGACGAGCGCGTGCTGACCGGCACGCTGGCGACGATCGAGGCGCAACTGGCCGCCGATCCGATGGAGCGCACGGCGATCATCTTCGTCGGCCGCTCGCTGGCGGCGGAAGGCTTTGGCGAGAGCTCACTTTACGACGCCCACTACCAGCGGCGTTTTCGCGGACGGGACGGATTGTGAACGACGGCACCGGAAACAGGGGCGGAAACGCGACGGTCGAACAGGCTTTGGCCCGGCTGAACTTCAAGCCGCGCCAGTTGGAGCCGGGCCATGTCTGGCTGGCCGGCGCCGGCCCCGGCGATCCCGGCTGCCTGACGCTGGAAGTGCTGGCGGCACTTGGGCAGTGCGACGCCCTTGTCTACGACGCGCTGGTCTCGCCTGACGTCGTCGCCGTCGCCGAAGGCGCCGAGCTTTTCTATGCCGGCAAGCGCGGCGGCCAGCCATCGATGAAGCAGGACGACATCACCGCTCTGCTGGTCCGGCTGGCGCGCGAAGGCCGCCGCGTCGTCCGGCTGAAGGGCGGCGATCCCTATATTTTCGGCCGTGGCGGCGAAGAGGCGCTGGCGCTGGCGCGGGAAGGTATTCCCTTCCGCGTCCTGCCCGGTCTCACTTCAGGGCTCAGCGCGCTTGCCGGTGCCGGTATCCCGGCCACCATGCGCGGCATCAACAAGGCGGTGATCCTGGCGACCGGCCACGCCGCCGGCACCGATGACGATCTCGACTGGGCGGCAATCGCCCGCACCGGCCAGCCGATCGTCGTCTATATGGGCATGGCCAATCTGCCGCTGATCGCCGGTGCGCTGCTTGAGGGCGGCCTGGCGCCTTCGACGCCTGCGGCGGTGATCGTCGCCGCGACGACGCCGCAGGAGCGTATCGTCGTCGCCACGCTCGCCACCCTCGCCGAGGAAGCGGCTGCAGCCGGTTTGACCTCACCGGCGCTGATCGTCGTTGGCGGCATCGTCGCGATGCGCGCGGCATTGGCAGGTGAGCCATGACCCGCGCAATCATCATCGGTGCGCCGCGCTCGGGCTCGGGCAAGACCAGCGTCACCATCGGTATTTTGCGCGCGCTCGCCAGGCGCGGCCTGAAGGTGCGCGGCGCCAAGTCCGGCCCCGACTACATCGATCCCGGCTTCCACACCGCCGCCACCGGTCTGTCCGGCGTCAATCTCGACAGTTGGGCAATGCCGCCTGCGTTATTGAATGCGCTGGCAAGTAACGCGACCGAAGATGCCGATTTCATCTTCCTTGAAAGCGCGATGGGCCTGTTCGACGGCATACCCGCTGCTCCGGGCCGCTCCGGCTCCGCCGCCGACCTCGCGCGGCTCTACGGCCTGCCGGTGCTGCTGGTGCTCGATGTCTCCGGCCAGTCGACCACGGCGGCAGCCGTCGCCAAGGGTTTTGCCAGCTACGACCCGGATATGCGGATGGCCGGCGTCGTGCTCAACCGGTTGGGCAGCGAACGCCATCGCCGGCTTTGCAGCGAGGCGATCGAGGCGCTCGGCATGCCCGTCGTCGGCGCCATCCTGCGCGATCCCTCGCTGAACCTGCCGGAGCGCCATCTCGGCCTCGTCCAGGCCGGCGAATATGAGAATCTGATGGCGCATCTCGACCGTCTGGCCGATATGGTCGAGCGCTCGCTCGACCTCGTCGCCATCATGGCGTTGGCGGCACCATTCGACCCCGCGCCGGGCAGTTTCGACGACGCGCTGCCGCCGCCCGGTCAGCGCATCGCACTGGCCGAAGACGCCGCCTTCACCTTCCTCTATCCGCATGTCGCGGCGCATTGGCGCAAGGCCGGTGCGGAAATCGTCCCGTTCTCGCCGCTCGCCGACGAAGCGCCCCGCGACAATTGCGATGTCTGCTGGCTGCCCGGCGGCTATCCCGAGCTTCATGCCGGCCGCCTTGCAGCGGCTGCGAATTTCAGGGCCGGCATTGAGGTGTTTTCGGCAACAAGGCCGGTGCATGGCGAGTGCGGCGGCTTCATGGTGCTCGGCGAAGCGCTGGAGGACGCCTCGGGCGAGACGCACAGGATGCTCGGCCTGCTCGGTCATTCGACCAGTTTTGCCAAGCGAAAAATGAATCTCGGCTATCGCGAGGCGCGGCTGCGCGCCGCTTGCCCATTAGGTCCCCAAGGCACGCTGATCCGCGGCCATGAATTCCACTATGCGCAGATGATTGCCACCGGCAATGACGAACCGCTGGCCGACCTCGCCGACGGCCAAGGCAATCCGCTCGGTGCCTCCGGTTACCGGCGCGGCCATGTCAGCGGCACGTTCTTCCATGCCATTGCGAGAGGCGAATGACCGCCTCGCCCAAGCAAATCCCTGGCGATATCGCACTCTGCCTCGTCTTCTTCACGAGGCTGCCGCTGCCGGTCGTCGATTTTCGGGACCGCAGCCTTGCAGGCGCGATATGGGCGGCGCCCATCGCTGGTCTCGCCGTCGCTCTGATCGGCGCTGTGGTCTACGCCACCGGAACCTGGCTGGGCCTCGCCGCCGGTCCGGCAGCGGCACTGACTCTTGCCGCAACCTTGCTTGCCACCGGCTGTCTGCACGAGGATGGGTTTTCGGATGTCGCCGACGGCTTTGGCGGGGGCAAGACGCGCGACAGGAAACTGGAGATCATGCGCGACAGCCGCATCGGCGCCTACGGCGCCTGTGCGCTCGGCATCTCGCTGCTGATCCGCTGGAGCGTGCTTTCGGAATTCGCCACTACGGCGCAAGTCCTCTTGGCTCTTATAGCTGCGCATGCCGCTTCGCGCGGACTGCTCGGTGCCTTCATGCATCTGTTGCCGCCGGCTCGCAGCGACGGCCTCTCGGCCGATGCAGGCACCGTCTCGGCCGAAACCGCTGGCATCGGTGCCGTGCTCGGCGCAGTCGCGCTGCTCGTGCTTGGGTTTGGTGGCGCCGTTTTCGCGCTCGTCCTGCTCGGCCTGTTGTTTGCCGCCTTCCGTGCGCTTTGCCGCAGCCAGATCGGTGGCCAGACCGGCGACACGGTCGGTGCCCTGCAGCAGCTTGTCGAGATCGCAATCCTGCTCGTCGCTTCCGTTTCCATTTCTTGACTCTGTTTCGGAGATTTTGCCCCCCATGTCGTTCAAATCGTCGCCATTCAAATCGCTCGATGAACTGCGCGCCGCCTGCCTCGATCTGCCGGCGGGCAGCGACGCTGCGGCAAATGCTGTCGCCCGCCGCCAGGACACGCTGACCAAGCCGCAAGGCAGCCTTGGCCGGCTGGAAACCATCGCTGCCTGGCTGGCGCGCTGGCAAGGCCGCGACATGCCGAAGCTCGACCGCGTAAAGGTCTTCGTCTTTGCCGGCAACCATGGCGTCACCGCACAGGGCGTCTCGGCCTACCCGTCGGAGGTCACCGTGCAGATGGTGGCGAATTTCGCCGGCGGCGGTGCGGCCATCAACCAGCTTGCCCGCATCGCCGGTGCGGAACTCGACGTCATTCCGCTCGACCTCGATCATCCAACCGGCGATTTCACGCAAGGGCCGGCCATGGACGACGAAGCCTTCCTCGCCGCCGTCTCGGCCGGCTACGGCGCGGTGCCGAAAGACCTCGATCTCGTCTGTTTCGGCGAGATGGGCATCGGCAACACCACGCTGGCGGCTGCCATTTCGGCAGCCCTTTTCGGCGGCGGCGCAGAAAAATGGACCGGGCGCGGCACCGGCGTCGACGATGCCGGCCTGGTGCGCAAGATCACCGCCATCGAAGCTGGCCTCAAGCGCCATACCGAGGCCCTTGCCGACCCGCTGATGGTCGCGGCTGCCCTTGGCGGGCGCGAACTCGCCGCCATTTTCGGTGCGACGCTGGCCGCGCGCCAATTAGGCGTGCCGGTGCTGCTCGACGGCTTCGTCTGCACCGCAGCCGCCGCTCCCCTGGCAAGGCTGCACCCCACCGGCCTCGCCCACACCATTGCCGCCCATGTCTCGGCCGAATCCGGCCATCGCCGCCTGCTGGAGGCGCTTGATCTGCCGCCGCTGCTCGATCTCGGCATGCGGCTCGGCGAAGGCTCCGGCGCTTGCCTCGCCGTCAACGTCGTTCGCTCCGCTCTCGAATGCCACGCCCGCATGGCAAGTTTTGCCGAGGCTGGGGTGTCGGAGAAGTAAAGGCTCGCAAACAACTTATGAGAGGCGACACATGCGTCGGCTCGGTACGGACGTGAGACGGCACTTTACCGCCTCACGTTCTCACACTGTTTCAGGGTCTTGCCACCTAAGCCTTTGAAATCTTTGGTGGGTGCGACAGGGATCGAACCTGTGACCCGCTGATTAAGAGTCAGCTGCTCTACCAACTGAGCTACGCACCCACTCGCCGGTAAACCCGGCGTCGGCGGGCATATAGCCGCCGCCATCCGCCATGTCCAGCCCTGCTGGATTCATTTCCCGACAAATCGGCTTGAGCCAATCGCGATCAGACAGACAACCGGCCTTCCGCCACCTTGACGGCATGGCCACCGATGCGGGCGGCGGCCAGTCTGCCGCCTTCGACATTCAGTTCGAGGCGGATGCGCGAAGGCCGCCCCATCTCCAGCCCCTGCTCGATCCAGAGCTGGGAGACACCGTCCGTCGGGCCGTCGAAATGCATGATCGCACCGGCAAAGGCAGCCGCCGCCGAGCCGGTCGCCGGGTCTTCATAGGAAGGATTACCCGGCACGATCATGCGGACATGGAAGGCACTTTCGTGGTTCACCGTCTCGCGGCAGTAGACGTACGGGCTGGCAAACGCCCATTCGCTCTTGCGCGGCGCCAGTTCCGACCACGCCTGGTTGTCCAGCCTTATCCGGGCCGCCGCCTCCAGACCGGCGACAGGAATGGTCACATAGGGCACGCCGGCCGACCAGAACGAGACGCGGTGATTCTCGAAGCCGATTTCGTGCGGCCCCAGGCCAAGTGCTGCGCCGATCGCCTCCGGGTCGGTGACGAGTTCCAGTGGCTCCGGCAGCTTGGCCAGGTCGAACTCGGCAAAGGTGGCGCCATCGTGCTTGCTGACGGCGCAGCGCACCGGGCCGATATTCTCCTCAAGGACGAAGATGCCGGCGGTGTCGCCATCCCCGGCCATCTCGGCAAGCGCGATCGCGGAGCCCACGGTCGGGTGGCCGGCGAACGGCATCTCATAGTCGGGCGTGAAGATGCGGATGCGGGCGCGGTGCTTGGGATTGTCAGGCGGCAGCACGAACACGGTTTCCGACAGGTTGAACTCGCGTGCAACGGCCTGCATCGCGGCCGTGTCCAGCCCCTTGCTGTCAAGCACGACGGCCAGCGGATTGCCGGCCAGCCGCTTGGTCGTGAACACGTCGTAAAGTAAGTAATTCCGGGTCAGCATCATAGAAAGCCCTCTGCCTCAATCCCAACATGAGCGAAATTTAATTTGATATTTGAACCATTAGGCATGATCTGTGCACTGATTGGGACATCACCGATATTATAGGGGTCCGGCGTGGACCAGATTGTCAATCTGCCAAAGACAGAATCCACTCCCGCCATCGAGACGGCCCTCGGGCTTGACCACCAGGGTCTGAAGAAAAAACGGCGTCGCTTCTGGCTCTATGGCCTGCTTGCGTTGATTGTCGTCGTTGCGAGCCTTGCCGGCTTTCAATGGTATGCCGCGTCTCCCGCCAAGATAGATTACACCACGGCGCCGGCCGCTGTTGCCGATCTCACGGTCGCGGTATCGGCCACTGGCACGCTGCAGCCCCTCACCCAGGTCGACATTTCCAGCGAACTGTCCGGCGTCGTCCG
Organism: Mesorhizobium tianshanense; assembly: GCF_007830515.1. Classification (GTDB taxonomy): domain Bacteria; phylum Pseudomonadota; class Alphaproteobacteria; order Rhizobiales; family Rhizobiaceae; genus Mesorhizobium; species Mesorhizobium tianshanense. The sequence continues at coordinate 81,995 of NZ_VLKT01000034.1, forward strand.
CTCCGTCTCGGTCAACGAGAACCAGCAGGTGAAGAAGGGCGATGTGCTGGCGGCGCTCGACACGGCCAAGCTGGAGGTGCAGATCGAGCGCGCCGAGGCCTCCGCCAAGGCGGCCGCCGCCAATGTCGAGGATGCCACCGTGACCCTCACCGAAAACGAAAGGGCGCTTGTGCGGGCGGCGGCACTCACCAAACGCGGCATGGCGACGGACCAGTCGCTTGAAGCGGCGACCGCGACCCGCGACCGCTCCAAGGCAGCTCTCGACAGCGCCAAGGCCAGTCTTGCCATCGCCAATGCCGATCTCAAGGCGCAGCAGACAGACCTGGCCAAGAGCACCATCTATGCGCCCATAGACGGCATCGTCTTGACGCGCTCGGTCGATCCCGGCCAGACGGTCGCTTCCTCGCTGCAGGCGCCGGTGTTGTTCGTCATCGCCGCCGACCTCAAGAACATGGAATTGAAGGCAGCGGTCGACGAGGCCGACATCGGCGCGGTCAAGCCCGGCCAGCATGCGCGCTTCACCGTCGACGCTTTCCCGGAACGGCCGTTCGATGCCGAGATCCGCGACATTTCCTATGCCTCCGTCACCACCGACGGCGTCGTCACCTACGACGCGCGCTTCGATGTCGACAACGACGAGCTTCTGTTGCGGCCCGGCATGACCGCCACCGTTTCGGTCGTCACCAGGGAGGCCAAGGGCGTGCTCACCGTGCCTGCCACTGCCTTCCGCTATCGGCCGGCGCAAACAGCCGCCCGTCCGTGGAGCCTGAGCGACCTGTTCACGGGCCGCATGGGCCGTCCGGGCGGCAACCGCCAGCGCCAGGCGGCAACGGCGCAGCCCACCGACGGCTCGCGCACGCTCTACGTGCTGGAGAACGGGCGGCCACGGCCGGTCAACGTCAAGACCGGCTCCACCGACGGCGAACTGACCGAGATCATTTCGGGCCTCGACGACGGCGCGCTAGTCATCACCGCGTCACAACAGCGGGGCTGACGTCATGTCGGGCTCCGTGCTCATCTCCTTCGACAAGGTCTGGAAGAGCTATGGCCAGGGCGAAGCCCGGATCCATGCACTGGCCGGCGTCGATCTTGCCATACGCCGCGGTGAATTCGTTGCTATTATGGGCCCTTCGGGTTCGGGCAAGTCGACGGCGATGAACATCATCGGCTGCCTCGACACGCCGACGGCCGGAACCTACAGATTCATGGGCGTCGATGCCGGCCGTCTCGACCGCAACCGCCGCGCCATGCTGCGCAATCTCTATGTCGGCTTCGTCTTCCAGGGCTACAATCTCCTGCCGCGCACCACGGCGGTGGAAAATGTCGAACTGCCGCTGATCTATCGCGGCGTCGCCGCCCGCGAGCGCCACGACCTCGCCATGAAGGCTCTGGCCGAGGTCGGCCTTGTCGGCCGCGAACACCATACGCCAGCCGAGCTTTCCGGCGGCCAGCAACAGCGCGTGGCGGTCGCGCGCGCCATCGTCACCAGGCCGACCCTGCTCGTCGCCGACGAGCCGACCGGCAACCTCGATACCGCCCGAACGCACGAGATCATGGAACTCCTGACGCGGCTGAACACCGGGCTTGGCCTCACCATCGCCATGGTCACGCACGAGGCCGATGTCGCCGGTTATGCCGAGCGCACAATCCGCTTCCTCGACGGCCACGTCGCTGCCGACACCATAAACCTTGAGATGGCTTAGACCATGATCTGGGAAACCATCCGCCTCTCGCTCCTTTCGGTGCGCCGCAACGTGCTGCGCTCGTTCCTGACGCTGCTCGGCATCGTCATCGGCGTCGCCGCCGTCATCGCCATGCTCACCATCGGCTCGGGCACCACCGAAAAGGTCAAGGCCGATATCTCCAAGCTTGGCAGCAATCTGCTCGTCGTCCGTTCTGGGCGCCCTGCCGGTCCCGGCGGGCCGGGCGGGCTCGACCAGGCCACACGTCCCCTCGGCAGCAAGGAACTTGCCGCGCTTATTGCACACTTGAGCGGCGCCCGCGCCATCTCGCCAGCTTCGCAAAAGCAGGTGCGTGTCATCTTCGGCACCGAAAGCCTGACATCGGGCGTCACCGGCACCGACAGCGCCTATCTCTATGCGCGCGACTGGAAACTCGTCTCGGGCCGTCCTTTCAGCGATTCGGAGACCCGCTCGGGCACCGGGGTCTGCCTGATCGGCGAGACGGTGCGCCAGCAGTTCTTCGGTGCCGGCGACCCCGAAGGCGAGATCATTCGTGTCAATCGCACATCCTGCAAGATTATCGGCCTGCTCGAGCCGAAGGGCTATACCGGCTTCGGCCAGGACCAGGACAATGTCGTACTGATGCCACTCGCCGCCTACCAGCGCCGCATCGCCGGCAACCGCGACATCGACTCGATCTACGTCGCCGCCGACGACAGGACGCCGACCAACGAGCTGCTGCCTCGCGTCGAGGACATTTTGCGCGACACACGCCGCATCACGCCCGATCGCGAGGACGATTTCTCGATACGTGACATGACCCAGATCGCCGATGCCATGGCCAGCGCCACCACGACGATGACCGGCATGCTGGGCGCGGTCGCCGGCGTCAGCCTGCTGGTCGGCGGCATCGGCATCATGAACATCATGTTGGTGTCGGTCACCGAACGCACCCGTGAGATCGGCATCCGGCTGGCCATCGGCGCGCATGAAAAGCACATCCTCATCCAGTTCCTGGTCGAGGCGACCGTGCTGTCGCTGCTCGGCGGCATCGTCGGCATCCTGATCGGCCTGGCGCTGGCTGGCCTCGCCTCATTGACGCTGGCCATCCCTTTCGCCCCCAGCCCGGCGGTCATCCTGCTCGCGGTCGGCTTTTCCGCGCTGATCGGCATGGTGTTCGGTTTCTTCCCAGCCCTGCGCGGCGCACGGCTCGATCCGATCGACGCGCTGAGGCATGAATAGAGCGGTGCTGCGCCGCCGCCAGAAACCCCGAAATTTGAAGCTGCCCTCGCCTGCCCCTGTCGCGGCACAGCCTGCGGTGATAGAATCGCGTTGGGGATAAGGGGAATGGTGGGATGAGCAGGAAAGAGCGAGTGATTTTGGTGACGGTGATCGTTGAGGCCGCACTAGCGGGATTCTGGTGGTATTTGGCCAGCTATGGCATGGCCAATCCCGATCATGTCACCGCCGATTTCCAGCAGGTTGTCGGTCAGACGATGGGAACGGCGATGGGTGCGCTGCTGGGTGTCGGCATCATTCTGTTTTTCGTCGCCGCCCGCAATGATCGCAAGGCGCTCGAAGACAAGATGCGTCGTTAGCCCTTGCCGGCAAAGTGCCACTCGATCAGTGGCTTCATGTGCGGCATCAGCCCGTCCGGCAGGTTATCGGAATCGCGGATTATGACAGGCCCTTCGATTTCCGGCTCTGTCTCGGTCGCGACAAAAGCGCTGATGCGCTGCGCGATCTCGTCAGCCGGCGCCGTCTCGCGATAGCGGCGAAAGATCACCGTGCCGCTTGCCGTCGACAGGGTATAGTAGCGCCTGCCGCGGGCCGCGCCGGCAAGGTCGAGACCGGTTTCTTCCAGCACCTCGCGGATCATGTTGAAGTCGACATCGACAAGGCCGTCGCGGAAATCGGTTGGCTCGAACGAGCCGGCGGCGAAGTAGACGCGACCGGCATTGACCGTGTGCGACGCCATGCGGATCGCCACCAGCGCATTGTCGCCGGCGACCAGCATGGCGTGGGCATAGGCGTGCTCGGCGCCGACTACCTGTCGATTACCGCGCCAAAGCATGAAGGTCGAGTAGCGCACCGCGTGGCAGCGGCCTACAAGGCTGTTGTCGCGATAGCGGAGCGCGGAAAGCAGCACCACGGTGCCGTCGAACAGTGCCGGGTTGGCCGCGATCTCACGGTCCCAATTCTCGGCGATCGCTTGCGCATTGTCGCGTTCGAACGGATGCGGGCCGGGGTCGAGCCTGACGTCTACGGCGTCGACCGGCAGGATGATGTTGCGCGGCAGGTCGAAGCTCACCTGCGCCTCATGCCATGTCCAGGGTGATCGCCACCGGGCAATGGTCGGACGCCTTCGGCCGGTCCCAGCCTGCACGCGGAAAGCGGTCGACCTCCTGGCCCGCCGGAAATATCGTGCGCCAGGGCTGGCCGTTCCGGATTATATCGGGAACGGCCGTTGCGTTCTTGGCTGCTAGCGCCCTCGACAACAGGATGTAGTCGAGCTGGCACAGATGCCGCTCCTGCGGCCCGCGCGTATGGTATAAGGTCCAGCGGTCCATCTCCGGACGCCGCTCGACCACGTTTTCGCAAAAACCGTCGGCGGTGAGTAGGCTGAGGCAGGACTGGCTCTCGTCGACCACCTCGAAGCGGTGGCCGTCAAAGGCGTCGCCGGCGATCTTCACGCGCTGCCGGTAATCGTTCATGTCGCCGCAGATCGCCCAGCGCTTGTCGGCGGCGTGATCTCCACCGAAACGCTCCTCGATGATCCGCCGCACCGCTTGCGCCTCGGCCATGCGGACCGGCATCGTCGCCTCGCGTCCGTCGAGGCCGTTGCGGGGCGGGCCCATCGACTTGAAATGCACCAGATAGAGCGTCAGCGGCACGCCGCCAACGGTCAGGTCGACCTCCAGGCAGTCGCGCCGGAAGATGCGCTCGTTGGCTTGCTGCCCAAGTGCCGCCAGTTCCGGCGTGTGCAGGCCGAACTGCTCGAAGGTGACATGGGCATGGCTGGTCATGCGCACGAATTCGATCGGCTGGCCATCCGCGGTCTCGTCGCGCATCATCACGGCGACGTCGATGCCGCGCGAATCATTGCCGGCGGTGGTGTATTTCTGCCGGTAGCCATGCCCTATCATCTTGAACAGGTAACCGTATTCGAAGGCCTTCAGCGCCTCGATGTTGTCGACCTCCTGCATGCAAATGATGTCGGCGCGGGTGGCCGCGATCGCCAGCGCCGTCAGTTGCCGCGTATCGTCGGATTGCGCGATCGCCCGCGCCTGCTCCAGCATCCTGTATTCGGCCTCGCTCCGGATGTCGAAGAGCGTCAGCGTGCGATCTTCGTTGAGCTGGTTGCGGTATCCGGAAAAATCGAACCTGTTCATCAGGTTTTCGACATTGAACGTGGCGAGGCGTAGCGACATGGCCGTGACCTTTGCCCGCAAGCGGGCTCGAAAACAAGGCCCTGCCCCTTGCCCAGGGCTCCGAATCCAGGTTAACGCGATAGCTGACCGAGGATCGATGCGAGATAGTCGGTGCTCCAGGCTGCCATCTTGCGTCTGCGCTTGATTGGACGTTTGTCGTTGACGGCTTTGACGAGATTGAGGGCGAAGTGGCGGACGATTGCCATGTTGTTTGCGCCGTGGCCCTTGCGCAGTCTCGACTGGTCGTCCTTGAAGACGACGTCGAGCGTCCAGTGCAGGGCGTTCTCGATAAGCCAATGGCCGCGCACGGCGTGAGCGGCCCGCTCGGCGGAGAGATCGGCCGAGGAGATGTAGTAGCGCGTATCGAACCGGCTCCTGTCCTTGAGGCCGGTTCGGGAGCGGAC
>NZ_VLKT01000035.1 GCF_007830515.1 Mesorhizobium tianshanense
GATGCAGCGCGCCAGACGGTCGGCCACCCGCAGTCGTTTCTCCACCTCTGCTAGAGCCAGAACGCCACTGTCCGACGACAGCATGCCGCCGTCGAAACGGGCGACGACGGACTTGCCGCCCACTGATGACAAGCCGCTCAGCGGCAGCGTAAGATCATTCATGGCGGGTGTGGTCTCCGGAAATGATTCGGATCGGCCTTAGCAACCAAATCCTAGGTCATTTCAACGGCTTGAACCACATCCGCCAACCCGCCGTGAATTTTTCAGGCTAGCAGCGCTTGGCTGCACCTTGCTGCAAATTTCCGCCATTATCTTCCATGCTACGCGCGGCGAATTCGCAGCCCTCCCGCTCAACTTCCTCTTGCTTGCCCTTGTTGCCTTCATCCTCTGGGGTCGCAGCAAAAGAGCGCCAATCTTGCCGCGCATGTGACGGACGAACGAGGTCTGCCACATCGGGGTTAGACTCAGATCACAACCGGACTCTCGCTTCCGGCGGATGAAAAAATTTGCAGGAGGGGGCAAAATTCTACGCCAAGCCGAGGACACGCCTCCCGTAGTTCCTGAGTTCGCCCTTTGGGCCAACATACCGGTAGAGGGTGACGCGTTTGATCCCGAGTTCCTTGCACAGATCGGAAACCGATGTGTCACGCTGAGCCACAGAGGCCTGGGCGAGGCGTGCCTGCGCTTTGGCGAGAGCGAACTTCCGGTCTCCCTTGCACCCCCGAGCCCGGGCCGCCGCGAGTCCGGCCATGGTGCGCTCGCGGATCAGATCTCGCTCGAACGCCCGACGCGATCGAGCTTCCAGACCACAAGCACATCGACAGGTTCCACCAACATACGCCAAGGATATCTAGATCGCAGCTCGCTGGACTGCTTAAAAAACACCTGTGGCGGCCGTCGCTCGCTTGAGCAGCGCGGTGCTTTCGGTTCAGATCGTCGCCGGCCTTGCATTGGCTCGCGGAGGATTTGATGTACAAGCTTTATACGCGTGCCAACACCGGCGGCTTTGTCGTCGAGGCGGCGCTCGCTTTGGCGGGCGTTGCTTTCGACCAGATCGATGTTCCGAAGTCGGACCCGCCCGACCAGGCCTTTCTCGACATCAGCCCGTTGAACCAGGTCCCGGTCCTGATCTTGCCGGACGGAAGCTCGATGACCGAGTCGGCGGCGATCTGCATCCTGCTCGCCGAGCGCCACCCACAGGCGAACCTGGCGCCGGCGGTGAACTCACCCGGCCGCGCCGACTTCCTGCGCTGGATGATCTTCATGTCGTCAGTCATCTATTCGGCCGACCGGCGGTTCTACCACACCGATCGCTACACGGCTGACCCCAGCGGCATGGAAGCGGTGAAGAAGGCTGCGGTTGCCGAAATGGATCGCGGCTTTGCCATTATCGATGCCGCCCTCGAAGGCCTGGACTGGCTGGTCGGCGACCAGCTGTCGCTGGCCGACATCTATCTCGTCATGCTGGTGGCCTGGCATCCCCAAGTTGAGAGGGTTCCGAGCAACTGGCCGAACATCGAACGCCTGTGGGCCTGGTTGCGGGAGCATCAGGTGATGAGGAAACTGAACGCCTCCCACGCCATGTGGCCGGCCTGAACCGATGCCGACTACCAGCCCTACTAGGCAGCGCGCGCCGGTCTTCTGGTCAGGCTCGGCAGTACTCTGAAAGCGGCCGCAGCCTATGATCGGCCGACGGCCGACCTTTAATTTGTCGACCGTGAACTATCCGCAAGCCGTTGATGTGGCATGTTGATTGAGGCGGAGAGCGGCTTTGGAATTGCAAGATTAGCGGTTTATGGGCGCTGTTTTCCTGCAATTCGTTTTGCGATTCCCTTGTGCTGCGGAGCGTGATTCACTCGGTTCGGCGGCGGCGAATCGAGGGGACGGCGAATGTCCAGGCCACGCGAGAAGCGCGAGACGGGAAAGCAGGATCTGTTCCGCTCCAGGCTCGATCAGATCATCAACATGAAGCACGAGCTGGTGCGGCTGGCGCAGGCGATCGACTGGCCGGTGCTGGAGGAGCGTTTTGGCGCCGTCTATTCGGACGGACCGGGCATGCCGCCACTGCCGACCCGGCTGATGGCGGGGCTGGCCATCCTCAAGCACACTTTCAACCTGTCAGATGAGGTGCTGTGCGCCCGCTGGGTGGAGAACCCCTACTTCCAGTATCTGTGCGGCGAGGAGTTCTTCTGCCACGCGCTGCCCTTCGACCGTTCGTCGATGACGCGCTGGCGGGACCGGATGGGCGAGGAGCGGATCGTGGCGCTCTTGCAGGAAAGCCTCAGCATCGCGGTCAAGGCCGGGGCGATGAAGCCGTCCGACACGCGCCAGGTGATCGTCGACACCACCGTGCAGCCGAAGAACGTGATGTTCCCGACCGACGCCAAGCTCATCCACCGGGCGCGTGAGCGGCTGGTGCGGCTGGCCAGGAAGACGGGGCTCAATTTGCGCCAGACCTATGTGCGGGTCGGCAAGCTGGCGCTGATCAAGCACCAGCGCTATGCCCACGCCAAGCAGTTCAAGCGGGCCAACAAGGCGCTGCGCAGGCTCAAGACCTATCTCGGCCGGACCATTCGCGACATCGGTCGCCAGATCGCCGGCGATGCGGGGCTGGACGCGCTCTTCAAATGGCCGCTCTACCAGGCGACCACCGTTCTCGAGCAACGCCAGCGCCAGCGCGGCCGCAAGATCTACAGCCTGCACGCACACGAGGTAGAATGCATCGGCAAGGGCAAGGCGCATATGCCCTACGAGTTCGGGGTGAAGGTGTCGGTGGCCACCACGCTGAAGCGCTCCGAGGGCGGCCAGTTCGCCCTGCATGCAAAAGCACTGCCCGGCAATCCCTATGACGGCCACACGCTGCAAAGCGTCATCCCCGACATGGAAAAGACCATCGGCAACGAGATCGGCCGCATCCTCGCCGACGCCGGCTATCGCGGCCACAACGCACCGCAGAGCCACAAGTTCAGGGTCTTCACCACCGGCCAGAAACGCCGCGTCACCCCAGCCATCAAGCGCCAGATGCGGCGGCGGTCGGCGGTCGAGCCCGTCATCGGCCACATCAAGAGCGAACACAGAATGGGCCGCAACTACCTCGCCGGCCAGCAGGGCGACGCCGTCAACGCCATCCTGGCCGCCGCAGGCTACAACTTCTCCCTCCTGCTCAGGTGGCTGAAGGGTTTTTTGTCGCTCTTGATCGCTCTGCTTCAACTCCGGCCCAAGCCGGTCACCGCCTAGAACCCGGATTGTTCACGGGCGACTAATTTGACGGACGCTCAACTGCCAGCCGGTCAATGGCGCAATTAAGGGCAGCACAGCGTCGCGAAACGACCGAGTTCGGACTTTGCTGCCATTCACGTCAAGCCTGCCCCAGCATCTCCAGGACGGTCGCATGAAGCTCGAATGACGCGCACGCCACGATTGCTCCGCTGGAGGCAAGTGTCAGCGAGTCCCCCGCCCAGTCGGAGATTGCACCACCCGCCTCGGTGACAACCGGACAAAGAGCACAGATATCGTAAGCGTCGAGATCGGTCCCGTTCAGGCAGACGTCGATCAACCCTCTGGAAAGAGCACCATAGGCAGGCGCTCCCCCGTCAAACACCTTGAGCCTACCGGAGGCGCGCAACCGCTCGTAACCCTGGGCGGCATCGCCGGTGAAGCTCTCGGGGTTGGCAAGACTGATCCTGGCGGTCTGAATTTCCCGCTGCCTGCTACTGCGGACCGAACGCCCGTCAAACATCGTTCCCCTGCCTTCTGCCGCGATGTAACGAGCATCGATCAATGGCAAGTCGATAATCCCGACAATGGGATTGCCGTCCCGGCAAACACTGATCAGGGATGCAAAATTCAGCAGTCCGGTTCCGAACTGGCGCGTGCCGTCAATCGGGTCGAGAACCCACGTGAAAGCGCTGGTCCCGGTATCCGATCCATATTCTTCGCCAAGTATTCCGTGTGCGGGAAACTGCTGGCGTATTCGATCCCGCCATGTGGCTTCAATGGACAGGTCGGCCTCGGTCAACGAAGACCCGTCAGCCTTGTAGGTTACAGCTATATCTCCCAGCCAGGCTTCTTTGGCACAGGAAGATGAAGCCTCGGCAAGCTTGATCGCCACGTTAAGGATATTATCGAGTTCAGACATTTCCGGGCTCACGATAAAAGTCCCCAATGCCCGACGTTTGTAACCAGCGAATGACCGTAGCCGGTCAAATTGAGCCGTCGTTTTCGTCGACCAGAAAGCACTGAGACGGGTCGTGAGCCGTCACGAGTGTCGCTGTGCGCTCTGCGTAAGCCTAAGCTTCTGGAGACAAATCGTGACGAACTGGTTCCCCGGCACGGTACAGAAGCTTTGTCGGAGCCTCGCGGCTCGCAAGGTCTGCGTTCGTAGGCGCTCCCCACAGGAGGCAATCCAATCCCGCTCTCTGGTGATGGCTTCCTGGTCCGTCCCCGGATCTTCCACGATCAACCCACGGGGGGTCCGCTAGCAAGCTGCGGCCGCTCGGCTAAAGCCTTCGCGGTGATCGCGACCGGGGACGGACACTGACGGAGCCATCGAGCGGGAATTGGCCCGCTCCCAAGATGGAGCCTTCAGATGTCGCAAGATCTTTCCCTCGCCCAAAACCACGCCTTCCAGCTCGCCCGCACCCTCATGGTGCCGATCACGCTCTTTCGCTCCGGCGACGAATTCGGCGTCCTGCCGAGCGCCGAACTCGAAGACGACGAGGTCGAGACCCTCGCCGAATATGATCCATTCGAATACGGGCCGGCTCATTGAGCCGGCTTCCTCCTCCCGGAGGTGCCGCTTGCGAGCTTGCGGCGGCAAGGGAAGCTTCGCCGCGGCTGGCACGCGGTGGGCGGCGCGAGGTGCAAAAACACACATTGCCAGCCGCGCCCTTGCCGCCTTTTCTCTTCGCGGCATCCGGAAGGCGTCCCGCAAAGTGCGGGAATGAAAACCTGAAAGAAAGGCGGGCGCCTGCGGCGCACGAAAGAAGGACATGGAACAGGACGAACTCGATGAACTTCGAAACAGGGTGGCCTGCGCGGCCGCGCTGGATCAGGCCGGTTACGCGATCGACCTGAAGGAGAGTACCCGACGTGCGATCAAATACCGGCAGGGCGACGAGATCGTCATCGTGATCCACGAAGGGAAGGGCTGGTTCGATCCGCTCTCCGACGCGAAGGGGGATGTGTTCTCGCTGATGACCCATCTGCATGGGGTCGGTTTCGCGGTAGCGAAGTTGCACGTCGCCCGGCTGGTTGGCTACGAGCCGCGCGAGCCTGCGTGGAAGAGGCAGGCCCGGCATCGCAAGCCCGATCTCGGCGTTGCCGAACGCTGGAGCGCCCGCCGCAAGCCCTGGCCGGGATCGATGACATGGCGCTATCTGCGCGACGACCGCCATCTTCCGGAAGCCGTGATCAGCGCCGCCATCCGTCATGATCTGCTGCGCGAAGGCCCGCGCGGCAGCATATGGGCCGCCCACCGCGACGGCGAGGGCGCCGTTACCGGCTGGGAGGAGCGCGGGCCGGAGTGGCGCGGCTTCTCGACCGGAGGTGCGAAGGTTCTGTTCCGGTTCGGCCCGGTACACGCGCTGCGCCTTTGCGTGACCGAAGCGGCGATCGACGCCATGAGTCTCGCCGCGCTGGAGAGTACTCGCCGCGATAGCCTCTATCTCAGCACAGGCGGCGGATGGTCGCCGGCGACGGACACAGCGATTTGGACCCTTGCGGCGCGGCAAGGAGTGCTGCTGGTCGCCGCGACCGACAACAACGCGCAGGGCGACACCTACGCGGATCGCCTCGAAGTGGTCGCCGGCGAGGCTAGCTGCGGCTTCGAACGTCTCCGGCCGCAGGAGGAGGACTGGAACGCTGAGCTCAAGGCGCGGTCGGGGAAAGAGGGGAAGGGAGGAAAAGGAGTAGGGGGAAGGCCGGCTGCCGCATGCCCGCCAGCCGCGTCAAGGGTAAAGCTGCGCGGCCCTTGACCCGGCCGGACGGAGAGGCGGCCGCGGGGAGGGGTCAGGAAGGGCTGAAGTGGATGGCGACATCGAGAGGATGAGCCGCGCTCTGGCCCGACGGCGTGACAAGGAGCACACCCATGACCCTCTCTCCAATCCGAAAAGTCTTTGAAGGCATAGCCGATCGCCGGCAGATGTTCCGCATGTTCGACCGCCATGCCCAACGTCCCAACTGTTTCGAGGACGACGCCGGCGGTCTCTATCGGGATGAATGGTTCGAGCTTTCAGAGGCCGAGCACGATTACATGTTCGAGATCCTGCCGCCGCTCTGGATGCGTGGCGAGATGTTTGCCATGCGAGAGTTCCTCACCGGCAGCATCACCAGCGTATTCTTCACGCTGAGGATCGATGACCGCATGCGGTATTTTCACGGCTATTGCGACCTGTCCGACAAGGGCTCACCCGAGCGGATGCGCGATGTGATCGTGGAACGCCAAACCCGTCCCGTTCGCGCGATGACCCGCGAGGAGCGCCTGGAGCACATCTGGTCCAGCACCCACGACGACTATCGCGGCTACGCCGGTGAGCGCTGGCCGGAACGCGACCGCGGCAAGCGCACAGTGATGTTTTATGGCGGCCGCCAGGGCACCACGCTGAAGCTGCTGGACGCCCTCACGGATGTGGAGATCGCGGCGAAGCTGCCCGTGCATCTGCGCTATCTTCCCGACGCAATCGCGGCGTGAGGGAGGCGTGAGATGATGTTGACCTTCACCATCACCGCCGTCCGTGAGGTCATCGCTCGCGGGATTGCAGACGCGAAAGCCAATGGCGGGTTCCGTGATCCCCACTTCGGACTATCCGCCGACAGCCGGAAGCCCGGCCTCTGGCTCGTCGGAGACCACGGAGTCTACCTCTGCTCCAATGGCGAACTCGCCAATGGGGCGAAGCCGCTCGTCGCCTACGCCGAGGAATGCGATCCACGCAGTAGCGACGACTGGTTCGAGGTCAAACGCCAGACCTTCGGCGGCGATGACGGCGTGGATTTCCTCGACGCCGAAGGTCTTGAGGCCCTGATCGCAGCCAGTCCCGGCTGCACACATCTGGGCATCGCGTTCCTGCAGGACTCGATGCAGCTCTACGTGATCGAGCGAGACTAGCGGTCCGTCGACGGGCGCCGTCCGGCGGCCGTCCAACATCCCAATCCCCCACATTCCGCGCACGTCCGGCCGGCTGAAGCCTTCCAGCGGAACGGCGACGTGCGCCCGCAATCAGGAGAAACAGCCATGACGCATGACGATCCCTTCACCATCGACCTTTTCGGCAACATGCGCTGTCGTCCGGCCTCGGCCTCGGCGTGACGGCCTTTGGCGACACTGTCGAGCCCGACGGTGACGACGATCCCGATCCGTCGTCGCCGGCGCCCGCGATGCCGATCGCGGCAGTCGTACGGCGGCCATCCACGGCTTGCCGCGCCCGCGGGTCAAATTTCCATCTCGCCGATAGCCGTGGCCTGGCGCGGGGCTGGAAGGAGCGCGCGCGCGACAACATCGCCGCGATCCGGCTCGCCGCCGAGATCGAGGCGAACGAGCGCCCGGCTACGAGCGAAGAGCAGGAGCGGCTGATCCGGTTCACAGGCTTCGGCGCGTCCGACCTTGCCAATGGCGTCTTCCGCCGCCCCGGCGAGATCGACTTCCACAAAGGCTGGGACGAGATCGGCTCCGATCTGGAGGATGCCGTCGGGGGGGTCGACTATGCCTCGCTTGCCCGCTGCACCCAGTATGCCCATTTTACCCCGGAGCTCATCGTCCGGGCGATCTGGTCAGGCCTCCAGCGCCTCGGCTGGCGCGGCGGCCGCGTGCTGGAGCCGGGCGTCGGCACGGGTCTCTTTCCGGCGCTGATGCCGGGGTCTTTGCGTAACGTGTCCCATGTCACCGGGATCGAACTCGATCCGGTCACGGCACGCATCTGCCGACTGCTGCAGCCGCGGGCGCGCATCGTCACCGGCGATTTCGCCCGCACGGAGCTGCCGGCGAATTTCGACCTCGCCATCGGCAATCCGCCATTCTCCGACCGGACCGTTCGTTCGGACCGCGCGTATCGCTCGCTGTCCTTCAGGCTGCACGACTACTTCATCGCCCGGTCCGTCGACCTGTTGAAGCCAGGCGGGTTCGCCGCGTTTGTATCCAGTTCGGGTACCATGGACAAATCCGACAGCACCGCCCGTGAGCATATCGCGAAGTCGGCCGACCTGATCGCTGCGATCCGCTTGCCCGAGGGCAGTTTTCGGGCCGACGCCGGCACGGACGTCGTGGTCGACATCCTCTTCTTCCGCAAGCGCAAGGCCGGTGAGCCAGAGGGCGATCTGTCGTGGCTCGACACCGAGGAGGTCCGGCCCGCGACGGAGGACGAGGGCGCCATCCGCGTCAACCGATGGTTCGCGAAGCACCCGGATTTCGTGCTCGGCACGCATGCGATGACTTGCCGAGCCTTTGGCGAGACCTACACATGCCTTCCCCGCGAGAGCGATGACCTCGACGCGGCGTTGTCGGCCGCCGTCAGTCTCCTTCCGGAAGCCCGCTATGACGGCGAGCCCACCGAGATCGAGTTCGATCTGGAGGATGCGGCCGATCAGGACGCTGTCGATCTGCCGTCCTACGGCCAAGTGCGCGAAGGCAGCTTCTTCTTCGACAACAGCCGAGGCCTCATGCAGGTAATCGACGGAGAGTCCGTCGCGGTCAAGGTCCGCAAGGGCCGCGGCGTAAACGGCATCCCCGAAAAGCATGTCCGGATTATCCGCAAGCTGATCCCGATCCGCGACGCGGTGCGCGAGGTGCTGAAGGCCCAGGAACTCGACCGGCCCTGGAAGGACCTGCAGGTCAAACTGCGCATCGCCTGGTCGAGCTTCGTCCGCGACTTCGGCCCGATCAACCACACCACCGTCTCGATCACCGAGGATCCGGAGACCGGCGAGACACGCGAGAGCCATCGCCGCCCCAACCTCCAGCCTTTCCTCGACGATCCCGATTGCTGGCTGGTGGTCTCCATCGAGGATTACGATCTCGAAAACGACACGGCCCGGCCCGGTCCGATCTTCACCGAGCGGGTGATCTCGCCGCCCGCCCCGCCGGTGATCGCCAGCGCCGCCGACGCTCTCGCTGTGGTCCTCAACGAACGTGGCCGAGTCGATCTCGACCATATCGCCGAGCTGCTGCATCGTGATCCTGACGATGTCGCCGCGGAGCTTGGCAGCGCCATCTTCCGCGACCCGGCTAACGGCTCCTGGCAGATGGCCGACGCCTATCTGTCCGGCCATGTCCGCGACAAGCTGAAGGTCGCCGAAGCCGCCGCAGCGCTCGATCCCGACTTCGAGCGCAATGTCCGTGCTCTGGTCGAGGTTCAGCCGGCCGATCTTCGGCCTTCCGATATTACCGCCCGTCTTGGGGCACCATGGATTCCCGCTGCCGATGTTGCCGCCTTCGTCAAGGAGACGATGGGTGCCGAGATCAGGATCCATCATATGCCGGAACTGGCGTCGTGGACCGTAGAGGCGCGGCAATTGGGATGGATGGCGGCCGGCTCGTCCGAATGGGGCACCGATCGCCGTCATGCCGGCGAGCTCATAGCCGACGCGCTGAACAGCCGAGTGCCGCAGATCTTCGATACGGTGAAGGAGGGCCATGCTGAAAAGCGCGTGCTCAATGTTGTGGATACGGAAGCCGCCAAGGAAAAGCTGCAGAAGATCAAGACCGCTTTCCAGAACTGGATCTGGTCCGATCCCGACCGGACCGACCGGCTGGCGCGGGTCTATAATGACCGCTTCAACAACATCGCCCCCCGAAGATTCAACGGGGATCACCTGCAACTTCCAGGCGCCTCCGGCGCCTTTTCTCTTTATGGGCACCAAAAGCGCGGCATCTGGCGCATCGTCTCGGCCGGCTCGACCTATCTCGCCCATGCCGTCGGCGCCGGCAAGACGATGACCATGGCAGCAAGCATCATGGAGCAGCGGCGTCTCGGCCTGATCGCCAAGGCGATGCAGGTCGTGCCCGGACATTGCCTCGCGCAGGCGGCGCGCGAGTTCCTGGCGCTCTACCCGAACGCCCGCATCCTTGTCGCCGACGAATCGAATTTTACCAAGGACAAGCGTGCGCGATTCCTGTCGCGTGCGGCGACGGCGGCCTGGGACGCGATCATCATCACGCACAGCGCCTTCCGGTTCATCGGCGTGCCGTCCGCCTTCGAACAGCAGATGATCCATGATGAGCTGGAGCTCTACGAAGACCTGCTGACGAAGGTCGAGAACGATGACCGCGTCTCGCGCAAGCGGCTCGAACGGTTGAAGGAGGGCTTGCAGGAGCGGCTAGAGGCGCTTTCCACCCGCAAAGACGATCTCCTCTCCGTTGCCGAGATCGGCGTCGACCAGATCATCGTCGACGAGGCGCAGGAGTTCAGAAAACTATCCTTCGCCACGAACATGAGCACGCTGAAGGGTGTCGATCCGAACGGTTCGCAGCGGGCCTGGGACCTTTATGTCAAATCCCGGTTCGTGGAGACGAAGAATCCGGGCCGGGCGCTCGTGCTGGCCTCCGGCACGCCGATCACCAATACGCTTGGCGAGATGTTCTCGGTGCAGCGCTATCTCGGTTACGAGGCGCTGCTTCAGCGCGGCCTGCACGAGTTCGACGCCTGGGCTTCGACCTTCGGCGACGTCACGACTGAACTTGAATTGCAGCCATCCGGCAAATACAAGCCGGTGACGCGCTTCGCCACCTTCGTCAACGTGCCGGAGCTGATCGCAATGTTCCGCTCCTTCGCGGATGTGGTGATGCCGGAAGACCTTCGGCAATACGTCAAGGTTCCCACGCTCTCGACCGGCGCACGCCAGATCATCACCGCCAAGCCGTCTGCCGCCTTCAAGCGCTACCAGATGGTACTCGACGCCCGCATCAAGGCCATCGAGGAACGCGAACGGCCGCCGGAACCAGGTGACGACATCCTGCTCTCGGTTATCACAGACGGCCGCCACGCCGCTATCGACCTGCGCCTGGTCGATCCGGACAATGACAATGAACCGGACAACAAGCTCAACGACCTCATCGCGAACGCCTTCCGCATCTGGCAAGAAACAGCGGAAAACACCTATGTCCGCGCCGACGGCAAGCCGTTCGAGCTTGCGGGCGCAGCGCAGATGATCTTCTCCGATCTCGGCACGATCAGCGTCGAGAAAAGCCGCGGCTTCTCAGCCTATCGTTGGATCAGGGACGAACTGGTCCGCAGGGGCGTTCCGGCATCGGAAATTGCCTTCATGCAGGATTTCAAGAAGGCGCAAGCCAAGCAGCGCCTGTTCGGTGATGTGCGGGCCGGCAAGGTCCGATTCCTGGTCGGCTCCACCGACACGATGGGCACCGGCGTCAACGCGCAGCTTCGCCTCAAGGCGCTGCATCATCTCGACGTGCCGTGGCTTCCCTCCCAGATCGAGCAGCGCGAAGGTCGTATCCTGCGGCAGGGCAACCAGCACGATGTCATCGATATCTTCGCCTACGCCACGGAGGGATCGATGGACGCGCAGATGTGGCAGAACAACGAGCGCAAGGCCCGGTTCATCGCGGTCGCCCTTTCCGGAGACACCTCCATCCGGCGGTTGGAGGATATGGGTGAGGGGCAGGCCAACCAGTTCGCGATGGCCAAGGCGATCGCCTCGGGCGATCCGCGTCTGATGCAGAAGGCAGGTCTGGAGGCAGACATTGCCCGTCTGGAGCGCCTTCGCGCGGCCCACATTGACGATGAGCACGCCGTTCGACGGCAGATCCGCGATGCCGAGCGCGATATCGAATACTCGACCCGGCGCATCGGCGAGGTCGGGAAGGATATCGAGCGCTTCGTGCCGACGACCGGCGATGGGTTCAGCATGGTGGTCGGGGGCGACGCGTTCACGGAGCGCACACTCGCCGGTCGTGCGCTGATGAAGGAAATCCTGACTCTCGTGCAGCACAGCCAAGAAGGCGTAACCACTATCGCCTCCATCGGCGGGTTCGATTTCGAATATTCCGGCGAGCGTTTCGGCAAGGACAGCTACCGCTATGCCACCATGCTGATGCGCACCGGCGCCGATTATGAAATCGAGCTCCCTGTCACGACCGCGCCGCTTGGCGCCATCGCCCGGCTCGAGCATGCCTTGGCCGGCTTCGAGGGCGAGCAGGAACGATACCGCCAGCGTCTTGAGGATGCCGAGCGAAGGCTCACCTCCTATCGCTCGCGTGAGGGCGGCGAGTTCGGATTCTCCGGTGAACTGGCTGAGAAGCGCCGGCAGCTCGCGGAGGTGGAGAAGTCGCTCACGCTGGATGTCGAGGGACAGGCCCAGCGCAAAGCAGTATACCCGGTGTCGCTTCGCCCCACCTGAAGACTTACGGCTGCAGAGAGCTTTCGTCGTCCGTGAAGAATTCGGACCTTTTTAAGCCAACCTCGGCCGATCTCGGCTAACGCGCGCTTGACAAAAGTTATGGATCTTGCACCGTGACAAATTGTTGAGCCACTTACGCAGTCCCCTCAATTCTGGCCGATCGTCGCAGGTCTTCGTCTAGCCGCGCTGCATTGCTGAAAATTTCGACGAGTTGTTTGGCCGCAGCTAAGCCCCCGATCATGCATTCGCCCTGCAACACAGCCTCAAGGTAAACGAGCGATCGCCCCATCCGGATGTCTTCGACAATCCTGTAAACATGCGTCCAACTGGCCTTTGGTTTATCGTGCTCAGGCTGCAGCTGGCGATGAGCGACAACATATATGTTAGACCACTCTGATCGGCCAAACCGCTTTTTCCAGTAACAGGAGCCCACATAGTGAATCTCGTCACAGGATTGGGTCACCAGTGGAAGATCGGACTTACTATCCCCTTGCATCACTCTACTCCAAGCATGTGAGCAGACTGACGCGTGGCGGGATCCGTTTGGTTGCCGGTTCGGCCACATCCTTCCTGGCGGAAGCGCCACCTTGCTCGGTCAGCAGGTTGGCGTTGGACGTCAGTCCAACTCTTGATGTCGGCGATTGTTTAGCGTGGCCTTTAGTTGTTTGCAAGCTATAGGTAATTCGCAGAGAACCTTCACCCTCTCGCTCATTTTGCGGCTTTGTCGCAAACTCGTTTTACTTATCAAATCGGTCGGCCCTTGCACCAGTTCAGGCGTCACTGAATCGACGGCTTAGCGCGCCTAGGCCGGTGTGGACGGATTTAACAGGATGCGAAATTTCGCTCGTCTTCTAGCATGACCTGAGCCACCTTTTCGGAGCTCCTGACGCTTCCGCCGACAACTCGGCTGTCTACAGGATGCCTTGTTCAAGTCGAGGGACCCTGATGCCAACCAAGAGATTGTCGATGTGCCGGATCTCGCCGATGCCGAACGTCGTCTTGCGTCCTACCGCTCCCGAGAGGGCGGTGAATTCGCCTTTGTCGGCGAGCAGAGACGACAGTTCGCGGAGAAGTCGCTCGGGCTGCATGTCGAGGACAGGTCCAGCGCGACGCAGCATAGCCGGTTTTAACGGCCGCGGCCTGATGAACTTAAGGCGTCTCTCGTCAAGTACTTCAAAGCATTGACGGGATGACCGGCTTTGGTACATTGCGCGGGTCTGAGCTAATGACGGCGCCAGGCATTCACTTAGCCGTCCTGATAACCGGCGACCGGGATTGCCGGCCACGCTGAAGATAAGAAGAAACAGCACCAGCACATGCTGGCCGCGCTGCACAGTGATTTCCATCAAGAACAACAATTGGCTGTTGCCCGAATGGCGGCCGCCTCAACGCCTATGGAGATTCCATGCGGTACGCATTGGTGAACGAAGAACGGCACGAAGCCGAACCAGGCCTTTCCGGTACCTGCCCTGGCTGCGGGCAGCCGATGATCGCAAAATGCGGAGATCAGCGAATCCATCATTGGGCCCATCGTGGGGAACGCACCTGCGATCCTTGGTGGGAGCCGGAAACGCTATGGCACCGAAACTGGAAGGGCCAATTCCCGGAACCCTGGCAGGAGATTATCCTGCGCGACAAGTCAGGTGAGCGGCATATCGCCGACGTGCGGACCGAGCTCGGCCTGGCCCTCGAGTTCCAGCACTCGCACATACGTCCGCTGGAGCGGCAGGCGCGCGAGGCGTTCCATCGGAATATGGCCTGGATCGTCGATGGAACGCGCAGGAAGCGAGACTTGCCACGGTTCGAGGACGGTCGACGCTCAATTCGGCCCTCACCCTGGCAAGGGATTTATACAACGCCGGTTCCCCACGAGTGCTTTCCGCGAGACTGGCTCGATAGCGCTGTCCCGGTGTTCTTCGATTTTGCCGGCACGGACCCGGTCGGGCCCCGCACTGGCGTCGAGCGGCGCCTGTTGTGGGGATTAATGCCGGGACGGGCCGACGGGCATGCCGTCATTGTCGCTCTGGACCGGCAGCGTCTCGTCCTTGCGGCACGCACCAGACCGCAGATCGTTGCAGCCCACAAGATCGTCGGCACGCTCGATGCCCGTTTTCGAGCAGCGCGTGTGCAGGCGATGATCGAGGCGCGTCGGTATTCCTCGGTGTGGGCTTGGCGCCGGGGGCGGCCGCGTCGCCGCACCGCTCGGTTTTAGCTCCCATCCTCTGGGGAAGGAAAGAAGCAAAGAGGAAAGGGGTAACAATGGCCCGCTCGCAGATCGGGCGGGCCGCTGACGCTGGCGCTCAACCGCGCCGCTCGCGATCCCGGCCGATCGCTCTGCGCAGGGCTGTAAGCCCCGCTTGATCGGCCCGGCAGGGATGCTCGGCCGCAGTTGCACCGGCCCGCCCGCTCCGCGGGCCGGGGGATGTCTTCGGCAAGAAGACGAGGAAGGACGCAGCGAACGGCGGTGTCCGCAAACCCCTTGAAGGAGCATCCCATGGAACTGAAATTTGTCGATCCGCGCGCGCTGAAGGATAACCCTGACAAGGCGCGTCGCTCGAAGTCCAGCCCGCAGGGCGACGCGTTGCTGCTTGCCACGATTCGCGCCGTCGGCATCGTGCAGCCGCCTGTCGTGGCGCCGGAAGCGGATGGCGGCAACGGCTATGTCATCGATGCCGGACATCGTCGTGTGAGACAGGGCGATTGCCGCGGGTTTGGAAGAGATCGCCGTGCTGGTGGTCGATCGCGCCGAGGATGCTGGTGCAATGCGGTCGCTGGCCGAGACGCTGGCGCATGAGCAGCTCAATCCCGTCGACCAATGGCGCGCGATTGAGCGGCTGGTCGCGCTCGGCTGGACCGAGGAGGCGATCGCCGTCGCTTTAGCGCTTCCCGTCCGCCAGATCAGGAAGCTGCGCCTGCTCGCCAACGTTCTGCCGGCCATGTTGGACCAGATGGCCAAGGGCGACACGCCCAACGAGCAGCAGTTGCGCACCATCGCGTCGGCCTCGCTTGATGAGCAGAAGGAGGTCTGGAAGAAGCACAAGCCGTCCAAGGCCGATCCCCAGGTGTCGTGGTGGAGCGTGGCGCAGGGCCTGACGAAGCGCCGCATGTATGCGCGCGACGCCAGCTTCGGCGACGACCTGGCGCAGGCCTATGGCATTGCCTGGGTCGAGGACCTGTTCGCTCCGGCCGACGAGGACAGCCGCTATACGACGGATGTCGAGGCCTTCCTTGGCGCGCAGCAGGAGTGGATGGCAAACACTCTGCCCAAGCGCGGCGTGATCGTGGAAGCCGGTCAGTGGGGCGAGCCGAAGCTGCCGCCCAAGGCCGAGCGTGTCTACGGCAAGCCTTCGAAGTCCGATCACACCGCCATGTATCTCGACCGCGACGGCAAGGTGCAGTCGGTCGCGTACCGCATGCCGGCGGCCAAAAAGCCCAAGAAGGGCGAACAGCCTGTTGCCGAGGGTGACGATGCTCCGATCGTCGTGAACACCCGTCCCGATGTCACCCGCAAGGGCATCGAGATGATCGGCGACCTGCGTACCGACGCGCTGCACGAGGCGCTGTCGCGCGCACCGATCGAGGACGACACGCTGATGGCGCTGCTCGTTCTCGCCTTCGCCGGCCAGAATGTGACGGTGGCATCCGGTGCCCGCGACATCTCCCATTACGGGGCCGCAGGCCTCGGCGAACATGCCGCGCGCCTGTTCGACCAGGAGGGCAGGCTCGCATTCGACATGGACACGCTGCGTATTGCCGTGCGGTCCTTGCTGATCGACGTTCTGTCCTGCAGGGAGAATCGCTCGGACAGCGGCGTTGTCGCCCGTGTCGCCGGCGACGTCATCGCCGCCGACAACTTCCTGGCCAACATGGGGACGCAGGACTTCCTGTCATGCCTGTCGCGGCAGGCATTGGAAGCCGCCTGCGCGGATACATCCGTCCTGCCCCGTCAGAAGGTCAAGGATACCCGCGCGGCCCTGGTCGAGCATTTCAAGGAAGGCCGCTTCGTCCACCCGTCGGCGCTGTTTGCGCCCACCCCGGAAAAGCTGACCTCCTGGCTGAAGATGAACGAGGCCAGGCAACAGCCTGAGGACGACGGCACGCCGGAGCACCAGGACGAGCTCGACGGCGATGCGCCCGTCGAGCCGCCGCACGACTATGCCGGCGACGATGAAGCTGAAGGCTTCCGCGAGGCCGCCGAGTAGCAGCGCGCCTTCTTCCTTCCGATCGCATTACCGCCGCCGGTGACCTCACCGGCGGCGGTTTCGTTTTCACCATGAGCACCGGAGACCCATCATGTCGGCTCAATTGATCTATGACCTCGTTCCACTCGGTTCGCTGGTAACTTATCGCGATGGAACACCACGCCCGCCCGAGCGGCATCGCGACAAGCTCGCCGCCTGGGAGAACCGCAACAGTGGCGGCCGGCTGATCCGCAAGCAGGCCGAAACCCGCGTCGGCAACACCGCGCTGCCGGCATCCATTACCCTGCACAAGGGTGACTATGGCAGTCAGGGCACCATCGTCCTGCGCGTTCACCAAACCTTTTCGGTGAACGGCGATCTCAACTTCGCGGTCAAGGAGCGGCCCGCTATCGGCTCGGTCCTGGTGCTCGACCGCGACGGCGAAGACGCCGAACTGGTCTATCTCGCCAGCCATCGTGCGGATGCCGAGGAATGGCTGACGCAGCACGGCTATCCGCGAGCCGTGCTGCAAGAGGTGACGGCCGATGCCATGGCCGCGGATACCGTCGAGGGGAGGGCGGCGGCATGAGCGTGGCCACTCCCCGGATACGAGACGACGAGGCCCCTGGCTATCCGGGGGTTTGTTTTGGCCGCAGCGCCGACGGTTATCCCGTTGCGCTTGTCGGTGAAACGGCGCTCGCCATGGTTCCGGCCCGGAACGGCCGGCACTATCTTGTCACGGGCTGGCGTATCCGCCGGCCCATGGCCGAATGGACGCGCAGCGATTTCTACGGCCATGCCGGCGAGCTTGCCGACGAGGGGGCGTTTCGCGCGCATGTCGAGGAGAACGCTCTCCACCAGCAGCAGCGCGTAGCGCTCGGCCGTCGCGAAATCCATTCCCGCGCCCACACGCCATGGGGAACGTCGCAGGGAGCGACCGTCTATGCCGAGGGCGTCGTGGCTCACTCAACGGCAGGCCATGGCGGGTTCCATCTGTCGGCGGAGCGAAATCGCAAAGTCCATGACATGCTCCGTGCCGATGGCGGCTGGTATGAAGAGGACTGCCATTGGGCGGCCGTCGCCCAAGCCTTCCCGCAGCTCTTCACGGACTTCGAGAAGTCGTGTGCGGAAAAGACGATCCGCGACTGGTATCCGGACGCCTGGGAGGCGATCCACGGGAGGGTGCTCGAACCCGGCCAATCCGCGAAAAAGGACGAGCGGGCATTCTTCGAGAAGCATACCGATGACTGGGTCGTGGTGTCGGCGATCCGTTGCGAACACCAGGCCGGTTTCACCGAGGTTATCGCGACCCCTGGCGGCAAGCGTGGATCGGGCACGGAGGAACGTCGCTTTCTCGTTCCGACCGACGAGTACCATGTCGGCCGCTTTGGATTCGTCATCGATGTTGCGCGCCATCGTGTCTATGGCGGGCCATCGAGCTTCATGGATTGGCGGGAAAGGGGCACATAATGTCTGTCCCCGATCGCCGCGCGCAGCTCTTTCGCATGGAGGAGGCACGGCGCCAGACACAGCGCCAGCTCGATATGATCGACCGGCAGATCATAAGGCGGATGACGGCGATCATTCCGCAGCTCAAGCCCCAGCGTGCCGGCCACCGGCGCCTAAAACCTGCCGATGCCAGGACCTTTCTGGAACGGTATCGATCGAACCTTGCCGCGATCACACAGGAAAGGCAGCACGAGATCGATGCGCTATCGCGCAAACTGGCAAGGCAGGACGTTGCGATCGCAGCACTGCGTGACAGAATCCCGCCGGACCTGCTGCGCGCCTGATACTGGTGTCTGGTCAGCGCCTGCGTACGAATTCGGTTCGCAACACCAGCCCCTTGATCGCGTCCTGCCGGCAGTCGATTTCGTCGGGATTGTCGGTGAGGCGGATCGACTTGATGACCGTGCCCTGCTTCAGGCTCTGCCAGCGCCTTTGATCTTGAGGTCCTTGACGAGGGCGACGGAGTCGCCGTCGGCCAGCACCTTGCCGGCGGCATCGCGCACTTCAATATTCCCGGCAGAGCTGCAATTGCCGCCATCTCCGAAGCTGGTCTCCATTCCCCTGTCGTGTCGTCATAGACGTAGTCGTCGTTCTGATCTGTCATTGCTGCCCTCGCCGCGGGATTGAATACAGTGCGCTGAGTCCGACGTGGGAGCAGGCCAAAGATCTGATCCGCGGCGGCGGACCGGCGCACACCACCTATACCGGCAGGAGCCGAAGTTCAAACCACTGTCGTCCCTCGCGCAGCCTGGCGGGCAGGCGGATCGTGTGGCGGCGGAATTGAACAGTGCATTTCCCCCCGCGTGCCGATGTTCGGTTTCATCCCTTTGCCGGTCTTTCCGGCGGGTTTGCTGCGGTCTGAACCGGCGGCTGGCCCCTTCAAGGCCGCTATCGCGCCGCGGAGCGGCCGGAACCCGCCGATCTCGGCAAGGCCCGCCCGCGTCCTGCGCAGGGACCAGTGAAGGACTGGCCCCCGCTTTTCCGCAAGCCGACCTCGCTCGCCTGGCAGGTCCCGGACCCTGAAGCGTCCAGCTTTCGCCGGTTCCTTTTGACCGCACCCGCAGGGAAGACCGGCAAGGGCCGGAACACCTGACGGGCATCGCTAGAAAGGTAAGCTCAATGTCCAGTTCAACCCGCTCCCCCAGGACCAAGGCCCGCGTCGTCCAGCTCCGCAAGGGCACCACCCTCGAAATGGTCCGGCTCTGCTGCCCGGATGGCCACCAGGCCACGCTCATCTCCGAAAGCTTTGGCCTCCCCGTCCTCGACAGCGACGGCATCCGCGAATTCCACGAGCGCAGCCTGATCGATGGTGCCGACACACTCTCCGAGGGACTTTCCGACAAGGCGATGCAGATCCACCTGCAGAGGATCGTCGGCTCCTACGTCGGCTCCGCCTATGGAGCAGGCCAGTTCTACTCGAAGGCCGTCACCGAGGCCAAGGACGCCACAGCCAGGCTCGCCAACGACACCCGCGACGAGGACCTCGACGGTCCTGTCGGTTTCGACAGCAATGCACAGCGCAAGCGCGAGTTCGCCGCCGACATGGGCCTTCAAGCCCACGCGTTGCGCATGGCGGCCGAGGGCGCCGTCGCCGCCTACGAGCACATCGTCGGCGAGAGCTGGAGGCCCTACGAGCGACAGGTCGAGAACCCCGGCCAGGGCGTCAGCCGGCAGGCGGCCGATCTGCAGATGGCGGCTCTGGGCTAACTGCCACCGGGCGGAGCTTCGGCTCCGCCCGACCTTCTTTGTCGATGCCTGCGCCATCATCGCGCCCCTGTCCGACGAGCTCGAAGCACAGCGGGTTTGCGATGCGCTCGCCGGCGCTCAGAAGCGGATTACCTCTTCGGTTGCCGTGTTGGAGGCAACCCTCGGCATCGCGGTGCCTGACAAGTTCGGTATCTCTGTCGAGGCAGTCGAGCCGATCATACTGGAATTTCTGGAAGCTCGGCATCGAGATTCGAGATCTGCCGCCAGCGAAGCGCACCACCCGTAGTCCGGGCTGGAAAGTCAGGAGTTCCGCGACCGCTTTGACAGTACTTCGGCGATAAACGCCGTTTTGGCGTTGCTGTAGCCTTCTCGATCAGAGCCGAACCTGTCGGCAAGGCGCTTCTTGAGAAGCCCATATGTTTTCGCCACGTCGGGATTGGCGCGCAGGCAGTCGCGAAAAGCTATATGCCGCCCGAGTTCTGGATTGGCCGCTGCACATACGTAGAGGTGATGCGCCGGCAACCTGCTCGGCTGAGTAAAGGCGTGACGCCCGTCAATTCCCCTCTCACCCTCATACGTATATCCAATTTTCGAGAGCTTGCTGATTGCAAGAGAAAGGTCGGCTTCGGTTGGAATCACCACGTCCATGTCGATTATGGGCTTTCGGCTAAACCGGCGACCGAAGTGCTTCCGATATGCTCAATCTCTAGCGCCGTTGTCCCAAGAGCTGGCGCGATCTCATCTCTGATCTGAGCAAAAACAGCGGGCCATGCTGGATCATACGGCACGATAATGACAGGATTGACCATTTTTCCAACCGATGGCGTCAGACTCGGGAAGTTCCGGCTATCGCCCAACGACAAACGCTGAAAAGTCGAAGGTATTCACATAGTCGCGGAATGCGGCCTGTGCCTTGGACTGGTTCTTCAGGTTGGGGAAGATCAGCATCATTTCATAGGGTGGAATTTCCCAGCGCGGGAGCAATTCCACGAGGCGGCCGACCGCGACGGACGGCTGGCACACATAAGCGGGAAGGAGTGCGACTCCGCCGCCCGCGATGCAGGATTGCAGCAGGAACCCCATAGAATCCGAGGTCGCGGCCGGCGGCGGCCGCAGGACGATCGGTGTGTCGTCTGACGAGAACACCCATTCGGGCTGCGCATCATGCACCAGGCAGCGGTGATGTAGAAGATCGGTCGGTTCCCGAAGAGGACTGCCAGCCGCCAGATAGGCCGGAGCGGCGACGAGAACTCGTTTGATCGAGGAGACACGCCGCACGATCAGGTCCTGACCTGTGGTCGTGCCAACGCGAAAGGCGAAATCAACCCGCTCGCGAATGATGTCGAGATGCCGGTTTGTGGCGATCAGCTCGACCGCGATCCGGGGAAACTGTGTGGTAAATCCGTGTAGGAAGGTCGGCATGAAATAGCTGGCTGTTACCTCGGGGCAGGTGACCTTCAGCGTCCCGACAGGCTGTTCCTTCAGATTGGTCATCGCCATGTTCGCGGCCGAGACTTCTGTGCGAACGCGGCGGCAGTATTCGAGATAGACCTGGCCGCTGCCGGTGAGGCTTACGTGCCGGGTCGAACGGTTGAGGAGCCGCAGTCCCAGACGTGCCTCAAGCTGGGCTATGCGCTGGCTGACCGTGGATTTGGGCATCCCGATCCGCCCTCCGGCACGGGTAAAGCTGCCCGTTTCGGCGACTTCGGCCAAAAGGATCATGTCGTTCACGCTGTCCAAAGCCAGCATCCTCATTCATGTGGTACTCATTGTACAATAGGACGGACAAAGTTTCCATATAATGACGATTGTTAGAACGTTCTCGGCTCGGTAGCCTCGGCGCAGGAAGAAGGGGACGCGAAAATGTCGATCAGTCAGACGGCCCCCAAGGCTGACAGGGTGGGCATCGCCGTTGCGGCGATGGTTTTCACTGACCTGACGCTTTCCATCGCGGATGCGATCATTAAGGTCACGATCTCGGACATGCCGCTGTCGCAGTTCATTTTCCTGCGCTCCTGCGTCACGCTGCCCTTGTTGATCTCGATCCTGAAATGGCGTTTTCCGCAGGTATCGTTGCGCCCAGCCTATCCGGGCTGGGCCATCGTGCGCAGCAGCCTGCTTCTGTCGAGCCTGTTGATCTATTACGCTTCGCTACCACGCCTCGACTTCTCGATTGCCGCGGCGGTCTATTACACGATCCCGCTGTTCATCATCCTTTTTGCGGCTTTCTGGATCAGGGAGCCTGTCGGGGTGCAGGGTTGGGTCGGAGTCGCCCTCGGCTTCGTCGGTGTGCTGCTCATGCTGAAGCCGCAGGCCGGCGATCTTAGCATCCATGCCGTGATGCCACTGGTTTCCGCGATTCTCTACGCTCTGGCGATGGTGCTGACGCGCACCAGGAGCCGTGGCGAAAACCCCTTCGTTCTGGCGCTGATCTTCAACCTGATAGCGGTCGTTCTCGGGGGTGGCGCGAGCCTGGCGACCGTCATGGCAGGGAGCGAGGGCGGGCAAAGCCTGTTCATGGGCCAGTGGCTTCCAATGGGCTGGACCCAATGGGCGCTGATCTGGTTTTTGAGCATGACGATGCTGATCGGCAGCGTCGGCACGGCCATCGCCTACCAGTTGGGACCATCCTCGATCATCTCGACCTGGGACTTTTCCTATCTGGCCTTCGCAGTGCTATGGGGCGTCGTGCTGTTCTCGGAACGTTTGGATGTGGCTTCCATGCTCGGTATCGTTCTCATCGCACTGGCCGGGATTATCGTCATCCGGCGTTAGCGGCGACATTGGAGCACCGAGGCCAGATGACGGCTTCGGGCTCTTTGCGACTGATTTTTGCAACATCCAAACTTTGGCGCGAGCGAATGCCGAAATCAATATTCCACATTTGTTCGTCAACCTGGCCATTTTCCCAGCCTCGGGCCGATTGGGCCTAAAAAGCAATAGATGAGAAAAGCAGGCAGACCACCTGATGCGGCCGTGCCAACCGCGGTCGTCACGAATGTTGGTCCTGCTCCGGTCCTCGTTCCGCGAAACGGCTTCGCCGTCCTTCACTAACGTTGCGGCCCTCAAGCGACGTGTCCCTTCCTTCCGATTGCTCTTTTGCGGGTTCGCGGACCTGCGGTCCTGCGCTGTCGGACCTCGTGACGGCCGCGATTGGCGCGGCCTCGAATGGAGGTCCGGAAAATGGACAGGAAGAGCAACAAATCCCGCGTCGATATCTACGCGAAGATCACCGACCGTATCGTCGCGGAGCTGGAAAAGGGCGTGCGTCCGTGGGTGAAGCCGTGGAGCGCGGAGAACGCCACGGGGCGTATCACGCGCCCGCTGCGCCACAATGGATTGCCGTATCAGGGGATCAATACCCTGCTTCTCTGGTCTGAGGCGGTTTCGAGGGGTTTTGTTTCCCCGACCTGGATGACGTTCAAGCAGAGCGTCGAGCTGGGCGGTCATGTCCGCAAAGGCGAGACCGGCTCGATGGTTGTCTATGCCAGCCGCATCGTACGCACCGAAACCGATGCCCATGGCGAAGAGGTCGAGCGCGGGATCCCGTTCCTCAAGGCCTATACGGTGTTTTGTGCCGACCAGATCGAAGGCTTGCCCGCGCAGTATTACGGCAATCCCGCGCCGGTGTCCGATCCGGTGGAGCGGATCGGACATGCGGATGCCTTCTTCGCAAATACCGGGGCCGTCATCCGCCACGGTGGCGACAAGGCGTATTTCAATCCCGCTCTCGATATCGTGCAAATGCCGCCGTTCGAGAATTTCCGCGACGCGGCCAGCTATTATGCCACTCTCGGACACGAGATGACCCATTGGGTCGGGTCGGAAAAGCGGCTTGATCGCAACCTCTCGCGTTATCATAAGGATCGCTCGTTCCGGGCTCACGAAGAACTCGTGGCCGACCTCGGCGGCTGCTTTTTAGCAGCTGACCTCGGCATCGTGCCAGAGCTCGAGCCGCGGCCTGATCATGCCAGCTACCTGGCAAGCTGGCTCGAAATTCTCAGGAACCAGAAGCGATTCATCTTTGCCGCGGCGGCCCATGCCCAGCGTGCGGTCAACTATCTGCATGATCTCCAGCCGAATGCGACACAGATCGCGGAGGCTGCATGATGCTGCATTCTCCGATCGATGTCGGGGGTGGCGCGGCGCCACCCCCATCCGCCTTCGTGTGCTCAGCCTCGGGGCAGGGGTCCAGTCCACCACGTTCGCGCTGATGGCCGCCCATGGGCATTTCGGCTCGTTGTGCAATCCTCGTACCGGGTAGTGGGTCAGTTTGAAATTTAGGAGATGACGAAATCAGCGTGAGCCTTCAGTTCACGCCGCGCTCCTTTATGGCCGAGTGTACAGAGCATCACCTTGACACCCTCGCGCCGGACGAACTTAAAGGCAGGCACGAAGTCACTATCTCCCGTAACCACGACCACCGCACGTACCATGTCCCGCAAGGCCAGCCGAGCCATATCAAGGCCAATTCTGATATCAACGCCCTTCTGATTGATATCAACGTCGAAGTCTTTATCCACTAGTTCGCGCGGCGCTTTTAGAAGCTGCTTCACCGCTCGCTGCTTTATTTTCCACTGGAATGGATTAACCCGCGTTTCGCCCATTCGAAGCGCAAATCCAGGCTTCAATTCAAGCTGGTCGTATAAGCTCTGTGCGTGCTTATAGCGTTCAGTTTCCGCAAGATGCTTTGGCTCACTTGAAACCGGCATAGGGATCGATTCCACGGACGGCGGTGCATCGTAGAAGTATGTCCGAAGGAGTTCGTAGCTTTTTAATTCATCATGGCCGCGAATTTCATCGCGCAATGCCACGATGTCATCAGCCGATGCGGGCTGCTTAAGCTTCTCTTGCAGCTTCTTTGTGACAAAGCCGCCGTCAAAGAGGATGGCAAAACGTGCCTGAAACATGCCCAAAAAAACTTTGGAGCCAGCCGACCCAAGCACCGCTATGCGGTGCATAGAGGATCGGCTGACTCACTAGTTTATTCCGTACTGCCGAAGCAGCCTGTTGGGATGATTAGGAGTCAGCGGTTACCAAGTCAATAAGACAGACCGAGCCTCACCTAAAAAAAATGTCTCCGACTGTAAACGCGCCTTCAAACACGTCGGTTCCGAACATAGCATATCTTAGATAGGAAGTCAGTGACGCTTTTGTAGGGGCCGCGCTTCACGGGCAGCTCGGTTTCTTTCGCCTCGATCAGCGCACGCCAGCTGAAGACCCCGTCATGGCACCGGTCAGTTCGGGTAGTAGCCCAGCGGGCCGAGTCAGATCCGCCGGCCCGTGCCGACGTCCAGCCCGAGATGGGTATTTCCACGACCGTGCAGCGGCCATCCATCTTGAAGGGGCAGACGCCGGACCCTCGGAGTTTTCGCCAGTCGGCCGGTCGTCAACCGACCGAAGTGAGGGGACGGTCGCCTCCCTTTTCGGTTGGACGGTCTATCGTTATGCGATGTCGCCTGACGGGGAGGGACGGGTTTGATGGCGCCTCACCGTGGCTGCAGTTGCGGTGATCATGCCGATAGGGTTCGCCTGTCGTCTGGCCGGCGGTTTCATGGAAGGGCGCACCACCTGCGTCCTCGATGTGGCTGGTCTGACCGAAGGCCGTCTTCGCTTCGCTCCGCCTCGTTCTCAAACCCGCAACAGCCGGTCGTGACTTTCTTCCCCTGCTGGCTTCGCCATCATTCCTCGCGAGGCAAGAAAATCCCGCCCTGGCTGCCCTTCACTGCGTTGCGGCCCCTACGGGGTGCGGGCCGATCGCCTCCGGTCGGTCGACCGCCATCGAGGTCGCGATGGTCGCGGCCCGAGAAACTCACGGAGACGACATCATGGCTACCATCGGCACCTTCACTTCCTCGGGCAACGGTTTTACGGGCACGATCAAGACGCTCAACCTCAACGTCAAGGCCAAGCTGGTCCGCATCGACAACCCCTCCGACAAGGGTCCCCACTTCCGCATCTTCTCGGGTGCAGTCGAGCTAGGTGCGGCCTGGCAGAAGGTTTCCAGGGAAACCGAGCGCGACTACCTCTCGGTCAAGCTGGACGACCCGAGCTTCCCCGCTCCAATCTACGCCACCCTGATCGAGGTGGAAGGCGAGGAAGGCCTGCAGCTGATCTGGTCTCGCCCCAACCGGGACTGATCGCCCCGAAGAGGACCTCGCCGCAAGGCGGGGTTCCTCGTGGGTATCGGAAAGCCGGAACCAGGCATCGAGCCTGGTTCCGGCTTTTCTGGCGCCAACCGGGTGGAGCGGGGGTCTGCTCAGAACGCCCAAGCCTGCCATGTCGGCCCGAAGGCCTCAAGGACGAGCGGTTCCCCCAAAATGCTAGCGCATTTCGGCTCCCCCACTCGCCGGCTCTGCCGGTCGCGTTCCGCGATCCCTGACCCCTCCGATCCGCCATGACAGCCGATGTCGTCTTTCACCAACATCAAGGAGACGACCAATGTCGATCGATCAGCATATCGAGGAATTGCGCGCCGAGCTGCGGAACGCCGTCTATCGCGACGAGCGCCGCGAGATCCAGGCGGAGCTGGAACTGGCCCTCGCCGAGCGCGAGGTGATGCTTGCGGAAGCCTGTGGCGAGATTTGCGCCGAACCTCCCTTCTAGGGAGGCGTCTCTTCAGTGCCGCATCGGCTGCATGCGGTGCTTTTCGGTCTGCCGGATGCGGCCGAACATGATCGGTCCCTCGCTGCTTAGCTGTTGAGCGCATCCTTGATCGCCTTGGCCGGCGTGAAGGTCAGCTTCTTCGACGCGGAGATCTTGATCGTCGCTCCCGTCGAGGGATTGCGCCCCTCGCGCGCAGGCGTCTCTTTTACCTTAAACTTGCCAAAGCCGGGCACGCTGGTTTCAGCGCCGCTCTGGGCGGCGTCGGCAATCTGCTTGAATACGCTCTCGACGATCGTCTTGGCCTGAGCCTTGGTCAGGCTCTGCTCGGATGCGATCTTGTCGGCAATTTCGTTGGTCGTTGTCATTAAAAATACCTTCTGTTGGAAAGCCCCAATCACCTATGACAACGAAACCCTGCCTCGGAAAGGGGTTGGCTGCTCTGACATCTGCGTGAATCCACTGAAAACCCCTGGAATTCGCGGATTCCAGCACTGTATCGCCTCCAACGGGCCTTCCTGCGCCGGCTCATTCCCTGTAGCCGCGTCGCCGCTTTGTCCGTTGCAGCCTCGCCATGGCGATCGTCGCCTCTTCAGCCTGGTCGAAGGTTTCCATCATAGACTGGCCGTTCGTGCCGATCCGCCCCCAGTTGCGCATGACCGATGCGCCGCCGAATAATGTCGGCTGGATCGCGAGCGAGTAGAACCGGCGCATGTTCTGCGATGGATCGATGCGGTGAAGATGAACCGGGCCTGCTTCCTCATTCGACATGGCCGGATTTTCGCTTCCTTCGGAAGCGGCGTCCAACGACTTTCATGAATCGGTCTGTCACCATTGATTCAACGTCTTGATGGATCAGCCGCACCAGCTTCGGCGCTTACCGTTCCAACGGCGGGCCAAACCTTCATCGATCATCGTGTCGCCGATCGAGCGGCCATCGCGTGTCACCGTGCGCAGCTTGCGTCCATGCTGGTCTTCGTCCCTCCAGCCTGCCACCAGCGAGAAAGGGCCTGCGTTCAGTAGCTCCCGCAGCCGGCGCTTGGCGGCTTCGCCTTTGAGCCGTTCCGCCTCGCAGCGCGGCGGGCTCAGTTCCGGCGTGTCGATGTCGGCGATACGGATCCTCTCGCCCGAAAGCCAGAACGTGTCGCCGTCGACGACGCAGGTCACGCGGCGGCCTTCCGTGCAATAGGGGAATGTCGCGCGCAGCGTATCCGTCCGTGGTGCGGTCACAGCCAGCATCAGCCGATCGGCGAACTGATATTGATCGGCGGCATATAGACCCGGCGCGATCAGGGCGACGATCGCCCACGCCCAGGTCCTGCCGGATCGGTTCCGATGGTTGCGGCGGCGGCGGAACGAACCGCCGATAGGCGCGGGAGAATTCTTCCCATGTGCCGGATTTCTCTTCTTCGGGCTGTTCCCGAAACGAACGATGTTATTCAAACGGTCGTGTTCCTCCCTATGGGATGAGCGTGGTTATAGGCAGGTCAGGGTTATGATCTGCTTTCACGCAGCGCGAAGGATTTTGCTTCCGAAAGCCAAGTGTTGGGCGAGCCGCCTATGGGCGGACGGCTCTACTCGCGCCGAAAAAGCGGCGCTCACCGAACCCATTAAAACGGTTTCGGCGCATTCGCGTGACGATCCTCTCGCAGCAGGCATTACGGTCCAGGACGAGGGAAGCCCGATCGGCGTTGGGCAAATCAGCCACCGTCACCGCCTTCGCTCCGATGGAACCGGTTGGTTCCGACGCAGGCCTTCATGTCGTCGCGGCGAAACCAGATCGCGCGCCCGCAACGCAGCGGAGGATTGCCCGCGGTGAACACGATCTGCTCGTCGGCGCGCATGCGCATGACCTCGTGCGGCAGGATCAGCGGACGACGCGTGAGCTGCTTCGACCGGGACCGCGACGAACCCTTCATTCCGGAGGAGCGGCTTGTCTGGTCGACCTCGACCGTCGTGTCGCCGCAACGCTTCGAAAGATACTCCGCCGTCTCCGGATCGTTGATCGCAGCGAACGAAATCCAGGATGCGGACTCGAACCATTTCGAGCTGGCGTCGCGGCCGCCATATGCCTCTCGCATCTGGCCGATCGACTGGAAGATCAGCGTCAGGCTGATGCCGTATTTCCGCCCGGCGTCGCGGGCGGTTTCGAGGATCCGCAGGTAGCCGAGACGGGCCACCTCATCGAGCAGGAACAGGGTCTTAGCCGCGACCTCGCCATTGCGGTTATAGATCGCATTCAGAAAAGAGCCGATCACCACCCGCGCCAGCCCCGGATGGGCTTCCAGCACCTTCAGGTCGAGCGCGATGAAGATATCCGTGCCGCCCCCCGCGAGCTCGTCCGTCGAGAAGCTGTCGCCCGAGACGAGGGCGGCATAGTTCGGGTAGGAAAGCCAGTGCGTCTCCTTCACCGCATTGGCATAGACGCCGGAAAAGGTCTCCGGCGTCATGTTGACGAAAACCGCGACGTTCTCGCGCACGAAGGCGGATTCCGATTGTTCGTAAATCCGCGTCAGCCGCTCGCGCAGCTTCGGCTCAGGCTCGGAGAGGTTGGCGCGGACACGGCGCAGCGTTTGGTCCTTCTCTTCCGTATGCCCCGACAGGCAGACGTCGGCGATCAGAGCGGTCAGGAGCTGCATGGCCGAGGCGCGGAAAAAGTCGTCGCGCGCCGATGCAGCCCGCGCATTGTCGGTCATGATCCATGTCGCGACCGCGACGATGTCTTCTTCCCGCGTTGCCCCGAAGCGGCCGATCCAGTCGAGCGCGTTGAAGCCAGTGGCGGGGCTGGCCGGATCGAGCACGATCACCTTGCGGCCGGCTCTGCGCCGGTGATCGACGACCATCGGCGCGACCTCGCTCGACGGATCGAGCACGATGAGACCGCCGCCCCATTTGAGCGCGGTCGGGATCGTCACCGACGTCGTCTTGAAACCGCCGGATCCGGCGAAGACGATGCCGTGCGACGAGCCGAACGAGCCGTCGAAGCAAAGCAGCGGAGCTTTGCCGCCCCCACCCCATGTCTCCCGCGCGTCGGCCCGGAACGACACAGCCATCACGCTGTCGCGGTCGACACGATAGCGCTCGCCGATGACGATGCCGCCAGCATCCGGAAACATCGTTGCGGCCTCGGTCATGCCCATCCAGTCCGCCTCCCCATGGACCGCGCGCCTGCCATGGATACGACGCGGAGCAGGCTTCGCGAAGGCGGCATTGCCCTTCACGGCAACGCGCAGCGCTAACACGCCGGCGAGGAACGCGGCGAAGGCGCCGAGCGTCGTCGCCGGGTCCGCATATGCGAAGACGAACTGGCCTGCTGGGACATTGCTGGCAATTTCCGTAAGGCGGACTGTCTCGCGCAGCACGGCGATCAGGATCGTCCCCACGCTGCCCGCAACCACGCCCCATCCCGCCGCCTTGATGTTGGCGGCGCCGTTGGCCGCGAACAGAAAGATGACGCCGAGGACGGCGGCCGTCACATAAGGCAAAGCGAGGCCGGTGCGCCCCAGCATCAGCTTTGCCTGGGCAGTCTTGCCGAAGGCTGCGAGCCAGTGCTCGATGCCAGGCATGATGATGGTCACCCCGACCATCATCGTCGCCGGGATCAGGGCGAGGGCGATCCTATTCGCCGTCACGGCCGAAAGCCTCTGCGCCAATTGCGGTCAGGCGCGCCCGCTCCGCATCGTCGCCCTTAATGCGCTGGCTTGCGTCGATCAGCAGGCCGAGCAGCAGCGCTCGCTTCTCGTAACGCAGGCCAGCTTTCGCAATCAGGCCGCCGAGCTCGATCTTCTCGCGCGTGTCCTTCTTTCGGGCATCGCTCGCTTGGCTCCGGCGCATCCTCTCAAGCCTCGCTACCGCTGCCCGCAGCCGCGCCAGTTGCGACCTTCGCGGTCGTTTCGCCGTCGGTCCTGCCGTCACCGGCGTTCCTTTTTCCGGTCGCCTGTCCCTTGCCTTTGCGAAAGCGCCCGGCGATTTCCTCGAACGCCCCCTGAAGCGTCGCCTCCTCGATCTCGATTTCTCCCAGCCCGGCTTTCAGCGCGATCCGGCCGATGCGCTCGGCCTCGCGCGTCTCGGCTTGCTTGAGCTGGTCCTGCAGGCGGGCGATTTCTTCACGTATCTTCGATGACGGCTTCTTCATTCCGGTCGCGTCTCCCTAAAATCTTGTGGCGTTTGTTTCGCCGCAAGACTTCCTCAAACGCACGTCCTGGGGAACGTGCAGATTTGCACGTCGGCAAGGCCGACACTTTGGAGGATCATCCCGCCGTTCCGAAGGAGCGGATCCAAGGGCGCAATTATACGTCGCTGATGCGACGCGTTGCGTAGAGGCCTGACACGGCCCGCCGCTCCCGACGAACGAGGTTCGCATTCGGGAGCTTTTGTCGCCGTGGCCATCGCCCACTTTTCCGTCAGCATCGTCAGCCGCGGCGACGGCCGCAGCGCGGTGCTGTCAGCCGCCTACCGGCACTGCGCGAAGATGGACTACGAACGCGAGGCCAGGACGATCGACTATTCGCGTAAGCAGGGGCTGGTCCATGAGGAGTTCCTGCTGCCGGCCGATGCGCCGCCATGGGCGCGCAAGCTGATCGCGGACCGGTCCGTCACTGGTGCGGCGGAGGCCTTCTGGAACAAGGTGGAGGCCTTCGAGATGCGTGTC
Organism: Mesorhizobium tianshanense; assembly: GCF_007830515.1. Lineage (GTDB taxonomy): Bacteria > Pseudomonadota > Alphaproteobacteria > Rhizobiales > Rhizobiaceae > Mesorhizobium > Mesorhizobium tianshanense. The sequence goes on from NZ_VLKT01000035.1 coordinate 31,000, forward strand.
GACGCGCAGCTCGCAAAGGACCTCACCATTGCCCTGCCGCTGGAGCTCTCAGTCGAACAGAACATCGCGCTCATCCGCGACTTCGTGGAAAGGCACATCCTGTCGAAGGGTATGGTTGCCGACTGGGTTTATCACGACAACCCGGGCAATCCGCACATCCACCTGATGACGACGCTGCGGCCGCTCACCGAAGACGGTTTTGGCGCCAAGAAGGTCGCGGTCATCGGCGACGATGGGCAGCCGCTGCGAAACAAGACCGGCAAGATCGTTTACGGGCTGTGGGCTGGCGACACCCAGGACTTCAACGCCTTCCGGGATGCCTGGTTCGAACGGCAGAATCATCATCTGGCGCTGAACGGCGTCAACCTTCGCATCGATGGCCGGTCCTATAAGAAGCAAGGCATCGAACTGGTGCCGACGATCCATGTCGGCGTTTGCGCCACGGCGATCCAGCGCAAAGCAACGGCCGAAGGATGGAAGCCGTCGCTTGAGCGGCTCGATCTGCAGGACGAGCGGAAGGCTGAGAACCTGCGCCGCATTCAGGCCCGTCCGGAGATTGTGCTCGATCTCGTTACCCGCGAAAAGAGCGTCTTCGATGTACGCGACGCGGCCAAGGTCCTGCACCGCTATGTCGACGATCCCGGTATCTTCCATCAGCTCCTGACGCGCATCATCCAGAGCCCAGACGTGCTTCGCCTGCAGCGCGACATGATCGCGTTCGCAACCGGAGAGAGGGTGCCGGCGCGCTACACGACGCGGGAGCTGATCCGGCTCGAAGCCGAGATGGCGCGGCGGTCGGTCTGGCTTTCCGCACGCGAGACGCACGGCGTTCCGGAGAGGGTGCTGGAGGCGACGTTCGCGCGCCATACGCGGCTGTCCGACGAGCAGCGAACCGCCATCGAGCATGTGGCGGGTTCCGCCCGCATTGCCGCTGTCGTCGGCCGAGCCGGCGCCGGCAAGACCACCATGATGAAGGCGGCCCGCGAAGCATGGGAACTTGCCGGATACCGCGTCGTCGGCGCGGCACTTGCCGGAAAGGCGGCAGAGGGGCTGGAGAAGGAAGCGGGGATTGCCAGCCGCACGCTGGCGTCGTGGGAGCTGCGCTGGAAACAGGGCCGGAACACGCTCGATGCCAAGACGGTGTTCGTTATGGACGAAGCAGGCATGGTCGCCTCAAAGCAGATGGCCGGCTTCGTCGAGGCCGTGGTCAGCGCTGGCGCCAAGCTCGTGCTCGTCGGCGATCCCGAGCAACTCCAGCCGATCGAGGCGGGCGCCGCCTTTCGCGCCATCGTTGACCGCATCGGCTATGCCGAGCTCGAGACCATCTATCGCCAGCGCGAGGACTGGATGCGCAAGGCCTCGCTCGATCTGGCGCGCGGCCATGTCGACCAGGCGCTTGCCGCATATCGCTCTGAGGGCAGGGTGCTCGGTTCGGAACTGAAGGCTGAGGCTGTCGAGAGCCTGATCGCCGACTGGAACCGCGACTACGATCCGGCGAAGACCACGCTGATCCTCGCCCATCTGCGCCGCGACGTGCGCATGCTCAACGAGCTGGCGCGCGAGAAGCTGGTTGAACGCGGTATCCTCGGTGAAGGTCATGGCTTCAGGACGGTCGACGGCATCCGCCATTTCGACGCCGGCGACCAGGTCGTCTTCCTGAGAAACGAGGGCTCGCTCGGCGTCAAGAACGGCATGATCGGGCGCGTCGTCGAAGCCGCGCCGAACCGTATCACGGTCATGGTCGGGGAGGGCGATCAGCGCCGCCAGGTGACGGTCGAGCAGCGCTTCTACAACAATTTCGACCACGGCTATGCCACCACGATTCACAAAGCCCAAGGCGCCACCGTCGATCGGGTGAAGGTGCTCGCTTCGCTCTCGCTCGACCGGCATCTGACCTATGTCGCGATGACCCGTCATCGGGAGGATCTGAAGCTCTATTACGGTCGCCGTTCCTTCGCCTTCAATGGCGGACTGACGAAGATCCTGTCACGTCGAAACGCCAAGGAAACCACGCTCGATTACGACCACGGCACGCTCTACCGGCAGGCGCTGGCCTTCGCCGAAAACCGCGGCCTGCACATCGTCCAGGTCGCCCGAACGATGTTGCGCGACAGGCTCGACTGGACGCTGCGTCAAAGGCAAAGACTGGCCGGTCTGGCGGTTCGCCTTCGCACGGCCGGCGAGCGCCTCGGCCTGCTGCAAACCCCCACATTGCGAACGAGAAAGGAGGCCCGCCCGATGGTTGCCGGCGTGAAGCTGTTCCCGATACCCTTAAGCGACGCTGTCGAGCAGAGGATCGCAGACGATCCCGCCCTCAAGAAGCAGTGGGAGGAGGTCTCGACGCGATTCCGCTACGTCTTCGCCGATCCCGAGACTGCCTTCCGGACGATGAACTTCGACGCAGTCCTTGCCGACAGACAAGCGGCATCGCAGACGCTTCAGAAACTCACTATCAATCCGGTATCGATCGGCTCGCTCAACGGCAAGACCGGTCTTCTCGCCAGCAAAGCCGACCGCGAAGCCCGCCGCGTCGCCGACGTCAACGTGCCGGCGCTGAAGCACGACATCGAGCGCTTTCTTCAGATGCGTGAGAGCGCCCTGCAGCGGATCGAGGGCGAGGAGAAGACGCTGCGGCAGCGGGTATCAATCGACATTCCGGCGCTGTCGCCTGCCGCGCGTGGCATGCTGGAACGGGTGCGTGACGCGATCGACCGCAACGATCTTCCCGCAGCACTGGGCTACGCGCTCAGCAATCGCGAGACCAAACTCGAGGTGGACGGATTCAACAAGGCGGTGGCGGAACGGTTCGGCGAACGCACGCTGCTGACCAACGCCGCGCGCAATCCCGCAGGCCAGCTTTTCGACGAGCTCGCCGAAGGGCTTCAGCCCCAGGAAAAGGAATGGCTGAAAGAAGCGTGGCCGGTGATGCGCACCGCACAGCAGCTCGAAGCCCACGAGCGCACGGCCGCAACGCTGAAGCAGGCAGAGGACTTAGCCCTCTCGCAGCGCCAGAGCCCGGTGATGAAGCAATGACGGGGCGCAGCATCACGGTGTTACTCGGAGCGATTTTCGTCATCGGTGCTCTGGCGGCGATCGGTATTGCCGGCGGCTTTCGGCTGAACCTCACGCCAAGCGAGCCGCTCGGGATCTGGCGCATCGAGACGCGTCATCGAGCCGCCACTGTCGGGGACGTAGTGTTCATCTGCCCTCCGCCCGGGCCGCAGTTCGAGAAAGCACGGCAGCGCGGGTATCTCCGGCGCGGGTTGTGCGCCGGCGGCTTCGCACCTCTCATCAAGACTGTCGCGGCGCTCCCCGGCCAGCGCGTCGACATCGACAAAGATGTCGAGATCGACGGCAAGCGGCTTGGCTCGTCCCGCGTCCGCAAGACGGACGGGGAGGGCCGGGCGATCGACCCGTATCCCGGAGGCAGCGTGCCGCCGGGTCAATTGTTTCTCCACTCATCTTTTGCGAGCTCCTATGACTCCCGATATTTTGGGCCGGTACCGGACAGCGGCCTTCTCGGCCTCGCCCGGCCCGTCTTCACTTTCGATCCGTAACCGCTGGCGCGGGCCGGTCCTGGTCGCCTTGTCGATTGTGGTGGGCACAGTCGGCTGGAGCGGGACTGTGCTGACCCTCCCGGTCGCGATGATCTTCCCGCTGCTCTGGGCGAAGTCGCCGTCGCGCGTGGTCGCGGTTGCCGTCTCGGCAGGCTATTTTCTCGCCGCCTCACGGGGCCTGCCGCAGGGCGTGGCGACCTTTTATGCAGCTGATCTCTGGCCGGGCCTCCTTCTGTGGGTGATGGCCTCGACCTCCTTCGTCACCGTGCATGCGGCGCTCTGGACAAAGCATCCGGGAAATGGAAGGGCTGTGCGGTATCTGGCGGCGGCGGTGCTGATGGGGCTGCCGCCCTTCGGCATCACCGGATGGGCGCACCCAATGACGGCGGCGGGCGTGCTCTTTCCAGGATGGGGATGGTGCGGCCTGGTTGCGACTGCGGCCAGTATCGCGATGATGACATCGCGATACTGGCCGGCAGCCGTCATTGCCCTGGGAGGCTTTTGGCTCTGGTCCGCCGCAACGTGGACAGCGCCCTCCCTACCGGACGGATGGGAGGGCGTCGATCTCAAACTGGGCCAGAGCCTGGGGCGTGAGAGTTCGCTCGAGCATTATCGTGGCCTGATCGCAACGGTTCGCGCTCGGGCAGCCGAGGGAAGCCGATTCATCGTTTTTCCCGAGAGCGCGCTGGGCTTCTGGACGCCGACCCTTGCGCGTCTCTGGCAGGAGGACTTACGCGGGTCCGACATCACCGTCCTCGCCGGCGCGGCCGTGATCGACGCCAGCGGCTACGACAACGTCATGGTGGCGATCACCGCCGACGAGACGCGCATCCTCTATCGCGAACGCATGCCGGTCCCGGTTTCCATGTGGCAGCCGTGGCGAAGGTGGACAGGGCGGGGCGGCGGAGCGCGAGCCCACTTGCTTGCCAATCCGGTCGTCGAGCTCGCGGGCACGGGGATCGCTCCGCTGATCTGCTACGAGCAGCTCATCCTCTGGCCAGCGCTCCAGTCGATGCTGCACGCCCCGGACATCATTGTGGCGACCGGCAACGGTTGGTGGACCGCCGGCACCTCGATCGTCGCCATCCAGCAGGCGAGCGCGGTCGCCTGGGCGAAGCTCTTCAACCGTCCATTGGTGACGGCCTTCAACACATGAGCACAGGAGAAACCGGCATGGTCGACGCCGCCCTCATCCAGCAATGCGCCGACCGGGCTCTGAAGCCGGCGATCGTCGAGACGTTCATTGAGCGGGCAGGGTCGCAGGATCCACTGACCGTCACCGTCCGGTCGGGCAATCGGGTCGTGCTGGTTCCAAAACCAACCACGCCGGACGAGGCGATGGACCTTATCCGACAGCATGTCGGTCGCGATATCGTGCGCGTGGGAATCACGCAATATCCGGCCGGCCTCGGCGTGGTTGAGGCGGGCGAGCTGAAGCCCGACCTCGTCGATGCCTGCGCCAACCTCCGGACGGGCACGGCGCTGTTCGCCAAGGTCTATCGGATCGTCACCAAATGGTATGGCAACCCCACCGACAAAGAGGTCCTGCCACAGGTGTTCGACGACGCGATCATCGCTTGGCAGACGGGCTACTTCGAAGGCACGGCAGTGTTCAGGGCGCCGGACCCTGCAGAGGTGAAGCTGGCCCAGCCGACGCCCGCGAGTGAAGGCGAAACCGCCGAGCAGCGTGGCGACAAAACGGCGGCTGGCGATTCCGATCCTGCGCGCGAGGCCGCCTCTACCGACCCGAACAAGGCGGGCATTCGGATCGACCTGTCGGGCATCGGCGCTCGTGAAAAGTAGGAGCCATCACAAATAAACGAACAATGGATTGTCCTTGCTCAGTTCGCTGCCAGCTTTGTGACGCCCTCCGGCGTGTTGGCAATCTGCCCGAAGAAACGCGCCTGCACCCGGCCGGCGTCAGCTACCGCGGCGGAAATTGTGTGTTTGTGGACATCCAGTCCGATATAGTAGGTAGTTGTCATCATTTCCCTCCTGTTGTCGTGGCAGTAAATATCGTACTGCCGTCGAATTCTGGCCGGGCGCAGGTGACGCGCACCTGGGCGGAGGGAGCATGGGGTCTAAAGGGCCGATTCCTCTCGGGTTCTAACCCCGGCTAGAGTTCAAAGGGTTCGTTGTCGAGCGGGGGCGCACCGCAGACGAACCTAAGACTGGGACTGGAATGGAATCGGACATTAAGACATCGCAGGAAAAATTCGAGCTTCGACCCGTGGTCGGGCTCACGCGTGGTCTCCCCTTGGCCGATCTGGAAGCCCTCACAATCGAGGCCGTACGCACCCACAGGCGCCTGGTGGAAAAGGCCGACCAACTGTTCCAGGCGTTGCCTGACGACTACAAGTTTGGAAAAGCGGCCGGTGGCGCTCAGCATCTCTGTTAAATCAAGCCAGCATCGAGATGCACGTGCAGATGAGCGTCGTGAACACGCTCATCAGCGTCGGTAAACTGAGCTTTGGATCAGATGAGCTTTCTACGGATGGTGAGAGCGGCGAGATGGGTCGTCGTGTGCACGTTGAAGCGCTTCTTGGTCTCGGCAAGCTTGACGCGCACGCTGTTATATTTGACGCCCTCCAGATCCGCCACTTCCTCCATCGTTTTGCCGACGGCGATCCAGCGAAGATACGTCGCTTCCTTGGGGTCAAGATAGGCAGCCTCTTCGACACTGGGCGTCGCCTGCAGGAAGGCGATGCGGGCATGGAGCTGGGCGACCGCCGTCGCGGCGGCAACGGCGTCGATCTCCCGGTCGAGCTGGATCGCCAGCTTCTCCGAGGCCAAGGTGAACATCGACATCGAACCGTTAGCCGTCTTGACGGGGATGGTGATACCGGAGCGAATCCCGAAATCGGCCGCGTGCGCATAGAACGAGCGCTCGGCTTTTGAAAGCCGCGGCCTCTCCTGCTCGCCGCTCCACGTGAAGGTCCGCTTCATGGATTTCGCGCGTCCTACGACCGGATCGAGCGCAGAATAGTTTCGTTCGAAGTACACGGACTGCCATTTTGCATGATAGTTCGAAATCACAAGCATATGGCCGGGCTGAATGTTGAGATAGGCATAGCCGGCAAAGCCGATCTGTTCAGCCAGGCCCGCCAGAGCATCCTTGAGGTTGCTTTGATCGCCTTCAATTGCGGTGAGATCAGTCAGCTTATCCAGCCAGTGCTGCATTCGTTTTCCTCCATGAACGCATGGCGATTTCGGTGTGATCCCCCGATGGCCAGTCAAGGCGGCGAGAACGGGCCTTCAACTCCTCATGTGGTGCGCCCGCTACGATCGGTTCGGCAAAGCGGACCAGCCGTCACAAACCGGATCACTTCGTTCCGACGTAGGGTCGTCCCGGCGTAGGGACATTTGCCATGCTCAGCTCGTATGACCCACGCAACAACCGTGTTCAGCCCTCTCCAGCGGGTCGCCGGTCATTCGATCCTCTCCCGTGCCGGCCAAAATCGAGTTGATAAATACGTTGATTGAGGACGAAGGCACGATAGGATACGAAGCCTAGCGAAACGGAACGAAACCAGAGCCTATAAGTCATTGTTTAGCAACGGAAAGTTATTTCTCCCTCCGCCGAGAGACGGGAGTGATTTCAAAGAATTATTCAAAAGATTGGCGGCGGCGGGTGCGGGTCGGCCGTTGGGCAAAGACGGGTTTCCTGCAGGCCCATGGACGCCCGAGCTTCTTGCCGAGGCGATTTCACAGATTGGTTCCAACCGGGCTGGGGTCGATCTGCGAACGGTGCAGCTTTGGTTTCAAGAGAACGAGAAGGGAATTAGCGCTGCCAACATTCGTTGGCTGGCGAGGATTTTTGGATGCGATGATCCGGTCGCAACTAGCGAATGGCAGATGGAGCTTAGTGCGGCGCAATCGCGGTTATCGGCCAAGAGACGAGAATGGAAGAGAGCCGGAAGCAGCGTTGCACAGGAGATTCCAGATACGGCACTGACTGCGACCTTCGATGACGAGACAGACTCCCCGGCAGAGCTGACACGGGATACTGACGCCAAGGGGCCGAGGCGGCGTTTTAGTTTGGCGAGGAAATCGGAGGCGTTTTTTAGTCACGGATCTCCCCTGAATTTACCGGCGTCGGTGTTTGCGGGTGTCACCGCTCTTGGGTTTTTGTCGTATATTACGGGGATTCACAGCGTGACATATGGCCGGGCGGATGGCGTCGTCAAGCAGGTTGGGTTTCTTTGGACAGCGAATTGGACATTCGTCTTCATGGTGTTTTTGCCACTGTTTTTTGCCTTCGTGACCGAGCTAGTGACCTTTTGGAAAGACGAAGGCCGCCCAAAGCTTGTAGCGCAGGGCGACAAGATGGAAAGCGACGATGCCTGGGCGCGCAGTGTAGAAGCTTCTTCGTATTCATATTGGGCGGTTTTTTTGATTTGTGTGCTGTTCGCCGGTCTTTTTCAGTGGATCGGCGTGTGTTTGATCCCGTTGATGCAAGGCGGTGGCAACTATGCGACGGATTGGGGCTCGTTAGCGATTGTGCGCCCTGAGGTCATATCGGTGCCGGAAGCGGTCGTATTCACGGGGCTCGCTTACCTATACATGTGCCTGTGCTTTTATCTGTTCTTCGTAGGGCTCATTTTGCTTTATACGGTGATCCATGATCTTTGGAGAAATGGAGAAGCAACGAGTAATAGGCCGGAGATGGACTATCAACACGAGCTCAATGAAGCCAGCCTCAGGGTTATGCGTGGAATTTTTCGGTGTACTGTTTTGGGGGTTCTGATCGCCATAGTCATGAAGGTCCAGAGTGCTTACCTGACATCGCGTGGAGAGAATGTTGTGGCTTGGTTGGTCGGCGATATGTCTTCCGCCCTCTATGGGCGCAATGATGTGAGCGCCGGGATCAGCTATCGTAGGCCGACCCATTACAGTAGCCTTCTTATCGCTATTTCGGCCTGTGTTGTATTTCTGTACGGCTCCATCCGTTTAGGTGTCGAACGTCGGTTCTATATGCCTTTGTGGAGGATGTCAGCGATCGTAGCGTTACTCGTGGCTGGCTACTTGCTGATCGATGCATTTGCTGGCTTTTCGATCCTTCTGGGCATTGGAGTGCTGCTCGCGATATACAGCCTGTTTGATCCAGGGTTTGGTCGATGGCGAGCAAGTGAGTTAGGAAACGATCAGAGTGTATCATAGTTGGCTTGATCGTTGGGATGAGCGACGGGCGCGACGCGGTGAGGAAGGGAAGAAACCAACGGATTTCGTCCTTGACGCGGAACGCGCCTTTCCAGGTGCGAAGAAGATAACAAGTATCGAGGAATTCTGTGCCCTTGCGGACCAAGCCGTGGCTGATCCAGCCTTTTTCGATGAGCCGAGTGTGAGTGATCAGGGTTTTGAAAGGCTAGATGGGTGGCTCAAATTTCCATCGGACATTTCTACTGATATCGAACAGAACAATGTCGTCTCGGCGAAAATCACAGAAAGCGGGTCGTTCGATCAGGCGATGGTGATTTTTCGCCATTGGAATGCAAGCGCCCGGAATCGTCAGATTGCCAACTTTTTCTCGCAGCGTGGCATCACGGTTGTCGAGATTGCTATGCCTTATCACTTCGAACGCAGCCGTCCCGGCTCCGTGCACGCCGACTATATGCTTAGCCCTAATCTCGGTCGAACGATCCAATCTGTAAGGCAGGCAGTGTTGGATGGGCGAAAACTCATACGTTGGTTGAAAAGCGAAGGCTATCGAGAGATTTCGGTTCTCGGAATGAGCTTAGGTTCCTGGGTTGCGGCCATAGTCGCGGCACACGACTCGGCTGTGTCAAAAGCCTCGTTGTTTCTGACGGCGGGGAGTCTAGCGGATATGGTTTGGACGGGCCGGGCGACACGATCGATACGCGATAGCCTTGAGCCTGAGATTGAGCTGACCGATCTCAGAAGGGCCTGGGGTCCACTTAACTTGGAGAATTACGCGCATAGTTTGGCACGGCCTGATCTCGATCTTCAGGTTGTGTTGGCTAAGAGAGACAAAGTGGTGTTGCCAGAGCTGTCGGAGAGGTTCATGCAGAGGCTGAAGGACGCCGGGGCTAGGCCAAATATTTTGGAATTAAACTGTGGTCACTATTCGCTCGCCATGCCGCCTTACATCTTGTTGGCCGGTTTGAGCTTGAAGCGGTTACTAAGGCGCGGCCGTTGAGCGGTTTCTGTCGTCTGCTGACAAGTCGGCCCGGCGAGCATGAGTTTGGCGCATGCATTGGCCCATTCCCGAGCAGGGACGATGGCTAAAGAGCTAAAGCAGGTGCTTACCGGCTATTATGCGTATCACGCCGTACCGACCAACTTCCGGTCGCTCGGTGCCTTTCGCGACCACACCATCCGGCTCTGGGCCCAGACGCTTCGGCGGAGGAGCCAGAGAGAGATCGCTTGATCTGGGAGCGAATGATACGGCTAGCCAATGATTGGCTCCCACGACCGCGTATCCTTCATCCTTGGCCGCGTGTACGCTTTGCCCCCGAGGTAGGAGCCGGATGCGTAATGTGGCTTCGGTAGAGATGTGGCGTCGGCCGCCGCCGGCCAGAGGCGGCAGGCCGGTGAGGATGCCGAGCGCCACATAACAAACTGGATATAGGTGATCGGATTTCCCACCTCACTGGAGATCCGAGGCATGTTCGAGGACTTATTCAACTACCCGAAGGTCGTAGCGCGTCACCATGACGGGCCCGAGGCCTCGAAGCGGCTGCGCTATCCCAAGCATCTCGCCGATCAGCGTGCGGCTCGTGAGACTTTGCTGCGCACGGCCCGCGAGCTGCTGGTCATTGCGGAACGGCTGGACCTGTCCGGCGGCAGGTGCGTCAGGCTGTGAACCGGCGCCACAGCGTGACCCCACCCGCCACTGAGATTTCAATGCGTTACCGTGCCGATCGGCGCGGAAACCCCACGCCGATTGACATCGACCGAGGCCGCTCCGCCATCACATCCCGTCGTCAACCTTTGTAGATGCCCGGAAAAACTACGTCCTGATCGACGAGCACATTGAACTTATAGCCAGGGCGGATCTCGAGCGTCGGCTGCACGTCCATGTTTCTTTGAATGGTTCGATCGGCAACACGCCCAAATGTCTCGGCGAAGTTTCGTCTTGCGGCATCCGAGGCCGTGTCCTGCGTGGCGAGCGCCGAGCTCTGCGGGACAGCCACGTCGATGCCCGTGCCGATCAGCGCGATGAGGATGGCTGAACCGAAGGTCTGAAGCCACTTCCGGTCGACCTTGTCGCGGTAGCCGCTATAACCTTGAGCATCAGTGCCGGCCATACCGCCGATCTGGAGCGTAGACCCATTCGGGAAGATGATGTCCGTCCAGACGACAAGCACGCGGCTCTGGCCGAACGACACCTTGCTGTCGTAGCGTCCGAACAGCTTTGTTCCCTGCGGGATCAAAAGGCGATGTCCAGTTGCTGAATCATAGACGTTCTGGCTCACCTGGGCAGTGATGCGACCGGGAAGGTCGGAGTTGATGCCGGTGATCAATGTCGCGGGAATAACCGAACCACGCTTGAGCTCATAAGGCGATTGCCGCGGGACAACACGGTTCGGAAGGTAGCCGAGTTCCTTGAGATCCGCGTTGAAGAAGTCCTCCTTGGCGCGCTGGCCGTTCGGATCGGGGTCTACGCCGCCGAGACCAGCGCGCAGAGCTGCCGCATATAGGTCGGATGCTGCGCCAGGCGTCGTCGCGGTGGAAATTCCGTTCGTCGTCGTGGCGGCCGCAGCGGTCGTGTCCCCTCCCCGCCCGTCGAACTTGCCGCGGTCGACCGCGATCGGCGAGTCATAGGCCGCGTCATTAGCCTGAAGCCGGGCCATCCTCTGGCGATGCCGCTCCCGGAGATATTGTTCTTCCTGCTCTCGCTGCAGGCGGGCGCGCCAGACCTGTTCGGATTCCAGCTCCTGTGCCGGCCGTGCCTCTTCCCTGCGGCCCGGCTGTGGCGTGAACGGGTTGACGGAGCGCTCCTCACCTTGTGTCTCAACAGGTGTCGGCTGCAGCGTCGTCGTTTGCTGTGGTTCTCCGATGATGGCGTCGCCTACACCTCGCTTGAGCTGATCCGCGAAAGTCGACGCCGGATTGCCAGAACCGTCGCCCGGGCCGGAATTCTGGCGGACGAGCAGGCCGCGCGACGTGAGACCGTAGAAGATCACGCCGAGGAAGGCGATGACGAGCACGATCACCATGATGATCGGCAGTCGATTGATGCGGCGGATGCCAGCCTCTGTTTCCGCGCTCGGCGCACCGCCGAGTTTAAGAGATTGCACCATGGCTCCCTCCTACCCGCGATGCATCACGGAGAGCGGGCTCGCCGGCGAAGCGCCCGTCGTAGTTACCTCAAAGGCACGACCGAGCTCGACACCGCTCGTCGACAGCCGCGCGAGGATCTGGCCCTCGAACGGCTCGACAACATAGGCAAGCGGGAGGATCGTCGTGCCGCTGTCGGTCGTCTGGTCGGTGACGACCGCGTATCCCCACCCTTTGAGGGCCACCTCCAGAGCTTGCCCGAAGGGCGAACCATCCTGCTTCAACGCGATGGTTCCGGTGCCCGGCCCGACGTGCTCGGCAAGGCGGCTCACCATATCGCCGGCGATCGAACTTGCGGCCGGGCCGGAGATGTCGGCTGGCGCGTTGCTGGCGACGAGGCCGTCCGAGCCAAGGCTCTGGCAACTGGAAAGGAAAACCGCGAGCGCAGCCACGATGGCGAGGGAGCGAAACGAGCGGGAAATCGACATCATCGCCCTCCCCGCCGGATCGTGACCTTCTCCTGTTTCCAGCCGACGCCGGAGACGAGTACCGCCTTGTCGACATGATAGTCGACGATCATCATGTCGTTCTTCATGCGATAATTGACGATGCGGTTCTGGCCGCCGGAGACGACGAACAGGACCGGCGCGTCCTGGCCGGAGATCGAGCGTGGAAACTGGATGTAGGTCTTGATGCCATCGCTATAGACGCGGCTGGGCCGCCATCTTGTGCTGCCCGAAATCGAATAGCCGAACTGCAGCTGCTCGGCTGGAATCCCGGCGCCAGGGATCGCGATCGCTTCCATGCGGGCGTTGACGTCGGCGAGCTTCCTCGACACGTCCTCGGGATATTCAAAACCGATGCGCGCCATGTACTGCGTCTGATGCGACTTAAGCTGAATGTGATAGGTGCGTCGAGAAGTCGTCACCACCATCGAGGTGATGAGGCCGGGCTCCGATGGCTTGACGATCAGGTGGATCGCCTGGCCGCCGGCGGCACCGGAGGTCGCGGGCTCGACTTTCCAGCGTACCGTGTCGCCGACGAGAACATCGCGCACAGCCTCGCCGGCCTCAAGCTCGATGTCGCACACCTGAAGCGGCGAGCATACGACCGAGGGCTGGATCTCGCCGTAGAGAAAGACGACCTTTCCGTCCGCGCCTTTCGTGACGAGGCCGCGCGATCCACGCCACTGGCCGGAAATCCCGATACCCTTCGCCTCATTGGCAGTCACTCCATCGGCGAGGGCTTCCGAAGAGAGGAGGAAGGGCGACGCCATCGTCGTGGATACGATCACGACGGCGTTCAGCGTGGCCCGGGCTATTTTGGTTCTGAAGTTCATATGCGGGGCATGCCTTTCAAAGCTGCGCAGTCCAGTCGAAATCGCGCAGATACAGACCGATCGGGTTGAAACGGATAATGGCCTCGTCCTGCGGAGGCGTAAGCGTGACGGTGGCAACGCCGCGGAACCGCCGAACGGCGGTCTCCTTGCCCTTGCGGTCGCGTTCGAACTCGGTCCAGTCGATCTGGTAGCTCTGGTTGGACAGCGCGACGATGTTGTTCACCTCGATGGCGACCGTCGCGGTCTTCGCCTTCTCGAACGGCGAGGAGGAGCGGAACCAGGCGTTGACCTTTTCGGTGGCCGGATCGGAGGTTCTCAGATGCGAATAGGTGCGATCGATATACTGCTTCTGCACGACCGCATCCGGCGTCACGCTCCGAAAGTTCGAGACGAAGCTGCCGAGCGTTGCCCTGACGACGCGGGGATCGGCATACTCGATCTGTTCCGGAAAGCCGGCGCTCGAGGCGGTGCCGAGCTTGTCGACCTCGACGACGTACGGCACCAGCTTGACTTGCGTGCTCTGGAAGAGCGCGTAGGAAAAGCCGATTACCGCCATGGACATCCCGGCGATGCCGACAAGGCGCCAGGCGGCGGCGGCCTTGACATAGGAGCCATAGCGTTCGTTCCACTCCTGTCGGGCGGCAAGATAGGGGTTTTCGGGCGGGTTGCCTGAGGCCATGCCGAGCGGTTTCCTCACTTACTGTCGTCGATCGGCGGCAGCACAGGCCGAGAGGATGTGCGCCCGCCCGATTGCCTGCTCTGGTCGAGCTTGGCATTGGCAAGCCCCAGGAGAGAGCCCGCATAGGCTCCGGGCGAGGCGATCGCCTTTTCTTTTGCCGCCGAGCCGGCGGCCCATCCGGCGCTGCCGATGCTTGACGCCATGCCACGAAGTGCAGCACCCGCCATGGACGACCCGCCAGCTCGTGCGTCGCTCGCCGTCTGCGCGCCCCTGGACGCGGCGCTCGCGCCGAGGAAGGCGCCGCCGGCGGCAAAGGTTGCGGCCTGCGCGCCGTGCCGGATCGCTTCCATGCCGCCGGCGATGGACGCGCCCTGGACCACGCCCTGCATGATCGGGGGGACGTACATGGCGATGACGAACACGACGACCGAAATGCCTGCGATGGCGAGCGTGGTGATGAACTGGTCGGAGGTCGCGGTCGGCGCCTCGGCCAGGCCGAGCAGGATGTCCGAGCCGATCTTGGCGATCATCACGAGCGCCATCAACTTCATGCCGACGGAAAACGCGTAGACCAGATACCGGACGGCGAAGTCCTTGGTGTAGGAGGAGCCTCCCAGTCCAAGCATGATCATCCCGGCCAGAAGTCCGACATACATCTCTACCATGACGGCCACGAAGATCGCGGCGACCAGAGAGAACGAGACGACGACAACGACCATTGCGAAGACCGCGGCGATGGCGAGCGCGTTGTCCTCGAACAGGCCGAACTTCGCCTGTTCGGACATCTTGGAGGCGACACGAATGCCGGCATCAAAAATGTTGGCGGGCGAAGCCGAGCCGCCGCCGGCCCCGATCTGGAACAGGCTGTCCACCACGGCTTTGGCAAAGGCAGGTCCCTGATCGAGGATGAAGGCGAAGAGGCCGATGAACATGATCCGGCGCACCAGCTCGGCGAACCACGCGTCGAGGCTGGCCGCGTTAATCGCCAGCCAGACCGCGGCGATCCCGACTTCGATGCTGGCGAGAAGCCAGAACAGGGAGCGTGCCGCGTCCATCACCGTCGTCTCCCAGCCCTTTGCGGCGGTGACGACCTGGTTCTCCAGTGTTGTCAGGACCGAACCTTGCTGTGCAAGCGCCGGCGCGCTCGCGAGCAGCACGATGGCGATCACGATGAAGGCCGTTTCGAGCGCGCGGGAGGGATGGACAATCACCATCGCGGTTTCATCTCCTGCCCGCCGCGCACATCGCGATCCGGATCGCCGCCGAAAAAGCGCTCCCGGTGCTCGCGCTGCGCCGCGCCCGGCGCCGCCGCCGGCGTTTCAGTCGTGGCGTCCGGTTGCACGACCACCCAAATCATCATGCCGGCCCCGAAGGCGACGATGCCCGCCACTGCGACCGCGATGAGGATGCGCGGGCTCACCAGCGCGGCTCCATCGTCTGGCCGCTGCGAATATCACGGTTGGGCGCGTTGAAGAACTGCTCACGGCGGGCCTGGGCGAGGTCCTGTCTCGCCTGTTCGGACTGGAACCATGTGCCCATCATGGTCATCTGTTGCGAGACGAGCCCGCGCAGCTTCTGCATCTGCGCGACCTGCTGGGTGGCGATCTGATGGCCGACCTGCAGCGCCTTCATCTGGCCGTCGGCCGATTCCGACATCGAGCGCAGCGAGGACATGGTGGATTCTTCGCTCGAGAACTGCTCCGCCGTGAGGTTCGCCGCCTTCAACGTTCCGCCGATCGTGTCGCGGTTGGTGTCTGACCAGCTTTGGTAGGTCGACGAAAAGCCTGTGCGATCTGGCAGGTTGCTCTTCATGTCGGCGAAGCTCTGGAAGCGCTGTTTCAATACGTCGTCGATATTGCCCATGGAGAAGGCGACGCCCTGCCCCTGCGCCACTATGTTCTGTAGGCCCTTCAGGTCGTTCTCGACCTGTCCCCAGATGTGGTTAGGAAGCTGCGCGGTGTTCTGGAGCAGGTTGTTGTAGATATTGAGCTGGTTCTGGATCTGCTCGGCAAGCTGGGTGATCTGCTTGATCTGGTTGTTGACCTGCTCGGCCGACTTGCCGACGAGGCTGACGAGCTCGGCATTGTTTGCGAGCTGGGTCCATTCAGTCGCTTGCCCCGTCACGCCGCCGGCATACGCGACCGGCGGTGCTACGGCAGCGCCCAGCATCAGCGCCGCGGCAACCGCAGCACGGGCGCTACGATGTTGGAAAAAATGACGCGACATCGGCAATCCCCCTCTGTTGGAGCCATTGGAGAGGCCACGCGGCCCCATGCTTGGAATGAAGCGCACGGATCTGTTTGAGGTCCTCCTTGCCCGACGCTCCGACAAAGGAGAGGGCGACCGGACCTAGCGCCATGTCGAAGAGCCTGCGGCCTTCCGGTGAGGCGACGTAGTATTCGCGTTTCGGCAGAGCGGTTGCGACGATCTCGATCTGGCGTTCGTTGAAGCCGATCCGCTCGTAGAACTCGCGCGTTCCCGGTTCGCGCGCGGCGCCGTTGGGAAGGCAGATCTTCGTCGGGCAGCTTTCCTTCAACACGTCGATGATGCCGGAGCGTTCGGCGTCGGAGATCGACTGCGTGGCGAGGACGACGGCGCAGTTGGCCTTGCGCAGCACCTTCAGCCATTCTCTGATCTTGTCGCGGAAGGTCGGGTGCCCGAGCATCAGCCAGGCCTCGTCGAGCACGATGAGGCTGGGCGTTCCTGTCAGGCGTTTCTCGATGCGACGAAAGAGATAGGTCAGGACGGGTACGAGGTTACGTTCGCCCATGGTCATGAGCTCCTCCACCTCAAAGCACTGGAACGCCCTCAGCGATAGACCGTCCTGCTCGGCGTCGAGAAGCTGCCCCATGGGGCCGTCGACCGTGTAGTGGTGCAGTGCATCCTTGATCTCGCGCATCTGCACGCCGGAGACGAAGTCCGAGAGCGAGCGACCGCGCGACTGTGCCATCAAACCGATCTGCCGGGAGATGGCGTTGCGATAGTCGGGCGTGACGGTGACGCCCTGCAGGGCGACGAGCGTTTCGAGCCACTCGGCTGCCCATGCACGGGCGCCATCGCAAGAGAGCTCGGCAAGCGGGCAGAAGGCCAGCGCCGGTGACGCCCCCTCCCCTCCCCCGCGAGCCTCGCCGCCGATCTCGTAATGATCGCCGCCGAGGCCGAGCGTCAGCGGCAGCATCGAGCGACCCCTGTCGAAGGCGAAGACCTGGGCTCCGGCATAGCGCCGGAACTGTGCGGCGATCAGCGCCAGCAGCGTCGACTTGCCCGACCCCGTCGGGCCGAAGATCAGCGTGTGGCCGACGTCATCTACATGCAGGTTCAGCCTGAACGGTGTGCTCCCGCTCGCGACCTGCACCAGCGGTGGTGACCCGGGCGGATAGAAAGGGCATGGCGCCACCGGGCTGCCCGACCAGACCGAGTTCAGCGGGATGAGGTCGGCAAGGTTGCGCGTGTTGATCAACGGCTCCCGGATATTGGCATAGGAGACGCCGGGCAGGCTCCCAAGGAAAGCGTCGGTCGCATTCAGTGTTTCGATGCGCGCGCCAAACCCCTCGGCCTGGATGAGACGGCGGATCGCCTCGCATTTTTCCTGAAGGCGCGGTTGGACTTCATCGAACAGGACGATCACCGGCGTATAGTAGCCGTAGGCGACGAGCTGGGAGGAGGCCTCGGCGATGGCGTCCTCGGTCTCGGCCACCATCATCATGGCGTCCTGGTCGACCGAGCGGCTTTGGGTCTGAAAGAGCTGGTCGAAGAACGGCCGCACCTTCTGCTGCCATTTCTTGCGGGTGCGCTCCAGCTTCTGCCGTGCCTCCTGCTCGTCAAGAAAGACGAAGCGCGATGACCAACGATAGGTCAGCGGCATCAGATCGAGCGCGTTCAGGATGCCCGGCCAGCTTTCCGCCGGCAGGCCGTCGATTGCGACAACCCCGAGGAAGCGGTTCTCCACCAGCGGGGTCAGACCGTGCTGCAACTCGGCTGTGACCAGCCAGTCGAGATACATCGGGATGTCCGGCAGACGAAGAGGATGGTTTTCGCCTGTGATGCAGAAGCGCACGAACTGGAGCAGCTCGTCATAGCGGGCCACCCGAAATCCGCCTCGCTCGTCCACCTCGCGCGTCGCCATGCGCTGAATGGAGATGACATTGCCGAGATATTGCTCGATCTCGCGGATCGAGGCGCGGAATGTGTCGAGCGTTGTCGTCGCGTAGGATGCCGACCGGCTTGCCGGATCGGAATAGACGTAGCGTGCGAGGCCAGAGCGCCGCGGTGCCAGTGGCCGCCACGTCAGGATTAGCGCATGCCGGCTCTCGAAATGTCCGCTTTCGCGCTGGAAGTGGAGCCGTCTCTCAGAATCGATGGCCCGCGTGACCGGGTCGGGGAAATGGCAGTCAGCTTCGTCGGGGTAATCGGAAGTCGGCACCCGCACGGCCTCGACCTGGATCATCCAGCCCGATCCGAGGCGAGCGAGAATGGTGTTGATCTGCCGCGAGATCTCGTTGCGCTCGGTGTCCGTCGAACTCTCGCTGTCGGGGCCGGCAAAGTACCAGCCGGCCATCAGCGAACCGTCCTTCAGCAGAATGACGCCGTTGTCGACGAGACCTGCATAGGGAACGAGATCGGCGAAGGATGGTCCTGATTGGCGGAAAGACTTGAGTGCGACCACGAGCGCCTCAGAACCTGCGCCATGGCGTCGATGTCGCCCGATAGTAGGCCTTGTACGAAATGTGACGGAGATAGACCCGCCGCATCATCGGGTCGGACTTCGCCATCATGCGAAGGGCCGCGACGGCGACCAGCCAGATCGCCACGCCGAAGAGCGCCGCATACCAGGTCAGCACGACAAAGATCAGGATCACCGAAGCGAGGCCGGTAAGCAGAACCAGCTCCCGGTCAGCTCCCATGAGCAGGTTGGGGCGCGAAAGCGCCCGATGCACGCGTGAACGCGCGAGATTGGCGCCGGACTCAGCCATCCGCCCCCTCCCCTGCCGCTGCAGTCGAGGCCTGTGACAGCACCTCTCCGATCGAGGCGCCCGTAGCGCCAAACAGGGAGACGATCTGCGTGGCGCCGAGCAGGATGCCGGCGACGAGCACGACATATACGAGCCGCCGCGCGAAATCGTTGAGCTCGCCGCCGAAGATCAGCATGCCGCCGGCGATCGCGACGGCGGCGAGTGCAATGAAGCCAGCGACCGGCCCGGTAATGGACTGCTGGATCTGCTGCAGGGGAGATTCCCAAGGCAGGCCGCCGCCTGAGGAAGCAAGGGCCGGGTCCACCAGGCTGACGCAGGAGAAGGCGGCCAACGCCGCAAAGGCCCAGGTGATTTGTGTCTTACGCGACATGGCTATCCTCGTCGATCTGGGCGTAGTGTTCGGTCTTGTATCGGGAGTTGCTGAAGCCCTCGACATGGATAACCTCGCGGACCCGCCTCCCCCGCCCCGTCCGTTCTATGGAAACGACGAGATCGACGGCCTCTCCGATCACCTCCTGCATGGGCTGCTGGCTCGCTTCCGCAGTCAGTTGCTCGAGCCGGCGCAGGGCCGACATCGCCGTGTTGGAGTGAATGGTCGTGACGCCGCCGGGATGCCCGGTGTTCCACGCCTTGAGCAGCGTGAGCGCCGCGCCGTCGCGGACCTCGCCGACAATGATCCGGTCAGGTCTTAACCGCATGGTGCTCTTTAGGAGCCGAGCCATATCGATCGTGTCGCTCGTGTGGAGCGATACCGCGTTCTCGGCGGCGCATTGGATCTCGGCGGTGTCTTCCAGGATAACGATCCGATCGCCCGGCGCATTTGCGACGATTTCGGCGATGACCGCGTTGGCAAGCGTCGTCTTGCCTGAGCCCGTGCCGCCGGAGATCACGATGTTCATGCGAGAGGCGATCGCGCTGCGCAGGACAGAGGCCTGCGCCTCGGTCATAGCCTTCGACTTCACGTATTCGCAAAGCGGGATCAGCCGCGACGCGCGCCGCCGGATCGTGAAGGCCGGTCCGGAAACGACCGGTGGCAGCAAGCCCTCGAAGCGGTGCCCGCCGATCGGCAGTTCGCCGGAGATGATCGGCTGCTCGTCGTCGGCCTCCGATTGCAGCGCGTGGGCGACGCTGCCGATGATCACCTCTGCCGCAGCCGGGCTCATCGCGCCCGCTGAAGCGACGCCATGACCCAGGCGTTCGATAAACAGCTTGCCATCGGGATTGAGCATGATCTCGACCACCGTCGCGTCGTCGAGTGCGACGCAGAGTTGGTCGCCGAGGGCGTCCTGAAGTTTGCGGACGAGACGTGTATGGGAGCGCAGTTGGGTCACGCGGCGCTCCTGACGGGTGCGCTGTTGCTCTGACGGATCGAACGGTAGCCCGGAGGGCAGACCTGCTCGAAGCTGACGCGATCGGCCGGCAGGCTTCCAGCAATGGCGATGGTGTTGCCGATCGCAACAGGATCGCCGAGCCGCCGCATCGGCCAGCCGACCCGTTTGAGGATCCGCTCGAAGCGGAGATCGGTCGCGGTGACGATCTCGCTGTAACCGTTCGCCATCGACCATTCGATGATGCCGGCGAACAAGGTTCGCGTCACAAGATGTAATTGGCCCCCTTCCCTGCCCGCGGTCTGGGACGTGTCGACGCAGAAGCGCGAACTTTCGACCATTCCTGGATGCCTGGCGAGTGAACCCTTTTCGAGCAGTTGGGGAAAAGTCTGCTCAAGCATCGTCGGCCCGCAAGCCGGAAGAAGGCGGACACAACCGGCGACCCGCCCGCTCCCGGTGATCGCCAGAACGTAAGTCGGTTTCAAACCATCGTATTGATCGCGTTCCTCCCCCTCGGTGACAGAGATGTCCCATTCAAGACGACCACCGAACACCGCTGCGCGGAGACGGTACATCTGTTTCAGCAAACTTGGATGGCGTTCGTATTGGTCGGGCGAGACGGTCAGTATCCGCATCATGATCTCCGCATGAACAGGTCATGCGGAGACAAAACATCTCGTCGGGCTTGTGCCTACGTGCAGATCTGCAGCCGGTGATTCTGCCGAATCGATGGTCTAGCTACGGAAATGCAAGGGCAGGCAGGGACTAAAGTGCTGATGAAGAGGTGCAGATCTGCATTTCCCGCTCACTCCGGCACACAGCAGGAATCAGGCTAACTAGCAGATATTTATCGACGAATCCCCGCTTGGCCTGAAGCAGGCAAAATCGCGTTAACTTTTGATTAACCAAAAACGGCTTGCAACCGAACACGCATTCAGTAATCGTCACGGAAAAATGGCATTACATGCCGTTTAACCGTGACAAGAGATTCCACCGTGAGCAAAGCTGTTGCCATATCCCGAAATGATCGCCCTTCGGTAGATGTTACCATTGGTGAGCACGCTGAACAGCTAAGCTCTCAGCTCCAGGCTATGAGCGAGGCCCTATTTCCTCCGACATCACACAAGAGTTTGCGCAAATTCACATCGGGTGAAGCAGCACGCCTCATGAAAATATCTGATTCGACCCTTCGGAAGATGACCTTGGCGGGCGAAGGGCCACAACCGGAGCTCGCCAGCAACGGGAGACGCTTTTACACACTGGGTCAGATAAATGAGATCCGGCATATGCTGGCGGGCTCTACTCGTGGACGCGAAAGCATCGAGTTTGTACCTCATCGGCGCGGTTCGGAACACTTGCAGGTCATCGCTGTGACCAATTTCAAAGGCGGCTCCGGTAAGACGACCACGTCAGCTCATCTTTCACAGTATCTCGCGCTGCAGAGTTACAGAGTGCTTGCCGTGGACCTTGATCCACAGGCCAGCCTCTCGGCACTACTCGGCGTTCTTCCAGAAACGGATGTGGGATCGAACGAAACATTATACGCAGCCATCCGGTATGACGGCTCGAAGCGGCCGCTCAAAGAAGTTATCCGGCCGACTTACTTTGATGGCCTTCATCTCGTTCCTGGAAATCTGGAGCTTATGGAGTTTGAGCACACCACCCCTAAAGCTTTGACTGATCGCGGCGCTCGCGACGGGCTTTTCTTCACCCGCGTCGCTCAGGCTTTCGACGAGGTCGCCGATGAATACGACGTCGTTGTTATTGACTGCCCTCCCCAGCTTGGGTTTCTGACGCTCAGCGGCTTGTGTGCTGCGACATCAATGGTCATCACAGTGCATCCCCAGATGCTTGATGTTGCTTCCATGAGTCAGTTCCTGCTCATGACCCGTGATCTTCTCGGCGTCGTGAAGGAGGCCGGGGGAAATCTCCAGTATGATTTCATCCGCTATCTTTTGACCCGGTTTGAACCCCAGGATGCGCCGCAGACGAAGGTCGCTGCGCTGCTGCGCAATATGTTTGACGATCATGTTCTTACCAATCCGATGGTGAAATCAGCGGCGGTATCCGATGCCGGCCTGACGAAGCAGACGCTCTATGAAATCGGCCGAGAGAATCTGACACGATCGACGTACGACCGGGCCATGGAATCTCTCGATGCAGTGAACTCCGAGATCGAGGCTTTGATCAAGACCGCGTGGGGGCGGTCATGATGGCCGCCAACGTCCTTCCGCTGATGATGTTGGGAGCTCCCAACAGACATGCCGTTTATCGTTTCCAGACGGGCCCCAATGGGCTGCATTACTTCATTTCAAGTCTTTTTCGGCCCATGTATCGCGGGCCCGTGCGCAGTAGCCGCGGTGTGTTGGGAGCTCCCAACGAACTGCTTTTTCCGTTGGGAAAGCGATGCCTGGGCAATAATCTGAAGGCACCGATGCCATGAGCCGCAAAGACGCAATCGACTCATTGTTCCTCAAGAAGCCAACTGCGAACGAGAAGTCTGCCACGGACAAGTCAGCCGTTCGTGTGCGCACCGGCGCGATCTCCGCAATGGGTTCGTCGCTACAAGAGATGGCTGAGGGAGCAAAAACCGCAGCTCGGCTACAGGACCAGCTGGCTTCGGGCGAGGCCGTCGTGTCCCTGCATCCTTCCGCGATCGACGGGTCACCGATCGCGGATCGATTGCCTGCTGCGATCGATCCGAAGTTCGAGCAGCTCGAGGCGAGCATTTCGGAAGAGGGGCAGCAAGTTCCAATCCTTGTTCGACCCCATCCTGAGACTGCCGGTAGATATCAGATCGTATATGGAAGGCGGCGACTGCGCGTTGCCGCAAATCTGGGGCGAGATGTTTCTGCAATTGTTCGAAATCTCACGGACCGTGAATTGGTCGTGGCTCAGGGCCGGGAAAATCTCGACCGTGCCGACCTCTCTTTCATTGAAAAGGCGCTCTTTGCGCTTCGGCTCGAAGACGCGGGCTTTGATCGTGCAACAATCATTGCGGCGCTCTCCACCGACAAGTCTGACCTAAGCCGCTACATCGCCGTCGCCAGAAGCATACCTATAAACCTTGCCACGCGGATCGGCCCGGCGTCCAAAGCCGGTCGATCGCGCTGGGTCTCCCTTGCTGAGTGTCTCGGGAGACCCAAGGCAATGGACGCGATCAACGTGGTGCTTGAGTCGGAACAGTTCAGGAACTCAGATAGCGATACCCGCTTCGGCCTCGTATTCAAGGCGGTTTCGAAGTCACCCGCTAGGAAGAAGGTAAAGGTATGGAGTACGCCAAAGGGCAAAAAGGCGGCCCGGATCCGGCAAGAAGCCGGGCGAACAGCTTTGATTTTCGACGAGAAGCTGGTGCCTGCCTTTGGGGAATATGTCGCTGACCAGTTGGATCGTCTTTACACCCAATTCCTTGAAACAAGCGAAGGAGGCGAAGCCGACCAACAGTGAGACGTCCATCAAGGCCGAGCCTAGCTCGATTGAGATGAACCACCTCTAACCGCAAAAGAAAAAGGCCCCCCGAAACGGCGTTCCGGAAGACCTTCTCTATAGTCTCGCAGCTTAGAGAATCGCATTTCCAGGAATCGCAGTCAAGAGTCCCGATAGGGAAAGCGTCGTTTTGGCGAGCAAATTTCTTTTGCCCATCGAAAGGTAAAAGGAAATGCAGACGCATATCTCGACGACGCCCTTTGGGCGGCGGCCGATGACGCTTGGCCATATTGCAAGCCAGATGACCGCCAAGGCGGTTTCACCTGACGCTGTGGCGCACAAGTGGCAGGTCTTCCAAGACATCAAGGACGCCAGGGTCGCTCTGGGCGCCACTGATCGTGCTTTGGCCATTCTCGACGCGCTGTTGTCGTTCCATCCGGACACGGCGCTTTATGCCGACGGCGAGCTGATCGTCTGGCCATCAAACGAGCAGCTTATCCGCCGCGCCAACGGAATGCCGCCAACGACTTTACGGCGGCACCTGGCCGTCCTGGTCGAGTGTGGATTGATCATCCGTCGCGACAGCCCAAACGGCAAGCGTTTCGCCCGGAAAGGGCAGGGGGGCGAGATCGAGCAAGCCTATGGCTTCGACATCTCGCCGATCGTCGCGCGCGCTGAGGAGTTCAAGGATCTTGCGGAAGCGGTCAGGTCTGAGAAGAAGGCGTTTCGTCTCGTTAAGGAGCGGCTAACCATATGCCGGCGCGACATCGTCAAGATGATCGACGCCGGCATTGAGGAGGGCGTGCCGGCGAATTGGGGCCGGGTCCAGCAGGCCTACCAGGCGATTGTCGGCCAGATACCACGCACCGCACCCAGACAGACTTTCGAGGCCATCGCCGAGGAGCTTGAAGGCCTTTGGGCCGAAGTGCGTGAAGCATTGGAATCATTTGTAAAAACACAGAAAGTGGACGCCAATGAGTCCCGAAATGGTCGCCACATACAGAATTCAAAACCAGACTCTAAATTTGAATCTGAAAATGGCTTAGGAAATAAGGATGAAGCGGGCGGCAACGTTGCGGACACCGACAACGTACGGAGCCTGCCGAAGCGTGAGCTGCCGTTGGGGATCGTGCTGGATGCCTGCCCGAACATGCTTTGGCTGGTGAAGGGCGGCGGCGGAATCCGCAACTGGCGTGACTTTCTGGCCGCAGCCGAGGTTGCCCGGCCAAGCATGGGCATCAGCCCGAGCGCCTGGGAGGAAGCGCGAACGGCGTTGGGTGAGCAGCAGGCGGCGATTACCATTGCCGCGATCTACCAGCGCCAGGACCAGATCAACAGCGCCGGCGGCTATTTGCGCAGCCTGACCGATCGGGCCAAGGCCGGAAAGTTCTCGGTCTGGCCGATGGTGATGGCCTTGTTGCGGGCAAAGCTTGAGGCGTCGAAAGCCGCCGGAAACGGAGCTGAAGCGGCTGCCGTCGATCTGGAAACCGCGGGGAAGGTCTTTCGCACCGAATCGCGTCTGGAAATTAGCGATGCGTTGCGCCGCAGTCTCGACAAGCCGGTGCGCGGATCATGATGAGGCGCGCCAGTTTTGATCCGCGCTACGGCTTAGGCGGTCGCTGCGCGCTTGTCGGGACGAGCGTCTTATGAGAGCATGCGACGGCATGAAAAACGAACATGACCGGGAACCGACGCCCGATGAAACCGCCGGAATGGTGTGGTGGAACTCACTTGCCGAATCCGATCGCGCGGCGTGGCTGGCGCGAGCTGACAGCGGATTGCGAAATCCCTGCCACGAGGGTCATCAGGCGATCTTCGGGAAGCTGCGGAGACGCCCGTTTTAGCAAGGTGGGATCGGCTAGGCGCTCGGTGACGAGCCACTTCACTGCCCGCCGCAGCCGTTCAGGCGTCCAGTCGAGGCCGCGCTGCTTCAGGACCCGAGCGATATCATCCCAGTTGTGGTCTGGTCGCATCCGACGGACCGTCGGAAGCCACTGGTTCATCGTTGATTGTATCCGTCGGCCATACGCTGCCTTTTGCACCGCGGTCATCCTCGCCAGGGCTTCGGGCCTGCGCTCCCGGATACCAGGATTGCCTGGCAGCCGGCCCTTCGATCGCGCAGCGATGATGCCGGACTTAGTCCGCTCCGAAATCAACGCACGCTCGAGCTGGGCAACGGCGCCGAGGACCTGCAGCGAAAACATGCCCTGTGGCGTCGACGTGTCGATCGGATCTCGGAGAGAACGGAAGTGCGCGCCTTTGTCGGTCAGATCCTCGATGACCTGAAGAAGATGGCTGACAGAGCGCGCAAGGCGATCGAGACGAACAACGACCAGGACATCGCCGGCGCGGATGTCGCTGATCAACCGCAATAGGGCAGGGCGGGCTCTCGACGCACCGGATCCATGTTCCTGAACGACGACGTCGCAGCCGGCCGATCGTAGCTCAATTTCCTGCGCTTCCGTCGCTTGTTCGTCCGTCGACACGCGCGCGTAGCCGATTTGCCGGCCCTGTGGTCGACCGGAGCGTCGATTTTGCGCTTCACGGGCCATTGGGCGTCTCTCAGCATCGGGAAGAGGGTTGTACAAACACCGAAGATATCAACAAACGATCGTTTGGAAGCGCTTGGCGGCAACAAGTGTCGCGAAACACTCCTTGACTTTTCCCTATGCACAAGCCATTTACTAACCCATTGGGTTATAGGAGCAGCATGCAGACTGTCGCCGAGACGCCGCTATTCATCAAGCAGGCCGCTGAACTTTTCACCGAACAGGAGCGCAGGGAACTGATCGATTTCCTGGCGGCCAACCCCCAAGCGGGTGATGAAATTCCCGGTGCGGGTGGTGTTCGCAAATGGCGTTTCGGCGCCAAGGGAAAGGGCAAACGCGGTGGAGCCCGCGTGATTTACTACTGGTACAGCGACGAGGCGCCAATCTATGCGCTTCTGGCGTATGGAAAGAACGAGAAGACCGACTTGAAGCCGGAAGAGGCCAAGGCTGTAGCCGCGTTCGCGAAAGCGATCAAGGCAGCGAACAGGAGCAAGATATGAGCGAGATGACGAAGTTTGGAGCGGATCTGATCCAGGCGATGTCCGAGGCGCTGGCTCACGCTCAGGGCAAGGACGTTCCGGGAATGCAGGTGCATGCGGTCGATGTCGGCACAGTTGATGCGAAGGCGATCCGCAAGAGGCTGGAGCTTACACAGGACCAGATGGCGACCGTGCTCGGGACCAGTCCGTCCGGCTATAAGAAATGGGAGCAGGGAAAGAGGCAGCCCAGTGGCGCTGCGCGCACGCTGCTTCGGATCATGGAGCGGGAGCCGGAAGCTGTATTGCGAGCGCTATCTGGGGAAAATCGTCAGATCGCCGAAACGCGCGCTTCACCTGCAGCGCCTCACTGACTGGAACTGTCCGCGCGGGCAGGCTGTGGGCGGAGAAACATTTCGGATAGAGCCCGGCCTCGGCAACGCGGCGTTGAAGTGTCGCGGCGCATTTCGTGGGCGCTATCAGTCACCGACCTCGATCGAATTGAGATCGCACCACATCCTCAACGCTCTTTCCTCCGCATTCGCTTCGAAATCGTACCACCGATCGAGGGCACCCCTTCGCTGCAACAAATCCTTGAATCTTGCGTAAGCGCCTCTTTTCCTGAAAATTTGCTGAAGACCACCGACGTCGTCTGGCAGGAACTGGCGGGCGAAGTCCAGCACGAGCGGTTTGCCTAGGTCGAGTTCTCGCTTGTCAGGTATTTGGACGTATTTGTCACTGTCCTCGATATCATCCGGCAATTCATCCGAGTCGCCCGTAAATTCGGAATGCCAATAGAGCGTGCCGGACTGCTTGCACAGAAATGCCTGATGTTCTCCCGTGCTCCCAGCGCTGACGAACTCGAAAGCTAACAATATGTCTTTAAAGCTGACAGGCATTGTCGTTCGGCGTCCCATGTAGATTCGCGCGGAGCCAACGCATCAGAGGTCGGCACCGAGAGCTGTTCTCGATCATGCCCGCCGCGTGGTGTAGATCGGCGGTGACGAAGTCGCTTGCGAGCGCGCCCTCAGCGCTGTAGCGAGCAAGCGGCGTAGCGGCGGTCATCGACCCGGTAGGGTCAGGTTGCTCAAGCCAACCTGATTCGCAGGAACCACCGATGACATGATGAACCTGCGCACGCTCGTGGTGAAGACCCTGACGTCGAACTTCTGCGCGAGAATGATCGTTTTGCCGCCGAGCGGCTGATGGAGATGGAGGTCGGCGCCGCAACCGGGTCTCTAAACGATGATTCTTGCCGCTGTCGGTTTTGCTTCCCGATTTCAATCGAAGCGCTGAGCTCAAAAAATCCACCCTTGCGATTGTTGCCTTACGGCTCCAGTCGGAGGAGGGGGGCAATCAGAGCTTGGAGACGAGGTCTAATCCGGAACCGCTACGCCAACGATCGGCGCCGGCGCCCGAGGCCTTCAACCCCGCCTATTTTTTTACGGCCAGAGATTGCTTGAGCACGACAATCTCCTTCAGGGAGATGGTGTGCAGTTGCTCCAGCCGCTTCAGCTCGCCTTCCAGATAGACATTTCGCCTGTCGAGCCGGGCGCGGTCTTCATCAAGACGTTCTATTTTGAGTAACGCGTTATGTAAAGTATGGCGCTGCTCCTCGAAGAAGGCGCGCTCGACGACGATCTGTGTCTCCGGGTCGAACGCAACGTCGCCGATATGTCGGACGGGGGGCGCTTTGCCGGCCGCGGCCAATCGCGCACGATAGGCGCGCTGCCTTTCGGCGGGGGTTTGCGCGTCCGGCTTGCGGGGGCGGCCCCGAGGGCGCTTGGGTGTATCCATGCCTCTATTTAGCATAACGTGTTACAAAAAATAAGCCGGCCCGGTGTCGGCTTTGCTCTCGATTGCAAGTGAACCGCTCAGAATGAAATTCTCGCGCCGTCCGACCGTCACGTTACGCGTCAGACGGGGAGGGGAGGGGGCTTTTCAGAGTCCGGACGCCTTGGTGAGGTTGACGCGGAAACGGTCACGCCGCCGCTGGTACTTGCGGGTCATCTCGGCGCTCGTGTGGCCGAGCTGCTTCTGCACGTAGCGTTCGTCGACCTCGGCCGAGGAGGCAAGGCCGGCGCGCAGCGAATGGCCGGCAAACAGCTTTTGCCGTTCGCCTTCGGAAAGATCGCCGCGCACGCCGGCCGCTAGGGCAGCACGCTTGACCAGCCGGGCGACCTCCTGGTCGTTGAGCCGTTCGGCGCCGACTTTTTTGCCTTGCCCCGTCACCCTTCGAAACAGCGGCCCGTGGGCGATGCGGCCGAATTTAAGCCAGGTCTCGAGGGCAACGACGGGGCACGTGGCATCCGATGAACCACGGCCGATCTCGACCTCGCGCCAGCCGGTTTTTCCACGCAGTGTCACCAGCACGCCCTTGTCGGGAAAAAATTCGATCCAGCCGCGGCCGTCTTCGGTCTGATCGCGGCCGACATCGAGCCCTACGATCTCAGAACGGCGCAGGCCGCCGGCGAAGCCGATCAGCAGCATCGCGCGGTCGCGCAGGCCGCGCAACGTGCCGCGGTCGAGCGTCTCCAGCATGGCAATCAGATCCTCCGGGAGAATGGCTTCTTTCTGCCGGGGAGGGGAGGCGTGGGTGTTGCGGATGCCGGCCATGACGGTCGCGATGTGGCGATCCTTGCGGTCGAGCGGCTGGCCACGCTGAGAAAAATTCCAGGTCAGCGAAGAGAGACGTCGCTCGATTGTCGAGACGGAGTTCGGCTTCTTGTCGCCCGTTACCTTACCGGACGCGCAGGCCGTGATGTAAAGGCCGACGACCTGCGGATCGGGCGGCAACACATCGAGATGCTGGCGGCGCGCCCAGGCGCAAAAATGCTTCCAATCGGCGGCGTAGGCGCGCCGGGTGTTGGCCGAACTGGCTGCCTCGACGTATTTTCGCGCGTGATCTGCGAGTGTTTCCAGACGCGCCGGCACGCGATTTGGCGCAGCGGCCGGCAGGGCAGGTGATGGCGGCCCGTCCGAGGTATCATCGGCCGGCCGGCCCATCTCCATGACGAGATCGACGATGTCGGGCAACTCACTATCAAGACCGTGGTCACCGATCGGCACTGTAGGCTCGGCCGGCAGCCGCGCGTCCGATCGATCATCTCCGGCCGCCGTGCTGTGGGACGCTCCGGAGGGTCGCTGAGGGTGTTTTTTGGGCCTCTGCTCGACGAAAACGTCCATTTCTTCTATCATTTCTTCTATAAAGGCCAAAACGACTGATAATGCAATATTATCGTTCGTTATTTGTCCACGACAAGCGCGGCGGTTAGGGCATAAAATGATTGCTATAAGCGCCGCGATGATTCATCCTGTTTTCGATGATTCTGCGTCCCAAACCTTCCCTACGCCACTACGCCACGCTTGCCGGCGCCGCTTCGACCGTGCCGATGGTAACGGTGCCGACCTGGTTGCGCCGGGCTGTCCCGGATGCGCAAAGCCTTGCGGGAAAAGGCGTGGGGCTAAATGCCCTTGAGGACGTCGCACTCGCTGCCGGTGCCGCCATCGGCGCGCTCGATGCGGTGGTGCGCCGGCAGGAGCGGTGGGCCGGGGCCTGGCGGCAGCGCCTCGCACTTGCGGCGGCCGCGGCAACGGCACGACAGGCGGGCCGCGTCGAGGATGAAAGCGCGCTGCGCGACGCCGTGCTGCTCACACGACCGGGCGACAATGTCGGGCCCGCCGGCCGGATGCTTGTGGCCTGGCGCCGGCTGGCAGCCCGGCCCGCCGAGGATCTTCTGACGGAGAAAAACCTCGCTGCGGTGCTGGAAGAGTTCGGCTACGGACAAAATGACGAGGTGGTCAGCGATCTGGCGGACGAGCTTCGGCAGCTCGCCGCCGGTGCCGGAATGGTCGCAATACTGACAGGTACGTTCATGGCCGCCGAACGACACGGTTTTGGGCGCGCCGTCGGAGCCTGGCTCGCCGACGCCCTGCTGGCGCAGCGGTCGGGCTGGGCCCATGCGATGCCGTTGCTGGGCGCGGAGGTGGCCTTGGGCTCAAGTCCCGGCCGCATCCGCCGTTCGACAACTGTCACAGCGGCGGCGAGCATCGAGGATGAAGCCGACCGTGCGAAGAGTCTGCTCGCCGCCCAGGCGCGGGCCGCGCTGCGCGCGATCGATTTGTCCGCGGAACTCGGGCGTCGAGCCGATCGGTTGCTCGCCGTCGCGCCGAAACTCCGGGCCAAGGCGGCGGACGCCGTTGTCGAAAAGCTCCTGTCCGACGATGGGCTCGTGGCGTCGCAAGAAATCGCTGGGATGAGCGACCGCGGCCTGCGGCGCCTGTTCGACCGACTCGTCGATCTCGGCGCCGTGCGCGAGCTGTCCGGCCGCCCGACCTTCCGTATCTACGGGCTCTGAAGACATGACGGAAGCGACGCGCAGACGAGGGAAGGGTCGGCCAGATGACGATCGATCAGGCGACCGCCTGTTCGACCGTGAGCTCGATCACCTGCCGCCGGAGGCGCGCTGGCGGGAATGGATGGGCCGCGTCGAGGCAACCATTTTCGCGGCCAGCGAGCCGGTCGGTCGCGAAGCACTTGCCCGTATCGTCGGCAAGAGCTGCAGCATCGACCTTTTGATCGACGACATTCGCGAAGAGCTGCGCGGGCGCCCGTACGACCTGATCGCCGTCGCCGGCGGTTTTCGGCACCTGACCCGGCCGGCTTATGCCGACGCCATCCGTGCGGCTGTCGGCAGCAGTGAGAAGGCCGTGAACCTGACGCAGGCGGAGGTGCTGGTGCTGATGTGCGTGGCTTATTTCCAGCCGATCACGCGCGGAGAACTGTCATCGTTCTTCGGCAAGGAAGTTTCGCGCGACCTGATCGGCCATCTGCGCGGTGCCGGCCTGATCGCTTCCGGTCCGCGCAGCCCGACGCCCGGCGCGCCCTACACCTATGTGACCACAAAAGAATTCCTGCTGGAGTTCGGGCTCGACACGCTGCGCGATCTGCCGGATTTCGAGGCGCTCGAGGATGCCGGATTGCTGAGCAAAGAGAAGTTGCTGGCTGGTGAAATCATGCCAGAGTTGGCTGGCGGCCATGAGGATGTCGGCGTCGATATTGAGGAATAGCTGGACGCTGCCGACGCTACGGCCACTGGGCTTTACGGCCGGCTTTTCCATGACCAATCTGCCGCCCAGGGCGTCGATGTCCGAAATGTGTAGGCAAATTTGGGACATCGATCCGGTCAGTGGCGTTAAGCAGCGATATGCGGCCTCTGCACCACTGTCGCCCAAAATTCGTGGTCGCCCAAACTTGAGACCCGGTGGGACAACACCTTGCTGCTCTTGGGCGAGGAGGTGCTTTTCACAGAGTTCAATGCCAGCGACGAAATTGTCATCGACAAGTTAGCACGTCTAATCGGGCCGCAACTGCCGGCGCCATCACCTATGGCTCAGTCGTCGACCGGGGGACTAGGCTCGGTCGTTGATGTTCTTCTCGATCCCAGCGGCCGATGACAGGATCTCCTCGATGCTCGGCGCAGTGCCGAAGATCATGGCGGTCGTATTGATGTAGTCGCGCGCGAGCGCATCGACCATCTTGGGCGCCGGCGCGACTGCGAAGCTACCGGGCACTGCGGAAGCAAGATCATAGTCAGGACGATCGAAAAACATGCGCGCGTGTCGCACACAATCGGCGCCGAGATCGAGGTCGGCGAGCGCGGACTTGCCGGTTTCTGACTGCAGGAGACAATGCAGGTCGTAATAGTGCCGCGAAACGCGCTGGCCTTCCTGCCGCAGTTCGCCGCGCCGCTCATACCAGCGGCGCAACCCGTGGGCGATCACCACCTTGTCCCAGAAGGTGCGCGTCGCCTCGATCGTGGTCACGTCGGACACGGCAAAGTCGATGCCTGCTGCTTCCTCGGCGACATAGGGGGTGATCGTGATGGGCCTGTGGGGATCGAGCGCCGATTTCGCCCCGGATTCGAGACGTATCGCCGGTCGGACATATGCCCCGTCACGCGGCTCCACCTCGGGATACCAGAGCAGCAGGGTCTGCCCATCGGGATCGGCTTCATCGATCTCCACCCGGCCGATCCCGTTGGTAACATCCGCAAGTTGAGCGGCGAGAAATTCGCGCAGGGGGCCAGAGATATAGGCACGGCATGCGTCCCGGATGGCGTCGAGTTTGGCGCGGCGCTTCTTGTTCGACAGTGCCTCAAGTTCTTCAACCGAGGCTGGCTCCTCCAGGTCGTCGCGGAACACGGTGACGTCGATGTCCTCGGAAAAGCGCTTAATGAGGTCATAGCCTTTCGACAGGGACGTGCCGCCCTTGAAGAGCAGCCGCGGCTCTCCCGCGGGCCGTTCGTGATAGAGCGCATTGAGCGTCCAGCAGACCCAGAAGTCCTTTTCGACATTACCGACCGGGGCACCAATGCGATTGGCCGTGGCGAGGAACAGGTCGAGCCGGTCACGTGGCGGCGCTGCGATGATTTGGCGGTAGGCGTCGGTGCTTATGGCTTGCCCTCGTGCCGAGCGGCTAGGCTGAGGAGTTCGCGCAGGAACTCCTGCATCCAGATCGGCACAGCGGAGAGACCAGCGCGCAGATCCTCGCGGATCGCCTCGCCGTGCTTGGGGTCGGCAAGCAGGCGGCGCAACGTCGTCTGGATCCGCTTTCGTTCGCTGTCTCGGGTCAGCATGTCCTGCATCCAGTGCAAGGCCTGGACGACCCGCATCCCTGGCCGATCCGCCCAATAGAGCCGGCTTGGGGCTGCGTACTTGAAATGGATTTCCTGGCTGCCGAGCTTGATCGGCTTCAATCGCGCGTCGACCAGCACTTCGATCCTGGCGGGCACGGCGGTCGTGAGGCCAAGGTCGTTGGCGGCCGTCATGCCGTCGATGACAACGCGCGCGTTATCGCGGCGGGTCACGGCACGGATGACGGCGCGATAGTCCGGCACGGTGGCTCGCCCGGTCAGACTGTTCGTACGCGGCCGGTCATAGAGGCCACGGTCGATCCGGCGCAGCTCTTGGGCAGCGGTCAGGCGCTGCAGAGTTTTGTCCACTGCCGCACGTGCGCCGAGATCGGCGAAGTCGCCCGGGGTCCAGACCTCATCGGGCTTGGACTCGATCCGTGCAAGCAGGCGCGAGCGAAGGTCGCTATCGGCTTCGACTGTAGTCATGTCCGAAATATGCGACAAGTTTCGGACGGTGGCAAGGCGCAAGTCTGAAATATGCGACAAGTTTCGGACACTCATGGACTTGCTTTCCCAACAATGAGACCGAGAGGCTTTGACGCGCCCAACATGTCGGCCCCACAGTTCAATTCCTTGCTCGATCGATCGACGGTTCGTCGATCTGGCGGATATCCGCAAGCATCTGCGTCCTTATTACAGCGACATGAGTCGGCCATCGATCGATCCGGGTTGATGAACCCTATGCTGATCATTGTTATTGCCTTGGCATCCGATCGGAGCATCGGCTGTGCGAAGAAGTCTACCTCAACCTCGTCCACCGCTGGTTCTACCGGCTGGGCCGAAGCGGCCTCCTGATTGCTCTGTGTGCTTTCTCGGCACTCATATTGTGCAGATGCCTAGACAGCCTTACGCTCTGCTGAACCGGGGGGCCTCGAATTGAGAGCATCGAAGATAACAGCGGTCGATTTCTTTGATGATCTGACATCAAGCTATGCACGCAAGAGGTTTTTCTTAGGGTTCAGCGTCCTCATTGCGATCTGCCTACTGATGATTTGGGTTGCGGAGACGAACTTCACGTGGGCAATCACAAAAGAGATCATTGTCTCAGTCCTGATCGAGATCGTCGCGGGGTCCCTCATTATCCTCGGATTTTACGTGCTTTACGTCTACTTCATTGGCGCGAACACGGTCGTGCGCGAGGTGAACGTCACGCGGCCACAGGACATCAGCGAACGCATGCGCGCGCTGCCGCAGGATGTCCGCCACTACATGTTCTGGGGCAGGTCCGGTTCTTTTTTCCGGTCCTATCCGCTGCTGGAGCTGAATAAGCAGGCCCGCGAAAACAAGCGGAACATCGTGGTCGATGTGCTGCTGCCCGACCCCGACGACGAGCGGCTGGTCAAGTCCTATCGGGACATCCTGAAGGCGCTCGGCGAGGAGGCCGGGGAAAACCCACTCCTCCCCAACGTTCTGGCGACGTGCATGGCCTGCGCGATCGTGTCCTCGAACAACAAACACCTCGATATCAAGATTCACCTGTCCCGGTTTCTCCCGGCGTTCCGCGTCGACCTTTCCGACAACGGCGCAATCCTGACGCAGGACGACAAGAAGAAGTCGGCGCTCTATTTCGACTACGGCTCCGAGTTCTACGACATGTTCCGAAGCACTGTGACGAACGAGCGAGACGTCTCCCGCGAGGTGACGTGGGACAAGGAACTGTTCGCCGGCCTGAAGCTGGAGGAGAAGAGCTGCGACGCGAAGACGCTGAGTGCGTTCAGCATAAAGGTCGACAACGTTGACGGGCTTCAGCAGGAGGTGGCGCGGCTGGTCAAGACCCGCCCGCACCGTTACGGATGAAGGAGCTAGCCAAGGCCGCGGGGCGAGCCCGCGAGTTTCGCCTGCACCCTCTTGGGTTTTTCTACCTCCAGGACGGCGCAGGCGAAGGGAGGACACGGCGCGTCCATATATGGCTTCCGGACGGGCCGGATCGGCCTGAGAACGACCGCCACCAGCATTCGTTCGGCATCGAATCCTTGATGATCGCAGGAAGGATGCGTAGCGAGCTGTTCCGGTTCGAAGAGGAGGCGGAGGGTCCCGATGTGGAATACGCGGTTGCCTATGAAGGGCAGAAGTCCATCCTGACGCGATCGGGGAGAAGGGGGCGGCTCCACGCGATCGCCTCCTTCGAGGTCGCAGCGCGGGCCACCTACAAGCTTGAGGCAGGCGTGATCCATCGGGTCTTGGTGACAGCAAGGCCCTGCATCACCCTGGTTCAGACGCTCGAACAGCGCATCCCTATCTTCTCGTACGGACATGAGGACGAGGCTGCGTTCGATCGCAGGCTTTGCACTGGGAGCGAGGCCGAACGAATACGGCGTCTTCTCCTGGACGCGGCGGGAAGATAGGCATGCCGAAACACCTAATGATTGCGGTTGACTGGTTCGGCTCCTACGATCTGGGCGGCGCGTGGGAGGCTGCGAGGTCCGACTACGCGCACGCACTCTACATGTGCTTGGGGCGGCAGCCGTACCAGCGGGCGCGGGCGATGCAGTACATCGGAATCGGTAACAACGTGCACACGCGCCTCAAGGAGGACCATCACAAGCTCCAGAATGTGACTCGCGAGCGCCAGATGTGGCTCGGCGAGATCGCGACGGCGGAGCCGTCTGGCAAGAAGCTGAAGGTCACCAAGGCCACACTCGACTACGCCGAGTGGCTGCACGCCCGCTTCCTACAGCTGCCGCTGAACGAGAAGAAGACGAAGGCGCTGCCGCCGCGCAGCGTCACGTTTATGAACAGGTGGTTCAAGACGGACCATGCGACTCCGCGCAGGAACCGCCCACATCCAAACTGGCCGGACCTCATAGACTATCCGGCCTATGATCTTCCTGCCCGCCTAGTCTGGTTTGGGAGGCGGCAGCAATACTTTCTCGCTCCGAGCTACGCGAGGCCGTAGACTTCGAGGGGCGTGGCTGCATCGCGCTGGCCAATCGCTAAGGTTTGCTTGCCAGGCCCGGAAACCTTGTTGGCCGCTTAGAGGTACCCACTTTCGCAGTCAGGCCGTCGGACAGTTGTCTGTCCGGTTGCGGCCCAAACGCTGCCGGCAATGCGCCCAAGTTGGATGTTGAGCTTTGCCGTTTCTTGAGCGGACGTTGGGAACACTCCAGATTCAAGACATCCGCGTCTGCAATGTGCTTGGACGTTCAACGTGCTCCATTTAGCTCGTCGGGTCCGTGGTCGCTTCGATGAGAAGTACGTCCAGCTCTCTCGGATTTTTCGTCTCACACTCCCATATAATCAGGACGTTCCATCCCCGCTTTCGGAGCGCGTCCACGTGGCGGTGATCGCGTTCCACGTTCCTCCTGAACTTCTCGCGCCAGAATTCGGCTCTGGTCTTCGGCGTCGTGCATCGTCGGCATCCTTCATGCCGGTGCCAGAAGCAGCCGTGAACGAAGATCACCAGGCGATGCTTACGGAGCACCATGTCCGGCGTGCCCGGCATGTCGCGACGATGAATACGAAAGCGGAGCCCCAGGCGATGGGCAGCTCGACGCACGACCATCTCCGGCGTCGTGTTCTTCCCCCGAACACGCCCCATGAGCGCGGACCGCGCTGGTGTCGGCGGAGCGTCCGACTCCTCGTCAGCTTCCGGCGGCGGCTGCGGACGGAGATCTTGGCACACGATCATCGAGGGGCTCGACTTTGACGGTCGGCAGGCGCCCGAGGGCGATCTTGACCATTGAGACGATATTGACCCCGACCACTGTTGACTATAGTCAATAGCAGTCGAGGGTGCCACAATGCAAACTGATCATCTGCACGCAGCCGAAGCTGCGGCCGCCGCTGGCATCTCGAAGCCCACCCTCCTCCGGTGGATCAAGCTGGGCAAGATCGCGGACGCGGCGCGGCGCGATCGGAACGGCTGGCGCATCTTCGATCAGGGCGAGGTTGATCGCATCAAGGCGGTCGCGGCTTCCACCCACTCCGTCGGGGGGGTGGAATGACCGATCTCGCCAAGAAGGATGTCGTCAAACGGTGCCCGGACTTTCTCGCCGTGGACTTCTTCTGCGGTGCGGGCGGGACTACGCGCGGACTGATCGACGCGGGCGGCTACGTCATCGCTGGCGTGGACAAGGACACGCGCTGCCGGGAGACCTACGTCGAGAACAATTCGAATGCGACCATCGACTACGCGCCCCCCAAGTTCCTGCGGCGGGACATCTTTCCCGTCACCGACGCATATCCGGATGGCGAATACGCAGAGCTGGAGGGCGACCTCGAGCGGCTGATCGAGCACTACCGCGGTCGCGTGCCGGGCACGCCCCTCCTCTTCGCCATCTGCGCGCCCTGCCAGCCGTTCACGAAGCTCTCCCGCAAGGAGCTGAGCGAAGCCCGCAAGGCTGGTCGTGAGCGCGACAGCAACCTCCTGACCGAGGCGGCCAAGTTCGTAGCGCGGTTCCGGCCGGAGATGGTTCTGTCCGAAAACGTCCAAGGCATCGGCGACCCAAAGTACGGCGGCGTCTGGGACGACTTCAAGGCGCAGTTGGGCGGGCTTGGATACGCTACGGGCAGCAAGGTCCTCTGCACATCTAACTTCGGCGTTCCCCAGTACCGGCGGCGCTCCATCCTCGTCGCTGCTCGGCGCGAGCTGGCAAACCCTGCCTTTCTCACCGACGGCGGCCTGGGTGATCTGATCGTGCCTGAGGCGGACCCAGACAACGTCGTCAAGACGGTCCAGACTGCGATCGGCCATCTCCCGCCCCTGACGGCTGGCGCGACCGACCCGACGATTCCCAATCACAAAACTCGCTCGTTAAGCGACTTAAACTTGAAGCGCCTCTCGGCGGCCCTGCCAGGCGTGTCGAATATCTATATGGAAAACACGCCAGACGGGGACCTGTCGCTGGCCTGTCATCGCAAAGTGAACGCTAAGCTCCAGACGCGATGTTTCACCGATGTTTACACTCGGATGAGCCCCGATCGCCCGTCGCCAACGATTACGACCAAGTGCCACAGCATCTCCAATGGCCGGTTCGGACACTTCGACGTCCAGCAGCTGCGCGGAATTTCGCTGCGCGAGGCCGCGGTGCTCCAGTCGTTTCCGGCCGACTACGTCTTCTATCCAACCCATATGATCGAGCCTATCGCCCGAATGATTGGAAACGCGGTGCCTCCAAGGCTCGCAGAGTTCTTCTCACGACATCTGACTGCCTCCATCGCGGAGCCGGACGCGCGGGATGCCCCGCAGTTCGCTGGTGCATCGGCCGTCGCGCATGGCTGAGGACGTCGCGATCGAGCCGATAGCAACGTCCTCGACGTCGAACGTCTCATTTAAGACGCGGGCGCGGACGATCGACCACCTCGGCCGCGGTCAAATCGCCGACGCGCCGACTGCGGTGAGCGAGCTGTGGAAGAACGCCTGGGACGCCTACGCGACAAATGTGTCGCTGAACATCTTCGACGGAGCGACCGCGGTGGCGGCGGTTTTCGACGATGGGGTCGGGATGTCCGCATCCGATTTTGTCGACCGATGGTTGGTGATCGGGACCGAGTCCAAAGTCGACGGCCCGCCCCAGCCACCCCCGGCCGACTTCGAGGGGCCCGCCCGCCAGCGACAGGGTGAGAAGGGTATCGGCCGACTGTCCGCCGCTTTTCTGGCGCCGGCGACACTGGTACTTTCTCAACAGCTTGGGGGCAGCCTTACGGCCGTTCTTGTTGATTGGCGGCTGTTTGAGAACCCGTTCCTCTCGCTCGATGAGATCATAATCCCAGTTCGCACATTCGCAGACGACGTCGCCGTCCTCACCGAGTTGCCGCGGATGGTCGAAGTCGTCCTGAACAACCTCGGCCCCGTCGGCAATGACGGAATCCGCGAGCTCACCGAGCCATGGCGACGGTTCGCCAACGATGAGGAGGCCGATGGTAAGGTCTCGACGGCGGACTGTATCGTCGAGTTCTGGAAGGATATTCCGCTCCATCAGCGACATCTCGACGAGTGGCCGGTCACGGCCGACCTCTCGGCGAAAGGCACCGCTCTGTATTTGCTCGGAGCACACCATGAGCTATCAGTGTGGCTAGACGCATCGCACGAGGATCAGGAAGCCAAGAACGTTAAGGAGCGCCTGACCGACATCCTCACGGGCTTTACTGATACTCTGACTGATCATCCGGTCGAGTTTGGATACGAAGTGCTTACGTTCCGCGGTGCCACTCCGCGACGCGTCTTGTCGTCGACCGACGTGTTTGATCTGGATGACTTCCACCAGCTCGAACATACGGTCGAGGGCCGCTTCGACGACAACGGTGTGTTCCGAGGTGTCGTCCGCGCCTTTGGTCAAGACCTCGGTGAGCGGATCATCCCCCCGCAACGGCCACTGCCCAAGGGGCGGGGGGACAAGCCGGGAGCATTCGACTTCGCGATTGGAACGTTCGAGCAGCTTGCGGCAAATTCGACCCACAATGCGCGACGGCATAAGGACCTCGCGGATCAGGTCGACAAATACGGCGGTGTGAGGGTCTATCGAGATGGACTGCGTGTCATGCCATACGGCTCGGCCGACGCGGACTTTTTCGCGCTCGAAGAAAAGCGGCAAAAGCACGCTGGTCGGTACTTTTGGGCCCATCGGAGAAGCTTTGGCCGATTGGCCTTCAGCAGAGCCAATAATCCGGGACTTCGTGATAAGGCTGGTCGTGAAGGGTTGGTCGAGAACCGCGCCAGTCGGGAACTACGGCTGCTGGTCCAAGACCTACTAATCAAGCTTGCCGCGGACTATTTTGGCACGGACGCACCCGAGCGACCGGAGCGCATCGCGGAGGCCCAGAAGCGCAATCAGAAGGGCAAGAAGGCGGCGGATCAGGCCCGCAAGGCGCGAAAGTCGGCATTTCGGCAATATCTGGCCTCCGCCAGCGTAAGGATGCCTTCGATCAGCCAACGAGCCCGGAACGTGGCTGACAAGCTCGACGACGCGAACACACTCCCCGACCGCGACGCGCTCGCATTGTTGAGAGGCGAGCTCGAGCGTACCCGCGCCGAGATCGCCGAAGTCACGCCTCTCGACGTCCCGAACAATCTCGGCGAGGCGGAGCAGACTTATCGCAACTTGCGCGACGAAATCGACGAGGCGACCGATCTGGTCCGGTTATCGGAGGAGGCGCTC
Organism: Mesorhizobium tianshanense; assembly: GCF_007830515.1. GTDB lineage: Bacteria > Pseudomonadota > Alphaproteobacteria > Rhizobiales > Rhizobiaceae > Mesorhizobium > Mesorhizobium tianshanense. The sequence continues at coordinate 71,360 of NZ_VLKT01000035.1, forward strand.
CGGGCACTGGAGGCGGCGCAGGGCGCAGCATCGCCGAAGGAGGTGGCCCGTGCCGTGCAGCTCCATCATCGAAAAGCGCTCGACGTGGTGCTCGAGGGCTATCAGGGAGAGGTGCGCGAAGGCTTCCGCGCCCTGATGGAGCAATGGACGGCCAACCTGGCAGACGACCACACCCGCTACGAGCGGGCGACCGCGCCCATCGTCCGCGACGTCACAAAGGCGACGAACCTCGCCGATGTCCTGGCCTTGCTGGAGACGAACCGTCTCCAGCTGGAGACGGAATTCGCCGAGCGCTATCGCCCGATCATCCGCAACGTCGGCAGTATAGTGGAAGGCGTCGACATCGAGACCGCGCTGGCCGCGGTCGACGAGGATCGGGAGGATCTTGACCGCAGGGTCCGAGATCTGAACGCAGTCGCCCAGCTCGGAATCACGGTAGAGATCATCGGCCACGAGCTCGAGTCGCTCGATGGGGAGGTAAGTCGGAACCTCGAGATGCTTCCGTCCGAGGTGAAGGGCAGCAAGGCGTACCGGCAGGCGCTCGAGGCGCACAGGGCGCTGACTGAGAAGCTGCGATTCCTGTCGCCCCTGCAGCTCGCCGGGGCGCGGATCCGCGAACGCATGACCGGTCGGCTGATCGGCGACTACGTCCGCGAGTTCTTCGGTTCGACCTTCGAGGACAACAAGATCCTGTTCGAGACGACACCCGCATTCGACGCAATCGGCTTCACAGAGATGCGATCACGGATCTTCCCGGTGTTCATCAATCTGGTGAACAACGCGATCTACTGGGTGGCGAGATCGTCGGAGCGGGTGGTGCGGCTCGACTTCGTTGACGGCAAGATAGTGGTCGCCGATACGGGACCGGGCGTTGATCGCGACGACGTTTGGCGACTTTTCCAGCTCTTCTTCACGAAGCGTTCGTCCGGTAGGGGGGTCGGACTGTATCTGAGTCGAGTTAACCTGGAGGCTGGGCGTCACTCGATAAGGTATGCCGAGGACTCGGACCCCCACGTCCTGCCGGGCGCCAACTTCATCATCGAACTTCGGGGGGTGGGCGATGGAAACGGCGCAGTTTGAAGCCAACTTCGCCGACGCGGTGGTGCGGAGCTTTCGCGACGACGCGATCCGAACCGCGGTTTTGATCGACGACCAATTTCCGACCTATCTTCAGATGCACGGGGCGAACCTCAAGGACGACTTCAAAGAGTTCAGGCGGGCGGCCAACCTCTACAGCTTCTTCCATCAACGCGGGCTCATCTGCGACATCGAGAACTGGCGGAATCCGGAGGATGCTGACCTGGAGCTGATCGACAAGGCTCGGAAAAGTGACTTGGTCGTGCTGGACTACCAGCTCGGCGCAGGCGGGCCCAAGACAGCGCTGGAGATCCTTCGGCACCTCGCCGTCTCGGCTCATTTCAATCTAGTCGTACTATATACCAACGATCCGCTAACTAAGGTCGCCCTGGCGGCGGCAGCGGCGATGCGGGGCGTCGCGCCTCCCGATCCGAAGCTCGTTCCGACAGCAGAGGTCTTAGGCGAGGCTGCGGCAATCCTGGACCGCGAGGAGTTCCGCGAGGTCGACTCGGCAGGGCTGGTGGCCTACCTCACCCGCGGCGAGACGCCGTGGAAAGCGGACATACAGACCGCCATGGCCGAGGCTGGCATGCACCTGCGCAGCCTTCGGCCGCTGACCAGTCACATTGCGAGACGCTGGATCCAGCAGGTTTCCGAGGGTTACACGCCTGCCGAGGGGCCAATCCTTGAGCTTCGGTGCGACCTCGGCGTTGCAGGCACGATGTGGATCCACTGCGGCAGCTGCTTCGTTGCCGTCGTCGACAAGCTGAAGGCGGGTGCCGAACAGGATGAGGGTAACTACGTCTGGAACCGGGTGGGTGCAGCCCTACGAGCATGGCGTCCGAACTTCTACCGTCTCGTGCTATCAGAGATCCAGAACGCCTTGGAACTAGAAGCCGTCGCGGATCATGAGGCTTGGTTGGACGACAACCTGTGCCTCGGTCTCGGTCTCTATCTGCTCGAATCCGACGACGCGGCCGCCGGCAAGATGGAGGCTGTCGCGGTGGCAGGCTCGGCTCAGAGCCTTATCGACCGGTTCGTCGACCTCATCCGCCGTAGGCTGGCAACGCACTTGAAGATCACCGAGACCGCAACCCACATGCTCTCGGCGCGGTTGTCGACTGCGCTCAGCGCGCCGGGGCCGGGTGAGAGCAGCCGCCATGTCAGGGCGCGGCAGCTGGCCCACGTAGCCGCGGATACGGCATGCGACTGGCAGGAGAAGGTCCTGCCCGCCGTCAACGCCTTCATGATGTCCGACGAATTCCGCGGTGGCCACATTACGACGGGCTCGGTTCTACAATCAGATGGGGCTCACTATTGGCTCTGCGTCTCGCCAGCCTGTGACCTCGAACCGAGGGAGACCGGGCCGGTGCTTATGCAGGTTATCCGGCTGAGCCCGCGGCCATCGACGGACAAATATTCCACAGGCGAGCACATCGTCATCGCCACGGAAAAGGGGCCGGCCGTGCTGACGGCGTTGAACGCGCTCAACCGACAGCCTTCGCTGAAGGTGATTCTGCTTCCAAATGGCGCCGGCGTCGTCCGCGATGGAAAAGCCCCTCCTATGCTGACTGGATGGTTCGCGTACACGATGGCACCGAGCGCCTTCGGCCCGACAGTGGTTGGAGCGGCCCCGCCCACTGCGGCGGCAGAGGCGGTGATTGAGGCGCCAGCCGAGGCCGGAGAGCCCGCGCCAGCCGCCCATAGTGAAGGCGGCACCGCGTTCACCGTGGTCGCGCAGCTTCGGGGGACGTTCGCCACCCGTTTTCTGCTGGCGGCCGGTCAACACCTGTCGCGTGTGGGCGTCGACTTCATCGATCTATAGCGCCCACCGCGTCGGGTGACATCAGCCCTCGACACTCATCGTGAGCTCTATCCTGCTCGGCTGCTTCCGAGGACGCGAGCGAGACTCTCGCCTGGGGTGGCACTTCAGTCCGAGCTTTAGAGCACCGCTGGTGGTCCATCATCGCTGTTCGTGGCCGCTGAGACGACCGTCATGGCGTTCCAGGGCGAACCTAAGGGAGACACGGCCTTCCGCATCTTGCAGGCGTGAGGCTGCTGGTCCAGCCCGGCATCCTGGTCGAGACGGGGGTAGCCACTGGCAAGTGTTCGCTGCCCTTCTGAGATGCGCGTCACCTTTGCCGCGTGTCTGTGCGAATGCATTCGCATCATGTTACCAAAGGACGAGCAAACCGTGGGATGCATCAATGCCCGAGCTGGCCAAGTTCTGTTGTTTCGCCTGCCCCGCCAACGACTTTGCGGAGAAGGCGCTCGAGCAATGCTGTCCAACCTGCAACCGTCCGTTTGGCTTTCCCCTTAGCGCGTCGCCTGAAACCATAGGCTCGTATCGGATCATAAAGCCTCTCGGGCGGGGATTTTATGCCTGCACCTACGTCGCCGAGAAGACCGGCGCCTTGAAAACAAAGCATGTTCTCAAGGTAAGTCCTACGTCTCTCTACACGTACTTCAAAAAGGACTTCAACGCCGAGAGCGCGCGCCATGCGCAAGTGGCCGACGGCGCGGAGTACGTGGTCGGCATCTCCGATGTCTTCGACGCGGACGTAGTCTTCGGGGACTTTTCGGCGACCTGCCACGTCGCGGTCCTGGACTACGTTGAAGGGGCGCCGCTTTCCGACCTCTTTACAGGGGCGGAGAAGCTACTGGCGGGCACGGCAGCCCAGGTCGCCGCCGACCTCTTCCGGCTCAAGGCTGAGCTAGAGAGCCGGCTGGTCAACCACAACGACCTCCACGCCTCAAACATCATCGTCGGGCGGCTGACGCCAGGGAAGTACCGCCAGGGCGCTATGGATGCGTCCGTGCGGGTCGTGGCGATCGATCTGGGCTCCGTCGCGCCTGACCGCAGGTCGGGGAACGGCTATCTGGGCGATTTGCACTGGATCGGGCGGCACATCCAAGCCTTGACGGAGGTTTTGCTCCGCGAACCCGACACGATCAGTGACTTGGATAGCCGGGTGGCCAACGCGCTTCAGATGATTGCCCAGAGCATCGTCCCCGCACTTGAGAACCAGCGAACTCCAGATGCCGATGATTTCGTTCATCTGATCGAGGAGCAGTACTTCAAGACATCTGAGCCTTGGCGGCCCTGGCGCAATCCGCTTGTGCTGAAAACTTTCAATGCATCGTACAACGCCCAGACGCTGGACGCTTGGCACGTCCCACAGCTCCTCGTCGATCCGGATGGCACTTGGCTCGCGCGGATCAGTGCGCCCGGCCCGTTGGTGATGACCGGTATGCGCGGCTGCGGCAAAACGCTGCTGCTTCGTGCTGTGCAGTTTCATGCGCGTGCGGCGCGGCATGCGGATGAGTCCGACGCGGACGTCATGACGCGCCTGGCGAAGGATAATTACGTCGGACTTTTTGTATCGGCCCAGCGCCTGCTCAACGTGGGCCAGAGCACGGAGTCGCAGACTAGGGATCTGTTTCCCCGCCTCTTTGTCGCCTATGCGCTCGAGGCCGCCCGCGCGCTGGCGCACCTGCGGGACATTTCCCCACAAAAGGTCAGGCACGATGCCCATGCCGTGCTCCTCTCCGCAGTCCTGGCCGCTCTTGATCCCAGCCCCGCCAGGGCGGACTTGGCGACCGTCGAACAGCTGGAGCGGCACCTCAGCAGCATGCTGGTGAACCTCAGCCGCAGCGACAGCGATATTCGACTAGCCTCGCATCCGGCCAACGCGTTCGTTAATCTTGCCGAATCAATCCGAAACGCGTCGACGCTCTGGACCTCGGCTCAAGTGCTGTTCCTGCTCGACGATGTATCCACTCGCTACATGGAACCGGATCGCGTCGAGGATGTGCTTTCAGCCCTGATCTTTCAGAACCCCAACTGCGCCTTCAAGATGACGTCCGAGGCGCAGACCATTTTCCTCAGCCTCAAGTCGCCGGGCACCGTCAACCCGGCCGCGCACTGGCGAGACTTCGCCACCTTTGACCTCGGCGCGGAGGTCAATCAGCGGTTGAAGGACCGCGAGGGCAAGCCATTCGTGGAGATGATTCTGCAGCAGCGGGCTAGATTCTACCCGGGGCATCCCCGTGGCCGCCCGTCCGAAGTGCTGGGCGACGTACCGCGTGAGCAGATAGCGGAGATCATCGCAAGCTCAAAGCCGGACTCCAACGACCGCAAGCGAGTCTACAGGGGCCTGACGGCACTGACGGCCGTGTGCGTCGGGGACATCGGGAGCGTAATTACCATCTATGAGAACATGCTCACGCGCTCGGGGGGACGTATCCCAGTTGCGGACGACGTTCAAAATAACGTCTTCCAGGATTACTGCTCCCGGCACCTTTACCTGCTTGACCGGCGGGAAGGAAACTTAAAAGCAGTCGCCCAGTCCTTCGCGGAAGCCGCCCATGAGCTGCTGATCCAGTCCGGAAAGCGCGGCGGCCGGCGGCGCCTTAGGCAGTACGCGAGCATCTACGTGCGGATCACCACCGGCGATCCAGACGAGCAGATGGCACGGCTGCGCGAGCTAGTGGACGCGGGCGTGTTCGTATTCACCGGCGGGGCGGCCCGCACCAAGACGCGCGACTCGAACCCCACTCAGCAATTCAAGCTCACCTTCCGGAAGATCTACGGTTTGGTGAATTTCATCGGTCTGGCGGAGCGCGATCGTTTCGAGCTGTCCGGGAAGGACCTTGAGGACTGGCTTTCCAACCCCGCGGACGGCAAGGCGATTCTGATGAGGAATCTGCGATCGGCTTCCGAAGCTGGCGACGACGCCGAAGAGGTCGAAGCGCCCATTGCCGCCTCCTCGAGATCGAGAACGCGCCAGGGTGCACTGGACCTCACGCTCCCAATGCCCAAGCTTCCTGAAGAGAAGGATTTGACGACGACCGAGCGCTTGCTTAAGGACTCACATCTGCCCCTGCCGACGATCGAGGAGTTGGATTTCACGCAGCTTTCGATAGGCGGCGTTGACACGGTCGTGATGCTCGCCCTGGGGTTCGAAGAACGTACTAAGGCTTCGGCCGCCCGCCTGCTCGCAGCCACCCGGCCACGGCAGGTTGTCGCTCTGCGCTATCCCGAGCCCGGATACTCGAATGATATACTGCAGCTGGTCGAAGAGTCCGGGGCCAGTGTTCGCATCATCGACTACGCCGACTTCCTAAAAGGTGCCTCGATTTCGCTCGGCGAGCGATCCGTCATCGATGTCACTGGCCTGGCCAAACCAGCGATCTTCAAGTTGATACGGGAAGCGTTGATCAGTTCGAGTCGCGTCGATGTCGCTTACACCGCCGCGGAACACTACTTCCCGCTGGAGGCCGACCTGGACGAGGTGGTGAAGGCATTCACCTCCGACAACCATCACCAACTGCTGCTATCCCTCAAAGGTGTCCTGACTGGGGAAGACGGGCCGTACCGCTCTACACCGCAGCTGCCAGATGATTCCGACGGCACACGTTTAAGAGGGCTCTTTGCGTTCGCATCCTCCAAGCACGAACGGCTAATCCAACTGGTGGAGGAGCGCGACTATGACCTCATCGAGGTGATGGTAAGCGAGAAGCAGAACTCGCGCTCCAAGATCGCGCAGATCGCTGCCGAGGTCGCGGTGCGCGGGCAAGATAGCGGCAACATCCGAACGTGCAACGCCGGTGACCCTGCCATGGTCCTCCAAGCCCTGGCAGAGCGCTACGAGGCGTGGTCTGTCCGCGACGGGCTGAATTTCGAGATAGGCCTAACCGGAAACAAGATTCAGACCGTGGCCGCCGCCGCATTCAGCGCGTCGTACAGGGTGAACCAGGCCTGGTACGTGTCGCCGGCGACTTTCGATCGCCAGCGCTTTACGACCGGCGTTGGAGACACGCGTGTCTTTCGAATCAAATCGTTCCGAGTATAATGCTGGCTTGCGGCTCGCAAGCGCACCTTTCGAACGTCCCCTGAAGGGGCATTCTGAGACCTTTCTCTCGGTTGAACGTCCGCTATCGTTTTTCGCACGCCGTAAGCCGCCAGTTCGCTAACGGCGAGCCGAGACCTTCGATGCCGCATTGCTGTTCGCAGCAAAGACATTCTGCGGTCAGATGTTCGTGCTCTGTTCTTCCGTAGTCGCATAATTGGCAGTGCGGAACGCGCTAAGCAGCAGGAGGGGAAGGACCCTTCACAACGCTGAGGCCCGGCCAACATCGGCTGGGTGCACAATTCAGCTAATCCGCTAATCCGGCCGTGCTTCCGATACGACAGCTTCCAGGAGCAGGATAACCTCGACATTAACGCTGGTAATTGCTTGCGAGTGAAGGGGCTGATTGGCCCAACGGGCGATCGAGACTACCAATGGGTAGTCTTCAACCGCCACCTCATGGATCTTGATCGACGTCCCCGTACGATCCAACAGCAAAAGCAGAGGAGTCACCCCTCCGTCTGATTTGATCGCGATCGCGGCAAGCCGCTGAACGTCCGCATGGCTCTCAACGCGAACATTGAAGAGTATTCGCCCTCCAGATTTATCGGCGCAGTCACCTGCTACGGAATCGAAGCTAGCCGCCGGAAAGTCTGCAGCTTGGACAATCAGCTCGATCAAAACCGTCTCAAGTTGTGGCGCGCTACCCATACAGCGACGTAATCGGCAGACTCTCGCATAAATCAAGCCGGCGTCCTGGCGTATCCCCGGATCATCGGCACAGGCGGTCGGGAATGAGTTTTCGTGTGGTTACGGGAAGCACTCGAAGCACAGCTTGTCTCGGACCCTGAACGCACTCTGGTGTTGGCGCAGGCCCGGCAAGAAGTACGCCCCTTGTTCGGCCCCACCGCAACAGAGCTTCTGCCGGAAATCCCTGCGGAGCACGTTCGCCGCGCAATGTGCGATGCACTTCCTTCAGCTCCATAACCTGACAGGTGGCGAACGAGACGTCCACTGACACTTGCCCGCATGTGGCGGACGGCGACAACTGGCGAGGGTTTTGTTGCAACAAAACGGGTTGAAGTGCCGGCGATCATGTCGAAATAGCTGGCGATTGATTGTCCTCCGAGGAAGCGCCTCTCGATTTCTGCGAGATACGCGGCTGGAAAGACGCCTCGGATTCCTCCGCCATCAATCGAGAGAATTCGAAACAGGCGATCCTTGGAGCAAGGTTGCTTGAAGCGCGCGTGCTGAATCGTTCGTTCTGAGCGGCGAGGCGGTACAAAGTTCATTGCAGAATCTCCATCGACGCCGGAAGCGGATCATTTGTGTGACGGCCGCCGCCGGTCCACTTGCCGGTCATCAGCCAGAGTTCGTAACAACCGAGCCGGCCCGCGCCCTTCAGGATCTCGGCGACGCGCTCCGCGCCTCGTATCTTTGCCGTCTCGAGGGCGAGGACGAGTGCATCGGGCTGCGTTGGAGCCGCATCCTTGACTTCGATCTGCGGCTCTTCCCTGGCGGGATCAACGACAAAGGTCAGCCGCACCGTCCTGCCGGTTCTCTTCGCGCGTTTGACCGTACCGGACAGCATTGTGTCCGCCATCTCTTGGCAGTTTGTCAGGTTATCTTCACTGCCCTGCTAATCCGTCACTCTCTAACTATCTGAAAAACAGCCACAAATTTTATCCTTATCTGTCTGCCAGGGTGGCACGAGATTTGCTCATTAGCTAACAGGCTTCGGAGCCGTATTCGTGTCGCAAGGTACAGCAAAGGAAGGAAACAACTTGCCAGATCTGCGACCGAAAACACTTTATGTGGCCGGTAACATCATCAACGGCATTGCCAACGCCGGCGGCGATACCGCGCAGAAGTGGGAACATCACGGTAGTACGCGCCCGACTCCGGCTCGGCTCCGGAATACAAAAGGATAGCGCTATGATTGTGCGTAGCCTGCAGGATGTTGAAGCGACCGATCACTTCGTCGATTGGGGCAATGGTACTAGCCACCGCCTCCTGACGGATAAGGACGGCATGGGCTTTAGCATCTGCCACACCGTAGTGCGCGCTAACACCGTCTCGCTTCTGCAATACCGTAATCATCTCGAAGCCTGCTACTGCATCGCCGGAGAGGGCGAGGTCGAGGACATGGACGGTAATGTCTTCCCCATTCGCAAGGGCGACATCTATGTGCTTGACAAGCATGACAAGCATCTTCTGCGCGGGGGCCGGGACAAGGACCTGATCCTCGTCAGTATCTTCAACCCGCCCCTCAACGGAACCGAGCGCCACAAGCTCAACGACCCGGCAGGCTCGGCATATTGAGCAAGGCGAACAAACGCCAGATCTCATATAAACCGCCGCTCATTGCGAGGAACATTCAAGCGCTCCCGTGAATGTCGCGGTTTCCAATGACCATGCGGAACGCCAGAACGGCATCGCTGTCCACGCGGGCTGCCGCCGCGTAGCCGGGACATCTTCGTGGAAAGCCCCGGGTGAGTAGGCCGGAGGAATTTCACCTGCCGGCCTCTCGCAGAACGGTGCATGAACCTCTCGATTCACACCGCTCCCATCAGGCGAACGTATTCGTTTCGAACACCTTCCAATGCAACATCGGGCGAGATTCCGGAAGGCTTGTGCCGATTGACAGCGCGCTCAATGGTACGATGTCCGGCAATGTCGGATAAGTGACATAGCAGTATTATTGCTATCATATTGATTGAGAACGATTTCACCTTTGGCACGGTACATGCGTCGTCCTCTAAAAAGGCGCATAGACTGAGGAGAAGCCGTCCGATGATCACGCTCATCGGAAGCTCAGACGAGGTTAAGGTGGCAGCTGCGATACTGCCGGCGACGATATTTGGTGACGTGGGAGCTTGGCAGGGACATTGGGAAGATCTGGCTCCGCGCAAGAGTTTCGTTACCGCAAATGCACGCCAGATTACACAAGCGATTGTGGGCGCCCCCGAGCAGATCCGAACCAGTGTGACCGATCACGTGGGGCGGCGCCTAGGGCGGGAACTGCCCAGCTTGGTGGGTGAACTGCTGGAGGGGTGAAGATGGCATATCGGTCTTCTCCGGCGCGCGCAAGCGCTTGCGAACCAGGCGATCGGGATAGGCATCCTGCAGCGCGATCAATCTCCTCCAGCGTCTTTGTTGGCAGTGGTACGCTCGCAGTTAGGTGCGCTCAGCTGGCAATGGAGATGGGCCACGTCATTGGTGCGGCCCTGTGTGGTGACGCCATATTCGCAGAGTGGGCGGCTCGCGCCAACATCTTGTGCGTTGCGACTGTTGAAGAGCTCTCGACGTTCCTGAACACCGAGCCGGTGGATTGGATTTTCTCCGTTGCCAATCCGTTCATATTGCCGGTGGATGTGTTCGGGCGGGTGCGTCAAGGTGCTTTCAATTACCACGACGGTCCATTGCCACGATATGCGGGAACGCACGCGACGTCCTGGGCGCTGCTGGCGCAAGAGACCGAACATGCCATCACGTGGCATCGTATCGATGATGGTGTTGATACGGGTGACGTCGTGGTTCAGCGCCAAGTGCTGATTGCGCCCACCGATACGGCGTTGAGCTTGAACCTCAAATGCTATGAAGCTGCAGTCGAGGGTTTCCGCGAGCTTTTGACTGGCCTCAAGAGCGGGAAGCTTACTGGCTATCCGCAAGCGCTGGTGAACCGAAGCTATTTTCCGAGACATCGACGCCCAGATGCGGCAGGCTGTCTGCGATGGGATCGATCCGCGCAAGACCTGTCAGCGATGACGCGGGCCCTGGACTTTGGGCCATATCATCCCAATCCATTGTGTCTGCCCAAGGCTCTCATAGGCGAAGAGGTTGTCACAGTCAGACGCGTGGAGGTGCTGGCTCGACGCTCGGGCGTTCCGGCAGGTTGCCTGCTTGAAGTTCACTCCAGCCATTGGCGTGTGGCGACGGGTACGCAGGATGTCGATGTTTGCTTTGGCGGCCCCGACGGGCAGGTGCTGGACGCGAGCGCCCTCGCTAGGCACTCCAATCTGGATGAAGGTAGTCGCCTGCCGATCTTGAGCGATGAACACGTGCGGAGCATAACTGCCACCCATGAATTGCTGGCGCCTCGGGAGGATTTTTGGCGACAGCGGCTAGAGCAGTTTAAAACATCGCAGCTTCCCTTCGTGTCGTCGTCCGTAGCTGAGACGCCGCCCAGATGGCAGTCGAGTTCGGGGGGCATTCCAAGTGCTTTGGCTAAACTGTCGCCACTCGATCGCACGGAATACTTGGTAACGGCTTGGCTGATCTATCTCGCCCGCATCACGGGAGAAGCAGAGCTTCAACTGGGATGGACGCCTGCATCGGATAGATCGCAAGCCGGTTTGAAGGCGGTGGAGATGCTTATCGCCTCTGTCGTGCCGATGGAAGTTACCATTGATCTTGCACATGATTTTGAGGAAATGCGCAAAACGGTGGCGGCCGAATTCGCTCAGCTTAGGGCGCACGCTAGCTTTGCCCAGGATCTTATCGCGCGCTGCCCGACATTGCGGGATGTGGAGGTGCTACAATTGCGCCGGCCCTGGTCGATTGGCATCACGATTACAGCAGATAGCTGTTCTGCCGCTGGCAATCTAGCTTCGAACGCGAGTTCTGAGACAACCCTGTCCGGTGATTTGCTGACCTTTGAGGTTTGCGCTCTGGATGGGAGCTTTCGTTGGCATTTTGATGCCAGTCGATTAGCGCCGAAGCAGATCGACCGCATGACGCAGCATTTGCAAACTTTGTTACATGGTGTGATGGTCGATGCGGGGCAGCCGGTCGGCCGCATCGACATCCTGCCGGCCGACGAACGCACGTATCTACTGGAGCAGTTGAACCGGACGGCGGCGCCTTATCCGTCGGAGCGGTGCATCCATGAGCTGTTCGAGGCGCAGGTGCGCCAGGCGCCGGGGGCGGTGGCGGTGGTCCATGAGAACGAGCGCCTGAGCTATGGCGAGCTCAACGCCCGCGCCAACCGGCTGGCCCACCATCTGATCGGGCTTGGGGTGAAGCCGGACCAGCCGGTGGCGATCTGCGTCGAGCGCAGCCCGGCCATGGTGGTGGGGGTGCTTGCGATCCTGAAGGCGGGCGGTGCCTATCTGCCGCTGGATCCGGCCTATCCCTCGGCGCGGCTGCGGCAGATTGTCGACGATGCTGCACCGCAACTGCTACTTTGCGATGCCGCCGGCCGAACCGCACTGGGCGCCGAGGCGCTGGCCGATGTCAGCGTGGTCGATCTGGATACGGCCACCCCGGCCTGGGCCGAGCGGCCGCCTTCGGACCCGGAGCCGCGCACGCTTGGCCTGACCTCACGCCATCTCGCCTATGTCATCTACACCTCCGGCTCAACCGGAACCCCCAAGGGCGTCGAAATGTCCCACGGCTCGCTTGTGAATTCGCTCGCGGGGGTTGGCACGTCAAAACTACGCACACTTCAATTCGCGACCCTGAACTTCGATGTGTCCTCCCAGGAATTGTTCATTTGCTGGAAGGAGGGTGGACTGCTCGTGCTCGTGCGGGAAGAAACCCGTAGGGACTTCTCCGACTTGCTCGAATTCGTGAAGGGGGAGGCGATCGAGCGGCTTTTCCTTCCATTCGTAGCATTGAACCATTTTGCGGAGGTCTGGGGCGGGCAGCAAGTGCAGCTGCCCTCTCTAAGTGAGATCTATACAGCGGGTGAGCAATTGCAGGCCACTCCACGGCTTAGGGCGTTCTTCGAAGCACATCCAAAGGCGAGATTGATCAATCAATACGGGTCGACAGAAATCAACGTCATTGCCGAGCACCGGCTTGCAGCTGACCCATCATGCTGGCCCCAATTGCCTCCCCTCGGGCGTCCGATTGCGAACACGCGGATCTATCTTCTGGACGGGCATGGTGCGCCGGTCCCGTTCGGGGCGGTGGGTGAGCTCTATATCGGCGGGGCAGGCGTTGCGCGTGGCTACCTGAACCGCCCCGAGCTGACGGCGGAGCGGTTTTTGGCCGATCCGTTCAGCGATGAGGCAGGCGCCCGGATGTACCGGACCGGGGACCTGGGGCGTTATCTGCCGGACGGCAATCTGGAGTTCCTGGGCCGCAACGACGACCAGGTGAAGATCCGCGGCTTCCGCATCGAGCCGGGCGAGATCGCGGCGCGGCTTTGCGAGCATGCCTGGGTGCGTGAGGCGGTGGTGGTGGCGCGCCAGGACCGCGCCGGCGACAAGCACCTTGTCGCTTATGTCGTGTGCGCGCCCGAGGCCGGAGCGGAGGAGGACGATGGCGGCGCGCTTGCCGGCGCCTTGCGCGCACATGTGAGCGGGCGGCTGCCGGACTACATGGTGCCAACGGCATTCGTGCGGCTGGCGGCGCTGCCGCTGACGCCGAACGGCAAGCTCGATCGCAAGGCGCTGCCGGCGCCGGCCGACGACGCCTATGCGCGGGCGGCCTATGAGGCGCCGCGCGGCGAGATCGAGACG
>NZ_VLKT01000036.1 GCF_007830515.1 Mesorhizobium tianshanense
CAGGAAATTTGCGACAAAGCCTCGTTCGACCTGACTTGCCGGCCATGGAAGACGCGGATCGCCAGAACGACGCCGGCGATCAGGACGGCAATCCCGCCCGCTTCCATTTCGGTCGGCCATCGAGCATGGACGACAAGCCCGCCGATGACGCCAAAGGCGGTTTCCGAGACGATCAGTTGCGCTCCCAGCGCCACCGGCAGATTTCGGGAGGCAACATTCCATGCCCACACTCCGCAGACCGTAGCCATCAGCGCGAGCGAGACACCCCAAAGATAAAGGGAGCCGGCCGCGTCCCATCCAAAACCGAGCTTAGGAAGCTGAAAGAGCCCCAGCGCCGCGCCGACGGGCAAGAAGGCGAGCATCTGGACACCGCCGGCCACCAGGATGAGCGCTGACCATGCGCCCAAGGGCATATCGGGCCGGGTGGCGAGCGCCGCCTGATTGGCGATGGCAAACCAGACCCACAGCACTACGGCCACGAGCGCAAGCGGAATGCCGATCCAGAGCGAGCGAACGGAACCCAAAGTGTCGGCAGTGAGGGCCGTGCCGTTGACCAGAGCAAGGCCGATCACCACCAGCATGAGCGGCATCATCAGGAAACGCCATGGGAGCGACTCCTGACGCCGGTTGCCGACGATCGCCAGCACGATCGGGACCAGGCCGAGAAAAGCCGGAGCGATGACCGGTCCGCAAAAGATCGCAGCTCCCGTTACCGTCAGGAAGTAGCCGACATAGCCGATGAAGGCCAACCCGAGCGTCGCCAACCAGTTTCGGATAGTAAGGTATTGCATCACGCCTTTTTCCGAAAACAGAATGCCGAAACCGACCAGAGCGGAGACGACATGGCGGATGAGGGCAAAATCGAATGTGGAATAGTCACCGATGATGAAGGGGACGATGAAGTTGAGCGAGAAGGCAAAGGCCGCGAAGAGTGCGGCGAAGACGCCGATGGTGAATTGCTTGTTCATGCGAAAGCGGCCTTGACCGTTTTAGCGAAAGAGCTGTTGCCGATGCCTCGCTCCCAAGCTCCATTTCATTGACCTTCGTAGGATTAAACCTTCCGTTTCGTCTGTTCGACGCCTAAGTTTTGGAAGTAGCTTTCGAAAAATAGAAACATGAACTGGAACGATGTCCGATATTTCCTCGCCGTGACGCGCCATGGTGGCCTGACCGGCGCGGCGCGCGAGGTGAAGGCTAGTCCCTCCACGGTGGCGCGCAGGGTCGAAACCTTGGAGGCGGCGCTAAGAACCCGGCTATTCGAGCGCAAGCCGGATGGATACGAAGTGACGGAAGCGGGCCGGGCCATGGTCGAAAAGGCCATGGCGATCGAAGCCGCCATGCGCGAGTTGGAAGACGGCTTCTGCGGACAGGACGGCCGCGTTTCGGGGACGGTGCGAATCGTCACCGTCGATACGCTTGCGCACCATCTCTTAATCCCGAACCTGCCCGCTCTACAGGAAACCTATCCTGATCTGTCGTTGGGGGTCGCGGTCAACGCGACTTCCTTCGCTCAACATCCCCAAAGGGAAACGGATATCGGCCTGCGGCTCTGCCGGCCCGAGCAGGGGAATTTCGTGGTGCGGCGGATTGGAACGATCGCTTTCGGACTCTATGGATCGAAGGACTATCTCGCCCGTCATCCTGTTCGGGAAGATCAATTGCCGATCGCTGGCCATCGCCTCACCACTTGGGGCGATCCCTTGTCGTTCCTGGCCTTGCCGAAAACACTCCGGTCATGGGCAGATAGCGGCATTGCCAATCTGACCGTGGATACCATGCAGGCGCAGGTGCTCGCCATGAAGGCGGGTAACGGCCTCGGTGTACTGCCGTGCATTCTGGCGGATTCAGAGGAACAGCTTGTCAGGGTCATGCCCGCTCTCTGCCGGCAAGAGGAAGCCATTTGGCTCGTCGTTCATGAAGCGGTTCGCGACATGAGGCGCGTTCGCGTCGTCTGCGATTTCCTCGAAACCATCGTGAAGCAGGGGCAGTCCGCCCTTTCTGGGCGAGCCGCGTGATGCACCGGAGTCGCAAAAGTCCCCCAACCCGCGACACATTTTCCGACAAACTCCTGTGACGTAGCGAGTTTCAGGATTTCTGCGAACGCTTCGCCATCCACTCGGCCATCATGGGGCTGCTATCGGCGGCAAATCGATCTTCGAGAACTTCGGATTGAACGATGCGGTCTGCCCGGAAATGCCGATAGTCCCCGCGAAGCTCGCACCATGCGGCAATCAACGTAACATCGACATAATAGACCGTGGCGATAGGGCAGATTGTTCGTCGCGATCGGCGCTGTTGCTCGTCGATGTAGGTGATGCTGATCTTGCGGCATGTCCGGATGGCATTGCGCACATCGAGCAGTTCGATCCCCTCGGGACGGACCGTATCCCCTTCCGACACAAAGAACCGAGGAGACGCCAGATAGGAGCGCAGCTCCTTCGGAACAGAATGCTGAAGCTTGTTCAGCACACTCTCAGCCGCTTCCTGCAATTTCGGATCGCGAATGCGATGAACAAGGTTCGCACCGACTGTAATCGCCTCGATCTCCTCCATCGTGAACATCAGAGGGGGCAGATCAAACCCCTTGCGCAGCAAATAGCCGAGTCCAGGTTCACCCTCGATCGGGATTCGGCGAGCCTGCAAAGTCGCGATGTCGCGATAGATGGTGCGGGTCGCCACTTCCAATTTTTGCGCCAGCGCGGCGGCGGTCGTGGGCTGCGTCTTTCCACGTAGCACCTGGATAATATCGAAAAGACGATCGGCGCGGCGCACGAGCGGCCCTCCCAACACCACTGACAAAACGGTGTCAGTAGCATCGGAGTACAAGGCTTCGGATGCAAGGGGGCACCGATGCAAGACGATCAAAACAAATGGCTCGGCACGTTGCTGATTATAGGCTCTGCAATCGCCTACAGCCTGTCAGGATATTTCACACGGCTAATCACGCTCGATGTATGGACGGTCCTGTTCTGGCGCGGAATCTTCGGCGGGCTATTCATCGGCGCTTATGTGGCGTGGCGTTACCGGAAAGACCTGTGGGGAGCGAACAGGGCCATTGGGATGCCTGGCTTCTGGGTCATGGTCCTGTCCACCCTCGCCACGATCTGCTTCATCAATGCGCTGCGCCTGGCTCCGGTGGCAGACGTGATGACAATCCACGCTGCAATTCCCTTCATGACCGCCATACTCGCGCTTTTCTTCACGGGCGAGCGGGAAGACTGGACGACATGGGCGGCCAGCTTCATAGCGCTTGTTGGCGTTATGATCATCGTCAACCCGCAAGCCTCCGGCGGCTATCTGGCGGGCTACGCCTTCGCGACAACGATGGCGCTATCCTATGCCGCAATGATGGTCATCATCCGCAAGAACCGGCATGTTTCCATGCTCCCGGCCGCCTGCCTATCAGCCTTTCTCTGCGCATTTGTGGTGCTGCCATTCGCTCAGCCCATGCAGGTGACGGCCCCGGCCATGTTAGACCTTGTGCTGTTCGGAACCGCCCAATTTGGTCTCGGCCTGCTGTTGATGACGGTCGGAACCCGGCTGATCTCGGCAACACGCTCCGCCCTGATAGGCAGCATGGAAAACCCGCTCGCGCCGCTTTGGGTCTGGTTGGCCTTCGGGGAGCTTCCCGCATGGGCCACCTGGATCGGTGGCAGCCTGGTCATGGCGGCGGTGATCTTTGATGTTCTGACAAAATCAAAGCGGCGACAAAGATCGGGCGAGGTACTAGCTCAAAGCTAGCGGTCCACTTGTCGCGAAACTCCCGATACCCGCGGCACATTTTGCGACCAACTCATGCGACGTAGCAGGCTTTAGGATTTCCGCGACATCCTGAGCCTGATATTGCCATCGCCCGATCGAATATGGCTCGGCTAATATGTTGTGCTCCTGGCACGACTTCGACAGTCCATGCCAATTCAATACCCAACGTTTTAGCTAAAGACTTGCAGTGTTCGAAGTGCCAGAGGCCACGGGCGAGACGGTGAGGCCCCTGCGCAAGAGCTTCGGGCGTTCGCGGAAGATCGGCCGCTGTCGCGTCAGTGTCTGCATCTCCCAGCAGTATATGCAAAGGGCGAGAAAAATATCTTCTCAAGTCTGCATCGCCCATGCCTATGCCGCCCATCCCATTGGGATAGTTCACCGTCAGATTGGGCAGCATGTAGATACCGCTATTCGAAGATATTGGCTTTTCCAACAGGGGCGCTTCCGTAAGCGCGACATACCTCAGTACGTATTGAGAGCCGGCAGAATTGCCGTACAAATCGAACTTTTCCGACTGGATTTGAGCGTCATTTTTGATCGACAGGAACAGACGATCGATCAATTCAAAATTCCACTCCTCCCGAGCATTGGACTGCGAATTTGGTGGGGCAGAGACGACATTTCCATAGTTGTAGGCATATACGCCCGGAAATGCATCAATATCGAATTCCGGAACGATCACGATCTTGCCGTGGCGATCCGCTGCGGCAATGAACTCGTTTCGAAATCCCGCCGCAACTCGATCTAACCCATGGAGTGCAATCAGTATTCGCGAAGTCGGCTCTATTCGTTCGGGAATGTAGTAGAAAACTCTGATGTAGCCCCGCGCCCCTCTCGCTCTGTCCTCAAATTTGAACCAACCAGCGCCTGTTTTTACTTGCAACCCGTCTGCCTCCCCTCGCCAAAGACCCTGAACCTGCGACACATTTTGCGCCTAGAACCTGCGACGTAACAAGCCTTAGGATTTGCGCGACAAGCCGGGGTTTCAAACCTGCCGGACGATGGTGCCGATCACATTGACGACAAGGCGCGAGGCGATCAGGGCCGACAGGCCGTCAATGTCGGCGGGAGGATAGAGTTCGACGAGGTCGAATCCTGCGATCCTGGCCCGCCGGTCGAGGCCAGCGACCAGGTCGATAACCTGCGTGTCGGTGAGGCCGCCGGGCGCACGCGCCGCCACGCCCGGCATGATGCCGGGATCGAGGCCGTCGCAGTCGAGGGTGACGACGACCCGCGCTCCTTCCGGAATATGCCGCAGAGCGGCTTCGACGCCCTCAGCGTGAACCTCGCGGGCGGTCACGAAGCGGCTGCCAAAGTGCTGCGCCGCTTCGATTTCGGTGAGGCGTGCGCTGCCGACGCTACGGAGGCCGACCTGCACCATGCCGGCGACATGCGGCATCTCGCTCGCGCGGCGCATCGGGCTCGAATAGCCGTGGCGCTCGCCATGCACTTCGTCGCGCCAGTCGATATGGGCGTCGATCTGCAGGATCCAGACCGGCCCGCGATCCGCAAAGCCGGCGAGGAAGGGAATGACTACGGAATCGTCGCCGCCGAGCAGGATCGGTACCGCCGGCAATGCCAGGACCTCGCGTGTCTTCACCTCGATCCGGGCCCGGTTGCCGGCATTGTCATGCATGGCGGTCTGGATGTCGCCGGCGTCGATGCAGCAGACCTGCCCGCCGTCGAACAGCGGGCCGCCGAGATCGAAATCCCAGTGATCGACGAGCGCGGCATCTTCCTGGCTTGCAGCGCGGATGGCGTCGGCGGCCAAGGCATAGCCGCTGCTGTCCTTGCCGGGATAGGTGCTGCCGTGACCGGCTCCGAAGATCACCGCACGCGGCATGCGGCCATCGGCGAGGCGATCGGGAAAGCCGAGAAAGGAAGGCGAGGCGGTCATTTCTTGATGGCCCTGATGATGGTTCAATGCGCGCAGCTATGAAGGCGAAGATTACTCGCATGAACATCCGTGAGGTCTTTTGTCGCAAAATTTCCTCAACCTGCGACAACTTTAGCGTTGCGGTGGTGATTAACCAGAGTTCGCAAACGCAGAGTGGACGGATGCCAGATATTGCAGCGCAGCCTCAGGTTCGTTTGGTCAGGGAAGGTCGGCGCTTTGAAATTCCTTCCAGGCCGACAGGAGTTCCGCATCGTCTCGGTTGACGCTGCCAGCCTGCCAGCCAAGCAATGCGCCGGCTGCGTGCTGGCCAGTCACCGGAAGCTTGTTCTTCATAATTCGCTGAACGAGTTCTTCCATAACGGCCATGTCATTGTAGCGGCCGAGCTGATCCTGCAACCCGGCCAGGGTTTTTGCAAAATGCCGCTTGCGCTTGGTTTTTTCGAATAACGGCAGGAAGAAATCGGAAGCGTAGCGCAATTTTTTGAGCGCATTACGCAGCTTGTGTCGCTCCTCTGGCGAGAGTTTCTTGAAATAATGACCCCGCTTCAGGACTTTGCGGTGTAGCTTCTCCAAAACTCCTGTCGCGAAACGGCGGGCCGGTGCGGCCAGCAGCCCCAAACCTTCCGGGCGCCGGCGCGCCATCCTGCCTGTTCGCCCCACAATCCCAGGGCGATCTGGAACCGTCCGGTTCGCGGATCGGTGATTGCGGCGCGCGCCTTGTCATGAGCTTTGTGGCGGTGTTCTTCCGCCGCGCGTTTGAGGACATCGAAGCCTTCGACCGCCGGGCAGGCCTGCGAAATCGGCGGCAGGGTCTCTGTGATGAAAACATCCCAGTCCCTCGCATCATTGAAATTGGACATTAGCCATTTGGCGTCATCCCGGGATGCATCCAGTTGCGAAGATGGTCCAATCGACCGCATGAGTCCCAGCACCGATCTCAGGCGGCGCAGCGCCACGCGATACTGGTGAATTCCTTCGGGGTTCTGTCCATCTTCGGCCGCAGGTTGGCTTTCCATGAGATGTTGAAGCGCCGAGCGCAGGATGCCGTCCAGCACTTGATCGAGCGTCGCACCGTGATCAAACTTCATTTTTGGCGCTTTGGTAATTTGGGGCGGATTGCCGAGAGCCAAGTCGAACCCGCGGGCGGACTTGCTGCGGATGCTCGGCCGCAGGGCGGTAGTCGATGCGAGGTCCTGCGCCAGCTGAAATACCGCCGCGGTACTGCCGTCCATCAGTTCGAGTTCGATTTCATTTATTTCTTCCGTGCGCTCGCCGGCTACGATCCGGCCCTGATCGACTGCAAGTTTCACTGTGCCGAGCGGTATATCCAGCATCCGCGTATGACGCCGCACTTCAGTCGTGAACACCGGCTTCAGCTGTGCACCTTCAACTTGTGCGAAGGTTTCCGCCGGCAGGAATTGCGATAGAGCGGCAAGGTCCGGCTCCATGCATTGAACCGGCGCCTTCCATTCCGTCCGCTCAAGCGTTTTGCCATCTGCTCGGCTCGCGGACTTTAGCGTCATGACAAAGCGCTGCCCGTCGGTGCGAACGCGCAAAACAGCACCCGACTTGCGCAGAGCAAAATCCGGCGTGTCGTAATAGGTTGCGATGAGATCGGTATTCACGCCCGCATCACGCGCATATTGGGGAATGGCCGGGCTGCTGACGAAATCCGCCAGTTGTTCGCGATTGCCAAGGAGCTTGAGTTCGATTTCGGCGGTTGGAACAGCCCGTTCGACCGAAGCGTTCTCATCGGACGGGTTCGGAGCGTCAGATGCCGCGACCGGATCGGTGTTCTGTGCATGAGCCGGGGTCAACGCGCTTGGAATAATACCTTGGTCGCCGCGTTGCGCAGATTGTGACATGGATGGGTTCCGCTTGGACGCACTGCGTGAGCCCCGTGCCGCGTTACCCACGATGTATTAGCATGGAGAAGAGCTCGCCCGCCAGACATTGCAGGAAATCGTTGATGCGCCGGCGGATGCTTCTCCGCCACGCCAAATCGGGTCGGCCCGATGGCGTCGATGACCATGAGCGGCCACTTGCGAAGCGCGGCCGACGGGTGAGCCGGTGGATGGGCAGGTATATGGCGGAAGAAGGGCCCCTGCCAGTGTGCTCCTGGGTCGAAATGAATATCGCTTGATAGAAACCGTATAAATGTGTACGGTTCTTGCAAAGGCCAGGAGCACAGCCTTGAGAACGACGAAACAGGCCGCGCGCCGAGCAAGGATAGAGGAGACTGCCTATTCGGTACTCAAGGAGGCCGGTTACAAGAGCACGTCCTTGCTTGCCGTTGCTCAACGCGCATCGGCTTCCAACGAGACGCTGTACAAATGGTACGGAAACAAGCAGGGCCTGTTCCGTGAACTAGTCGAGGCGAACGCACGAGAGGCAAGGCTCCTGCTTGAGGACTCGCTTCACCGATCCGGCGATCCGCTTGGAACGTTGGCGGCACTCGGGCCAATCCTGCTCGCTCTCGTGACGGGAGAGAAGGCCGTTATCCTCAATCGCGCCGCAGCAAGCGATGTCAGCGACACGGGCACCCTCGGACAGGCGATCGCCCAGTTCGGCCGGGAGACAATTGCGCCTCTCGTGTGCGACCTCCTGACAGCCGCAAGGCGAGAGGGCGTGATCGCCTGCAACGATCCGGCGGAAGCCACGGAAATCTACTTCGGCCTCCTGATCGGCGACCTGCAGATTCGGCGGGTGATCGGAGTTCTCGATGAGCTTTCCGCAAAGGCGATTGACCGGCGGGCACAGCGCGCTTTCGAGCTATTCCTCGCGCTCCACGCCCCTTCGCACAACGACGAGGGAGATTCCCAGTGATCACCATAATGCTTTATCTGTTCGCCTTCCTATCGATGATGCTCAGCGGCGCGATCTTCGGCTTTTTCTATGCCTGGGTGTGCTCAACCATGTGGGGGCTCGATGCAGCCGATCCGGCAGTCGCGATCCAGGCCATGCAGGCAATGAATGCGTCCGTGCGCAATGCTGTCTTCGCGCCGGCCTTCTTCGGCACGCCGGTCGTATTGCTGGTCACTGCCGCCCTTGCCTATGCCAGCAGGTTAAGAAAAGCCGCTATGGCCTTCGCCGCGGCCGGCCTGATCTATCTGCTGGGCGGCTTGATTCTCACAATGACCGTCAACGTCCCGGTGAACGAAGCATTGGCTGCCATCAGCGCTCCCGAGAGCACTGCCGAGGCCCAACGCATCTGGGAGGACTACTCGCGGCCCTGGCAAATCTGGAACACGGTCCGTACATGCTTCAGCGGCGTTACGTTGGCGCTGACCGGCTTTGCGATCTTCGCGTTGAATGAAAGACTTCGCTCAACCTAACCAGCATGCTCCTAACGTCATCACGACGAAGGAGCATGAAAATGGCTGAGCAATCAACACGCGCGGATGCTTTGCGAAAGACGTCGAAGGAAATGGTCGATCCTGGCCGCTAGTCGCGGAGTTCTTGGACTATTTGCGCAAGGCCGGCATAGCGCCGGGATATCTTCAGGAGTTCCCCGGACCTGTAAAGCACTTGCTTGTCTGGCTGGACAGGAACCGCATAGGGATCGACGCGGTCGACGGCGATGTGGTACGCCGGTTCCTGACACATAGCTGCGATTGTCCGCGACCAGCCGGCTGTCATCGTCTTTCCCGGCTCGGGCATCACCGAAAACCTCGCCGACAAGGCTCGCCGCCTCGGACCCCGTCTGGCACTTCACCGAGAGCGGCGCGTGAGCGCCACTTCAATCGCGACGCGCCGATCCTCGGCGCGTCGCACCACCCCGCAGGCTGTGCGAAAACCCAAACGGATTTGAAAGATCAGAGGGACTTCAGCCTCTCTCTCAGGCGACCCGCCGCAAAATCCAGGAAGACCCGCATCTTCAAGGGCAGCGCGCCACGCCCAGCGTGAATCAGGTGAACCGGAAGCGGCTCCAGCTCGAAGTCCGCCAGAATGATCCGCAACGATCCGTCGCGTAGGGCATCGGCGCATTGGTAATGGAGCACACGGGTTACGCCGACACCTTGAGCCGCAGCCCAGACGGCCGCCTCAGCGGTGGAAACGGAGAGGCGCGGCCGGATCGGTACATCGATGCTTCCCTTGGCCTCCTTCGGCCGGAATGACCAGGCCGAGTTCGGCGACAGAAAGTCGAAATTCACGCACGGCAATGCGCCCAGACCATCCGGCTTCTTGGGCATGCCGTGCCCCGCGAGAAGTTTCGGACTGGCGCATACGACCGTCCGCATTGATCCGACACGCGTTGCGATCATGGTGCTATCCGGCAGTGGACCGATCCGCACCGCCATATCGACGTGGTCCTCGATCAGGTGGAGATTGCGGTCCGAGAGCAACAGCCGAACATTGATCTCCGGATAAGCGCCCAGGAACTCGGTGACGACGGGCAGGATGTGCAGACGCCCGAAGAAAACAGGGGCGGTCAGGATTAGCTCGCCACGGGGGACATGAAACTCGCCAGCGGCGACCCGCTCGGTCTCGTCGATCTCATCAAGGATGCGCCGGGCCGAAGCCACGTAAGTACCGCCGGCTTCTGTTAGCGCAACCTTACGAGTCGTGCGGACTAAAAGCTTGGTCCCGAGGTGGGTCTCAAGCTCGTTCACCTTGCGGCTCACGGTTGCCAGCGGCACCCCCAGGTCTCGGCTAGCAGCCGAAAAGCTCCCTTTGGCAACAACCCTCAGGAGGATCGTCATCGCTTCGAGGCGGTCCATAATTATTCCACCCAGTGAGAACAGTATTCTCAAAACTAGCTGATTATCCTTCCTGGTGGAACTGGCTAATCCGGGCCGTGAGAGCTGATCGTCGGCTCCCAACCTGAAATGGAGAAAGCCATGTCCCGTCTTTCCATCCCCGCACGCGGCGACGTTCCCGAGGCCTCCAAGCCAATCCTGGATGCCGTGCACAAGCAGCTTGGCGTCGTCCCCAACCTGTTCCGTCTGATCGGCAGCAGCCCCGCCGTGCTCACCGCCTTCACCAGCTTTCAGGGCGCCCTCTCGAAGACCCTCGACGTGAAGACCCGCGAGCGGATCGCGCTGGCCGTCGCCCAGGTCAACGGCTGCGACTATTGCCTCTCGGCGCACAGCTATCTCGGCCTGAACCTGGCGAAGATCAGCCCGGAGGAAATCGCGCTGAACCGCAAGGGCGCGTCGGGCGACGCCAAAGCAAACGCCGCCGTCCAGTTCGCCGTCAAGGTGGCGAAGGAGCGCGGCCACGTCAGCGATGCCGACATCAAGGCGGTCCGCGATGCCGGTTTCACTGACGCCCAGGTCGTGGAGATCGTCGGCCTCGTCGCCGAAAACAGCTTCACGAACTACCTCAACGTGGTCGCGCAGACGGAAATCGACTTCCCCGTCGTGCACGCTGCCGAAGCCGCGTGACGCCAAGCGGGCCGGGGCAGCGCAGACCCCGGCCCGCTTCCTTTCCATCAGCGGAGGCCCGTCATATGTCCTATGGTTTTCTCGATATCGCCGTGACGCCCAGCGTCCGGTCCGTGCAGGCCAAGATGGGCGCCGATCACATCTCGCAGGACTTCAAGGGCCACCGCGATTTCGATCGATTCACCGACAACGAAGCCGCATTCATTGCCGATCGTGACAGCTTCTACATGGCGACGGTTTCGGAGACGGGCTGGCCCTACGTTCAGCATCGAGGCGGCCCGCGCGGCTTCCTCAAGCTGGTCGATGATCGCACGCTTGCCTTTGCCGACTATCGCGGCAACCGGCAATACATCAGCACCGGCAATCTCGCCGCTGACGATCGGGCTTGCCTGTTCCTGATGGACTATGCCCGCCGCGCGCGGCTCAAGATTTACGTCCATGTCGAAACCCTGGCGCTCGATGCCCTCCCGGCGCTGACCGAACTCGTCACCGTGCCCGACTACCGAGCGAAGCTCGAACGCATCTTCCGGCTGCGCCTCGAAACCTTCGACTGGAATTGCCCGCAGCACATCACGCCGCGCTTCACCGAGCAGGAAGTCAGCAAGGCGGTCCGTCCGCTTCGCGATCGGCTAGCCCAGCTCGAAGCCGAAAATGCCGAGCTACGCGCTCGCCTTGCCAACAACGGAGATTCCCCATGAGCACTCAGCGTCCGCCCTTGCCCCCCTTCACTGTGCAAACCGCGCTCGAAAAGGCCCGCCTCGCCGAGGATGGATGGAACAGCCGCGATCCTGAAAGGTCGCGCTCGCCTACACCGTCGATAGCTACTGGCGAAACCGTGCCGAGTTCGTGCAGGGGCGCGAAGCGATCGTCGGCTTTCTGGCGCGCAAGTGGCAGCGCGAGCTGGATTATCGGCTCATCAAGGAGCTGTGGGGTTTCCGCGAGGACCGCATGGCCGTCCGCTTTGCCTATGAGTGGCACGACGACAGCGGCAACTGGTTCCGCTCCTACGGCAATGAGAATTGGGAGTTTGGCGAGGACGGCCTGATGCGCCGCCGTTTCGCCTGCATCAATGATGCGCCAATCCGTGAGGGCGACCGCAAGTTTCATTGGCCGCTAGGGCGGCGGCCGGACAACCACCCATCGCTGAGCGAGCTCGGGCTGTAAGCAAATTGGGCAGATCGCATCGCTTCCGCGTGTGCCGCTTACGAACCGCCCGCGATCGCGCGCGCGTAGCGCTCCTCCTGAGCAGAGCCGAACAATCTATGCAGATCTAAACACGGCGAGACTTTGACGAACGAGTAATAATCACCTAGGGGATGCTGAGCTGCATTTCCGCCTACGATCCCTTTCCCGCACTCTTTTTTGCGTAGTTTCGAGACGCTTTGGCGCGATTGCCGCAGGTCTCCATTATGCACCATTTCCGCCGCGCGTCCTTCGTCTCGTCCAGGAACATCCAGCCGCAGCCCGCGCCGGGGCAGGTCTTGACGCGCGCCAGCTCCTTCGGGTCGCTCAGAATGGACAGGGCCGACACGGTGATAAGGCTGAGGACGGGCTGCCGGGCCAGATTGGTGATCGGGCTGTCCGGGCCGATCTGAATCTCGCGCAAACACGCTTGGAGGTCCGACGCGGTCGACCCGATTTCTCCTCGAAAGATGCCGCGCAACCGCGTGCGGAAGTCATGGATCATGTCGATTGATCCGGGGCGGGCGGCATCTGGCAGACCGGCGGCCTGCAACCAGATGTCCAGATCCGCAAGGCTTTCAATCTTCTCGTGCACGACGGAGCCGTCAGACGCCCAATTGGCCGTATTGAGGAAGTCGAGGGCCAGTCGCCCGCCTATCAGTCGGAGCGGATGAGTGTTG
Source organism: Mesorhizobium tianshanense (assembly GCF_007830515.1). Taxonomy (GTDB): domain Bacteria; phylum Pseudomonadota; class Alphaproteobacteria; order Rhizobiales; family Rhizobiaceae; genus Mesorhizobium; species Mesorhizobium tianshanense. The sequence continues at coordinate 12,909 of NZ_VLKT01000036.1, forward strand.
CTGTAGGTCATGAGCCATTTCTAACCTGTGGTGGGGTTGACATGCAACCCGTGCTGCTGTCTAACCAGTAGCATGGTTAGACAGACGGCACATTCGCAACGGCCCGCCGGCACCCAGACGGTGCTGACCCTGGGCGGCACCTGGCGCGGTATCCACCGCCTTTTTCCGATTGCCATCTTCCTCATCCCGTTCGGCATTGCCTTCGGCGTTGCCGCTACCGAACATGGGATGTCGGTATACCAGTCCATCGCTATGAGCGCGTTGGTCTTTTCTGGCGCTGCCCAGTTTGTCTCACTTGATTTCTTGCGAGCCCCCGTTGCCTTTGGTTCGCTCGCGCTGATCATGCTCGCCATCAACGCGCGGTTCATCATCATGGGGGCGGCCCTTTCGCCCTGGGTCAACGCCCTTCCGATCACGAAGAGGATGCTCGTCCTTAGCTATCTCACCAATCCCAACTTTGCCGACAGCCAACGGGCGTTCAAATCAGGAGAGCGGGATGTCGGCATCCTTCTCGGAGGCGGGCTGGTCCTATGGGCGAATTGGGTCATCGGAACCACACTTGGAGCCGTCGCCGGATCAATGATCGGAAACCCCAAGACCTTTGGTCTGGACGTCGTGATGGACTGCTTCCTTGCAACGGTCTTGATGGGCGAGATGGACAACAGGACGGCCATTATTCCCGCCATCGTCGCGTCCGTGATCGCGCTTCTCACGGGTGGCTGGCTGCCAACAGGATGGAACGTCATTCTGGCTGCGATCATCGGTGGTATTGCGGGGGAAATGTTCCGTGCCAAATGATTTGTCCACCTGGGCCGCAATCGCGCTGATCGCGGGCGTCACGCTCGCCACTCGGTTGGCTGGTTCCGTCTTGATGAGCAGGGTCGAGCCATCCCCTAAAATCGAACGTTTTCTCGACGGGCTTTCCGTATCCGTCATCGCAGCGCTCGTCGCCTCGTTTCTTGCGCAAAATGGCTTCAGGGAAGCGATCTCGGTTGGTCTTGCGTCCTTGGTCATGCTGCGGTCGAAGAACGCGGTCTGGGCGATGGTGACCGGTATGGCGATCGCCGCGGCATGGTCTGTTGCCCTTCACGCGTAAGCTCCGCGGCGATGATTGCGCTGAGCCGGGCAAGACGGCTTCCGGTGCGTATGCCCCTTCGCACGGCGGACCGCATTGGCCGCGCCCCGGCCGTTCAGATCAACGACGGCAATGTGAGCTTCCCACCGGCGAACGGTCGTTCGGTTTGTCGCAAAAGTCGGTCGCGGAGCGCCGCCTTTTGCGAGCGATATTTACGACAGGTAAGGCATTGATCGGACAGAGAGGGTAGAACTGCCGCAAAAATCAGGTTGGCATGAACGAAGACATCCTTCTCACCTATCGGGTGCAATGAAGCCGAAGCCTTTTTCGGGATTGTACCACTTGACCGTGCCCTCGCTCTCCACCTGTGCGTCCGTGCTGGCGGAATCCCCTCCAGCGCGGCGCGTATCTGCCGGCGTGTTCGCGATCTGATCGCCGATCTCCAGCACTTGCACGACCTGTTGACCTCTTGGACTTTCTTCAACCGCGACTTTGAGACGTGTTCCCTCGGAAACAGCGCCGCTTCCGGCAGCCTCCAACACTCGGATGTGCAGATAAGCCTCCGTGCCGTCCGACAGTTTGACGAAGCCAAAACCCTTGCTGGCATTGAACCACAATATCTCGGCGTCGACAGGGTCTGCGACTACAATCGCGGGCCGCTGAAAGTAGCTTGGCTCGGAAGCCCGTTCCAAAAAGGACACCGGGGCATCGTCATGGCGATGCCGGCGTGGCTCGCGATGGTCTCGATATTTGCCCATGATCGTCTCGACTGACATGGAGCGCACCCTGCGCTAGCGTCAGGATAATCTCCATCGGGCGATGCGTTTGTGTCAAATGGCCTGCGACTGAAAAAAGACGTCAACAATGCCTATATTGGCGATGAACCCAAATTCAGGAGGTCAGAGGCCATGACGACCGAACGCGCTGTGCTTGCCGGCGGCTGCTTCTGGGGTATGCAGGATTTGATCCGCCTTTATCCCGGCGTGATTTCCACTCGCGTCGGCTACACCGGCGGTGAGGTGCCCAACGCCACTTATCGCAATCATGGCAGCCACGCCGAGGCGATCGAGATCGTGTTCGATCCAGACACGATCAGCTATCGCGATCTGCTGGAATTCTTCTTTCAGATCCATGATCCGACGACGCGCAACCGCCAGGGCAACGATGTCGGCGCGAGCTATCGCTCGGCGATCTTCTACGCAAATGATGAGCAGAAGCGTGTCGCGGAAGACACCATAGCCGACGTGGACGCCTCGGGCCTCTGGCCGGGCAAAGTCGTGACCGAGGTGGTGCCGGTCAGCGATTTCTGGGAAGCTGAGCCCGAGCACCAGGATTACCTCGAGCGCTATCCCAGCGGCTACACCTGTCATTTCCCGCGACCGAACTGGAAGCTTCCGACGCGGGAGGAAACTCGCCGCGCGGGGTAGGCCGCCGCGCTTTACAATTCCTTCTCGGCCAGTTCGCGGAACCCGTCGGGGACCGCGCGCGGACCGTCCAGCGCTGTGGCGGCATAGCCGACCGCGTCACGTCCAAAGCGGTCGCGAATAGTGTCGATGGCGCGGTCGGCGGTCCAGCGAGCAATGCCTTTTTTGGCGCCGGGTCTGCGCTTCTCGTCCGGAAGCCCGAGAGGCAGATCGAGCTGGATATCCGGCTGCTTTCTCAGCTGTGAAACCGATATCGCCAGCAGCGTGATCGTCTGCTCCTGCGGATGATCGGCAAGCGCTACTCGCACCAATTCCTCTGCAATTTCCGCCAGCATCATCGTCGCCGAAATCGGTGCATCCAGCGTCGTCGATCTGGTAACGGCCCGCATGTCCGCGAACCGGACTCTCACTGTGACAGTATTACCGGCGAGAGACTTCGCGCGCAGGCGCGAGGCAACGCGGTCTGCGAGATGGAGCAGCGCCGGCTTGAACACACTTTCGACGGCCGGCTTGCGGCCAAGCGCAGACTGCGCTCCTGCCGACCGTGCACGATGTTGGGTTCGGATTTCGCGCGGATCGCGGTTCCAGGCCAGCGCCGAAAGCTTTTCGCCCACGGCCGTGCCGAGCAGGCGTTCGATGGAGTGTCCCGGCGTATTGGCCAACTGACCGATGGTGAGAATGCCCCGCTCCGTAAGTTTCGCCTTGGTGACGGGACCGACACCCCACATCAGCTCGACGGGAAGGTCGTGGAGAAATTCCAGTTCGGTCTTCGGATCGACCAGCACCATGCCATCGGGCTTGGCAACCTGCGAAGCTATCTTGGCCAGGTGTTTTGTCCGCGCCACGCCGACCGAGATCCGCAGACCGAGCTCGGTGCGGACCCGGTGTCGGATCGTCGCTGCAATGTCAGCCGGTGAGCCGAAGAGATGCGTGCAGCCCGCGACGTCAGCGAAAGCCTCGTCGATCGAAATCCGTTCGACGAGCGGCGTGTAGTCGCCGAGGATGGCTATCGCAGCGTCGCCGAGCCGCTGGTACTCCTGAAAGTTGCCGCCGACGAAAATCAGCTGCGGGCAGAGTTCGCGCGCCCGCCGTCCCGGCATGCCGCCGCGAACGCCGTATGCCTTGGCCTCGTAGGAGGCAGCAAGCACGACACCCCCGCCGACGGCGATCGGCTTGCCGCGCAGGGACGGGTTAAGCAGTTGCTCGACCGATGCATAGAAGGCATCCAGATCCGCATGGAGGATTGTGGCGGTCCTGCCCATTCTTGCCTACCGGAAATCCCGCGTTTTCACCTTGATGCGGTCAATGTGCTCGTATGGATCGACGATGTTTCGGCCCTTCGGCAGGCTCCGCGGATCGATGCCCGATCCGCCATGATGAGCCTCATCGCCGCGGCCGTGCGGCAACGGAAACGGCGTGTCGCGGTTTCCGACGCTTGCCAACTCGGCCGACAGATCGGTCAGTTGGTGCGCGACGAGATGTACGACCTCGCCTTCGCGCTGGATTCGGCCGCGCACGCCGAGCATGGCGGAGGAGAGAAGCACGCGCCGGAATTTCTCGAACACCTTGACCCAGACGACGACGTTTGCGGCGCCGGTCTCATCCTCCATGGTGAGGAACATCACGCCTTTGGCCGAGCCCGGCCGTTGCCGGACCAGCACCAGGCCGGCGGCTTCCAGCCAGCGTCTGTCTCGCGCCTGCATGGCTTCCTGACAGGTCACGATGCGGCGCCGGCGAAGGTCCGCGCGCAAAAACGAGACCGGGTGGCTGCGCAAGGTCAGCCCGACATGGCCGTAATCCTCCACGACCTCACGGCCGGCAGTCATCGGCCTCAGTGCAACGACAGGCTCGTGGATCTCAGGCACCGTTTTCTGTTCACGGGAAGCCGCGGCCGCAAACAGGGGCAAAGGTTCATCGCGAAGCGCCTTGATTGCCCAGAGCGCGTCGCGGCGGGCAAGGTTCAGATCCGGCAAAAAAGCGTCGGCCTCGGCGAGCTGGACCAGTGAAGCCGCCGGCGCGCCGGCGCGGCGCCACAGATCGTCGACCGAGAGGAAAGGTTCATCGGCCCGCGCCGCGACGATCGCGGCCGCGTCATCATTGGCGAGACCTTTCACCATCCGCAGGCCGAGCCGGACAGCGAAGCGATCTTCGGCATCAGTCGGCTCGAGCGTGCAATCCCAGCGGCTGGCATTGATGCAGACGGGGCGCACCTCGACGCCATGATCGCGTGCGTCGCGCACGATCTGGGCCGGCAGATAAAAGCCCATCGGCTGCGAGTTCAAGAGCGCCGCACAGAAGACATCGGGATGCCAGCATTTCATCCAGCTCGAGGCGTAGGCGATCAGCGCGAAGGAGGCGGCGTGGCTTTCGGGGAAGCCGTAGCTGCCGAACCCTTCGAGTTGCGAGAAGGTCTTTTCGGCGAACTCCTGGGTGTAGCCGTTGGCGATCATGCCGTTGACCAGCTTGTCGCGGAATTTCGAGACGCCACCGGTGTGCTTGAAGGTGGCCATGGCACGGCGCAGCTGGTCGGCCTCGCCAGCGGAAAAGCCGGCGCAGACCATCGAAACCTGCATCGCCTGCTCCTGAAACAGCGGCACGCCGAGCGTCTTACCGAGAACGCGCTCGAGCTCTGGTGTCGGAAATGTCACCGCTTCCTTGCCGTCGCGCCGGCGAAGATAGGGATGGACCATGTCGCCCTGAATCGGGCCGGGGCGAACGATCGCGACCTCGATGACCAGATCGTAGAATGTCCGGGGCTTCATGCGCGGCAGCATCGACATCTGCGCGCGGGATTCGATCTGGAACGTGCCGAGCGTGTCGGCCTTCCTGATCATGGCATAGGTGCGCGGGTCCTCGGCCGGGATCGTCGCCAGGTCGAGTGTGACACCCTTGTGCTCGGACAGGAGATCGAATGACCGCTTCATCGCTGTGAGCATTCCGAGCGCCAGCACGTCGACCTTCATGAACTTGAGGGCGTCGATATCGTCCTTGTCCCATTCCACGACCTGGCGATCCTTCATGGCCGCCGGCTCGATCGGCACGAGATCGTCGAGGCGATCATGCGTCAGGACAAAGCCGCCCGGATGCTGCGAGAGGTGGCGCGGTGTGCCGGCAAGTTGCGCCGCCAGTTCGAGGGTCAGCCGCAGCCGCCGATCGCCGAGATTGAGGTTGCTCGCGGGCGCGCTGCTCGTCGACTGCCTCGCCATGGCCCCAGATCTGCGAGGACAGCAGTTTGGTCATGTCCTCCGGCAGGCCGAGCGCCTTGCCAACATCCCGAACGGCGCCTTTCGTCCTGTAGCGGATGACAGTCGAGCAGAGTGCTGCGTGATCGCGACCGTAGGTCTCGTAGACCCACTGCATGACGATCTCGCGCCGCTCATGCTCGAAATCGACATCGATGTCGGGTGGCTCGCGCCGCTCCTGGCTGACGAACCTCTCGAACAGGAGGTTGTTGCGTTCGGGATCGATCGAAGTGATGCCAAGCACATAGCAGACGGCCGAATTGGCGGCCGAGCCGCGGCCCTGGCAAAGAATGTCCTGGCTGCGAGCGAAGCGGACGATCGAGTTCACCGTCAGAAAGTACGGCGCGTAGTCGAGCGTCTCGATCAGCCTGAGCTCGTGTTTCAGGATGCCGACCACCTTGTCGGGCAGACCCTCGGGGTAGCGGCGGGCGGCACCTTCCCAGGTCAGCTTTTCCAGCGCCTGCTGGGCGGTGAGGCCCGGCATCGTCTTTTCCTGAGGGTATTGGTAGGCGAGCTCGTCCATCGAGAAGCGGCAGCGGTCGGCGATTTCCACCGTGCGCGCCAAGGCCTCGGGATAGCGGCTGAAGAACCGCGCCATCTCGTCACCCGGCTTGAGGTAGCGATCGGCATGACGTTCGCGCCGAAAGCCCGCATCATCGATGGTGACGTTGTGGCGAATGCAGGTGACGACATCCTGCATCATCCGCCGGGCGGGCTCATGGAATAGCACGTCATTGGTGATGACCGTCGGCACACGCATCGCGGCCGCCAGGTTTGCCAGCTCGTAAAGCCGGAGCTGGTCGTTGGGTCGCCGACGAAGCGTCAGCCCAAGATAGGCGCGATCGCCGAAGGCCTCACGCAGCCGCCGCAGACGAACGGCGCAAAGATCATCGGCCTCGTCGGGAACGAGCACCGCGATCAGTCCTTCCCCATAGACGACGACGTCATCCCATTCGAGATGGCATTTTGCTTTGCCCGCCCTGCCCTTGCCGAGCGACAGCAGGCGGCAGAGACGCGAATAGGCTGGTCGGTCGGTCGGGTAGACCAGCAACGACATGCCGTCGGCGAGATCGAGGCGACAGCCGACGATCAGCCGGACGCCTGTCGTCTTCGCCGCTTCGTGTGCGCGGACGATGCCGGCAAGCGAATTGTGGTCGACGACAGCCAGCGCCTCGATGCCAAGCAAAGCCGCCTGCGCGAACAGCTCTTCGCAGCTGCTCGCCCCACGCAGGAAGCTGAAATGCGAGGTGACCTGCAACTCGGCATATCGGGTTCCACCAATCATCCGAAGATCCCGTGCATGAACCATTTGTGCGATCCGGTCGCGGCATCCTCGCCGTCGCCGGCGCGGTAGACCCAGTAGCGCTCACCGTTCTCGTCCTCGACCTGGAAATAGTCCCTCACCGCCGCGAGCTCGGCGTCGCGCTTCCACCATTCTCCGAACACACGCTCCGGCCCGTCCGCCCGTTTCACGCGCCGGCGAACGCCGCGCCAGGTGAAGGTGACGGGTGGATGATCGGGGAGAAGTGCCACCGTCTCGATCAGCTCGGGCTGTGGCAGCAGCCGCGACGGGCGTGGCCAATGGCCTGGCCAGCCCTCGCCGGTGTCGGGCGCCATTGGCGCAATACGTTGAACCGAGCGTTCGGGAACGTCGCTCTGCACCGGGGCGAAGCGATAGAGCCGGTCCTCGCCGACACGGTTGGCGAGGATGTCTATTACCTCCGAGACATCGAGTTCGGGCACCTCAGCGAGAGAAGAGATCGTCTGCTTCGCCCGCAGCGGCTCGGCAGCAAGCGCGGCAAGCCGCATCTGCTCAATGCCGAACCCAGGATCTATTGTCTCAATTTTGTCGGTGAGAAGCCGGGTCAGGCGCTTCGTGTCACGAACCGGCATTGCTGTGCCGACACCGATCGCCTCGATGCGATTGTCGACACGGAAGAACAGAAGATCGAGCCGGCGTGCACCAAGCCCTCGCATCTCGAGTTCGGCGCAGAGCTCGGCCACCAGCTTGCCCGTATAGCGGGCGATCGTCTCGGCAGCGCCGATCGGTTCGGCAAAATTGCGCCGCACTTCGACGATCTCCTCCGGCCGGATCGGCTCGATCGGTTCGCTCACCCGTCCGAACGCCTGGTCGAGGCGCCGGCCGGGTTCGGGTCCAAAACGCAGGGCCAGCGACGCGCGAGGCGTGCCGGCAAGGTCCGCGATTGTCTCGAAGCCGAGCCGTCGCAGACTATCGATCGTCGCGGCGGGAAGGCGAAGGGCAGCGATCGGCAAAGGCAGGATCGCCTGGGCAATTTCGCCGGACGGTACCACAAGGGTCTGCCGTCTACTGAAGCGGGCCAGTGCGTGGGCTGCGCCCCAGCTGTCGGCGACCGCGGCGCGTGCTGCAAAACCCGCTGCGCCAAGACGGTCCACCATATCGGTGAGCATTGCCGCCTCACCGCCATGCAGATGATCGGCGCCGGTCGTGTCGATCACGAGGCCGTCCGGCGGATCGGCCGCAGCGATCGGCGCATAACGGCGCAGTGCCCACAGCGCCAACCGCTCGAGCGCCATGGCGTCCGCGTCGGACTCGGCATCATGAATCGCGAGGCCAGGCACCAAAGCCTGTGCCTTGCTCGCCGGCATGCCGATACGCAGGCCGGCGGAGCGAGCTGCTGCATCAGCGGCGAGCACAACACGACGACGACCGTCACGGCCGATAAGAACGAGCGGCGTCTCAGGCGGAGGCGCGGCGTCGCCCGATTTCCTTCTGAAGCGGTCTGTCGACCACAACGGAAGGAAGAGCGATACGACCCTTGGCATCGCATGCCTCCACTGTAAAATCTGCACTCTCTCCTGCACGGCATCGGATCAGTTCAAGCTGCCAGCGCGCACGCCCGACGCCCTGAACGGGCAATGGCGCCGACGGCAGGACCGACACCCGCCAGCGGGTTTCGGCGGCTGTAGGCTGACCAAAATCGGTTGCCTCCGTCTGTCGGCGCCAGCGGCGAATGGCGATGCCGATCGCGCCGGAGCTTTCGGCGGCGAGCTGAAGCCGCCGTGAGGCCGTCATCGAAAGCCGGGCTATCTCGGCAACGACAGCACCAAAGCCACCACGAAGGCCCTCTTCGAAACAGGCGAGAACAGATTTCTCGTCGCCGGCTTCGACATAGATCACCCTTCCCGGAGGCAGGCCGGCCTGCTCGATCGCCGGCGCAAACAGGTCTGGCCGGGTAACGCACCACAGGACCTTGCCCGCTGTTCGTGCGGCAATACCCGCTGCAAAGAGTGCCGCGGCCGCGCCATCGACAGCACCATTCCCGCCGCCCGCGACCTCGTGCAGGCCGCCAAAAGCTAGTCCCCCTCCCGGCAGAACCCTGTCGATCGCAGCCACCCCGAACGGCAAAACCGTGCGGGCGCGTACGTTTCCGCCTTCGAGACGCGCGATGCGGTCTCGAAGCTCGGAAATGGCAGCAGGGGGCGCCGATACACTCATCTGACCCTTGAAACGCGGAAAGCCTGTGATATGTTCTACATTTGTTCTTGTCTTGATCGAGAGTCAATCGGGATGATGTCGTGCCCCTACGGAAGGCGAAAGCGTCGATGCTCCCGAACAGCAATGGAGGCAGGTGATGACCATCACCATCCGTGTCGAAGGGGCGCAGCCGGAAGAAATCGTGCGCGGCCTGCTCGCCGCCCAGGAAGTGTTCGACAAGGCCAGCGTCACGCCTGACCAGGCAGCGATGGCGCGTTTTGTCGTCGAGGGTTGGGACATCCGTGGCTTTGCCGGCAAAGTGCCCGAGGAAGAACTCGCGATCTGCACCGTCTGGGACGAAGCTGACCAGGCGGCGGTCCAGGCCTGCTGTGCGGGCTGGCCTGCCGACAAAGTGCCACGTTCGGCCGAACTCGAGCTTGTCCGGGAACCGCAGCGTTTCAGGTTCACATCGGAGGAAGAGCGTAGCGAATGGCTGTTTCAGACAGCCGATGCCGGCATTCTCGAGGAGATGTGCGAGGAAGGCTACTTTAACGACGGTCGCCCCGAAGATGAGGTCGCGTTCCTGCTCGATGATTGGGATTTCGAGCGGCTGACGGAGGGGCAGCGGAAACTATACGATGAGCGCATCTATCCGCTGATGCGCATCTGGTTCTTCGAGCGTGAGCGTTTCGAAGGCGAGTATGCTCGCCGGCGCGAAGAGTGGCCGCGAGATTTGCCGCACGATAATCGTCAGCTGAGCCTATTTGCCGCGTGAGCCGATCTGACGTCACGTCAATCCTCAGTGGGTCCCCGGGCTATCGCGCCGGCGAGATCACCTTCTGCCACACGCCGACGTTATTACCGCTGAGGGGATAGAAAAACTCCCCCACCCGATTGAAGGCACATTTGGCAAAGAGCCCTTCACTCGCAGCATTGTCCCGTCGAATTGTGCATTGAAGCAGTCGGCCGTTTTCGGTCACGGCTTTCTTTTCGGCTTGGTCGAGCAGTTTCTGACCGTAGCCCCGGCGAAGAAAGTCATCGTGCACCGTCAAATGGTCGACCTCGAACTGATACCACTGCATGCGCTTGAGCTCTAGGCACGCCGCCACGTCTCCAGACTCCGTGACTTCGTAAAGGTAGTTTTCGGCGGATTGCAGGACTTTCTCCGCGTCGTAATGAACGACAAGCTTGTTGTGCTCATTCAGCAGTTCGGCAATCTGCTTGGCATGTTTCTCGTCCACGACATTATTCCATGTCCAGGTCAGAGATCAGCTCCGACGGAGCTTTCTCCTTCCGAAGAACTTCGAGTCTCGGGATGACATCCGCCAATTTTAGCCTCGCCTCGTAGAGGTCGACGTTGCGTTGAAGATTAAGCCAGAATTCCGGGGTCGTGCTGGTCACAATTGCCAGGCGCAACGCCATATCGGCGGTCACCGCTCTGCGACCATTCACAATCTGATTGACCGAAAACCTAGAAACCAGCAGTGCTCGCGCGAGTTGGTCCTGGGTGATCGACCCCGGAGTAAGGAAACGCTCGTGCAGGACTTCCCCCGGCCTGACTGGCGAGGCCGGAACAAATCGACTCTGCATTTTCATGCGTATGTTCTCCGAATGTTTACCGCCGCTCCAAGCGGATAGCGAAGGCGCCTTCTCCTTCCACCCAATCGAACGTCAGGTACCACTTTCCGTCGACCTGCACTCCCAATCTCCCCGTGGAATTCGGCCACCTGAAAATCGGTCCATACACGTCGACATCCTGCAAGCTGCGGGCGGCGAGCAGGGGATGTGCAATCTTGTGGGCCTTGACTGAAAGGTGTTGCTCCACGCCCGCGGCGAACCGCGTCCAGTAAATTTCCTCGATGATATCGTCTGCAAATCGTTCCATGTTCCAACCTCTGAGATGCCTGGGCAAAAGCCACAGGCACCGCGTCGGCGCCTGGGCGTCGATCGCTGAAGGTTGACGGAGGAGGGGTGCCGGTCCGCAGAAGAAACGCCAGAATCCATTCTCTGGTGTGAGGCGACGTATTCTGGCGAGGCCGGCTTTTGACATACGTCCATCTGACTGTGGACTTGCTCGCAACCTCACTCTCCAGCGAATGCCGAAAGATCGACAACAGAGAGGTTGAAACGGTGTTGGAAATGTCTTCGAGTTCGGCGAGCAGCCGCCCCGCGATCTGCCGAATAGCTCGCTGTGACAGGTCGAGTTGCAAGCTGCCTGAGATGAACGTGCAATGGTGTTGGCCGTCAACTACATAAAGCCGGTCCAGATCGAGCTGAGCAAGTTTCGCCAGTACGTCCGTTCCCGTCGATGCCTGTCCAATGACGCGGCAATTAAGCGAGGAGTTTGCAAGCTCGTGAGGAGGCGTGATCAGTACGTCGAGATCGTATTCTTCGGCCTGCCGGATGCCGTGATAAAAGCGCCAGAACAGGCGTTGGGACGCCGCTGTCTTCTCGGGACGCGCCCATGTGAGCAGAGTATCGCGGAGAGAGTCCTCAACCTTGGTGCCCGCCACGGCGATTTGGGCGCGTTGGAGGTAGGCATCAAGCACGACCGCAGAGCTCTCCAGCCTCTGAGGGCTAGACTGCCCAAGCTCTGCTTGGAGGACCGCCCGATCAAAAATAGGAACAAACGGCGACAGCGTGCCCGTTTCGATGCCCCCGGCGATCGCCCTTGTCCATTTCACGGTGGTGTTCATAGTGGCTATGTAATGCACATCATTACAATTTGCAAGCATCGCGCACTGCCTCCTTCCCGCATTGCGAACAAAACAGGAATCTGTGATCGTCCGAGCTGATAGCTCGGGATGATTCGATCTGTGACTGCTGCGGCTGCCTATCTGGAAATGCTGAATGTTGAGCAGCGGCGTGCCGTCGAGCATGGCGTCATCGATGCAAAGACAATGATTGCCGCTCCACTTCTCATCATCGCCGGCGCCGGATCAGGAAAGACCAACACGCTTGCCCACAGGGTCGCCCACCTGATCGTTGGCGGCGCCGATCCACGCCGCATCCTGCTGATGACATTTTCGCGCCGTGCAGCAGCTGAGATGTCGCGGCGGGTCGAGCGGATCTGCAACCGCGTCTTCAACGGCAATGGCGGCGTGATGTCGGATGCTTTGACCTGGGCTGGCACTTTCCATGGCATCGGTGCACGGCTTTTGCGCGATTATGCCGAGCAGATTGGGCTCGATCCCGCATTCACCATCCACGATCGGGAGGACAGCGCAGACCTGATGAATCTTGCTCGGCACGAGCTGGGATTCTCAAAGACGGAAAGCCGTTTCCCGACTAAGGGCACCTGCCTCTCCATCTATTCCCGCACTGTGAAGCCGCTCGACGAGATCTTGGGGACTTCTTTCCCATGGTGTGCGGGCTGGTCGGCGCAGCTGCGCGAGCTGTTCGCAACCTATGTCGAGGCCAAGCAGGTACAGAACGTTCTCGATTACGATGATCTGCTCCTCTACTGGGCGCAGGCCGTCAACGATCCGATGCTGGCCGATGATATCGGCAATCGCTTCGACCACATTATGGTCGACGAGTACCAGGACACCAATCGCCTGCAAGCTTCGATCCTGCTCGCCCTGAAGCCGGACGGCCGCGGCCTCACCGTCGTCGGCGACGACGCGCAATCCATCTATTCATTCCGCGCCGCGACCGTGCGCAACATCCTGGAATTTCCAAAGCAGTTCAGCCCGGCAGCGGATACCGGATGATTTGATGAACGCACTTTCTGCACAGTTCGACCTGTTCGACCTTGACCCTGGCTACAGAGAAGCGCCGCGGCGCATTGCGCCGGTTCGACGCGCGCGGCAACTACCCGGCACGAGGCCCAAGACTGAGGATGATCTCGCTCAACTGCTTGAAGATACCGGGCGGTTCAAGATTCTGCGAAAGCTGGTGCCCCGCCCGATCATCGATCGCGCCAATAGGCAGATATCCGCGGCTTGCTGTCCTGGTCGATGTCGAGACGACAGGTCTCAATCATTCCCGCGACGAAGTGATTGAAATCGGCGCCGTTGCCTTCACTTATGATGACGAGGGGATGATCGGCGATGTCGTCGGCGTCTTCAGCGCGCTCCGGCAACCGTCAGGGTCTATCCCGGCAGAAATCACGCGCCTGACCGGCATCACCGACGAGATGGTGGCGGGACAGACTATCGACCTCGTTGCCCTCGATGCACTTATCGAGCCCGCCGATCTCATCATCGCCCACAACGCCGGTTTCGACCGGCCATTTTGCGAGCATCTGTCACCATCGTTCATCCCGAAACCCTGGGCATGTTCGGTGACGGAAATCCGCTGGGCTGATCACGGGTTTGAAGGCAACAAACTTGGTTATCTGGTCGGGCAGTCGGGCCTGTTCCATGACGGACATCGCGCAACCGATGATTGCCACGCCCTCCTCGAAATTCTTGCGAGGCCGATCGCCAGCGGCGACGTAACGCCATTCGCCGAGCTTTACGCCGCCAGCCAACGACTCCGCGTCCGGGTGTGGGCCGAAAACAGCCCCTTCGAGATGAAGGACCATCTGAAGGCGCGCGGATATCGGTGGTCGGACGGGAGTGACGGGCGCCCGAAAGCCTGGTGGACCGAAATCGCTGAAGTGACTCTCGACGACGAACTTCGGTTTCTGCGCGGGGATATTTATCGCTGGCCTGAAGCGGAGCCACTCATGCAACGACTTTCGGCAGCCGACCGCTTCAAATCATCGGTGTAGATACATCTGTTGCCTAGATATGCGACGGGCGACGAGCGCTCGCTGAACGGGACTGTCATCAGACTGTGCGCGCGGAGGGCATGGAGGTCGCATCTTCGCCCCGTAGTCGACCAAGCGAAGGAAAACCCTAGTCTCACTTTGGATAAATACCCCTGAGGTGCTAACGACATTCCAGAATCGTTATCCGCTGCGCTAGGTTTCCTTTAAGCCCACTGGCATCGTAAAATCTAAGGGATCAACTTGTCGATTTCAGGCAATCTGTTCACGCGCGACTACCTTCTCGAAGGAATTCAGCGCACCGAACAATGGAAGAACCTCGAAGATAAAAGCGTAGAGGCGCTGAGGCAGCGCCTTGTGGCGGTTGCCACCAACTTCACAAAAATCGCAAAGCCCAACGAAGCCGAAACCGAAAAAGAGTTCATTTATCCGGTCCTCGAAACCCTAGGTTGGTCGGACTATCAGGTCCAACAAATCCTCTCCCAGAAGGGCCGCAAACAGGTCCCCGACGCACTTCTCTTTGGCGATCCAGTTGCCAAATCATTGGCCGTCAGCGAGGCGCAACAGTGGAAGCGCTTTCAATATGGGTTGGCGGTTCTGGAAGCAAAGAGATGGGGCCGCGCGCTCGATCGCGCGGAGAAAAAGGACCCGAGCGAGGAAGGCGTTCCATCCACCCAGATGCTTCAGTATCTGAGCCGCGTCGATGTACAGACCAACAACAAGGTCCGCCTCGGCATATTAACAAACGGGAATGTTTGGCGACTCTACTTTCAAGGTGCCCTTTCCGTTTCGGAAGACTATTTCGAGGTCGATCTCGCAAAAGCGCTGGAGCTCCCACATCACGACCTGAACCTTTTAGACCGCGCTGACGCCCGGCTCACGCCCGACCGCATCCTGCGTCTATTTATCCTCATGTTCGGGCGGCCGACGTTTCTTCCGATCGAAGGCACGCGCACGTTTCATGACATCTCGCGAGAAGCGGGAAAGAGCTGGGAAGAAAAGGTCACAAAGGATCTCTCCAAACTTGTTTTCGGAGAACTCTTCCCGAAGCTGGTGACGGCCATTGCCAAGCATGATCCGAATCCGCCCGCGGAGATCGAGAGAGGTTATCTCGATGAGGTCCGGCAGGCAGCATTGGTTCTGCTCTATCGTTTGTTGTTCGTTGTTTACGCTGAGGATCGAGATCTCCTGCCCGATCAACGCGAGCCGTATAAATCGTACTCTTTGACAACAATGCGGTTTGACATTGCTGAGCGCATTGCAAAGAAGCAGACGCTGTCGTCCTCAATGGTCACTTACTGGCCCAAACTTTCGGCCGTTTTCAAAGCAATTTCCGAAGGTGACGATTACCTCGGCATTCCGCCCTACAACGGTGGGCTTTTCTCCAAAGATAATTCCTTATTGCTACGTCGGGTCCAACTTCCCGATGATATCGTTTCGGCGCTTATCTATGGCCTCTCTCACCGAGAGGAGGATGGCGCGCCGCGGTATATCAACTACCGCGACCTCTCTGTTCAACAGCTGGGGACTATCTATGAGCGCACCCTCGAATACGATCTGCGCGTTGAGGGTCGCTCGATCACGGTTCAAATCGATGATACCGCCCGTCATGAATCGGGCAGCTATTACACGCCTGATAGCTTGGTTGCGCTCATCATCGAGAAGGCTATTGGCGCATTCGTACAAGACCGACTTCAGGCTTTTCGCGAGCGCGCCGAGGAGCTAAGAAGCGACCAACGGGCAGTCGAAATTCGCCACGCCGAATTGCAAGGGCTGGACCCGGCAAGTCATATCCTGGATCTCAAGATTTGCGATCCTGCGATGGGCTCGGGACATTTCCTAGTCAGCCTCGTGGATTGGCTCGCCGACCGTGTGCTCACGGCCATCGCGGAATCGGAGTCGGTCGTCGACTGGTCGGAAACACCGTATCGGTCGCCCGTACTCAACAGTATCGAGGCCACGCGCCAGGACATTATCAAGCAAGCGACTCAGCATAAATGGCCGTTCGTTATCGAGCACCTGGACGACCGACACATCGTTCGCCGCACAATCTTGAAGCGGTGCATTTACGGTGTAGATCGCAACCCGATGGCCGTGGAACTGGCGAAAGTCGCACTTTGGCTGCACACCTTCACCGTTGGCGCACCGCTTTCGTTCCTAGACCACCATCTTCGCTGCGGAAACTCCTTGTTTGGGTACTGGATTTCCGAAGCGATTGATCGATCGACAAAATGGGGAGGCCAGCTCCTTCTTAACGAGCCGATGAAAAAGGCAATGGCACAGGCCGTCGCGATGCGAAAGCTCGAACATGTCGCCGACGTGGACATTGCCGAGGTACATGAATCCAAAACGCTCTTTGACGGCATCGAACAGGAGACGATGCCGCTCAATACGTTCATCAACACCCTCTACGCCCTGGACTGGCAAACGCTTAACAAGGCGGACGAAGGCGCCATCCGAGCTTGGCTTGACGGACAGTTTGGAGATCCTTTTGACGTGTCCCGCGGTAAGATCAGACTAGGGCCGTCCGACGCAGGTATGGGGCATCCCGGGGCCAAGGATGTCATGCAACGTCTGCCGCCCAAAATCGTCCCGGCCGCCGAGCGGTTTGCCGGATTGCTCAACCGCTCGCGCGAATTCATCGCCGCTGAGCGGTTCCAAAATTGGCAAGTGTCCTTTCCCGGCGTCTGGAAGCAGTGGGAGAATGTGGGCCTCAACGGCGGGTTCGACGCCATCATCGGAAATCCGCCCTACGTTCGCCAGGAGCTAATCAAGGAATATAAGCCCGCCCTAAAACGAGCATTCGCCGCGACGTATGATGGCTCCGCTGATCTCTACGTGTATTTTTATGAGCAAGGGCTCAAACTTCTTCGTCCGGGCGGCCGCCTATCCTACGTTGTGACAAACAAATGGATGCGCGCCGGATACGCGGACGGACTTCGCGATCTGTTCGCCCAAAGCGGCTGGATCGAGTTTGTTGCCGACTTTGGCCACGCAAAAAAGTTTTTCCCTGATGCTGACGTGTTTCCCTCAGTCATAGTCGTGAGGAAGCCGACCAACGTCCTCGCGCCCGACGAAACTCAAGTGTGCGTCATTCCTCGCGATGATGTCCCGGAAAAGGGGCTAGAAGAAGCTGTGGCGAAGGCCACCTACGCTTTGCCGCGAAGCTACTTCACCAAAGATCCTTGGGCGCTTGAACCCCCGGCCGTCGCCGCCTTGCTGACCAAGATCAAAGCGCAGGGTGTGCCACTGAGAAGTGTTGTTCACCGGCTTCCCGTAAACGGCATCAAAACTGGTCTTAACAAGGCCTTCCTAATAGACGCCGCCGAGCATGCCCGGCTGACCGCATCAGACGTAGGATGCGCGCCGATAATAAAACCTTACTTGCGAGGGCAGGATATTCGCCGCTGGCGTTCGCCCGAGAAAACTCAGTTTATGATACTGTTGAAGTCGAGTTCCGACTTCTCATGGCCGTGGTCCGGAAAAAGCGAGGAAGAAGCCGAGAAGGTATTTCAAGCTACTTATCCATCGGTGTATCAACGCATGAAGCGTTTCGAAAGCTATAAAGATCCCAAGACAGGCAAAATCCGCGGTCTTCGACATCGAGAGGATCAGGGGAGGTTCTGGTGGGAATTAAGATCCTGCGCTTACTACGATCTATTTGCGCGACCCAAGTTCATTTATCAGGCGATCCAATTCTACGCGCGCTACACGTTCGAAGAAAACGAAGTCTACGGAAACAATAAGACTTATTTCTTTTCTGCCGAAAATACGGCCCTTTTGGGAGTTCTGAATTCGCCTCTGATGTGGTGGTATGGTTGGCGACATTTCATCCATATGAAGGATGAAGCGCTTTCCAACGATCAGGTTAAAATTGCCGAGCTTCCCATTGCCAGCTCGCTTCTTGAGAACGACGATCTAAAACGCGCTGTCGTCGATCTTATGGACATCGTGAATCAGATCGCTACCGCTGAAAGCAGTATTCGAGAGTGGCTCCATCAGGAATTTGCCATTGAACGGGGCTCACCCCACCTGAAGAACCCCAGCGCGCTATCGCTTGATGAGTTCATCAAAGCGGTCAAAGCAGGTCTCCAACGCGGCCGTAAGCTGACGGCTTCCGAGGTTAGCGAGCTGAAGCGCGAGTACGGCGCCACAATCATCCCGGCGATCAACTTCCGTGCGGAAGCTGCGAGCTTTGAGGGTGTTATTTCTGATATTGTGAATGCGGCTTACGGCCTGACTTCCGAAGAGATCGCGTTGCTGTGGCGATCAGCGCCGCCCCGAATGCCCTTCTTACCAGACGGAGCGACGAGCGACAGCGAAAACAATCCTGCTGAGGACGACAGTGATTAGACGCAACTGGCCAGCCATTGCGAACGTTCGGCCATCGACCACGTCAGGACTACGGGGAGAAACCGAACCGAACGAGCAATTCGGTCGCGCACAACTCGACGGAATTGCCGATGCCCAGCGCACCGGATCCGGGAAAGATGCGTCCGTTGGCGCCATCGCAAACGAACCCGGCATCATCCGGCAAGGCGCATATTGCCTTGCTGGCCCGGAGCATAATCAAGTCGCTGTCGATCCATTTCAGGCAAGCTGGGTATTTGGCCGCCAGGTCCCGTGGCACCTGCGACCGGGTCGTCATCAATGCTTCCGAGTCGCATATCGTGAGTTGATCCGCACCGTTGGAGAGCGGAATCCCGTCATCCTCGAAGAAACGACGGATGTCCGTTAGTTTGCCATTGGGACAACGCTGCTCGGCCTGAAAGTCAATCTTAACGGACGGTGACGGCGACCAGTATTCGTCGACAGCCCAACCGGCGAGTGCGTCTCCGAAATATCCGAGGAAGCCCCCCGCAAATCCGCCGAGAATGAAGCCAGCAACAGCTGACTGCCAGCTTGTCCGCCGTTCGCCTCCCGTGTTTGCCGCCTTAGCCATTCGGCGCCAGCATATAAGCGATCCAGAAATCGCCGGCCAAAAATTCAATGCGCAGCCACCCGCTGGATTCGCTGACACTGCATCGAAAACCGCCGCCTTCGGTTTGAAAGCCACCTTTTCCTGAGGCCGCGTCTCGAAAGGCGCTGACACATTCGCCAATCCGGCTCTCGTTCTCCTTGAGCAAAGCCGGCACCGTCTCCAGCGCCCGGTTCATGTCGACTGGCACCGTGTGACCGCCGGCCTCGTAGGAGGCTGCGTATTGCCGAAACTGCTCCTGAAAAACGCCGACCAGAGCCGGTATGTCGCCTTGATAGTTGAACAAGGTACCGACGACCGCACCGTGTGCCGTTCCACCTTCCAGACTCTGGACCGTGATATCACACCACTGTCGCCCGCGATCTTCCGTCGACCAGCAGGCTGTGGCGTTCTTTACCCAGGCACCATTGTTCGGTTCGTTTTCCCGCTGGGCATCGCAAGTGCATTTTTCGAGCTCCGCGTTCTCCGCGCGTACCTTTCCGGTGATCATTCCTGCGGTGATTGAGAGCAGAAAGGCGGCCAACGTTCTCGTGACCAAATGACCGAGCATCGTAGTCCCCCTGTATCGCCCGATGATCAGCAATGATTGCACAACCCGAATAGGTTTTCATCCCCGGTCGGCACGAGCATACGCGGCCAGACGAGGAACTGTCGCTTAAGGCACACTTCCGGCGCGCTATCGCTCCAGCCTCACCCTGAGACGTCGCGCGCGTTCCTTGAACGCCTCCTCTCCTCCCTCGAGGATGTCGCACACGTGCTGGCGCATGTAGGCGTCGTCCATTCCTCCGGAGACATAGGTAATCGGCGGTAGTTCGCCGGGGCCATGCGGGCCGGCGTTCGCAACGATGATCTGGTCCGCATCGGTATTGATCACAAGATTTGCGTTGTGGGTGACCATAATCACCTGACGCTTGATCTTGGCCGCCATGAACAGGGTGACAAGCTCGTCGAAAATCGACTTTGGATCGAGGTTTTCCTCCGGCTGATCGATAATCAGCGGCCGGTGATCGCTCTCGTCGAGCGCTAGATAAAGCAGCAGCAGGACAATTCCGCGCGTGCCCGGCGAGAGTTTGGTAATGTCCGTGCCCTCGTAGTCGATGCTGTATTCGATCTGAATATGGTCGGTGCTGAACAGCCATTTGGCGAAACGCATCAGCCAGCCCCGGTAAGCGGTCTGATCGTTGGCCGCCACGTTGGCGACGGCGAGTAACTCATCCTGCCACGCGTCGGTGAAATGCTGAATGGCCTTGTCAACGGCCGCGACATCTCCTGTTTCCCAAGCCTTGCGCAGGTTGGCGTTGGCCCACTGCTCAATGGAGCCCTTTCCCTTGAAGTCACCGGCGCGCCGCAGATCGAATAGCTTCTCACCTAGTAAGGCCCACTGCTTCACATCGGCATGTCGGGACGCCGAGAATGATAACTTCTGCAAAGTGTCCTTGGCGGCCTGAAGCCGATCGACCAAGGGCCGGTAGAGGTCGCGCAGTACCTGCTCCTCGGCGATGATTGACTCGAATACGCGAAGATAGGTTTCCCGCCGCTGCTTACTGAGATCCGTCATGCGCTCAGCCGCCTTTTGGCAATCGGCAAGGGAAGTGCGCGTGGTCTCGATCTGCGTGTTTTCGCCGGCGATGCGCCTGATCAAAGCGGCGAATTTGTTCGCAGTCTCGGTATCGATATTGATCAGCGCCTGCAGACGGGTTGCCTCAGCCTCCAGCACGGCGAGCGGCCGCTTTTCAGGATCAGCATTCTCCCCGAGATAGGATTGATCAGAGTCTGCGAGAGGTGCGGGGGCCGCGCCGCGCCAGCCTGCTGCGTTGTTGCGCGCGGTCTCAAGCTTGGCCGCCAGAGCGGCGTCGACGTCGCCATGGTACTCTAGCAGGAAGTCCTGCCAATCCGAGTCTTCCAACCGAGCCGCGACGAAACTCGACTTGGTTTGGCGCAGGGCCTCTGGAGCCTTGCTCTGGCGGAAGGCCCTTACCTCGTCCTGCAAGGAGAGGAGCGAATTTTCCTGGTTCGTGAAGAACCGGACGAAAGAGCGTACCTTTTCGGCGGCGTTGACGATGACGGTCAATCGATCGGCGCGGGCTTCCGTCCCTTTGACGATGAGCTTGTCGCGATCGGCCTCCAGTCCCTTGACGGTCTGCTCCCTTTGGGCAAGCTGCTGAGTGAACCCTGGAATCTGGCGCCTCTTTTCGCGCTCGAGCCCGATCTGGTCGGAAAGCGTCGCAATGGCCGCCTCCTCGCGCTGGCGAGCAAGGCGAAAGCGGGTGGCTCGAAGCTCCAAAAGCTGGTCGAAATGGAATGTCCCGTCCTTTTCGGGATGAGCTTCGAAAATGACCCGCTCGATCTCGCCGAGCAGGGCATCGGTCATGCCGTCGGCCGAGCAGAGTTCCTCGACGAACTTCTGCGAAAGATAGCGAGCCCGCGCGAACCGGCCATCCAGATCGGCATCGTATTCATAGTCAAGCAGTCTACGCTCGGAAGGATCTCCGCTGCCCCAATCCAGTCGGACGCTGGCCCCTTCCAGCAAATCCCCTGCGCGCACGAGAAACGAGGCAGGACTGAGGTGTTCAGACGCAGCGTCGCAACCGGCAGCGATCGCGTCGGCAAGCGCCGTCTTTCCGGATCCCCGCGCGCCGATGATCGCCACAAGGCCCGGATTGAGCTCGACAACAGGCGTCGCCGCCCATGGAGCGTTCTGGATCGTAATGCGGGAGATGACCTGCGAAGGGGTGGCACGGATAGGGGGCGCAGCACCGACGAAAGCGCGCCCGGCCGGATCGATGACGGCCTGTCTGAGCGCGTCGAAATGCGCTCCGCCTTTCACCCAAGAATAGCGATTGTCATCAGGGGCGCCGACCTTTGCCGTTTCATGCGCGTCACTGCCATGAAGACAGGGTTTGAGCGCGCCATAGCGGGCACGTATCTCATCCGGCGTTGCGCTGCTTTTGCGACCCAGCCAGAAATCGCGTTGGCTGACGCTGCTGGCAAAGACAATATGAGCAAACCTCTCGACCTCCTGCCGCTGCGCGCCTTCGGATTCTCCGCGCATGCCGGAGGTGCCGTCATGCTCGCTGCCGGCGACGGCGATGAGAATGTTGTTCTTGGCCCAATCGATGGCGCGATAGAGCTCGCCCAACTGTTCGAAGCTGACTTTGAATTGCGTCGCGCCGCGCGCGAGTGCTCCTCGTCCAGAAAGATTGGGGTCGATCTTCGACCCGAGGCGCGTGAGCTCGTCGGGCGTGCATGTGAAGCGATCGCCTGAATATTCGAAGCTTAACTGCGCAAGGAAGCGCTGTGTCGCACCGACGTGATCGGGATCCTGCGGGTTGACGAGGAGATGGCAGTTGACCCAGTTGCCCTTGACGGTTCCAAAGGCCAGGCGCAGCTCGATGTTCGGAAAAACGAGGTCGACGCCGGGAAGGCGACCATCTCGATGCTTCGCATCGCGGACACGTTCGTAAGTGTCGAGCAGATAATAGTCGGTCACGCCGAGCGCGCGAACCGTAGGCGTCGCCGTTTCGATTTTGGCGAGGTACTCCTCCCACGTGTCCGCGCCACTGAACTGGTCATTGAGCACGGTGCCCGGGGCATGAATATGGGGCTCCCATCGAAGCCACCGCGATCCTGAATTTCCCACACTCCCCCCAATCATCTATCGTTTTGGCCGAGAGCCCATCGCGGCGGAGTCATCCTCGCAGGCCGAGCGCCCGCAACCAGGCATCGATCTGGCCAAAGGCGTCCTGCTGCCATTGCTCGGGCGTACGGCCATCGAGGATATCCGTTTCGGCAACGAATTTCCGCACGCTCGTGGCACCGTATCCTTCAGCAGTATCGAACTTGTCTGCGATGTATTTGTAGCCTTGGGCTCCGCTTTCGTGCTCGAGCAGAGGTTTGCAGGCCTCGGCCAAGGCCTCAATCCCATCGGGATAGTTGCGGATACAGTAGTAGATGTCGTAGGCGTCTTTCTGCTTATGCCGGCCATTGAGCGCGTAGCCTTTCATGGCGAGCAAAGCTGGGATGGAGCAAACGGCAATCTCGACGCGATTGGTGCCGCCCTCCGGCATGTCGCCCGAGATCGCGACCAGTTGATAGAAGCGAAGGGCCAGATCCGCGCCATCGGCCCGCTGGACGGCGAAATCACTGAGGATCGGCGGACGGTTTTTCACGATTTCTGCATCACGAGGCATCAGGAAATCGACGACAATGTCGATAGGTGTACCTCCATCATCGACGGGCACCTCACGGACGAGCTGAAAGCGTCGAAGCTCCTCGCGCTGTTTGTAACCTTGGGCCATCAAGGCTTCGACCAGGGTGACGTACTCACCGTCACCCAGAGCCTCTGGATCGAGGCCAAGATCGACATCGAGCGTTCCGACATGAGGCATGTCCTCGTTGTCGAGAAGCAGCCAGGGAACCGCGCCGCCGATCACGGCGAACTTTCCCTTGAAGCTGCCGAGGATCTGCCCAATTTCGACCAGAACACTCTTCACGGCTTTCGTCGTCCGGTCTTCGTAATCCGCCGCAGACTGAGGGTCAGACGGCACTATTTTCGCCATGAGAGGAGTTCCTGTCTTAGATGTTCCGCAGCTTCCGCTCCTCGTTCTCCGGCAACGCCGAGATCGAGGTAAGTCTGGACGGGGCTTGTGCAGACCACCCCCGGGGCAGGCTGGGTGGCATCGTTGAAAAGCCCATGATCCCTCAGCACCGTGATTACGATATTCGCCCCTGAGGTAGCTGGAGACAGTTTCAGAGTATCGCGCAACGCCACAAGCCCGCCCGAGTCCGCGTAGAAATATTGGGTGGACACCCGGCCGTAGGGCGCCAGCCAATGCGCCGCCGAAAACGATGCGAACACGGCATTTGGCGTATCCCGCCCCGAGCTCAACACCCTGCGCGCCGAGACTTCCAAGGATTGCCCATGGAGCGTCGTGTAGAAGCCCATGCGTTCGCCGGCCGGTGGTTCGTAAGCGTCACGCCAAGCATCCAGGAGCCCGTCGGGCCGCGA
The DNA here is from genome assembly GCF_007830515.1 of Mesorhizobium tianshanense. Taxonomy (GTDB): domain Bacteria; phylum Pseudomonadota; class Alphaproteobacteria; order Rhizobiales; family Rhizobiaceae; genus Mesorhizobium; species Mesorhizobium tianshanense. Next base: position 36,807 of record NZ_VLKT01000036.1, read on the forward strand.
CAGCCGTAGGCCGTCATCCGTGACTTCAGCCCATTCCCGATCCACCAGCTCACTGCGGACGTTGCTGACGTGGCCCAGACTCACATTAGAAGCTTGGGCGAGATCCGCGACACGCCACGCGCGACCAGGGTCGCGGAGGAGAACGCGGAGAATCTGCGCGGATTTCGGTTTGAAGATGGATTTCAGGTTTCGCTGAACAGCCGGCGGCTTTGTATCAACTTGGCGTTCAATGAACACGGTATCGAAAGTGATCCGTGCATTTCCCACCAGGTCGAGGTATCCCACATCGAACTCTCGGCAAAGTGCTTGCGCTTCCTGAGACAAGTAAGGCGCGATGAAGATCGGCATTGCCGGCGGATCGAACTTCTCCGCAGCCTTCCGAAGCTGAAAGAGTGCCGCACGCACATGCCGCGGCTGACCGAACGGTTTGACTTCGCAAGCGAGAAAGCGGCGATTGCCGTTGAGGCTAAACTCGGCGAGAATATCGACGCTGGAACCAGGCGGCGTCAGTTCGACCTTCTCCATGTGGATGACAGGGACGCTTCGCAACAACGCGGCGACGGCTTCGGCTGCCTGGGTCTCCAGTTCGTTCACTTCTAAGCGGGCTTTCAGCATTTGCTGAAATTGCACAGATCAGTGAAACTCGTCAACTGAATTTCAGCCAAAAGCCTCATTTCAGCAAACGCTGAACGCTCAAAATGGGTGAGACTGTACGGGAACGATGACAAACTCGTGCTCGACAACAAAATCGATACGGGGTCGGCCACCTCGAGAACGTCTGAAATTAAGCTCCTCCCGACGTTGGATCGGCTGGCGGCCGGCGGCATGATCGATTCGGCATTCGCTGCTGGCTTCGCGGCGTGACCGCATCCGACCTGGCCGAGGCGCTGATCGAAGAGCAGACCGAGGAACTCATCGACCAATGAGCGGCAACCCCGGTTCGCCACGTCTCTCCAGCGGACGCATTGCAGGAACTCCCGGCGATCCTAGGCAGAGGGCCACGTACCAGCCCACCGCTGAGTAGCCGAGGGACGGCCTTCGATCCTCTCGATCTGTGCGCAATGCGGCCCTTGCGGAGCGTTCACTATTTGTTCTAGCATCGACCCGAGAAGTCAGGCTCGATTCCGTCCCATGCGGCGCATTGAGCCTGTTCTGGCTGCCGAGCGAGACCAAGCGGCGGATCCAACGCTTTGTCGCCGGGTCGCCCACTGCTGAGACGATCAGCAACGTCCAGATGAGTGATCGGACAGTGTCTCGACTTGGTAGGGAATAGCAGGCGCGAGTGGTTGACGATGGGCTATGCATTGGTGGATCGCCCGATCCAGAATTCTTTATTTCTGGTTTTCGGGATAGAACGATTTCTGCCTTTCGGGATTGCAAGAAAGGCAGAAATCTGTATCCTGGTGCTGCGTTGCGCGACCGGGGGCGATAGTCGCCGCGCCATGGGGGTGGCTTTGGCCAGCAGGCGGACCGAAAGCACCAGCGAGAACAGCGCGCCGGAGAGCGAAAAAGAGTCGCTCAACTTCAAGGTCAGCCCCCAATTCAAGAAGGAGTTCAAGGGCTTCGCAGTGTCCGAGGGGATCAGCATGACCGATCTCCTCAAAGAGGGCTTCGTCCTCTCGAAGAAGAAGCGGCAGAAATGAGCCCGCGATCTAGGCTGCGGGTCGGCGCCCTTCGATCACAGACATCGCTTGGGTGGCACCTATGACTCTGGACGAAGTAGGAAGTCCTGGATCCGAGGCCGACTGGCTGTTCGCCATTGGAGAAGGCCGTGGCTTTCCGGGCGTCGACGGCCTTGTGGCGGTCGACGGCTATGATCCATCGGGACGCGCCCCAGAAGAAGTTGCAGTCATGGAGAAGGCCCTCGACTACGGCGCGCGCGCTGTATTCTTCGAGGCCGCCCGGCACGGGCGCGCTCCGGTCGCCCAAGCCCTTGTATTCGACGTGAGCACCGCGGCCGATGACAGCGAGTTTGCCGAATTGCACAAGCGCCTGTGGAGCTGGGGAGGCGTGCCACTTGTGTATCGTGCCGCTCCCGGTCGCATCCAACTGTTCCGCTGTGCACACAAACCGGACTTCGTTGGGCCCGACAGTGCCCCGGTTTGTCGCCCGATACGAACCCTTTCCGTGGCAGCCGACATCGCAGCTGAAGATGTATGGTGGAACGCAGCGCGCATTAGGAACGGTACGATCTGGGATGACCCGGATGCATGTGACCTCATGTTGTCGGCGCAGAAATCGGCGCACCGCACACTGGTCGAGGCAGTGCGCAACCTTGCCGGGCAGCTCACGGAAAGTCGCTTGCTAGAGCCACGGCTGCGTCGTCGACTACTCATTCTCGCATTGCTCATCGCTTATCTCGAAGAGCGGTCGGTTCTGCTACCCGACGATTTCTCACGCGCTCGCACGGGCGCGACGCGCTTCTTCGAAGTGTTGGGAGACGGCACCGCGTTGGTGAAATTGCTCGAAGCGCTGGAAGAACGTTTCAACGGCCACGTGTTCCGCGTGACCGGTGCTGAGCGCACCGCATTGCTTGAGAGCGCCGAGCTCGCAAATTATGCGCGGCTGGTGGAAGGGCTTGAGGATGCGACGGGCCAAATGAGCCTGTGGCGCCTGTATTCGTTCCGTGACCTGCCGGTCGAGTTGATCAGCAACATCTATCAGCTCTTCGTCAAGGATGTCGCGAGCTCCATCTACACGCCGCCGGCGCTGGTTCGTCTGATGCTCGAGGAAGCGCTGAGTTGGGACAGGCTGGACGCGCTGATGGCCGGTGACGGCGTCATTCTCGATCCGGCATGTGGGTCGGGCGTTTTTCTAGTCGAAGCCTATAAGCGCCTCGTGCTGCACTGGCGGATGCGTCACGGATGGACCCGTCCAGGCATCGAAGAATTGCGCCCTTTGCTGGAGCGAGTTCACGGCGTCGACCTTGAGGAAGGGGCGATCGAACTGGCGGCGTTCAGTTTGTGTCTCAGCCTATGCGACGCGCTACAGCCCGAGGAGATCCGCGCCAGCGTGAAGCTCTTCCCACCACTCGCGAATGAGACGCTTCACTGGAGCTGCTTCTTCGAAGCGAAGGAAAAGGGGCTGCTGAAAGTCCCGGTCGCCGTAGTGGTCGGCAATCCCCCGTTCGAGTCGACGCTGACCACCGATGGGGCCAGGCGGAGCTATGCTGCCTACACCAAAGGGTATGGACTGCTCGCAGATACACAGCTCGCCTATCTGTTCCTCCACGAGGCGATGGAGCTTCTCAGGCCCAATGGAATACTGGCATTAATCCAACCTGCCGGCTTTCTATACAATCAGAACGCTGCCTCGTTCCGACATGGTATTTTCACCCGTTGGGACGTGCGCGAGATTCTTGACTTCGTCTCGGCACGGGGCCTCTTCAAGAAAGGCAAGGCCGACCCGCAGATCGTTGTCGCGGTCGTCCAAGCAACTGAGCCCACTACAGATGGGCGGATTCTGCACGCAGTGTTCCGTCGCAACGGACGTGCTACCGCCGAACAGGGCTTTGACATCGACTATTACGATCTTCACTGGGTTCGGTCCAACGACGCCAGAGAGTCGGCCGACGTGTGGAGATCGAACCTGCTCGGTGGCGGCCGAGTTCGCGATTTCATTAAGCGCCTGCGACAGTATCCGACGCTCCGGGACATCGCGACACGCCTGGAATGGGACTTTGGTGAAGGTTATATCGCTGGCGCCAAGGGTATCTCTCGGCCGGCCGAGCACCTGACCGGTAAGCCGCTTCTGCCGACGGAGGCGCTGTCCGAAGCCGGCATTGATGCGAGCGCTCTAGATACTGTCCCGGATCAACCGATAAAGGACACCAAGACTGCTAAGCGATTCACACCTCCCTTCCTCCTTGTCAAAGAGAACGAGGATCTCCACCACGGCCTTTGGCAGGGGCAATACCTTACCTACAAGCACCGGATTACCGGCTTCGCGGCGAAGGGGCGAGACGTCGCGCACCTGCAGGCAATCGAGGCGTGGCTGAAGAAGGAGCAGACCGTCCTGAGAGCCTATGTCGCCGGAATCAGCGCGAGCCTGTTTGCGCAGCGCGCCACGGCGATCTTGGGAGCCGACATTCTTGCGCTGCCGTACCCAGAAAGCGGAAATCTCGACCTCAGCGACAACGACCGGATTATCGCGCAGGACATTGTAGACTATCAGCGTGAGTTTATTCGCCGAGGCACCGGTTCGGCGCTCATGCAGGAGGCACCTGAGGACGCACTCAGTGCGTTTGACGAGACCTTTGCGACGCAAATCAACGCTATCTACTCTCGCAATCCATTGCGTGCTTTGGGCCGCTATCATTGGGCCGGAACCATTTGCGGTGCGTATGCTTTCGGCGATGGCGTCGTCGACTGGTCGGGCGCGGATGAGCTGCGAAGCAAACTTGATGTGCTGTTACAGGAACGTCGTGGTTCCAATCTCACGATCACGCGCATAACCCGCCTATATGATCAAGGTTTCCTTTTCCTGTTGAAGCCCGATCGCCATCGATTCTGGACGCGGTCGGTCGCGTTGCGTGATGCAGATGACGTCCTCGCCGATCTTCGGGCACAGGGCTTCTAGCGTGTTGGCGGACGAAAACGAAGCCTCGGTGCAGGCTGGAACACTCGGCACCAACATCCACCTTCCGGGAGAATGGCTGTCATCCTTGGTCGGATACATTGCCGCAGCGCTACCGGGGTGGCGCGACGACCCTAGACGGCCAGCCCAGACCAACGAAACCGGATTGACGTCAGAGCTTTGCGCGCGACTGAACAGCGTCAGCCACCATTCGCCTGGATGGGATTTCCTGCAGTTCCGTCGCGAAGAGCCTGATGATGTTCGCGCGGGGCGTTCCATCGATCTGGTCGTGGCACCCAGTGGCGCCCTTATTTGGATCGCCGGCCGCGAATACAGCGAATATCGCACTCTCCTGCCCATAGAGTGCAAACGGCTGCCGACGCCGAACGGCAAGGACCGGGACGAACGGGAGTATGTGTTCAGCCAGTTCAGCTCCACTGGCGGGATTCAACGATTTAAGGCAGGTCATCACGCTGCCGCACATATTCGTGCGGCCATGATTGGTTACGTCCAGGCCCGAGACATCCCCTTCTGGCGCACGCAGCTCGATACATGGATCGATGGGCTTGCTGCCACCCCGGTTCAAGGTTGGTCCTCGGCCGACAAGCTGGCTTTAGCGACACACCATAGCGCGACCCGGATTGCTTCTTTGCAGTCGATACACAAACGCGAAGCGGGCCTCGAGCCGATCCTGATTGACCATCTTTGGATCGAGATGTAGTCGATGACGCCGTTCCGGTGGCAGAACTGCTATGCGTATGTCGCTGCCTCCCGGCGCGACCGGACGATCAGATCCTATCTCGATGACGTGATCCTCCCGGCGTTGAGTTCTCTCGATCGGCGCATACCCATCTGGAACCTTGGTCGAGCTAAAAGGAGGGTATGCTGGGGAGTACGCTCGAATTGACTTCGAGTCATAAAACACCCCACGCCCGAAACCTTCCCCTCCCCGTCATCTCGCGCAGGCCGAGTTCGCCAACGAGGTTGAGTGCGCCCTGCTTTGTCACCTTCAGCCTGTCCTGGATAAGGCCCGTCGAAACAAGTGGCCGCGAGAGCACTAGCTCGATCAGGTCGGGAAGTTTTGAACTGGCGCGTCGTTCACGCAGTCGCCGCTCCATCTGGCTTTTCGCCATCGTCAGCCGATCGTGCTCCTTCAAGCCGACCAGCGCTGCGTCGTGGATTCCATCGAGGCATGCCAGCAACCGATCGGAGCGATTGCGCGCCCGTCGCCGCTCTCGTGGAATGTTCTTGGCGCCAAGGTGGGGACAGACGAGATGGTTGGCGGCAAGACCCTCCTGCCGCAGCAGCGCAGCAACAAGCAGCGGCCCGAGCCAAGTGGCATGCTGCAGCACCTCGATGTCCGACCAGGCTTCGAGCAGGATCGCGCCACGCAGGACGACCGGCAGATCGCGTGTCCTGGTGATAACGTCCTGCCATTCCGCCAGGCGTTCTTCTTCATTCCAGTCGAGATCGTAGATCAGATCCGGCCGGTCACGGAGTGACATCTCCTCTTTTCGAGCAGGCACGTCGGCGCCGCTCAGAATCTTTGACGAGCGTGCCAGGACGGCATCGATCTCGGCAAATTCTTCGGTCAGAAGATCGTCCCCGGCGTCATCCCGACCGTCGGCTTCAACAGAGCTGGCTCCAGCCCTCTCCCCTTCCCGGCTCTTTTGTCCCGACGCCGGCGTTGCGCCGCCCCGGCCGGTCAGGGCTAGAAAACCGTCGCGGCTGAGCGCCCAGTCCGGCTTCTGCGCTAAAATTCGCCGGCGGGTTCGCAGCACCGCGTGCGCGCGGGTGAGCTCGTGGGTTGGCGTGCGGATGTCCATGTGGGCGTCGTGCAGCACCAAGTCCTCGAGATGAACAAGCTCGCCCTCGAGCCACAGGGCGGAAGCGGCGTCGGCAAAATGCTGGCGCTCGACAAAGCCGTCACGCACCGGCGAACGGGCTAGGCGCTCGTCGAGCCGCGCCAGAGCCTCGGTCGCTGTCGCTTTTACTTCCCGATTTCAAACGCGAAAGAGTCATGTGCTGTTTAGGTTTAGGCGCTACGACACGCATGATTTTTCGCTAACGATTTCATTGACCGCTCATTTTGCCGAACCGATTGCACAGCCTGAAACCGGCGCCTGCTGCGTCACACTCCGATGAAGCATGGTCGGCGGCACGTCGTGTGGCCCGCGAGCTGGACAGGATTCTCGACGGTTCGGGCCCCCGCCGTGCGGCAATCGTACGCGCGGCCGCCGAGCTGCGCCTCTCGACCCGACAGGTCTACAATCTGCTGGCCCGCTACCGTGTCGATCGGACTGTGACGTCGCTCTTGCCCCGGCTCGAGGGAGTGCGGAAGAAGCGTCTTGAACAGGACATCGAGGAGATCATCGCGGCAACATTGCGAAAGCAATGGCTGGTGCTGGAGGCTCCGCCACTCGCCCCTGTCGTGGCCGAGATCCGCGCCCGCTGCGAGGAGGCAGGCCTGGCTCCTCCCTCCTACCTCACGGTGGTCCGCCGCATAGCTGTGCTGTTCAGCCCTGAGGAGATCGCGAAGAAGCGATCCGCAAACCCAAAGCACCTCCACCGGCTCAAGCCACGGCCGGGATACATCCACGCGGCGCAACCGCTCGATGTCTGCCAGATCGATCACACGCCGACCGACATCAATTTCGTGGAGGTCGTCGACGGCGGAACCTTTGTCGGTCGGGCATATCTCACGATCGTCACCGACGTGGCGACGCGCTGCATTCTGGGCTTCTGCCTCACCCTCGAAAAGCCGTCGGCGCTATCGGTCGCGCTCTGCCTCGCGCAGGCCATGTGTCCGAAGGAAACGTGGTTGGCTGCGCGCGACATCGCACATGGGTGGCCGATGTTCGGTCGACCGCGGTCGCTTGTCACCGACTCCGCCAAGGAGTTCAAAGGGAACGCCTTCCAGCGTGGGTGCGAGGACTATGGCATTCGCATCCGCTACCGGGACCGTGGCCGTGTCCATCAGGGCGGCGTGGTCGAAAGACTGCTCGGGAAGCTCAACGCCGTTCTTGCGACGCAGCCCGGTTCGACCGGCCGCTCGGTGGCGGATCGCGACGGATATCCCGCTGAGCGAAGAGCCCGTCTCAGCTTCGCCGATCTCGAGCGATGCGTCACGCTCGCCGTGATCGACCACAACCTGCAGGAAAACGCGAGGACGTTGAAGGTGCCGGCGACAGAATGGGAACGGCAGGCGCGCGATCTTCCCCGCTTCGACGATGAACCCCTGCGGGTCCTGCTGGCATTCATGCCCGGAACCGAAAGGCGCCTGTCGCCACAAGGCGTCAGCATGTTCGCGCTCGACTACTACTCGCCCTGGCTGGGCGCCCTGGTGCCGCAACGCGACCGGCTCGGCAAGCTCGATCTGCGATACGATCCTCGTGACATCAGTCACGTCTACATCCGGGACCCGGAGACCAGGGAGTTCCGACCCGTGGGGCGGCGCGACGGAACACTTGCTCCCATGACGTTGTGGGAACACGAAGCTGACCGCTTGCAGCGACGCGCCGCGAATGCGCGAACGGATGTCGAGAAGGTGACGCTGCGACGCCGGATCGCGGAAATCGCAGACGGACAGAAGCCGTCGAAGATCGAGCTGCGCAATGCCGTGCGCAAGACTCACGCTACCGAGGCGCCCAAGCCCTATGATGCCATGCGTCCGGCGATGCCGGCGCCTGCCGAGCATCCCGCACGCCGGAAACGCCGTCTGCCGGTCGAGGATTGGTGACGTGGCTGACCATCTGCTCGATCACGTCCGTCCGTATCTCGACCGCAGCATCGAAGAGCGGATCGCTTATATCCAAGCGCCGCGATGGATCGGCCATCAGGTTGCGATCCAGGCGCATGAACGCCTTGCCGAGTTGCTGTCCCGGCCGCCAGCGCTGCGGACCAGAGGGCTGATGCTGGTCGGGCCCTATGCCAATGGCAAAACGATGATCGCCGAGCGGTTCGCCGTGGGGCACCTGAGAGCGGCCGAGCAACAGCGGGTGTGGGTGGTCCAAACGCGCGAGGGCGCCGGCCTCGCACATTTCTACGGAAGTATCCTTCAGGCGCTGCGCGCTCCGACCGGCAACAGCCGGGATGTCGGCCGCAAGGCCGAGCAGATCGATCACCTGCTCGACAGCCTGAAGCCCAGGATCCTGATATTCGACGAATTCCACAATGCGCTGCGTGGCCGGGCCCGCGACGTCGAGGCGGTCCTTGCGTTCCTCAGGCGGATCGGCCGCCAGTTTGACATCTCGCCGGTTCTGATTGGTGAGGTCGCCGTCTTCGATTTCGTCAACCAGACCGCCGAAATGGCGACCCGGTTCGACCTGCACGCAGTACCGAGATGGCAATATGGCGAGGAGTTTCTCGCTCTGCTCGACAGCCTCGAAGCCGCCTTGCCGCTCGCCCGTGCTTCCGATCTCTCGGATGCATCGATGGCGCGGACGGTCTTTAAGCTCTCCGAGGGCCTGATCGGCGAGGTCGTGGCGATCATCTCCGCGGCGGCCGTGACGGCAGCGAGATCTGGTGCGGAGCGGGTCACGAAATCCGGGCTCGAAGCGCTTCGCTACGTCCCGGTCTCGAAGCGCCGGCGAGCGCCGGTGCGCGACGGCCTGCTATGAGGGGTGACGCGTTCGGCGCGGATTTCGCCGTCGAGATCCGCGAGCGATACGGCGACGTCGCTAGGGATCGGTGGCCGGTTTCCGTCGACCCACGTCCAGACGAATTGCTGTCAAGTTGGATCAACCGCCTCGCGCTCGCAAACGGAATCGCGCCGCGGCCGTTCTCCGGCGTCCTCGGGTGCGGCGACGGGATGTGGTCGCCCTGCCTCGACCTCCAGATTCCACGCCACATCGCCGCTTTCCTCGGTGATCAGTCGGGCGTTCCGCAGGATGCGATCTCAGCGATGGCCCTGACTGGCTGGGCGTTGACGCCGCTCCTGCTGCCGCTGCGCGAAAACGCCCGCCGGCTACGCTCGACCTGGATGCAGTTTTGCCCTCAGTGTCTTGCACAGGACGAAACGCCGTACTTTCGTCGGCAGTGGCGGCTGGCATCTCGCATCTCCTGCTTCGTGCATGGTTGCGGTCTTCGCGATCGATGCCCGGCCTGCCGCAGCGGAATCGTGTCCTACGATCAGGGCGAGCTTGTCCTGCAGCATTTCTGCGCACGTTGCGGCTTCGACCTGCGTGACGCCCCCAAGGTCGCGGTCAAGGCAGCCGCACGCCGGCTGGAGCGCGCGATCGCGGATATCTGTAGGGTGGAATCGGCCAAAAGATCGGCGGAAACCAGCGATGTCGTCTTGCGCGTACGGCGCTCGCCGGCAACCGCTGATATCGGCTCGGCGAGGACCCTCACAAATCTGTCGACCACCGCGCGTATTCGCTGCTTCGGGGAACTCGCGGCAAAACCCCTTGACTGGCTGGTGACGGACAAGGACGTCGCCGTCGCTCACCGGCGCTGGATGATCGCGGCGGCGGGCGGCCATAATCAATTGATCGCCTGCTTCGCCAACTTCCTGGACAAACATCAGGCGAAGCCGAGATCCACGCGCCCGACACGGCCCAGTGCTCGACTCGCCGATTTGCTGACGGCATATTTTCGTGTGACCGGCGATCGGACCTTGTCGAAACCCCATCGCGATCTTCCAGCCCAGCGAACCCGAGATCGCGGCCGGATCCTATGATCCTTGGCATAGATCATTTATTCGTCAATGGCGGCGTCTGCGCCACTGTCGCCGGCATCTGCAAACCCCGGCATGATGTCGCCGGCGAGCAGCTTCTCCTTCGAAAGCAACCCGGCGTCCTCGAGCGCCTCGAAGTCGGGCAGGTCTCGCAGCGTGTCGAGCCCGAACTCGAGCAGGAATGCTTTGGTGGTGACATAGGTATAGGGTGCGCCCGGCGTCGGACTGCGGGGTCCGGAGGCGATCAGGCCGGCACCGCGCATATGGCCGATCAGGTCGCGAGAAATCTCCTTGCCGAAAAACGATGACAGTTCGGCGCGGGTGATCGGCTGGAAGTAGGCCACGCACATCAGCACCAGCACGTCCGACTGGGTGAGGTCGACCGCGCGCTCGCTGCCGCCGACTGCGGCGCGGATGGCATCGGCGTAAGCCGGGCGGGTCAGGTGCTTCCAGCCGCCGGCGACGGAGACGAGGTCATAGGGCCGGCCGCGCAGCTCCTCGCGGATGTCGTCGATCAAAAGATCGATGCTGCAGGTTTTTCCGACGATGCGAGCTAGCGTCTCCCGGCCGACCGGTTCACTGGCGGCGAAGATCGTTGCCTCGACGCGGTTCATCCATTCGCGCCAGCGCGCCTCCGGCGGCAGATGATCCAGCTCCCGGTCGAACAGATGGTCATCTGATCGACCTTTCCCCTCTCTCGCGCGCGCCGCCTCGACCATTCTTACAGCCCGTAGATGCGGAAGGTCGGGCGACCCGACAATTCGCGGACGGCGCCGAGTTCGAGCAGACGGTCGAACAGGCGGCGCAGGCCGCGATCGCTCATCCCGGCGATATTTTCCGATGCCACAATCGCGTCGTCAGACAGCAGCTTTTCAATAACGGTGTTTGCTGCCTTGGCTCTGAGTTTCGGGGCGACTGCGAGCAGCCGATCCGCCCGGCGCCCGAGTTCCGCAGACAGATCGATCGCGCGCAGCGCGGCACGCGCCTGCGCGCCAAGCAGCGCCTTTGCCCACCCTGCTTCGTCGACAATGTTCGTCGAAGCTTGGGCTGTCGCCGTGCGACGTGAACGACCGGGGCTAATGCCGAAAGCCGCATTGGTACCCAACAGCGGCACTGCATGTGACCAGCCCAGCCGTTGCGCCAGCAGCGCGTCGGCGAGCCAGGATCCGAAGACACGGCCGAAGCCGTGTCGTTCGGCGGCCGTGAACGCACCTGTCAACATCCCAACCGTCCCGGCGCTGGCGCCGACCTTGCGGAGTTCATCCACCAGCTCGCCCACCGCCTCGTCGTCGCGAGCGTGGCCAAACTCTTCCAACACGGCGCCGAGGTTTGCCTCCGTCAGAAGATCCTCGGTGGGTCGGGCGGTCAGTCGGCACCAGCCCAAATACATCCTGCCGGCAGGCCCGGCATCGTCGCCCGGCCGAGTGAGCAGCACGGCATCTCGAAGCGCCGCATCATCCTCGACTCGTCCCGCCTGCTTTGCCGTTATCGAGGCGGCGGCAAGGGCGAGGCGTCGACCCCAGGCGCCCGCCCATCGCTCTTGCCGGCGCACTACCGCATCAAGGGCACCGATGGCGGCGCCGGCGGCGATCGCGATGTCCTCCAAGCCTTGTGCCGCAACGGCTTGCTCACCGGGGACCGCCCTCCGTAGCCAGGTCGGAAGGGCGACTATGGGGGCACTCACCGTGGCGCCGGCGAGCATACCAAGGTGGCGTGGAGACGGTATGGCGCGCAGAATCATCACGAGTAGGATGAATCAAAGCGGCGCTTTTGGCAACTGCAATGCACGAAAACCGCCGCGCCTGTCGCGGATAAATAATGAACGATAATGTTGCATTATCGTTCGTTTTGCTCTTTATAGAAGGAATGGCCGTTTTCATCGAGCAGAAGCCCAACAATCGCGTCGCGCGACCCTCCGGAGCGTCCCACAGCACGGCGGCGCAGGACCAGGTTTCTGACGCGCGGCCGTCGGCCGACCCAGCTACGCCGGAAGTCGACGACGACGGTCCGGACGGCGAACTGCCCGACATCGTCGACCTCGTCATGGAGATGGGCCGCGCGCCGGAGGAGCCCTCGGCCGCCCCCTCCTCTCCTCTTCCGGTCGTCGCCAATCCTCGGCTGCCGGCGCATCTCGACGCGCTGGCGGATCGTGCGCGCGATTATGTCGAGGCGGCGAGCTCGGCCAACACCCGCCGCGCCTACGCTTCGGACTGGAAGCAGTTTGCGGGCTGGTGCCGTCGGCAGGGCGTCGAGATGTTTCCGCCCGATCCGCAGGTGGTCGGCCTCTACATCACCGCCTGCGCCTCTGGAAAGGCGACCGGGGACAAGAAGCCCAACTCGGTCTCGACGATCGAGCGCCGCCTCTCCTCGCTCACCTGGAACTATGCGCAACGCGGCCAGCCGCTCGACAGGAAGGACCGCCACATAGCCACCGTCATGGCCGGCATCCGCAACAAGCACGCCGCCCCACCGCGGCAGAAGGAAGCGGTGCTGCCCGAGGATCTGATCGCCATGCTGGAGACCTTGAACCGCGGCACCCTGCGCGGCCTGCGCGACCGCGCCTTGCTTCTGCTCGGCTTTGCCGGCGGCCTGCGCCGCTCCGAGGTCGTCGGGCTCGATTGCGGCCGCGACCAGACCGAGGATTCTTCCGGCTGGATCGAAATCCTCGACAAGGGAATGCTGTTGCGCCTGCGCGGCAAGACTGGCTGGCGCGAGGTCGAGGTCGGGCGTGGTTCGTCGGACGCCACCTGCCCCGTCGTGGCGCTGGAAACCTGGCTCAAGCTCGCGCGCATCGCGCATGGCCCGCTCTTCCGGCGCGTCACCGGCCAAGGCAAGGCGGTCGGCGCCAACCGGCTCAACGACCAGGAGGTCGCCCGGCTCGTCAAGCGAACCGCGCTGGCGGCGGGCGTGCGTGGAGATCTGCCCGAAGGCGAACGCGGGATGATGTTTGCCGGCCATTCGCTGCGCGCCGGCCTGGCGTCCTCGGCCGAGGTCGACGAACGCTACGTGCAGAAGCAGCTTGGCCACACCAGCGCGGAGATGACCCGCAAGTATCAGCGCCGCCGCGACCGCTTTCGCGTCAATCTCACCAAGGCGTCGGGGCTGTAGAAGGCTGTAGAAAAGCCCCCTCCCCTCCCCCGTTTACGGCCGCCGAATAGCGGCTCGGACGGGTGAGGATTTTCAGCTTAGCGCTTCAATTGAAATCGGGAAGTAAAATCGACAGTCGCGCGCGCGACCGGCCCAAATAGAGCCTCCAGGGGCAAATCTCGAATCTGGTAAGCCATTGTTTTCACAATAGCCGATTTGCCATAGTCAAGCTATCTCGATATTAAGTTGACTTGCAGGGGATTTTCTCGGGCGGTTTTTTCACTATCGATAATGACCTCCTATCGGGACTGTACAGCACCACGCCCTGGGGCGCTCAGGAAGGCTGAAACGTTGATTTTCAGGCTTATCGAAGCCGTAGGAGCGATCCGAAGGGCCACTAGGGACGTTTACAAACGATCGTTTGTTGTTATCTTCGGTGTTTGTACAAACACCCCTTTCCAATGCTGAGAGACGCCGCAAATGGCCCGTGAAGCGCAACATCGACGCTCCCGACGACCAAAGGGCCGGCAAATCGGCTACGCGCGCGTGTCGACGGACGAACAAGCGACGGAAGCGCAGGAAATTGAGCTGCGATCGGCCGGCTGCGACGTCGTCGTCCAGGAACATGGATCCGGTGCGTCGAGAGCTCGCCCTGCCCTACTGCGGTTGATCAGCGATATCGGCGCCGGCGATGTCCTGGTCGTCGTGCGTCTCGATCGCCTTGCGCGCTCGGTCAGCCACCTTCTTCAGGTGATCGAGGACCTGACCGAGAAGGGCGCGCATTTCCGATCTCTCCGAGATCCGATCGACACGTCGACGCCACAGGGCATGTTTTCGCTGCAGGTACTCGGCGCCGTTGCCCAGCTCGAGCGTGCGCTGATCTCGGAACGGACCAAGGCCGGCATCATCGCTGCAAGATCGAAGGGGCGACTGCCCGGCAATCCTGGTATCCGGGAGCGCAAGCCCGAAGCCCTGGCGAAGATGACCGCGGTGCAAAAGGCGGCTTATGGCCGACGGCTTCAATCAACGATGAACCAGTGGCTTCCGACGGTCCGCCGGATGCGACCAGACCACAACTGGGACGATATCGCTCGGGTCCTGAAGCAGCGCGGCCTCAACTGGACGCCTGAACGACTGCGGCGGGCAGTGAGGTGGCTCGTCACCGAGCACCTAGCCGAATCCACACTGCTAAAGCGGGCGTCTCCCCAGCCTCCCGAAGATCGCCTGATGACCCTCGTGGCAGGGATTTCGCAATCCAACCCAGACCTATCGCTACGCGACATCGCTGGCCAGCTCGAGCGCCTGCATGAGCGAACCCCACGAGGGAGCGCAAAATGGTCGGCCTCATCAATCAAGAACCTGCTCGATCGAGCCCGCCGGCTTGGACTCGTCGCCGAACCGTCCGCCTCATCATGATCTGCGCCCCGGCTTGTCGAGGCTGCGGCGCAACGCATCGCTGATTTCCAGCCGGGATTCGGTGCGAACTACCTTCCCAGCCATTTCGAGATCGACGGCAGCGGCTTCAGTTCCATTCCCGGCGGCTTTTGACGCCTCAAGCTTTGCCCGCAGCAAGGCCATGATCATCGGCCATACCGAGAACTTTCCGGCCTTTGCTCGATCCGTCAGGCTGCGCAAATAGCCGCCGGCGCTGTTGATCTGGTCTTGCCGCTGGTAGATCGCGGCAATGGTTATCGCCGCCTGCTGCTCACCCAACGCCGTTCGCGCTTCCTCCCAGGCGCTCGGGCTGATGCCCATGGTTGGACGGGCAACCTCGGCCGCAGCCAGAAAGTCACGCCAGTTGCGGATTCCGCCGCCGCCCTTCACCAGCCAAAGCATGTTCGGGCAGGCATCCAGCACGATTCCTAACGGCAGCTCGCGCTTCGGCAGGCTCCGTACGTTGTCGGTATCCGCAACGTTGCCGTCCGCTTCATCTTTATTTCCTGAGCCACTTTCAGATTCAGATTTAGAGTCTGGTTTTGAATTCTGTATGTGGCGTCCATTTCGGGACTCATTGGCCTCCATTTTCTGTGTTTTTACAAATGATTCCAGTGCTTCACGCACTTCAGCCCAAAGGCCCTCCAGCTCCTCGGCAATCGCCTCGAAGGCCTGTCTGGGTGCGGTGCGTGGTATCTGGCCGACAATCGCCTGGTAGGCCTGCTGGACCCTGCCCCAATTCGCCGGCACGCCCTCCTCAATTCCAGCGTCGATCATCTTGACGATGTCACGCCGGCATATGGTTAGCCGCTCCTTAACGAGCCGAAAGGCCTTCTTCTCAGATCTGACCGCTTCCGCCAGCTCCTTGAACTCCTCTGCGCGCGCGACGATCGGCGAGATGTCGAAGCCATAGGCTTGCTCGATCTCGCCCCCCTGCCCTTTTCGGGCGAAGCGCTTGCCGTTTGGGCTGTCGCGACGGATGATCAATCCACATTCGACCAAGACGGCCAGGTGCCGTCGCAACGTCGTTGGGGGCATTCCGTTGGCGCGGCGGATCAGCTGCTCGTTGGATGGCCAGACGATCAGCTCGCTGTCGCCATAAAGCGCCGTGTCCGGATGGAACGACAACAGTGCGTCGAGAATAGCCAAAGCGCGATCAGTAGCGCCCAGAGCGATCCTGGCGTCCTTGATATCTTGGAAAACATGCCATTTGTGGACGGTCGCGTCCTTCGACACCGTCCGTGCGTTGACTTGGCTTGAGATCATGCCAAGCGTCATCGGCCGCCGCCCAAAGGGCGTCGTCGCTAGTAGTTCAGTCATGGTTCTGCCCTTCAGCTTTTAGGCAAAGCGAAAGCGCTCACCAAAATGGCGTCCAATCTCCGCAAGGAGACCCTTGACTGTGATTCGCGGAAGTGAGATTCTCGTTGTCGCCAAACGAACGAGAGGGGCTTCCGAGACGCTGTTTCGGGGGCCTTTCTTTTACCGCTTGCTACCTCTGTGTTTGTTGCGCCAAGTCTGTCTGGCTTTGGCCGAAGCCTCCACCCCGTCCAGCGCTTCGCCCACCCTTGTCAGATGACAAGATTTTGAGCCCGACACTGAATTCACGTCCGCTCCTCCTGCGAAAAAAATCTCTCCATCAGGGCTGGCAGCTCTGCTTCGATGAAGGCATTGAATGCCGCAGCATGCTCGCCAGCTACTGAAAGCTTGACATCCGCACCTGAGAAGGATGCCCTCCCAACGGGTTTGCCGCTCGGGCTCATGAGCTCAATTTCACTGTGCGAGCGCTGTGCCGGCACCTTAATCGCATCCAGCGCATGTCTGAATCGCTCATCCGAGGTCAGCCCCAAAACCTTGTCAGCTGACAAGGTTTTTCGCAGCCGACCAAGCGCAGAGTTGTCAGTGCCAACAGCAGTAGCCAGCGCGAGCCAGCGCGGTCGACCCACCTTGGGTGCACGTCCAATCGCCTCAATCACGTCAAGGGGAAGAGCTCTACACACAGTCCGAAGACGCGCCAACTCTGGGTCGTCGATGGACAAAGCGGCGCGAATATCTCGCGCCTTGATGCCCGCCTCATCCATCCGCCAGGCAAAAAGCGCGCGTTCTATCCAGCTCAAATCTTGGCGCGCCGCATTCTCGATACCTTGTGCAACGACAAGCTCGGCGTCTGACAATGCAACCACCGTCGCCTTGACGTTGATGCCAAGGTCGATCGCGGCACGCCAACGGCGATGTCCATAGATGACCTGGTAACGACCTTCCATGGTCGGGTGCCGGCGGACCTGAATGGGAACTTTCTGGCCTTCCTCCGATATTAGCTTTTTCAGTGCCGCGAACTCGACATCACTGTCGTCGGGCAATCGATCGGGGAACGGAGACGGATCGATCAACTTTGGATCAAGCTCGGCTCCGCCACCGGCATCAACCAGGGCCTGAAGCCGGTCACGCTCTTCCCTGAGTTCGGAAAGAGATCGCTGAGTCGCGCCGATCACGCCTGCACCCACGCGAGGCAGGGGTTGCGCCTGCGTCGGAGGAGTCGCCCCGCCTGAGGATGGCGGCTCACCAGCTTCTGGTTCAGAAAAAGAGCTAAAGTTAGCGAGAATCGACTTCCCAGATGGACGCTTGCTCATCACGTTCGTCCCCAGCTCTGGCTAATCAAGCCGAGTATTTGATCGTTGACGGCGTCGATGGACTCCCTCGCGCGCTTAGCGGTCGCGGCAGAGATGTTCCCGGATTCAAGCTCGTACAGGGTCCGTTTAGCGAGACCCGCGGTCTCGATGGCGGCACTTTCTACCGCTGTCGACGTAAGGACATCCTCGGTGAAAAGATGCCGGAGCATCGTTACGACGTGAACTTGAGAGTGATCCATCGGGTCATGGCGCGTCACGACATAGCGAAGAAAGTCCTGTTTCATCGTTGCTCCCGCATCGCGGATGACCGATATCAAATCGCCCATCATCAACAGGAACTGGCTCATCGACATCACGTCGAGCATCGCCGGATGGACCGTCACCAGAAGACCCGTCGCTGCATAGATTGCGCCTAGCGTCAGAAAGCCGAGGGAAGGGGGGGTGTCCAGGATGACGACGTCATAAGCATCTTCGACCTCTCCCAGCGCGAGCCGAAGCCGTTCGAAGAAGATGCTGTCGGAACTGACTTGCCGCTTCGATAGGAAGCGGGGAGTTTCATGCTCGTACTCCATGACCTCGATGTTTCCCGGGATCAGGTCGATCCCGGTAAAATAGGTCTTTCGGATTATCTCCCGGATCGGGCGCCGCTCGTCATCGTAGCGAAGTGCCGCATAGATGGTCTCATTGTGCTGTACATCCATCTCCGGCTGGGCGCCGAACATGGCCGACAGCGAAGCCTGAGGATCGAGGTCAATCGCCAGGACCCTATAACCGTGGAGGGCGAGGTAGTGTGCGAGATGCGCGCTCGTCGTTGTCTTAGCACTCCCGCCTTTAAAATTAGCGACAGCTAAAATTTGAAGATGCTCGCCATCACGCCGATGTGGCAAGAAACGCAAGGCTTCAGTCGGGCGTTGTGCCGCGGACAATTCGCGAAGCTCATTGATCTGCGCGAGCGTATAGGCGCGATGATTGTTCTCGAGTCGAGCCGGCACCGGGCCTTTGCCCTCATTCGACATCAACTTGAGGGTAGATTCAGGTATTGAAGTAAGTCTTGAAACCTCATGAGTCATGAAGTACCTGAGGCTCTTCTGGGCGTTGGGCGGATACATCTGCTGACGTCTGGCTTGTAGATGGCTAGATAGCATCCCGGCGTGCCGGACAATCTTGTCCGCCGGATCTTCCTGCGGTGCAGCGGTCGCAGCCTGTGCAGCCATTGTCGTAACACACCCTCTTTGTCGGCCTTTAGGCGGTTTATCGCCCTTTGCCCGACAAAAGGTAGGCCACGATTCTTCACGTTCGTCCAGCGGTTTAAGGTTAACAGATACTTAATCGCGATTGCTCGACGATCCGGGATTGTCCTCGCAAACTGCAAATTGTCACATCTATTCCGCTACTTAGGGTCAAATCCAGCCAAGAGTAAAGATAGTGTTGGACCCGTCATATTTGACGGGTCTCGTACGCCAGACCCAAGCCCACCAACGAACCACTTCCGTCTCGCGGGCGGAGCCGCGGGCGACTCATCTTCGGCCAGCCCCGTCATATTTGACGGGGTGACCGTCCCACTAGTGCGTGATGCATTTCGGCCGAACTTGAATCGGCGGAGCACCTGCATGCAAACAGCGACAACATCACTACAAACCAGCGCCCGATCCTTCGGCATTGTGGCCAAATCGGCTGGGTGAGCGAGGGGCGTCCCTGATGGCCGAATCTCGCTCCCATCCGCGCCTCGTTCGGAAGCTCCAGGATTCCCTCGGCGAGGCGATCTGCGCTGCGCTCGATGACCCCGCCGTTGTCGAAATTATGCTCAATCCCTGTGGCCGCCTTTTCATCGAACGATTGGGGCAGGGGATCTCCGCGGCAGGAACGATGCCCGGGGGAGCCGCCGAGATCATCATCGGCAGCGTCGCGCACGCCTTGCACTCGGAGGCAGACGAGGACCGGCCGATCATCTCGGGCGAGCTGCCAATCGGTGGACACCGCTTCGAAGGTCTTCTCCCGCCTGTCGTGAGCGCCCCCAGCTTCACGATCCGGAAGCGAGCGTCGCGCCTGATCCCGCTCGACGACTATGTCCGGGACGGAACCATGACGACCAATCAAGCTTCGGTGATCCGCAATGGGATCGACGCGCGGCTTAACATCGTGGTGTCCGGTGGCACGGGATCGGGCAAAACGACGCTTGCCAATGCGGTGATCGCCGAGATCGTGAAAACCGCGCCTGAGCACCGCTTGGTGATCCTCGAGGATACCGCCGAGATCCAGTGCGCCGCCGAGAATGCGGTTTCCCTTCACACAACAGATGTCGTCGACATGGGCAGGCTGCTCAAATCGACCATGCGCCTCCGACCGGACCGGATCATCGTCGGTGAGGTGAGGGATGGCGCAGCACTAACACTACTCAAGGCCTGGAACACCGGCCATCCAGGTGGGATCACCACGATCCATGCCAACAGCGCCAACTCGGCCTTGCGTCGACTCGAGCAGCTCACGGCAGAAGCAAGCCAGCAGCCGATGCGGGACGTGATCGGCGAAGCGGTCGATCTGATCGTTTCGATAGAGCGCACGCCCAAGGGCAGGCGCGTTCGCGACGTGATCCATGTCGAGGGCTTCGCGAACGGCCAATACGAGATCGAATCCTATTCGGGGGAGAAAGAGCGCCATGTCGCTTAGCCGGACGAGCCTTCTGGCGTTCGCAGCATTTGTAATTTCAGTCACAGCGATGGAACCGGCCTTTGCGGGAGGGGGAGGGGGATTGCCCTGGGAGGGACCGCTTCAGCAGATCCAGCAGTCGATCACCGGTCCGGTCGCGGGTTTCATCGCACTGGCGGCCGTCGCGATCGCCGGCGGCATGCTGATCTTCGGCGGCGAACTCAACGATTTCGCGAGACGGTTGATGTATGTGGTGCTCGTCGCCGGCATCTTGCTCGGCGCGACACAGATCGTCGCGCTGTTCGGCGCCGCCGGCGCATCGATCGGCGACGTCGCCGAGCTCGCGGACGACGGGAGGCCCACTCCGTGAGTGACGAGGGCGTTCCTCTCAATCGCTCGCGCATCCATCGGGCGCTGTCCCGTCCGAACCTGCTCCTGGGTGCGGACCGTGAACTGGTGCTGCTGACAGGTCTGGCGGCCGCGATCCTGATCTTCGTCGTGCTGACCTGGTTCTCGGCGTTGCTGGGTGTGGCGATCTGGATCGTGGTCGTCGCCATCCTGCGCATGATGGCCAAGGCGGATCCGATGATGCGCCGTGTCTACGCCCGCCATATCGGCTACCACCCGCACTACCGGCCGACCTCGACGCCCTGGCGCAAATACTGAGGTCGCGCTGATGGTGGCCCTCAAAAGATTCCAGCATGCTGGTCCGTCGTTCTCAGATCTCCTCCCCTATGCCGGGCTGGTCGCGAACGGCGTCATCCTGTTGAAGGACGGCTCGCTGATGGCGGGCTGGTATTTTGCCGGACCGGATTCCGAGAGTTCGACCAATGTCGAGCGCAATGAGGTGTCCCGCCAGATCAACGCGGTGCTTTCCCGCCTCGGCTCTGGCTGGATGATTCAGGTCGAGGCGGTGCGGGTCCCGACGGTGGCCTATCCCTCCCGCGAAGCCGGCCACTTTCCTGATCCCGTCTCCCTCGCGATCGACGAGGAACGGCGGACGCATTTCGAACGGGAGAGAGGGCATTTCGAAAGTCAGCATGCACTGATCCTGACCTACCGGCCCACGGGCACACGCAAGTCCGGCCTGGCGCGCTACGTCTATTCCGATGACGAAAGCCGTGCGGCCTCCTATGCCGACACGGTGCTCGACACGTTCCAGACGTCGATCCGCGAGGTCGAGCAGTATCTCGGCAATGTGCTGTCGATCCGCCGCATGGTCACTCGGTCGGTCGACGAGGCCGATGGCCGCACCGTGCGCTATGACGAACTCTTCCAGTTCATCCGCTTCTGCATCTCCGGCGAGAACCATCCGGTGCGGTTGCCCGAGATCCCCATGTATCTGGATTTCCTGGCGACCGCCGAGTTCCATCACGGCCTCTCGCCAATGGTCGAGAACCGCTATCTCGCGGTCGTTGCGATCGACGGCTTTCCGGCCGAGAGCTGGCCGGGCATCCTCAATTCGCTCGACCTGATGCCGCTATCGTATCGCTGGTCGTCACGCTTCATGTTCCTCGACGATCAGGAAGCCCGGACGCGGCTTGAGCGCACGCGCAAGAAGTGGCAGCAGAAGGTGCGGCCTTTCTTCGACCAGCTGTTCCAGACCCAGAGCCGCTCGGTTGACCAGGACGCCATGATGATGGTGGCCGAAACAGAAGATGCCATCGCGCAGGCGTCGTCCCAACTCGTTGCCTACGGCTATTTCACGCCCGTCATTGTGTTGTTCGCCGAGGACGACGGCAAACTGAGAGAGAGGGCTGAAGCCGTTCGCCGGCTGATCCAGGCCGAAGGATTCGGAGCGCGGATCGAGACCCTGAACGCGACCGAAGCCTATCTCGGCAGCCTCCCTGGCAATTGGTACGCCAACATCCGCGAGCCGCTGATCAGCACACGCAACCTCGCCGATCTCATACCCCTCAATTCGGTCTGGTCGGGAAGTGCGACCGCGCCGTGCCCGTTCTATCCGCCGGCGTCGCCGCCGCTGATGCAGGTCGCCTCGGGCTCCACTCCCTTTCGGCTGAATCTTCATGTCGACGATGTCGGCCACACGCTGATCTTCGGCCCGACCGGCTCCGGCAAATCGACCCTGCTCGCGCTGATCGCCGCTCAGTTCCGCCGTTATGAAGGCGCGCAGATCTTCGCCTTCGACAAGGGCCTCTCGATGTTGCCGCTGACGCTTGGCGCCGGCGCCGATCTCTACGATGTCGGGGGAGGGGAAGGCCAGGCAGCGGCCCTTTCGTTTTGCCCACTCTCGGAGCTGTCAACTGACGGAGATCGCGCCTGGGCGTCCGAATGGATCGAGACCCTCGTCGCCCTTCAGGGTATCTCGATCACTCCAGATCACCGCAATGCCATCTCCCGACAGGTCGGCCTGATGACCAAGGCTCGCGGCAGGTCGCTCTCGGATTTTGTCTCTGGCGTGCAATTGCGTGAGATCAAGGACGCGCTCCATCACTATACCGTGGATGGTCCGATGGGGCAGTTGCTCGACGCCGAGGAAGACGGCCTGGCGCTCGGCCAGTTCCAGACCTTCGAGATCGAGCAACTGATGAATATGGGCGAGCGCAACCTCGTACCGGTGCTCCTCTATCTATTTCGGCGGATCGAGAAGCGGCTCACCGGCGTGCCGAGCCTCATCATCCTCGATGAGGCCTGGCTGATGCTCGGCCATCCAGTGTTTCGCGACAAGATCAGGGAATGGCTTAAGGTGCTGCGCAAGGCCAACTGTGCCGTGGTGCTAGCGACGCAATCGATCTCCGACGCTGAGCGCTCCGGCATCATTGATGTGCTGAAGGAATCCTGTCCCACTAAAATCTGTCTGCCGAACGGTGCGGCGCGCGAGCCCGGCACACGGGAGTTCTACGAGCGGATCGGCTTCAACGAGCGCCAGATCGAGATCGTCGCAACCGCTCTGCCCAAGCGCGAATACTACGTCGCTTCGCCCGAAGGCCGACGCCTCTTCGACATGGCGCTTGGACCAGTT
Organism: Mesorhizobium tianshanense; assembly: GCF_007830515.1. GTDB lineage: Bacteria > Pseudomonadota > Alphaproteobacteria > Rhizobiales > Rhizobiaceae > Mesorhizobium > Mesorhizobium tianshanense. Next base: position 59,836 of record NZ_VLKT01000036.1, read on the forward strand.
GCGCTCGCCTTCGCCGGCGCATCGGGCAAGGATGATCTGAAGCGCATCCAGGCGCTCAGCGAAACCCATGGGTCGGAATGGCCGATCCATTGGCTCACGGAAAGGGGGATCGGCAATGCGCAAGCGCTTCTCGAAATTTCGTAGGATCTGCGCGACGACAACAGCGGTCGCCATCCTTGCTCTGTCGGGACAATCTCACGCCGGCGGCGTCACCGGCCAGGCGACCGAATGGACCCAGCTGCTCAACAATGGTGAACTGGTCAGTCTCGTCGGCCAGTCGACCGAGCAGATAAACAATCAGATTACGCAGATCACGCAGCTCGCCGAGCAGATCCAGAACCAGATCCGCATCTACGAAAACATGCTGCAGAACACCATGCAGCTTCCAAGCCACGTCTGGGGCCAAGTTGAGAACGATCTAAACCGGCTGCAAAGCGTCGTCAGCCAGGGGCAGGGCATCGCCTTTTCCATGGGCAATGTGGACGACGTCCTGAAACAGCGCTTCCAGAGCTACGCCGACTTCAAGACAAACCTGCCCGACGGCGAAGCCTTTTCGTCGACCTATCAGAACTGGTCCGAGACCAATCGCGATACGATCGGCGGAACGTTGAGGGCGGCCGGTCTTACCGCGGAGCAGTTCTCGTCGGAGGAGTCGACGATGAGCGAGCTTCGATCGATGTCGGAATCGGCCGACGGCCAGATGAAGGCGCTGCAGGTCGGTCATGAGATCGCGGCGCAGCAGGTCGCGCAGATGCAGAAGCTGCGTGGTCTGGTCGCACAGCAGATGACCATGATGGGCACCTGGTATCAGTCCGAGCAGGCCGACAAGGATCTGGCGCAGGCGCGTCGTGAGGACTTCTTCAACTCCACCGCTCCTTCCACAACTGGCGGCCAGACTATGGAGCCGCGCTGGTGAGGCCGATCCATCTGTTCATTATCATCCTCGTGGTTGCATTCGGTACAATCGCGTGGGTGTTCCTGTCACCCCCGTCTCCGCCGAAGGCCACGCGGCCGGCGCAACAGGGCGATTTCCTGGACTCCACCAGAGACTATGACACGACCGGCGGCCGGCAAATGAAGCCGCGCTGGGGTGAGTGAATTGGGAAAGGGGCGGCCGCACAGAATCTGGCTGATCGCAACGCTCGGGCTGGTCGCCGGCATCGCGCCCGCGTTTGCGCAGGATGGCAGCCTGCTCACCAATCTCGAAAACGAAGTGGGGACGGCCGCGCGCGGTTGGGAAGCCACCGTGATGCAGGCGGCGCGTTCCCTGTTCTGGATCCTTGCCGGCATCGAGGTCGGGATCGCGGCCGTGTGGCTTGCCCTTCAGGCGGCTTCGCTCGACGCGTGGTTCGCCGAGCTCGTCCGCCGCATCATGTTCATCGGTCTCTTCGTCTTCATTCTCGAACAGGGGCCGGCATTCGCGAAGGCGATGGTCGACAGCCTGTTCCAGATTGGCGCCGCCGGCGGATCGGCCTCTCCGGCGGATGTCTTCAATGCCGGCCTGAAGGTCGCCTCCGCCATGTCGCAGAAGGCACAGTTCGGCCTTTGGGAAGACAATGCACTGGCGATCGCGGCGGTCTTTGCCATGGTCATTGTCGTGGTCTGCTTCTCCCTCGTCGCGGCAATCTTCGTCTCGGTGATGGTCGAGATGTATGTCGGCCTGCTCGCCGGTATGATCATGCTCGGCCTCGGCGGATCGAGCTTCACCAAGGATTTTGCCGTCCGCTATCTCGTTTATGCTTTCAGCGTCGGTATGAAGCTGATGGCGCTGGTCATGATCGCCCGCATCGGTTCGCAGGTTCTGCTCAATCTCGCCAACGCGCCGGCAGGTTCCGACGAATTTGTCTCGACACTCGCCATCGGCGGCATCTCTGTCGTCGTCTTCATCATCTCGATCTACGTACCCAACATTGTGCAGGGCGTCGTGCAGGGCGTCTCCGTCACCGGCGGCATGGAAACGATCCGCCACGGTGGCCAAGCCGGCTCATTCGCTGCCGGCAGCGTCTCACTGGCGGCTGGTGGGGCCAGGACAGGGGCTGCGGCTTACTCCGATGCCCGCGCGAGCGGCTCGTCCTTCGGTGCGGCAGCGCTCAGGGGCATGACCGAGGGTGCAGGGGCCGCCGGTGGTGCGCTTGCTTCGGCCGCCCGTGACAAGGCGATCGGCGTGCCGGGAAGCTGGGGTGCCTCGACCCTGGGCCTCGCCAACGCCAAACTCGACCAGGGCACGAAAACCCAGCCCGGCCCCAAGAAATGACAATAACGAACGAGCGGGGCGCCGATGGCTGGCCGTAATCCTCCGGACAATCCTTATCTTGCAGCGCGCCAGGAATGGAACGAGCGCTATGGCTCCTATGTGAAGGCGGCCGCCTCATGGCGCATCGTCGGGATCACCGGCATGGCGCTGGCGGTGATCAGCACCGCCTACGCACTTTACCAGAGCACGCAGGTAAAACTCGTCCCCTACATTGTCGAGGTCGACAAGCTCGGTACCGCGGCAAGCGTCGGTTTCCCGCAGCAGATCGAATATGCCGATCCCCGGGTCGTTCGGGCGACGCTTGGCGGTTTCGTCTCCAATTTCCGCTCCGTCACTCCGGATACGGTCGTGCAGAAGCAATATATCGACCGGACCTACTCGCTGCTGCGAACTTCCGACCCGGCGACCGAGAAGGTCAACGCCTGGTTCCGGGGCAACTCTCCATTCGACAAGGCGCGGAACGCCACAGTAGCCATCGAGGTCACCAACATCGTGCCGCTCTCCAATCAGAGTTATCAGATCGACTGGACCGAGTACGAGCGTGACCGCAAAGGCAAGGAGACAGCTGTGCGTCGCTTCCGCGGTATCGCCACGGTGACGCTCACCCCGCCCCAGGACGAGGGGATCATCCGGCTCAATCCGATCGGGCTCTACCTCAGGGACTTTGAATGGACGGCGCAATTGTGAGTGCCCGGAAGGAGACAGGAATGACAGTCAACGAGCTCCGGGCGATCCTTGCCGTCGCTGGCCTTGCAATCGCCATGCCCCTATCAGTGTCATCCGCGCAAGTGCAGGACATGAGCACCAATGAAGCCAAGGGAACCGCCATCTCCGGACAGTGGCGGCAGGGCAGGGGGCTCGTCACGAAAGGGCCGGACGGGAAGGTCATCTTCCTCTATGGCGAGGTGCAGCCTTCCGTCGTCTGCTCGCCGCTGCAGGTTTGCGACATTGAGCTTCAGGCCGGCGAGGTGGTCCGCGACGTACTGGTCGGCGACACCGTGAGATGGCAGGTGGAACCGGCGACGTCGGGCGCGGTCGGCGGCCAGGCGATCCATCTGATCGTAAAACCCTCGGAACCCGGCCTGCTCACCTCGATGGTGGTGACCACGTCGCGGCGCACCTATCATATCCAGCTCAAATCCAGTCAGGGCCAGTACATGGCCCGTGTCGGCTTCGAATATCCGGAAGATGTCAGCGCCAAGCTGGCCGAGGTCAATTCACGCATAGAGGCAAGCGTCGTTCCCGGCGCCGGCGTGGCGGCCGAACAGCTGAGCTTTGCCTATCAGGTCAGCGGTAGCGCCCGCTGGCGGCCGACGCGGGTCTACTCCGACGGGACCAAGACCTACATCCAATTCCCGTCCTCCCTTGCCGGCCAGGACGCCCCGGTCCTGTTCGTTGTCTCCGGTGGCGAGAACCGCATCGTCAATTACCGTCTCAACGGTTCGATGATGGTTGTCGACTACTATATCGAGAAGGCCGTGCTGGTTTCCGGGGTGGGCTGGAAGCGCGACAAGATCACCATCCGGCGGGGAGGGTGAGGATGTTGCTCAGCCGATCCTTTGCCGTCCGCGCGGGTCTCGTAGCTATCGCGATCACGCTCGTCGGATGCCAGACATTCGACAGGACGGAACTCGTAGCGAGCCACGCGCCGACCGAACTTCCGCCTGCTGCCGCGAGCGCCATCGCCGGCGACATGGTGAGCCGCTTCACGGAGCATGTCGGCCCTGGCAGCACCACGATCCACCTGGCACCGGACAGCTCGGCGTTCGGGCAGGCCTTGGAGACGTCCCTGAAGGGCTGGGGTTATGCCGTCGTCACCGACCAGACGGCCGATGGCAAGGCGACGGTATCGCTCGCCTATGTTGTCGAGAATTATGAAGGCAGCGTGCTCGCTCGACTGTCGACCAAAACCTTCGACCTTGGCCGCGTCTATCAACTCACGCCGACTGGCGCGTCTCCATCAAGCCCGATCTCCTTGCTGCAGCGAGGGGGGGCGACATGACGGAAACACTCAAGCTCGGCGGCGGCGAAGCAGGCGCGCCCCATATCCGGCGACTGAACCGCCTGCCAGTCATCGTCGCGATCATCCTCGTCGTGCTGTTTCTCGGCGTCATCGTCTACGGCCTCTCGAACCGCGGGATATATTTCCGCGGTAATCCTGATATTGACACCGGATCCGACGCGCCGCCGGCTTCCACCTATGGCGATCAACTCAAGCGAGGCGTGGGCGACGGCATCATCGGCGAGCCTGCCGAGACACCGTTCCAACCCTCACCGCCCGAGCAGACGGAAATCCAGCCCAACCCGTTTTCCCCGAAACCCGCCGAAACAGCTGCTCCGAAGACCTCAGCAGCCGAGCTGGAGCCGGAGGATGTCTGGCGAGCACGTCTGCGCCGGGAACAGCAGGAGCAGTATCTGCGCGAACAACACCGCCAGCAGATGGCGCGTCTGCAAGCCGACGATGCCGCCTACGACTCCCCGATCGCCGTCAACCTCAAGAGCGCACAAGCATCGGCAACATCCGGAGAAGAGCCTGGCGACAACGGTTCACCGGGCCGCCCCGGCATCGCGGCTGATCTTTATTCTGCGGCCCTCAAGGCCGGGCTCGGCGGCCAGAACGTCGATCCGAACGGCCAGGAGTCAAAGGCGGAATTCTTCAACCAGGATATCAAGGAACTTGGCTATCTGCCCAACCAGGTCGTGCCGCAGTTCTCACGCTACGAGCTGAAGCGCGGTTCGGTCATTCCCGCCACGCTTGTCACCGGCATCAATTCCGATCTTCCTGGCCGTATCACCGCACAGGTCAGTCAGAACGTCTTCGACAGCGCCACTGGTCACCACCTGCTCATCCCGCAGGGTTCGAAGCTGTTCGGCCGCTATGACTCCAAGGTCGCCTTTGGCCAGAAGCGCGTGCTCGTCGTCTGGACGGACATCATTTTCCCGAATGGATCGACATTGCAGATCGGCGGCATGGCCGGCACGGATGCCGCCGGGTATGGCGGGTTTTCCGACAAGGTCGACAACCACTATCTCCGTACTTTCGGCTCTGCGATCCTGATTGCGCTCATCGGTGCCGGCACTGATATGGCAATCCCCGAAAGCTCGACCCTCGCGACACAGGACACGGCGTCCGACGCCGCGCGGAGGAGTTTCGCGGAAACCTTTGGCCGGGTCGCCGAGCGCACGATCTCCAAAAATCTCGATGTCCAGCCAACATTGGAAATTCGGCCGGGCTACAGGTTCAATGTGCTCGTAGACCAAGACATACTCTTTCCTGCAGCCCATCGATGATGGAGAGCGTGCAGCTGTTCGATATCGGCGCAACCGACCCTTTGGTCGAATGAATCGTATTCAGAAGAACAAGCACCGCGCGCAGACAGATGATCGTCGCAGCTCCTTATCGGCAGGTTCAGATACAGCAAGTGACGCTGTCCATGCGCGAGGAAGTATTCCTGGCGCATCAAGAAATCGAATACGGCAATGTTGCACGCCGGTCGTGATTGACCGTCAGCCGACTTTTGAGCGGCGGAACGGCACGTTGGAAGCAATTCGCGCGTTCGCAGATACGGCATGAAATGCCAATCGGATCGAATGCCGCGCGGCTGGTGAGGTCGAGGCCGTCGGCATAGACGAAGTCTTGCGCATAGGCGACCTCACATCCCAGAGCGATGGCGTATCGCCGTTGCGGCGCATTGAAACCTCCGCTGCCCTTTGTGATTTCTGTCGCAATGCTCAAGTAGCGCGCACCATCGGGCGTCTCAGCTAGCTGCCGGATGATGCGGCCCGGCGTTTCAAAGGCCTGATGTACATTCCAGAGCGGGCATGCTGCCCCGAAGCGGGCGAATTGCAGTTTCGCAGCGCTATGACGCTTGGTGATGTTCCCCGCGCGATCGATGCGGGCGAAGAACACAGGCACACCCTTGACGCCCGGCCGCTGCAAGGTGGAAAGACGATGCGCGACCTGTTCAAGGCTCGCACCGAAACGCGTCGCCATCAATTCGAGGTCGTGACGAAGTTCTTTCGCTACCGCCAGAAAATGCTGGTAGGGCAGCGTCAGCGCTCCGGCGAAGTAATTGCGCAAACCGATCTTGCAAATCTCACCAGATTCTTGCGTGCGGAAGTTTGCCCGCTGGATAATCGCATCGATCTCTCTGTCCAATTCCAAGGCGGCCACCTGGAACGCCATCTGAAAAGTTCGCGTTGAGGTCGGCGAATAGGGATTGAGGAACAGGGCACGGGAAGTGCCGTCATATCGGCGCAGAAGATCCTCGCCGGGTTCCGCGCGCAGTATGCGAACCCCGTGGCGGCTCTCCAGATGGTTCGGCAGAACAAGCCCGGCATCACGATCCGGGATGCCGAGTTCCGCCGCCAGCCGTTCAGCTGCCAGATCGAGGTCGGGAATGTAGTTGTCAACGAAGTGGAAGAAATCGCGGACCTCTTCGTAAGGTGTCGGATCGCTGAATGCGTTGGTCCTAACCATGTGATCATCGAGGCTCGCAAGCTGTTCGCTGTTGCGGCGGTAGGCCTGGTGGCTGGCGATCAGCGCGTGGGCAAAGCCGGGCGCGTTCTGAGTGACAAGTTTCAGTTCCTGCAGGCTCGGCGAGTAGGCATCGAAAACCGGGTCGGCAAGCGCTTCGCTGAGCGCGGAGAGCAGGCGGTCGCTGTCGCTTCCTGAGATAGATCCAATATCGATCTTGAAGTTCTCTGCCAGGGTCAAAAGCACGGCCGCCGAAACCGGCCGCTGATTGTTTTCTATCTGATTGAGGTAGCTGGTCGAGATGCCAATGCGCTCAGCGAAGGCGGCCTGGGTCGCCTTGCCGCTTTCGCGCAGTTCTCGGACTTTTCTGCCAATAAAGAGCTTGCCTGTGACCATGTTCGCAATTTTGCAAAAGTCAGATTGCAACTTTCTATATTACGCCCGCCTACCTGTTCAAACGTTTTCTCATTCGATCGCACCGCCTAAAGGCTGATGGCAGCAGTTAGGCGGCGTCTAGACAGGAGAAGCGAAATGACGATCTACAGCGCCATTGCCAAGCGGTGGGGAACGAGCAACCTTGCCATCCACGGCGCCACCGTCGTCGCAGCCTCGCTGCTGCTGGCGATCTCGGCCAAGATCGCCGTGCCGTTCTATCCAGTACCGATTACCATGCAGACCTTTGTGGTGATCGGCCTCGGCCTGGCTCTGGGTCCATGGCGCGGCCTCGCTGCTGTGCTGCTCTATCTCGCAGAAGGAGCGGCAGGGTTTCCAGTCTTCGCCGGCACGCCCGAGAAGGGCATTGGACTTGCCTACATGATGGGACCGACAGGAGGCTACCTTTTGGGCTACTTGCCGGCTGTGCTCCTTGCCGGTTGGCTAGCTGTGCGCGGTTGGGATCGTAATCCGCTCTACGCAATGGCTGCGGCCCTGTTTGCCGGGGCTGTCATTTATGTGCCGGGGCTGCTGTGGCTTGGTGCCGTGCTCGGCTTCGACAAGCCCATTCTTCAGTTCGGACTCTACCCCTTCATCTTCGGTGACATCGCCAAGGCTCTGCTCGCCGCCCTGGTTTTTCCGACTACCTGGAAGTGGATCAGCGCGCGGACAGGTCATTGATGCGCGCGGTTCTCGACCAGCTGGAATCCCGTCGCGCCGAGGCGCGTCTCGGCGGTGGCCAAAAGCGTATCGCTGGCCAGCATGCGAAGGGCAAGCTGACCGCCCGCGAACGGCTTGACGTGCTCCTCGACGAAGGGTCGTTCGAGGAATACGACATGTACGTCACCCATCGCGCCACCGAGTTTGGCATGGCCGAGCAGAAGGTGGCCGGCGACGGCGTGGTGACGGGGTGGGGCACGATCAACGGCCGTCTGGTCTATGTCTTTTCGCAGGATTTTACCGTTCTCGGCGGCTCGCTGTCCGAGACCCATGCGCAGAAGATCTGCAAGATCATGGACATGGCGGTGCGCAATGGCGCGCCGGTGATCGGATTGAACGACAGCGGCGGCGCGCGCATCCAGGAGGGCGTGTCGTCGCTCGCCGGCTATGCCGACGTGTTCAAGCGCAATGTCGGTGCGTCCGGCGTGATCCCGCAGATATCAGTGATCATGGGCCCGTGCGCGGGCGGCGCGGTCTATTCGCCGGCAATGACAGACTTCATCTTTATGGTGCGCGACAGTTCATACATGTTCGTCACCGGCCCTGACGTGGTAAAGACGGTGACGAATGAGATCGTCACCGCCGAAGAACTCGGCGGCGCACGCACCCACACGCAGAAATCGTCGGTTGCCGACGGCGCCTTCGACAATGATGTCGAGGCGCTGGAGCAAATCCGCACGCTGTTTGATTTCCTGCCGCTCAACAACCGCGAGAAGCCGCCGGTGCGGCCGTTCCACGACGATCCGTCGCGGCTGGAAATGCGGCTCGACACACTGATCCCCGACAGTGCCGCCAGACCCTACGACATGAAGGAGCTTATCCTGGCAATCGCCGACGAGAGCGACTTCTTCGAAATTCAGGCCGCCTTCGCAAAAAACATCATCACCGGATTCATGCGCATCGAAGGCCAGACGGTCGGCGTCGTCGCCAACCAGCCGATAGTTCTGGCGGGTTGTCTCGACATCGATTCCGCGCGCAAGGCGGCGCGGTTCGTGCGTTTCTGCGACGCCTTTTCGATCCCCATCATGACGCTGGTCGACGTTCCTGGCTTCCTGCCGGGAACGTCGCAGGAGTTCGGCGGCGTCATCAAGCACGGCGCGAAGCTGCTGTTCGCCTATTCGCAGGCCACCGTGCCGATGGTGACGCTGATCACCCGCAAGGCCTATGGCGGCGCCTACGACGTGATGGCCTCGAAGCATATCGGCGCCGACGTGAACTATGCCTGGCCGACCGCCGAGATCGCGGTGATGGGCGCCAAGGGCGCGACGGAAATCCTCTATCGGTCTGAACTCGGCGACAAGGAGAAGATCGCCCAGCGCACCAGGGATTACGAGGAGCGCTTCGCCAACCCGTTCGTGGCGGCCGAGCGCGGCTTCATCGACGAAGTGATCATGCCGCATTCCTCGCGAAAGCGCATCGCCCGCGCCTTCGCCGCGCTTCGCGGCAAGAGCGTCGATACACGCTGGAAGAAGCACGACACGATACCGCTGTGAGGACGCAGAACATGTTCAGGAAAATCCTCATCGCCAATCGCGGCGAGATCGCCTGCCGCGTCATCAAGACGGCGAGGAAACTCGGCATCGCCACCGTCGCCGTCTATTCGGATGCCGACCGCGATGCATTGCACGTGAAGATGGCCGACGAAGCCGTCCATATCGGTGCTTCGCCCTCAAGCCAATCCTACATCGTCATCGGCAAGATACTCGACGCCGTAACGGCGACAGGCGCGGATGCTGTTCATCCCGGCTATGGGTTTCTGTCCGAGAATGCGAATTTCGCTGAGGCGCTGAAGGCTGCTGGCGTCGCCTTCATCGGCCCGCCGCCGGTGGCGATCGAGGCGATGGGCGACAAGATCACCTCCAAGAAGATCGCCGCATCGGCTGGCGTCTCCACCGTGCCCGGCCATATGGGCCTGATTGCGGACGCCGACGAGGCCGTGAAGATCGCCAGCGAGATCGGCTATCCCGTGATGATCAAGGCCTCCGCCGGCGGTGGTGGCAAAGGCATGCGCATTGCCTGGAACGATTCCGAGGCGCGTGAAGGCTTCCAGTCGTCAAAGAACGAAGCGAAATCCTCCTTTGGCGACGATCGCATCTTCATCGAGAAATTCGTCACACAACCGCGTCACATCGAAATCCAGGTGCTTGGCGACCAGCATGGCAATCTCATCTATCTCGGTGAACGGGAATGCTCGATCCAGCGCCGCAACCAGAAGGTCATCGAAGAGGCGCCGTCATCGTTCCTGGACGCTGCAACACGCAGGGCCATGGGCGAACAGGCTGTCGCGCTGGGCAAGGCGGTCGGCTATTTTTCCGCCGGCACGGTCGAATTCATCGTCGATGGCGCGAAGAAATTCTACTTCCTCGAAATGAATACACGGCTGCAGGTTGAGCATCCGGTGACCGAACTCGTCACCGGCGTCGACCTCGTGGAGGAGATGATCCGCGTGGCGGCAGGGGAGCCGTTGCGCCTTCGGCAGGAGGACGTGGTGCTGAACGGCTGGGCGGTCGAGAGCCGGCTTTACGCCGAAGATCCTTTCCGCAATTTCCTGCCGTCGATTGGCCGGCTGACACGCTATCGGCCGCCGGTCGAAGGCGTCCGGGCGGACGGCGCGGTCGTGCGCAACGACACCGGCGTCTTCGAAGGCGGCGAGATCTCGATGTACTATGACCCCATGATCGCCAAGCTGTGCGCCTGGGCGCTGGATCGTCGCGCTGCAATCGAAGCGATGAGCAAGGCGCTGGATGATTTCGAGGTCGAAGGCATCGGCCACAATCTGCCGTTCTTGTCAGCCGTCATGGATCATCCCCGCTTCCGTGAAGGCCGATTGACCACAGCCTTTATCGCCGAAGAATATCCGGACGGCTTTTCAGGCGTCGAGCCGTCGGGGGGCGACGCCAGGAAGCTCGCGGCGATTGCCGCTTTCATCAACCTCAGCGGACATAAACGCAGCGTGTTGATCTCCGGCGCGATGGACAATCATCGCCGCGTCGTCGGCCGCGACTGGGTGGTGACGCTGGCCGGTGAGAGGTTTCTGATCGGGCTAAGGGAAGAAGGCGGCAGGACCATTGTCAGCTTCGGCGATGGTCCCTCAGTCTCGGTCGCCAGCGACTGGTTGCCCGGCCGCCACCACGCGGAATTCACCGTCGACAATGACGTGCTCGGCGTGAAGACGGCGCAGGCAGCGACGGGCTTCCGCTTGCGCTGGCGTGGCATGGATGTGGTGGCCCACGTCCGTACGCCGCGCGTTGCCGAACTGGCGCTGCTGATGCCGGAAAAGCTGCCGCCTGACACATCGAAGATGCTGCTCTGCCCGATGCCTGGGGTAATAACCGCAGTCACGGTAAAGGCTGGAGACCAGGTTGAGGTCGGACAGGCGCTGGCCACCGTCGAAGCCATGAAGATGGAAAATGTCCTGCGCGCCGAGCGCAAGGCGATCGTCCGGCGCATTTCCGCGGAAGCGGGCGCCAGCCTTACCGTCGACGAACTCATCATGGAATTCGAGTGAGGATGGGGCAATGGCCGACCGCGTAGACTATGAGGACTGGCAAAAGCTCGCCGAATGCGAACTGAAAGCATCGCCGGAGAGTCTTGTCTGGCGAACCCCGGAAGGCATCGACGTCAAGCCGCTCTATACGCAGGCCGATCTCGAAGGCGTCGGCCATCTCGGCACCATGCCGGGCATAAAGCCGTTCCTGCGCGGGCCGCGCGCCACCATGTATGCCGGGCGGCCGTGGACGATCCGCCAGTATGCCGGTTTCTCGACGGCCGAGGAATCCAATGCCTTCTACCGCAAGGCGCTGGCCGCGGGACAGCAGGGCGTGTCGGTCGCCTTCGACCTCGCCACCCACCGCGGCTATGACAGCGACCATCCCCGCGTCGAGGGCGATGTCGGCAAGGCGGGCGTGGCAATCGACAGCGTCGAGGACATGAAGATCCTGTTCGACAGCATCCCGCTCGACGCAGTGTCTGTATCGATGACGATGAATGGCGCCGTCATTCCGATCCTCGCCAGTTTCATCGTCGCCGGCGAGGAACAGGGCGTGCCGCGCGCGAAACTTTCCGGAACCATTCAGAACGATATCCTCAAGGAGTTCATGGTCCGCAACACCTATATCTACCCGCCCGAACCCTCGATGCGCCTCGTCGCCGATATCATCGAATATACGGCCAAGGAGATGCCGAAGTTCAACTCGATCTCGATTTCCGGCTATCACATGCAGGAAGCGGGTGCGACGCTGGTGCAGGAGCTTGCCTTCACGCTGGCGGACGGCCGCGAATATGTGCGCGCGGCGATCGCCAAGGGCCTCGATGTCGACGCCTTTGCTGGCCGCCTGTCCTTCTTCTTTGCGATAGGCATGAACTTCTTCATGGAAGCGGCGAAGCTGCGCGCCGCGCGTCTGCTGTGGTCGCGCATCATGGAGGAGTTCGAGCCGAAGAAGCAGTCGTCGCTAATGCTACGCACCCATTGTCAGACCTCCGGGGTGTCGCTGCAGGAACAGGACCCCTACAACAACATCGTGCGCACGGCCTATGAGGCGATGGCCGCAGCACTCGGCGGCACACAGTCGCTGCACACCAATGCGTTCGACGAGGCAATCGCATTGCCTACAGAGTTTTCGGCCCGCATTGCTCGCAACACACAACTCATCCTCCAGCACGAGACCGGCGTGACCAAGGTGGTTGATCCGCTTGCCGGCTCCTACTATGTCGAAGGCCTGACCAATGCGCTCGCTGACGCGGCCTGGACGCTCATCGAAGAAGTCGAGGCAATGGGTGGCATGACTAAGGCCGTCGCCACCGGCCTGCCCAAGCGCATGATCGAGGAATCGGCGACGCGTCGTCAAGCAGCCGTCGACCGGGGCGACGAGGTGATTGTTGGTGTCAACAAATACCGGCTGGACGAGGAAGACAAGATCGACATCCTCGACATTGACAATGCCGCTGTGCAGCTGTCGCAAATTGCTCGGATCAAAACAACAAAGCGCCAACGCGATCCCAAGCGAGTTGACGCTGCCCTTGTCGTACTTGGCCAGACCGCGGCTAACGGCAAGGGCAATATCCTTGAAGCTGCCATCGAAGCGTCGCGTGCGCGCGCCACGGTAGGCGAGATTTCAGACGCGCTGCGCAGCGCCTTTGGCACTCATACCGCCGAGCCGGAAGTGGTTTGCACGGTCTATGGCAAGGCGTATGACGGCGAGCCGGAATTCAGCACACTGGTTTCACGCCTTGAAAATTTCTCGGCCTCGCTCGGAACTAGACCAATGATCATGGTTGCCAAGCTTGGTCAGGACGGCCACGACCGGGGTGCAAAGGTCATCGCCTCGGCGTTCGGCGACATAGGTTTTGATGTCCTTGCCGGACCGCTGTTTCAGACGCCGGACGAGGCCGCCGATCTGGCGGTCGCCGCGAAAGTCCATGTCATCGGCGTATCTTCGCTGGCCGCCGGCCACAAGACGCTTCTGCCGCAGCTGATTGGGGCACTGAAGCAAAAGGGCGCAGAAAACATCATGGTCATCTGCGGCGGCGTGGTGCCGCGCCAGGACTACGAGTTTTTGCTGGACAACGGTGTCGCCGCCATCTTCGGCCCGGGTACCAACGTCCTCGACGCAGCGCGCACAGTGCTAGACCTCATGGAGGGCAAGGCGCGGAACGATTGACGCATGCGAGCGGACGCAACGCGCCAATGTCCACATGCTTACTCGGTGTTCGCGAAGCCATGAATCTAGACTAAGACTAGGATTTTTCTGATCCCGTCACGCATCGCCTCGGCCTGTTTGTGGGCACATAGCGACGGTCGTCTGTCGAGGCGATCTCTTCGCACGTCGGTTCAAAGGGATCATCCAGAATGTCATCGTCCTCAATTCCTAGAGCCAGCAACACGAAAAGACGATGCCGTGCTAGGCACTGACACTCGCACTCGCTGTCGGGCACTTCGGTTATGAGGACGTACGGCGTCTTCGGCGAAGTCCGGTGAAAAGGGTCGCTTGCACAATGAAACGGCGCCAAAAGGACTGCGCAAGGTCGCGCAAACCCGTGGATATCCAACGTCCTTCCCGCGCCACGCCAGGATCGATAGCCCACTTGATTTGCTGTCATAAACATGTAATCGTTCCTACCTATTGTGGCACTCACATTCAAAGCGCATTCTGAGGAATGCGGCGCGCAGCGAAAGACGGCGGAACCAGTGGCACGACACCATGTTATCCAGATTTCTGATCTGCACCTGAGCGAGGAGCGGAGCTACAATCAGCCCGGATGGGAGGCTTGCGTTCAGTATATTAAGAATAGCGGGCCAGAATTTGTTGCTGTCACCGGCGATCTAGTGCTTGATGATCCGGACCGTGATGAGGATCATCATTTCGTACGGAGTCAATTGGATCGGATATCGGCCCCTTGGGCATCAATACCCGGGAACCATGACATCGGCGATACGCACCCAAACCCATACATGGGGCAGCGCTTCGATGTGTCTCGCCTTCAGCGTTACAGGCGTAGCTTTGGCGCTGATTTCTGGACCAGAGAACTCGGCGATTGGTTACTCATCGGCCTGAACGCAATGCTGCCGGGCTCTGGACTACAGGTCGAGGCTGAGCAGTACGAATGGCTTCGTGAGATTGCTCATGAAGACCCGAACCGACCAACGGCATTGTTCCTTCACAAGCCACTTTGTATCAATCGCATCGATGAAGAAAGTTCACCGGACGCGTGTGTCGTCGACGTGGGTCGAGACCGGCTGCTCTCCGTCATGCAAGGTGTAAATCTTCGATTTGTAGCCAGCGGTCACAACCATCACTATCGAACGCTGACGTCAGGAGAAGTGAAGATGGTCTGGGCCCCTAGCACGGCCCAAATCCTTCATATGGCTAGACCATTTACTGCGCTGCTAAGGCCCGGCCTCGTCAACTTTTGGCTGGACGACGACGGGAGCCTGGAATTCGGTTTGGTCGAACCAAGCGGTATGGTTGCGACCGATGTTACAGATATCATCCGCCAGTACGGCGCAATGCGCTCGGCTCCTGTCAAACAATGGCGAGTATAATTCCGATGATTGGCGTTCAATCACAGGTACGACTTGGCACGCCAACACCGCAGAACCAAGATGATCCGCGTTCGAGAATTATGCCAGTTCACTATCTGACTCGAACATTAATCTTCCTAACACGGCCTTCACTGCCGTCCGCAGCCCGACCGGTGGGTTTTGCGGTAAGACCGAGCCGCGGTGATCGAGTCTTCGAAGTGTCACCCGACCGGTACCTTGTACATCGCAAATGGTGGAAATCGTCACATAGATGCAATCGTTCCTATGTATTTTGGTTCGGTGCCGCTTCGAATCTCCTGAGCGGACATTCACCGTTCACTTCAAAGGATGTTCCTGATGCAACACTGGTTACGACCCGTACACGCCGTGTTCGGCGCCATCGCTTTTGCTTCCGTATTCTTGGCGCCGGGAGCTAGCGCGCGAGATCGCCCAGACCTCACGGTCGCAGTGAATTCCCTCGGCCAGAAAATGGATCCCGCCGACTTCCCATTGGCGACCGAGTTGCGGGTCTATGGTTCGGTCTTTGACAACCTCATCAAACGCGATTTCAAGGCCGAAGGCATCGATCCATCGAAGGGTGCCGTCCTTGTTCCGGCGCTGGCTACCGCATGGACCAGGATTGACGGCCGAACTTTAGAGCTCGAGCTTCGCCAAGGAGTCAAATTCCACAATGGTGACGAGCTTACATCCGAGGATGTGGCATTCACGTTTTCGCCCGAAAGAATTTTTGGCGCGAATGCGATACTCCCTTCCGCGAAATCGTTCTTCGGGTGTTGGGAGCCTGTCCAAGTTCTCTCGCGCTATAAGGTACGGATCGTCGGCTGCACGGAGGACCCGGTCATTGAACTGAAGCTAACCCACTATTCCGCAGGTATTGTCAACAGGGCAGTATACACAAAAGAGGGTCAAGCAGCGTTCAAACGAGCTCCGGTCGGTACAGGTCCTCTGCAATTTGTCGAGTGGAAGGACGGAGACTATATCAAATTTAAGGCATTCGACGATTATTTCGATGGGCACCCAACTTTCAACTCTATCACCTTTCGTGAAGTTCCCGAGACCGCTGCTCGCGTGGCTGGTTTAGTTAGTGGAGACTTTGACCTTATTACGCAGGTCACTCCGGATCAATTTCCCACAATCGAAGCAAGCCCAGACCTTCAAGTTTTGCCGACCTTGCTGGAACAGATGCAAATGCTTTGGATAGTAGGCAAGGAACCGGCCGTATCGGATAAGCGCGTTCGCCAGGCGCTTGCCATGTCGATTGATCGAGAAGCCATCGTTCAATCACTTTGGAATAATCAAACGAAAGTTGAAGACCAGTTTCAGCTGCCGACACTGGGTGTGCTGTATGACCCAAATCGTCCCGGAGTTCAGTTTAATCCGGACCGCGCCCGGACGTTGCTGAAAGAAGCGGGTTATTCAAACGCACCCGTGACGCTTCGCGTGATAGCGAACTACTACGTAAATGGCGAAGCTGCCATACAGGCTATCCAAGCCATGTGGCAGGCGGTCGGGATCAATGCAAAGCTTGAGATTGTCGAGAACTTTACGCAGGCGTTTGCGCCAGGTGCATCGGTAGTAATGGGCGGATGCGGTTTTGAGTTGGCATCTCCGGAGTCGCTTGCTTCGTGCTTCTTTGGCGACGAAGCTCTCACTCGCAAACGCGGGTTTCCTGACGGAATTCCAGGGTTGGATGCACTCGCTGCAAATCTGGCAACGCTGGACACGGCGAAGCGGAGACAAACGTTCCAGGCAATGCTCGATATCCTGGAGGACGAAGTGCCCGCCACCCCTCTCTACCGCACCCCCCACTTCTTTGCGGGCAAGCGGAGCATATTGTGGGCTCCGAGTCCCGATTTTAGGACGGATTTCCGACCGGGGAACCTTAGCTTCACTGAGGCTACCCGTTAAAGGCGGCACGATGTCGACAATTAAAACGACAACTTTTGTGGTCGGTCAGGTACTGCGAGAGATCGCAGTACCACTCCGCGTAGTCGGTTCTGTTCCCGAAAAAGCGTTGCTGCGCCTTGACGCTCTCAGTGTCCGTCTTCCTAGCCGACACGGTGAAGTGCATGCCGTCAGGCATGTATCATTGAGCGTGAATGCCGGCGAGTGCCTTGGCGTCGTTGGCGAGAGCGGCTGCGGCAAGAGCACCGTTTGTTCGGCAATTCTTTCACTTCTTCCAGACAATGCGCGGATCGACGGGCGAATTTTGTTCGGGGGAAAGGATCTGCGAACGATCTCGTCCAAGGGAATTTCCGGCATACGTGGCCGGGAGATTGCAATGGTTTTTCAGGATCCCATGAATTCGCTGAATCCTGTCCGGCGGGTGGGAGCGCAGATCGCTGACAAGATCATGGTACATAAGGGGTTATCTCGCGGAGCTGCGCTAGCCGAGGCCGCCCGCTTTCTCGATCTGGTAAAAGTGCCTGCCGCTCGGGAGCGTCTTAATGATTACCCTCACCAGCTTTCCGGTGGCCTATGCCAGCGCATCATGATTGGCATGGCGTTGTCATGCGAACCCAAGCTTCTCATAGCTGACGAACCTACGACCGCGCTGGACGTGACCATCCAAGCCCAAATCCTTAGCCTTCTTGGCGAGCTTCGGCGCGAACTTGGGATGGCGATTATCCTCGTTTCGCATGATCTGGGCGTCATAGCGCAAACTTCGGACCGCATTGCCGTCATGTACGCCGGAGAGGTGGTAGAAGAGGCTCGGACAGAGGTTCTGCTAAAAGACCCGAAGCATCCTTACACACAGGGACTGATTGAAGCCTCACCAGGCATCGAGCCAACAGTCGGGCCCTTGGTAACGATACCGGGAAGTGTCGTGTCGCTCTTGGGGGCGCCAAGTGGCTGCGCTTTCGCGCCTCGATGCCGGCGTGCAAATGACAAGTGTGGCCGAATGCCTCCGCATCTCGAGCCGACGTCCATGGGCGCAATGGTTGCCTGTCATTTCCCAAACGGATGGACACAATGAACGACTTACCGCTGCTGACAGCGACAAAGTTGTCGCGATCGTTCTTCTTCAACCGAGGGTTGTTTAATTCTAAACAGCGCATAGTCAAGGCGGTCGACGACGTAACATTTGCTCTCGGCCGCAGTGAAACGCTGGCACTCGTCGGCGAAAGCGGTTCGGGCAAGTCAACAACGGGTCGCCTCGCCCTCGGCATGATGAAGCCGACGAGTGGTGTTGTTCGTTACGAAAGCCAGGACTTATCCAAACTCCATGGAACAGCGTGGCGACGGTCACGCCGAAACATGCAAATGATTTTCCAGGATTCATCGAGCGCCCTTGACCCACGTATGACAGTGGGGGCGCAGATTGAGGAAGTCATTTCAGTCCATGGACTAGCCGACAAAAAGCATTCGTCTCGTGACCTGATGATGGACGCGCTCGACCGCGTTGGCCTCGGCGGGGCAGATCTTCGATATCCAAGGGAACTGTCGGGAGGTCAGCGGCAGCGTATCGCCATAGCGAGAGCATTGGCGATGCAGGCAAAGCTGATCGTTTGCGATGAACCGGTTTCAGCACTCGATGTCTCGGTGCAGGCCCAGATCGTCAATCTCCTGGTCGAAATGCAAGAGAAGTTCGGCCTGAGTTACTTATTCATTTCGCATGATCTCCGGGTTGTGCGCCATATCAGTCACCGTGTCGCGGTTATGTACCTGGGGCGCATCGTCGAGATGGCCCGCACGTTCGAGATTTTTGAGAACCCGCTCCATCCGTACACACGTGCCCTGTTGGCGGCGGTGCCAGCAATTGATTCCCGAAACCGACATTCTTCACGAACTCCCCTCATCGAAGGCGAACTGCCCGATCCGGCCTCTCCGCCGTCGGGCTGCCGATTCCAAACACGCTGTCCTTTAGTGCACGATATCTGCCGCCAGGTGGAACCAGCCTTGGCCGATGCGGGCGGAGATCACACAGTGGCCTGCCATATGACTGGATTGTCAGAGAATGGAGGTTCCCAATGAACGTCCGATTCTTGATAGCAAGGACTCTCAGGGCGTTGCTGACCCTCATACTGGTGGTCACGTTTGTCTTTGTAATGCTCCGCCTCGCCGGAGACCCCATCAAAATGCTGCTGCCCGAAGAGACGCCGGCAAACGTCATTGAGCAATATCGTGCGAGGTGGGGCCTGGATGCCCCGATATATGTTCAGTATGTCAGCTACATTAGTAGCGTTCTTCGCGGAGATTTCGGCACTTCATTTCGCGACGGACGGCCTGCTCTCGAGGTGGTGACGGAGCGTATTCCGGCAACCGCGACACTTGGCTTTGCGGGATTGATTGTGGCACTTCTTGTCGGGTTGCCCGCTGGAATTGCGGCGGCCATGAAGCGAAATAGCGCCATAGACCGCGCGGTTATTTCTTTCGCTGTTCTTGGCCACAGCATTCCAACTTTCTTTTTCGGAATTTTGCTTATCTTGCTGTTTTCGATGTCACTGCGATGGCTTCCAAGTTCAGGCAGCGCAACCTGGGCGCATCTGCTGATGCCCGCGTGCACGATAGGCCTGTGGAATGCGGCCACCATCGCCCGATTCACACGGGCGTCCATGCTGGATGTGCTTTCAAAACCGTTCATGAGAACTGCAGTCGCGAATGGTCTGCCATTGTCTTGGCGAATTCTCGGATACGCCTTGCCAAACGCCGCGATCCCGATCGTTACGATTATTGGACTGATTGTTGGACAGCTCCTAAGTGGGGCAGTTATTGTCGAAACCGTTTTCGCGTGGCCGGGAATAGGCCGGCTAACTGTTACGGCAGTAGCGGCTCGCGAGGTGGCGGTCGTACAGACCATCGTCTTCCTTGCGGCGCTGACAATGGTAGCGGCCAACCTTTTGGTCGATCTTCTTTATGGCTGGCTCGATCCTAGGATCGGCTCTTCCACGGAAGGAAAGTCGAGATGAGCAACCAAGCCGTCGTTAGCTCCATTACTCCGACCGCTAAAGCACCTCGAAACTTTCGGATACCGAGCGTTCTAATATCGTCGGCCATGGGCTTTCTACTGATAGCAGCCCTGTGTGCCGTGTTCGCGAATGTGCTCGCGCCATATGGATATAATGACCAGAACTTGCTGTATCGCCTGAAGCCACCATCCTTTCTTGGCGGTCCTCAAGGGCATTATCTAGGGACGGATGAATTGGGGCGGGACGTCTTCAGCCGGCTTGTGTTTTCCTTGCGCTTCAGCCTGATTATCGCTATTGCCGGAACCTTGATTGGAGCCGGCTTCGGCACGCTGCTCGGTTTCCTGGCCGCACATTTTCGCGGTGTCTGCGACGAGGCTCTGTCCGCATTGATCGATTTCCAAGCGGCCATTCCCTTCATGATATTTGCCCTGGCCGCTTTGGCTTTCTTCGGCAATAGCATACTCCTCTTTGTTACCCTGCTCGGGCTTTACGGATGGGAGGTTTATGCGCGACTCGTGCGAGGGCTTGTTCTCTCGGCAAAGGAGTTAGGTTACGTCGAAGCGTTGCGGAACCTGGGTTTCCACCCAGTCCGTATATATGGGATGCATGTTCTTCCGAACATTGCTGGGTCATTGCTCGTGCAGATTACTCTCAACCTTCCTGGAATTATCATTCTTGAGAGTGGATTGAGTTTTCTTGGTCTCGGGATACAACCCCCTCTAACAAGTCTCGGTCTGATGATCGGCAATGGACGAGAGTTTATGACCACAGCATGGTGGACCGCGGTTGCCCCTGGATTAGTAATTTTCCTCACGGCGTTGTCGGTCACTTTAGTTGGAGATTGGCTTCGTGACCGATTGGACGCATCGACGTCAACGTGAGTTCGGACCGTTTTGTCGAAATCACGATTCAGCACAGATAGGGAGTGTATCAACGGTGCTTGAGCGAAAATCAGGAGAAGCACTTTGGCGGCAAATCGGTGACCAAATCGCCGATGAAATCGCTGCTCAGGGACTCGAACCTGGCTCACGCCTCCCGACGGAGCCAGAACTCGCTTCCCGCTTCGATGTCAGCCGCACCACGGTGCGGCGTGCGATGTCGATGCTTGAGGATGACGGACTGGTTCGGATAGAGCAGGGCCGGGGCACTTTTGTCCATGAGGGAATAATCAACTACGAGATTTCAAAGCGTACGCGTTATTCCGAGAATCTGAAACGTCAGGGTGTAGACCCCAGTAGGATAACAAAGCGTGTAGAGGAGATCCCAGCGTCGGACCTGGTTGCAGAGCGCCTGAAGATCACACCGGGCGACTTGGTCGTTGTGGTCGAAACGCTCTCCCTCGCGAACGAAACAATTATTTCTTATGGACAGATGTATTACCCCTCGCTTCGCTTTCCTGGATTTGCCCAAAAACGCATCGAAGAGGGATCTATAAGCCCGGTTCTCCAATCCTACGGAATTCATGACTATACTCGCCTCAACACTATCATCACCACTCGACCACCAACCGACACCGAGGCCAGGGCGCTACAACAGCCGCGCTCTCGATGGGTACTGTGTACCCAAAAGGTTGACGTTGACGAGGCTGGCAGTCCCATCTGCTTTTCGGAGGCAGTATGGGCAGGCGATCGGGTTCAATTCACAGTGGACAACGATCCAGCCGAAATCTGAAGCAGCATACGATGCGGTCAAAGCGAATTTTGACGCCTAGTGACGCGGAGACCACACTCTGCGCGACGATCCGATAAAGGCTTTATGATGAAAATAGATCGAGTCGTCTGCTCCGTTGGCCGATCGGGTTACTTCCACATTGATTTCGCCGCTCTTAGATCTGGAGTTACCTCAGACGGCTTCATTTACGACGGTGAGCCGCAGACACCCGGCTTCACGAAAATTGTAGAGCCCGCCGATGCTATTTCGGTCATGTTGGTTCTCGACGACGGGCAAGTAGGATTTGGAGATTGCTGTGACGTTGTTTTCGCGGGGGTCTCAGGAAGGGACCCCGTTCTTCGGGGCCATGAAAACTTGCCCATGCTCGAGGGTGAGGTTGCAGGCCGCTTGTGTGGCCGCGACGTTTCTGATTTCCGCTCCCTGGCTCAGGAGTTGGATAACTTCGTCTACCAGGGTCACAGGTTGCATGTCGCATTGCGTTACGGATTAACACAAGCGATCTTGCATGCCGTTGCATTGACTAACCGAGAGACGATGGCCGAAGTCCTCGCACGTGAGTACGACACAACCCTCTCCACAACTCCTATTCCCATCTCCGTCAGTTGCGAACCTGATGATGCTCGACAACTTGACCGGATGATTTTGAAGCAGCCTGCCATCCTTCCGCACACGTATTTCACGGATGTCGAACAGCTTGGTCGAGACGGTGAGAAGTTGCTTGAGCATATTCGTCACCTCTCATCACGCGTGAAAGCGATTGGTGGCGCGGCGTATACACCTGCCCTTCATTTCGACTTCTATGGCGTACTTGGAGAACTATTCTCAGGGGACACGGCGGAGATTGCGACCCTAATCGGCAGAGCGACCACGGCAGCAGGTCCATTGCCGTTGCTGATAGAGTCGCCGGTACTAGAAGAGAGCCAAAAGGCACAGATCGACAGCTTGCGGAAATTGAGATGCGCGCTTCGAAAAGCTGGTGTTAACGCAGGTATTATTGCCGACGATTGGTGCAATAGCATCGATGACATACGCCTTTTTGCCGATCAGGAAGCGTCTGACTACGTTCAGATCAAAATGCCGGATCTCGGTGGAGTCAACAACTCCATGGAGGCCGTCCTATATTGCAAGGCGCATGGTATGGGCGCATTTTTGGGCGGCTCGGCGAATGAAACCGACCAATCGACGCGTATATCAATGCATATCGCTCTCGCCTCAAGACCGGACTTCATAGGGTCGAAACCCGGGTTGGGGGGAGACGAGGCACTAATGATACAATCTAACGAGATGGGCCGTACTCTGGAGCTTATTCGACGGCGGAGGCAGTCAGCATAGCGCTATTAGGAACCGTCCAGCAGCCTGCGGAGCTAAACACGCCGTGATCGGGCCGCAGCTTATCTGAAGCACTGAGCGCCGCGAGAATTTCTAACTGTCACGCCGCCCGATTGACGGATTGACGGACCTCTAGC
>NZ_VLKT01000037.1 GCF_007830515.1 Mesorhizobium tianshanense
GGCCTTTCCCCAGTCGGCGATCAGATCGTAGTCGTCGCAATCGCAGATCGTGCCGCAGACGACCAGGAACAGCACTTCGCTCAGCGGATGGGCGACTCGCCACGGCTCGCGCGGGTCCTCTATGGCGGCAAAATGGTCCAGAAGCGCCTTCAGGCGCGGCTTCTCGAACCCCTCGAGGGCAGCAATGGTCATGGCGGGCGCTCCGAATCAATGAGCGCCCATGGAATCAGCCAATCGACAACAGCGAAAGCGCGTTAACCTGAGTTCGGAGCCCTGGTCTTGATCCCGAGCATGTTGACGGCGACGTTGTTGGACGGCTTGGATAAAAGGTCGAAGATTTCGCGCGAGCTCGGCGGGCTTTTTGCGTCGCCAACCACCAGCACGTCCTCCAGCTCCTCGTAGTCGCCCTCCGGGTCGAGCACGCAAAACTGGAAGCCTTGCTCGACGAAGCGTTCGGTCAGAGCGGTGGCGAGGGTGGATTTTCCGATCCCCGACGTGCCGGCCAGCAGGACACTGCCGCCGCGCGGTGAAAGATGCATCACTGCGCCCGATCCGTCGTCCGCGCCAATTTCGATGCGGTGCCGCGCCGTGTCCAGGAAGGCGGCGTCCTGCGAGATGAGGGCCTCGATCAACTCCCTGACGCCCGCGCCGCGGGCACCATTCGTCACGTGGTCCGCCGTCTCCCTTACCTTTGGCAGTGCATTGGCAACTGCAACTCCGACGCCGACGGCGCGCAGAAAGGCATGGTCGTTCTCCGCATCGCCGATGCCGACGACGTTGTGGGCGGACAATTCCAGATCCTCCAGGGCAGCCGCCAGACCGGTTGCCTTGTTGACCCCGCTTGGCAGCACCATGACGGCACCCTTGTTGAAGATGATCTCCAGCTCCAGGCCAAGGTCCTTGATCACTTCCAGCACGATGGTCTCGTTGGGCTCCCTGGTGGCGACGACGGAACGTCCCATCGACAGGGGCGCGACCTTGCGCATCATCAGCCTGTCGACGAATTCCGCAGGAGGGGCAGGCGCCAGGATCCGCACTTTCTTCGAAGCCGGCGTATAGACGAGCGCTCCGTTTTCGGCGACGACCTTATCGAAAATGCCAAGCTCCGGGAAAACGGATTCGAGGTCGGCAAGCTCGCGACCGGTCACCATTATCAACTTGCGGCCGGTTTCCTTCAACCGGCCGAGCGCGGCACGGGTCGCACCGGAAACGATCCCGTTTTCCGCGAGTGTGCCATCATAGTCAGTGGCTAGAGCAAGAGCATACATCGAACCGTTATCGGCAGCCCAAAGCCGACCTGAGATGCTTTCTCGCCGAGCTGAGCGAAAAGCCATCTGCTCCCGTGACTTCCATTGGCCGAATCCCATCATCGTTTGTCATTGGCTGATTGGTCCCAACGGCGCTGGCCGCCGGAAGGCAAGAGCAGCGGAAGCGTGGCTTTTGGTTGAGCATCGGATTTTCCCAAAACCGGTGCCGCTTTCTAGCCAATGATCCTGAATCCGGTCGGCACCTGGCCGGGGTCGACGTCTTGGGATGTCACGCCGGAGACCGACGCCCCGTTCGGCCCTTTCCAGAGCCGGTCCATCATCGTCGAAACCGCGCCCTCGGCGCCGACGATCAGTGCCGTTACGGATCCGTCATCCTCGTTGCGAACCCATCCGGACAGGCCGAGCTTCTCGGCCTCGATCCGCGTCCACACGCGAAACGAGACGCCTTGCACCCTTCCACTGAGTCTGACGCGGATTGCCTTGCGCTCGTTCTCCATGGTCACCTCGTCAGCGGTCGATCTCGCCGAACACGATATCGAGCGACCCGATGATCGCGGCGACATCGGCGATCATGTGCCCCCTCGACAGAAAATCCATCGCCTGCAGATGGGCAAAGGACGGCGCGCGGATCTTGCATCGATATGGAGTATTGCCGCCGTTTGAAACCAGATAGACGCCGAATTCGCCCTTCGGCGCCTCCACTGCGGCGTAGACTTCTCCGGCGGGCACGCGGTGTCCTTCGGTGTAGAGTTTGAAATGGTGAATGGTCGCTTCCATCGAGCGCTTCATCGTCGCCCGTGGCGGCGGCGTGATCTTCTGGTTCGGGATGGCGACCGGCCCCCCGCCTTCCGGCGACCGCAATTTCTCCAGACATTGCTTCATGATCCGCACCGACTGGCGCATTTCCTCCATGCGGACGAGATAGCGGTCATAGCAGTCGCCGTTCTTGCCGACGGGAATGTCGAAATCCATCTCGGGGTAACATTCATATGGCTGCGCCTTGCGCAAATCCCATGCCGCGCCCGATCCGCGCACCATGGGGCCAGAGAAGCCCCAGGCCCAGGCGTCGTCCAGCCCGATCGCGCCGACGTCGACATTGCGTTGCTTGAAGATGCGATTGTCGGTCAGCAGACCCTCGATGTTGTCGCAGACCTTGAGGAACGGATCGCAGAAATCCCAGATGTCGTCCAGGAGCTTCGGAGGCAGGTCCTGGTGCACGCCGCCGACCCTGAAATAATTCGCATGCATGCGGGCGCCGGAGGCGCGCTCGTAGAAGACCATCAGCTTCTCGCGCTCGGCGAAACCCCAGAGCGGCGGGGTCAGCGCGCCGATATCCATGGCCTGTGTCGTGACGTTGAGGAGATGCGACAAAAGCCGGCCGATTTCGCAAAAGAGGACACGGATGAGCTGTCCGCGCCTAGGAGCTGATATTTCGAGCAGCTTCTCGGCGGCGAGGCAGAACGCATGCTCCTGGTTCATCGGCGCGACATAGTCGAGCCGGTCGAAATAGGGCAGGGCCTGCAGATAGTTCTTGTACTCGATGAGTTTTTCCGTGCCGCGGTGGAGCAGGCCGATATGGGGATCGGCGCGGTCGACGATCTCGCCGTCCAGTTCCAGCACCAGCCGCAGGACGCCGTGGGCAGAGGGATGCTGCGGCCCGAAGTTGAGGGTGAAGTTGCGAACTGCGGCTTCGACCATGACGGTGCTCCGCTGTACTGCGTTTTTCACGACCGAAGCCGAGTGCTCCGGTCCGCCATGCCCGGACCGCCGATCAGGTCCCGGACTGCCGATCAAGTCGTCGTCTGGATGATCAGTGTCAGCATGCCGTCGCCGTCGATGTTGGCAGCGACAACCTGCGAGGAATCAAGCCCGTTCGCCGCCAGTGCCGATGCTGCCTGTGGCGACGCATCGATCGAGCTCTGCAGGGTAAGCAAATCTTCAACGCTGGTCTCGGTGATCACGGCCTCGGCTTGTGTTTTGAGTTCCGAAGGCAAATCTTCGAGGGCGACAATCGCAATGCCGGTAAAGTTCTGGTCGGTGAAACCTTGATCTGGCAGGGCCTGGTCAGGCGGCGCTTGGTCAGGCTGCGGTAGGTCGGGCAGGGTTGGATCGGGCAGGGCTTCCGGGGCCGGGGGTGCGATTTGGGGAAGCTGCGGGTCGGTGGGCTGAGCGTGGATCGGCTGCGCGAGGGCCAATCCCGAAAGGGCGGCGATTGTCGTCAACATGCGCATGATCTTTCCTTCCGTTTTCTCGAGGAGGACCACTCGGTGACCACTCAACCATTGTGCCGGATTATGGTTCCCGGTCCATCACATTGCCCGGCCCGTCACATTAATGGAGGCTCTGTCCGGACCCGTCGCGCGCGGTGGAAAGATGGAACGATTCCGACAGGCGTTCATTCTTCCTGGATCACACCTTTGATCACAGGATCGGCGGGGCGCTGCACCTCGAGGAGAAAATCATGAGAATCAGCGAGTGCATGACACAGAATGTTCAGGTCGCCAGCCCGGACCAATCCCTGCAGGATGCCGCACGAGCCATGGCCGATCTTGACGCCGGTGTTCTGCCCGTCGGTGAGAATGACCGGCTGGTCGGGATGATCACGGACCGCGACATTGCCGTCCGTGGGATCGCGGAGGGCAAAGGCCCGGACACCAGGATCAGGGACGTTATGAGTGCTGAGGTACGATGCTGCTTTGACGACCAGGAAGTCGACGATGTCCTTCAGCACCTGGGCAATCTCAAACTGCGGCGGCTGCCGGTGATCAGCCGCGACCGGCGGTTGGTTGGCATTGTCTCGCTCGGCGATCTCGCCACGAATGGCGAGGCAGCCTGGGCCGGCGAAGCGCTGGGCGGCATTTCGCAGCCGGGTGGCGACCATTCGCAGACGGCGCATTGATGCGTCATATGCGAGCTTGAAGCTCCTGCTCCATCGACAGCATCGGCGCCCAGGAATTTCGAATCCAAAACCGCACCGGATTCACGCCTTTGCCCGCGCGTGTCCTTTTGATCGCGCAAAGGCATTGCGAGGTAGAGCAGCTCGGCGATCATCCTCGCAAGCCGACATCGCGGTCCGCGACACGCCATTCGGCGGCGCCGGCGCGGTGGAGGTTGCGGCTGTCGTTGAGGAAGCCGGTGATCCTCGCCGCCGACTTTGCCGAGGCGAAGGTTAGCAGCCGACCGTGACGAACGACGGGCTCGCCGCTCTCATTGTCCCAGATCTCGAACCGGCAGCTTGGATTCGGTATGGCTTCGAAACGGTCCTTCATATCGATGGTACCCTGTCGCTTGGTTGCCTCGGGCGGTCTACAATGCCAAGGCTGGGCTTCTGGTACGCCTCCCGCGATGTCCGCATCGACGAAAGCGTGCTGCCGGCTCTGCGAAGTGCTTGAGTAGCCATCTAGATCCCCGTCATGGAGTCGACGGTTCCGGGGAACTCGAAGCCTCCGGTCGTCGGCTGTGATCGACGGGCCGAGGTTCTGCGACCCCGGCTCACGGATGGCTTACGGGCGTTTTTGGCTGCGCTCCTAGCAGCGGGCGGGCTCGCTCGGTGTCGCCTCGATTAGCTTGCCTTCGGCGCGAGGCGCTGCACAACGTGGTCGGCGATCGCCAGGCTTGACGTCAGGCCAGGGCTCTCGATGCCGAACAGATTGACCAGGCCCTCCACGCCGTGCACCGCCGTGTCCTGGATGACGAAGTCGGCATTGGCTTCGCCGGGACCGGAGAGTTTTGGCCGGATGCCGCTATAGGCCGGCTGCAGGCTGCCATCGGCCAGGTCCGGCCAGTATCTGCGGATCTCGTTGTAGAAGCGTTCGCCGCGAGCCGGATCGACGCGATAGTCGAGTTGATCCGTCCATTCGACATCCGGTCCGAAACGGGCGACGCCATCGAGATCGAGCGTCAGATGCACACCGAGCCCGCCGGGTTCGGGCACGGGATAGACCAGCCGGGAGAAGGGCGCCCGGCCGGCGACCGAAAAATAGTTGCCCTTGGCATAGCGAAGTCTTGGCACGAATTGCGGATCGAGCCCGTCAAGCGTGCCGGCAAGTGCCGTGGCGCCAAGCCCGCCAGCGTTGACGAAGCGCGTGGTGGCGATTTCAAAGCGCTCGCCGCTGGTGCCGTCGATCGTGTCGAGCACGATGCGGCTCCCTTCGGCCCGCCCGTCCTCGATACGGCCGGCGACGATGCGGGTGTTGAGGCTGAGCGCCGCTCCGTGTTCCTCGGCATCGCCCAGCAGCGCAAGCATCAGGGCGTGGCTGTCGATGATGCCGGTGGCGGGAGACAGCAGGGCTGCCGTGCACCGCAGCCTGGGCTCCAGCCTGCGCGCCTCTGCCGCGGTCAAGGGCGTCAGGTCGCCCGCACCGCAAGCGGACGCATTGGCCCGGATGGAAGCGAGCACCGGCTCCTGTTCGGCATCCGTAGCGACGATGAGCTTGCCGCAGCGCGCATGCGGGAGCGCCCGCTCCCCGCAATAACGGTAGAGCTTCTCCCGGCCTGCCACGCAGTACCGGGCCTTCAGCGATCCGGCCGGATAGTAGATGCCGGCATGGATGACCTCGGAATTGCGCGAACTGATCCCGGTGCCGATGGCGTTCTCGGCCTCGAGGATCAGGGTGTCAATGCCGCGGCGCGCCATGCCTCGTGCGATCGCCAGGCCAACGACGCCGGCGCCGGCGACGATGCAGTCGACATGGTCCATGATCAGGCCACCTCAGCCTTGTTGTTGTGCCTGCTGGTGAGCCGTTCGAGGATCATGTCCCGGCGGCGCGCAGACAACTTCGCGCAGGCCCGCGCGTTCCAGGGCTCGAAGCCTAAATTCTGCATATGTCTGCGTCCATCCGCCAGCCTTCCGAAATGGCTTGACACCGTTACAGGAAACAGATGCATCAAACAGCATCAATGCAAGAGGGAACCTGCCGATGCGCGCCGAACGGCGGCAGGATCCACGTCCCGGCATACAGGACAGGAACCAGCATGGACGCCCGACCGAATTCTCCCGAAGCCCGCGACATCAGCTACCACATGCACGGCTACACCAATGCCCGCAAGCATCAGGAGGCAGGGCCGCTTGTCATCGAGAAGGGCGACGGCATCTATGTCGAGGATCTGGCCGGCAATCGCTACATCGAGGCGATGGCCGGGCTTTGGAGCGTCGCGGTCGGTTTTTCCGAGAAGCGGCTGGTCGATGCAGCGGTGCGCCAGATGTCGAAGCTGCCCTACTATCACGACTTCGGCTCCAAATCGCATTCGCCGCTGATCGACCTTGCCGAGAGACTGGTGCAGATGGCGCCGGTGCCGATGAGCAAGGCGTATTTCACCAATTCCGGCTCCGAGGCTAACGATACGGCCATCAAGATGATCTGGTACCGGTCGAATGCGCTCGGCCAGCCGGCACGCAAGAAAATCATCAGCCGCAATCGCGGCTATCACGGCGTCACCATCGCTGCGGCGAGCCTGACCGGACTGCCCAACAATCATCTTTCGTTCGACCTGCCGATCGCCAATGTGCTGCACACGTCGACGCCGCACCACTGGCGCGAGGCGCTGCCGGGCGAGAGTGATGAGCAGTTTTCGAGCCGGCTTGCCGACGATCTGGAAAAGCTGATCCTGGCCGAGGGCCCGGAAACCATTGCCGCCTTTTTCGGCGAGCCGATCATGGGCGCTGGCGGCGTCATCGTGCCGCCGGCCGGCTACTGGGAGAAGATCCAGGCGGTCCTGTCGAAATACGACGTCCTGCTCGTCGCCGACGAGGTCATCTGCGGTTTTGGCCGAACCGGCGAGATGTTCGGCTCGCAGACCTTCGGCATCAGGCCCGACATCATGGTCATGTCGAAGCAGATATCCTCGTCCTATCTGCCGATCTCGGCGCTGCTGATCAACGAAAAGGTTTTCGAGCCGATTGCCGACGAAAGCAACCGCATCGGCACGTTCGGTCACGGCTTCACCGGCGGCGGCCATCCCGTTGCGGCGGCGGTCGCGTTCGAGAACCTGAAGCTGATCGAGGAGCGCGACCTCGTCGGCAATGCGCGCACGGTCGGCGCGCATATGCAGAAGCGGTTGCGCACCCTCGCTTCGCATCCGCTTGTCGGCGAGGTACGCGGCGTCGGCCTGATCGCGGCGGTCGAACTGGTCGGCGACAAGGCCAACAAGACGCCGTGGGAGACGGCCGGCGCGCTGGGCGGGCTCGTCAACGGCTTTATGCAGCAGAACGGCGTCATCTCGCGCAACATGGGCGACGCGCTGGCTTTCTGCCCGCCGCTGATCATCACCGAGCCCCAGGTCGATCAGATGGTCGACGCGTTTGAAAGGTCGCTCGAAGCCGCCACCAAGCAGGTCGGTTCACAGGGCTGAATGGGCATCGGAACGAGGAGTTGCGGCGCCGCAAGGTCATATCGCTCGGTATCGGCGAACATGCCAAGCCTCAATAGTCATGGTCAGCGGCTTGCAGCGAGATCTGAAACGGCATCCGGAACGACCACCAGCTTGCCGACAAAATCCTTGGCGATGAAATCCGCCTGGGCGCGATGGAAATCGGACAGCCTGTAGACGCCGCCGACCAGCGGCCGGATCTTCTTCTCCTCGATGTAGCGGACGATGCGGCGGAAATCCTTTCGCGTGCCCTGGCTCGAACCATGCAGTTGAAGTTGTTTCAGGTACATGGTGCGCAGATCGAGCTGCACGACCGGGCCGGCAATCGCTCCTGCGGTCGTGTAGCGGCCTTCGGGCCTGAGGATGCGCAACAGGTCATTGAACATGGCACCGCCTACAAGGTCGGCAACCACGTCGATCGGCTGGCCGCCGGTCGCCGCGTTCACGGCGGCGAGCAGATCAGCGGCGCCACGGGCGATCACCGCCTCTGCGCCGATGTCGAGCACCGCCTGTTCCTTGCCCTTGCCGACAACCGCATAGGGAATGGCGCCGCGCGCCCGCGCCAACTGTACGATGCCGGAGCCGACTCCGCCCGACGCGCCGGTGA
This sequence comes from Mesorhizobium tianshanense, assembly GCF_007830515.1. Lineage (GTDB taxonomy): Bacteria > Pseudomonadota > Alphaproteobacteria > Rhizobiales > Rhizobiaceae > Mesorhizobium > Mesorhizobium tianshanense. The sequence continues at coordinate 8,245 of NZ_VLKT01000037.1, forward strand.
CCAGCACCCGCTCGCCGGCCTTCAATGCGGCGCGTTCCAGCATCTGTTCGCCGGTGAGATAAGCGCAACAGAAGGTGGCGAGTTCGACATCGCTCAGATCGGTATCGACGACATGGGCATTCTCGGCCGACACGGTCTGGTACTCGGCATAACCGCCGTCGCGGCCGTGGCCCATATAGTCGATATCGGCGAGTGAATCATCGTCGCGGTTGTAGATGGAGAAATCGACCATCACCCGCTCGCTAATGCGGGCAGAAGCAACACCATCGCCGACGGCAACGATGTTGCCGACCGTGTCGGTGCCCTGGATGCGCGGGAAGGTCAGCGTGTTGCCCTGACGCGGCCAGGTCGACACCGCGGCAGCATCCTCCTCCGTGCCATAGGCGCCTTGGCGCACCCAGACATCGGTGTTGTTCATGCCGCAAGCGGTGACCTTGACCAGCACCTCGCCCGGCGCGGGCGAGGGCACTTTCACATCGGTGCGGTAGACGAGCTTTTCCGGCCCGCCGTGACCGATCAACTGCACGGCGGCCATGGTGGCGGGGATGGTTTTGGTCATGGCGTTCATGTCAGTCTTCAGATGTTGGCAAACACGCTTTTCACCGCATCAGCCGTCTTGGAGACAACGATGTCGGCCTCTTCGCGGGTCAGGCACAGCGGCGGCGCGAAGCCGAGAATGTCGCCCTGCGGCATGGCGCGACCGATGACGCCGCGCTCGGCAAGGGCGGTCGCGACCTGCGGCCCGATCTTCTGCGAGGCGTCGAAGAACGCGCGGTCGTCCCGGTCGGCGACGAATTCGACCGCCGCCAGCATGCCGTCGCCGCGCACCTCGCCGACGTTTTTGTGGCCGCCGATGGCTTTCGCCAGTTCGGCGCGGAAATAGGCGCCGGTCTCGCCGGCGTTGGTCACGAGGTCCATCTCGTCGATCAGTTCCAGGTTGGCCACCCCGGCGGCAACGCAGATCGGATGCGCCGAATAGGTCCAGCCGTGGCCTATGCTGCCGAGCTTGTCGGAACCCTGCACCAGTACCTGCCAGACCTTGTCCGAGACGATAACGCCCGACAGCGGCGCATAGGCCGAGGTTAGGCCCTTGGCGATGGTGATCAGGTCGGGCTTGATGCCGTAATGGTCGGACCCGAACATGGTGCCCAGCCGGCCGAATCCGGTCACCACTTCGTCGGCGACCAGCAGCACATCGTATTTCTTCAGCACGCCTTGAATCTTTTCCCAATAGAGAGCGGGCGGCGGCACGATGCCGCCAGTGCCGAGGATCGGCTCTCCGATAAAGGCGGCGACCGTGTCCGGGCCTTCGGCGAGGATCATCTCTTCGAGCTTGTCGGCGCAGTATTGCGAGAACTGTTCCTCGCTCGTCGAACGGTCGGCGCGGCGGAAATAATAGGGCGCCTCGGTGTGCAGGATCGGCGCGCGCGGCAGGTCGAAGGCGTTGTGGAACAGGTCGAGCCCGGTCAGCGATCCGGTCATGACGCCGGAGCCGTGATAGCCGCGCCAGCGCGAGATGATCTTCTTCTTCTCCGGCCGGCCAAGCACATTGTTGTAGTACCAGATCAGCTTGATGTTGGTTTCGTTGGCGTCGGAACCGGAAAGGCCGAAATAGACCCTCGACATGCCTTGCGGCGCCCGGTCGATGATCATCTTGGCAAGCGTGATCGACGCCTCGGTGCCGTGGCCGACATAGGCGTGGTAATAGGCGAGGTTCTTGGCTTGCGCGGCGATGGCGTCGGCGATCTTCTGGCGGCCATAGCCGACATTGACGCAATAAAGCCCGGCGAAGGCATCGATGCTCTTGCGGCCATTATTGTCCCAGACGGTGACGCCTTCACCACCGGCCATGACGCGGGTCGGCGATTCACCGCGCGCGTGCGTGCCCATATGGGTCGAGGGATGGAAGAAGTGGTCGCGGTCCCAGGCGGCAAGTTCATTGGACTGGTCGAGCATTTTTTCTACTCCTTGAAGGAAATTCTGATCTCTAGGCCACGTCCAGGCAGAGATATTTAAGATCGGTAAAGGCTTCGAGCCCGTGGCGCGAGCCCTCTCGGCCGGTGCCGGACTGTTTGACGCCGCCGAACGGGATCGGCGCGCCGGTGATCTTGACGCGGTTGATGGCGACCATACCGTAGTCGAGCGCGCGGCCCATGCGCAATTGGCGGCCGCCGTTCTCGGTGACGACATAGGCGACGAGGCCGTATTCGGTGGCGTTGGCGCGGGTGATGACTTCGTCTTCGCTGTCGAAGGGCGTCACGGCGGCGACCGGACCAAAGGTTTCCTCGCGCATGATGAGCGCGTCATCGGCAACATCGGCGAGCAAGGTCGGCTGATAGAATAGCGGCCCGGCCGGATGTCGCTTGCCGCCGGTGAGGCAGCGCGCGCCACCAGCCAGCGCATCGGCGACCTGCTCCTCGACCTTCTTGACGCCGCGCTCGTGCATCAACGGCCCGATGTCGGTGTCATCAGCCAGGCCATTGCCGGTCCGCAACGTCTCGATACGTCTGGCGAAGGCAGCACAGAATCGATCGTAAAGCGGCCGCTGCACATAGATGCGGTTGGCGGCGAGGCAATCCTGCCCGGACGTGGCGAATTTGGCATCGACGGCTATGGTCACAGCCTTGTCGAGATCGGCATCGGCAAAGACGATCAGCGGGGCATGGCCGCCAAGCTCCATCACCAGCCGCTTCATCGTCGGCGCGCTCTGCGCGGCGATCAGCCTGCCGATTTCGGTCGAGCCGGTGAAGCTCATGGCGCGAATGCGCGGGTCCTCGGACATCCGCCCGACGATGGTCGAAGCCTTGCCGGTGACGATGTTGAAGACGCCTGCCGGCAGGCCGGCGCGTTCGCCGAGTTCGGCCAGCGCCAGTGCCGACAGCGGCGTCTCCGACGAAGGATGCGCGACGATGGTGCAGCCGGCGGCAAGCGCTGCCGCCGCCTTGCGGGTCAGCATGGCCACGGGAAAATTCCACGGCGTGACGACACCGACGACGCCGAGTGGTTCGCGCCGCACCATCATCTCGGCGTTTGGCAAATGGCTGGTGACGCTTTCGGCGTTGAGGCGTTTTGCCTCCTCGGCATACCACTCGACGAAGGAGGCGGCGTAGTCGATCTCGCCCCGCGCTTCCCTGAGCGGCTTGCCCTGTTCGAGCGTCATCAACAGCGCCAGATCATCTTTGGCGGCGATGATCAGGTCGAACCATTTTCGCAAAATTCTTGAGCGTTCCTGCGGCAGAGCCGCGCGCCAGGCGGGAAAGGCACGGGACGCCGCGTCGATCGCCTTGCTCGTCTGCTGGATATCGAGCGCGGCGACGAAGGCGACAGTGGCGCCTGTGGCAGGATCGGTCACCTCGAAGCTCTCGGCGGCCTCACTCGCCGTCCAGTGGCCGTCGACATAGGCGAGTTCGCGCAGCAGCCGGCGGTCGGCGAGGCGGTCAAGCGCTTCGTGGCGTAGTGGGCGGGCAAAATGCGCGGACATGTTCGGGTCTCCCGGTTCGGGGTGATACGGGAAGACTATCCGCGTGGAGCAGACAGAGAGGCTGTTTGGGTGCTCGCGCGTAGAGAGATTGTCTCTATTGGGCTGCCCGGGCAGACGATCTCTCTAGCGTTACGATGACATCGGCAACAGATCGGCCACCGGCAAGGCGACCTCCTCCTTCACCGTCTTGGTGACGATGTAGGTGAAATAACGGTCGATGCCGATCTCGCGTTCCAGCAGGGCGTCGACAAGCCGCTGATAGGCGTCGATGTCGCGCGCCATCACTTTCAGCAGATAGTCGACACCGCCGCCCACCGACCAGCAGGCGACGATCTCGGGGACGTCGCGGATGACGCGCTCGAAACGGTCGAAATCGGCTTGGCGGTGGCTGGCCAGCGTCACCTCCATCAGTACGGTTGCGACCGGGGCGACGGCGCGCATCGCGACCTTGGCGTGATAGCCGGAGACGATGCCGGCCTTCTCCAGCTTTCGCAGCCGCATCCAGCATGGCGTCGGCGACAGGCCAACCTTGTCGGCGAGCGCCAGCTTGGTGATGCGCCCGTCGCGCTGGACCGCATCAAGGATTTTGAGGTCGATCGGATCGAGTTTCGGTGCGGCCATGAGCGTCCACTTTTTCGTCCCAGACACCATGACGGCGCATTATTTCGATTGTCAATTGCACTGATTTCGATCTCTAATAAGTCATGACATTGTGGCGTCCAGATCCCGCGCTCATCCGGCGGCCGGCCTATCAGTCGCTTGCCGACCAGTTCGCGCGCGCCATCCATGACGGGCGGCTGGCCAACGGCGCGCGGCTGCCGACACATCGCCGGTTGGCCGACGACCTGAAGCTCTCGGTGCAGACGGTCAGCCGCGCCTATGAGGAACTGATCCGCCGGGGCCTGGTCTCCGGCGAGATCGGCCGCGGCAGCTTCGTGCAGACGCAGCGCCGCGAGCCGGAGCCACCCTATCTGCCGGAGCGCCTTGGCGAGGTCATCGACCTTTCCATTCTGAAGCCGGTGTGCGAGCCGATGCATCTGGAGCGGCTGAAACAGGCGCTGGGCTGGCTTGCCGAAACCCTGCCGTCGAGCTCGGCGCTGTCGTTCCGGCCGAACATGGTGTTCCCGCGCCACCGCGCGGTGGCGGTCGAATGGCTGCGGCTGTGCGGTCTCGACGTGTCCGCGCAGAATGTCAGCCTGACCAACGGCGCGACGGCCGGGATGACGGTGGCGCTGATGAGCGTGGCGCCGCCCGGTTCGACCGTCGCCACCGAGGCGATCGGCCACCACACGCTGATCCCGCTGGCGCGCTATCTCGGTTTCAACCTCGAGGGCCTGCCGATCGACGACAACGGCCTGATCCCGGAGGCGCTCGACGAGGCGTGCCGGCTGTCCGACATCCGGGCCGTGTTCGTGCAGCCTTCGGTGATCAACCCGACCGCGACGCTGATGGACGCCGCGCGGCGGGCTGAGATCGCCGCGGTGGCGCGCAAGCACGACATCGCCATCATCGAGAACGACGTGCTCGGCCCGCTGGTCGAGGGCCGGCCGCCGCCGGTCGCTGTCTTCGCGCCCGAGCGCACGCTCTATGTCACCTCCTTCACCAAGATCGTGGTGCCGGGCCTGCGCATCGGTTATCTCGCGGCGCCCGACCGTTATGTCGCCGCCGTCGCGAACCGGCATCTCGTCTCGAACTGGATGGCGACGCCGCTGGTGGCGGAGATCGCAACCAAATGGGTGACCGACGGCACGGCGATGGAGCTCGTCCGCTGGCAGCGTGCGGCGCTGCGGCGGCGGCAGGAGATCGCGGCGCAAGTGCTCGCCGGCGTCGACTACCGCGTTCATCGCGACGGATTGCATCTGTGGCTGCAGCTGCCCGGCGACCGCGCCGAGGAGAGTTTCGTCTCACAGGCCCGTCTGCAGGGCGTGGCGATCGCACCAGGCACATCGTTCCGCATCTCGGCGGCGCCCTGGCAGCCGGCGGTTCGTATCTCGCTGGGCTCGACCACCGAGGGGGAACTGCGCGCCGGCCTGAGCGTTGTCACCAAGTTGCTGCTCGGCGATCCGGAGCATCTCCTGCTGGCGATCTAGGCAGATATTGCCGCGAAATTGTGCGGAGTCACAAACATTGTCATGAGTTTATTTTCCCGATTGACATGATTTGGCGCGTTCCGCATCGTTAGGGCATAGGCCTTCTCCAGAACGGGGAAATTCATTGTCCGCGCCCATCATCAAGATCGACGCCATTTCGAAAAGCTTCGGCACCTTCAAGGTGCTGGACGGCCTGTCGATGCAGGTCATGCCGCGCGAGAAGCTGGCGCTGATCGGCCCATCCGGCTCGGGCAAGACGACGATCCTGCGCATCCTGATGACGCTGGAGCGGATCGATAGTGGCCACATCCAGATCGACGGCGAGCAGCTTTACCACATGGAGCGCAACGGCCAGTTGCTGGCCGCCGACGAACGCCATCTGGCAAAAATGCGCCAGAAGATCGGCATGGTCTTCCAGCTGTTCAACCTGTTTCCGCACAAGAGCGTCATCGACAACGTCACCCTGGCGCCGATCCTGACCAAGGGCATGCCGCGCGCCGCCGCCGAAAAAGGTGCGATGGAACTGCTCGACATGGTCGGCATGGCCGACAAGGCCAAGAGCATGCCGGCGCAGCTCTCCGGTGGGCAGAAGCAGCGCGTGGCGATCGCCCGGGCGCTCGCATTGCAGCCCAGGATCATGCTGTTCGACGAGGTGACATCGGCACTCGATCCGGAGCTGGTCGAGGAGGTGCTGAACGTCTTGTGGCGGCTCTGCTCCGAGACCGACATGACCATGCTGCTGGTCACCCACGAAATGGGTTTTGCCCATGATTTCGCCGACCGGGTGCTGTTCTTCGATCGCGGCAAGATCGTCGAGGAAGGCAAGCCCGACGAGATTTTCCGCAATCCCAAGCAGGAGCGCACGCAAGGCTTCCTGAAGAAGATCATCGCGGCCGGACATCGCGTCTGACCGCATGTCGGAGGCGGCAACGCCGTCCTCTAGGGGCGGCGACGCCGTCTCGAACCAAGGCAAACCAAGAAGAGAAACAAGGAGTTGGGAACAATGAATAAACTTGGCATTCTGGCCGGCGTCGCCGGTGTTGCACTGACCGCGATTCTGGCCGCCGCGACCGCGGGATCGGCCGATGAAGGCAAGCTCGAAGAGCTCAAGGCACAGGGCTTCGCCCGCGTCGCCATCGCCAACGAGCCGCCCTATACGGCGGTCGCCGCCGACGGCAAGGTTTCGGGTGCGGCGCCCGATGTGGCGCGTGAAATCTTCAAGCGCCTCGGCGTCAACGACATCGTCGCCTCGATCTCGGAATATGGCGCCATGATCCCTGGCCTGCAGGCCGGCCGTTTCGACGTCGTCACCGCTGGCCTGTTCATGAAGCCGGAGCGTTGCGCGGCGGTCGTCTATTCGGAGCCGGTGCTGTGCGACGCCGAGGCGATGCTGGTCAAGAAGGGCAACCCGAAGGGCTTCAAGAGCTACGAGGATGTCGCCAAGGACACGAGTGCGACGATCGGGGCGCCGGGCGGCGGCACCGAGGAGAAGCTGGCGCTCACTGCCGGCGTGCCGCGCGAGCGCGTCATCGTCGTGCCGGACGGCCAGAGCGGCCTGAAGATGCTGCAGGACGGCCGCATCGATGCCTATTCGCTGCCGGTGCTGTCGATCAACGACCTGGTCAAGAAGGCCAACGATCCGAACCTCGAAGTCGTCGCCCCGGTGGTCGGCGCGCCGGTCTATTGCGACGGCGCGGCCTTCAAGAAGGGCGACGAGGCGCTGCGCGATGCCTATGACGTCGAGCTGGCCAAGCTGAAGGAATCCGGTGAATTCGCCAAGATCATCGAGCCTTACGGCTTCTCGGCGGCAGCGGCGATGTCGACGAGCCGCGACAAGCTCTGCTCGGCGAAGTAGGGACAGCCCCTCATCCGGCCCTTCGGGCCACTTTCTCCCCAGCTGGGGAGAAGAGGTTGGCCGGCGTCGCAAGCCTCCTCTCCCCTCGGGGAGAGGTCGCCCGAGCGAAGCGGAGGGCGCGTGAAGGGGACTTCGACCAAACGTCCAAGTAGGACAATACACTAATGACCCAATGGTCCGGCTATCTCGGCCTGATATTGCAAGGAGCGCTGATTACCATCGAGCTGACGCTGATGGGGTCGGTGCTTGCCCTGATCATGGCCTTTCTCGCCGGGCTAGGGCGGCTGTCGCGTTTTTTCGTCTTTCGTGCGCTGGCCACCGCCTATATCGAATTCTTCCGCGGCACCTCGATCTTCGTGCAGCTGTTCTGGGCCTATTTCGTGCTGCCCTTCATCGGTATTTCGCTGACGCCGCTGCAAGCCGGCGTGCTGGCGCTCGGCCTCAATGTCGGCGCCTATGCGGCGGAGGTGGTGCGCGGCGCCATCCAATCGATCGGCCGCGAACAGTACGAGGCCTGCACCGCGCTCAATCTCGGCCGCTGGCAAGGCATGCGCCATGTCATCCTGCCGCAGGCGCTGCTGGTCATGCTGCCGACCTTCGGCAACAACGCCATCGAACTGCTCAAGGCCACCGCCGTGGTTTCGCTGATCTCGCTCACCGACCTGACCTTCCAGGCGCAAGTGGTGCGCTCGCAGACCGGCAACACGCTGGTGCCTTTCACCACCATCCTCATCATCTATTTCGTCCTCGCTCTGGTCATCTCGTGGGGCGTGCGTTCGCTGGAACGCCGCATGGCGCGCGGGCTCGACGGGGTGCGCGTCTGATGGATTGGGCCTCATAATGGAATGGGATTGGAATTTTGTCCGGGAGATCATGCCGACGCTGATCCAGGGCGTGAAGATCACCATCCTGGCAACGCTGCTCGGCTCGGTTCTGGCCGCGATCGTGGGGCTGGCCATCGCGCTGGCGCGGCGCTCGCCGAACAGGGCCGTGTCGCGCAGCGTCGGCTTCCTCGCCGAGTTCATCCGCGGCACGCCGCTCTTGGTGCAGCTCTATTTCATCTTCTACGTGCTGCCGGATATCGGTATCCTGCTGCCGCCGCTGGTGGCGGGCGTCATCGGGCTCGGCCTGCATTACGGCACCTACACGGCCGAGGTCTATCGCGCCGGTATCGACAATGTGCCGCGCGGCCAGTGGGAAGCCGCCAAGGCCTGCAATCTCAACGCCAGGCAGACCTGGACGCACATCATCATGCCGCAAGCGATACCGCCGATGATCCCGGCGCTTGCCAACTACTTCATCGCAATGTTCAAGGAGACGCCGCTGCTTTCGGCGATCACCGTGCTGGAACTGATGAACCAGGCCAAGAGCGTCGCCAACACCTATTACCGCTATGTCGAGCCGATGACCTTGGTCGGCGCCTTCTTCCTCGTCATCAGTCTTTTCTCTGTCGTGCTGCTGCGCTGGCTGGAACATCGCTACGGCAAGATCGAGAGGTAGTCTTTTCATGAAACACTTGCCCGAAATCAGACTGGCGCCGACACGGCCGGCGCTCGACGCGCGTCCCTTGGACAAGCGTATCGGCCTGATCATCCTTGCCACCGACCATACGACCGAACCGGATTTTCGCCGCATGGTGGCAAGCGACCGGACCGGCGTCTATGTCGCGCGAATCCCCTACGCCAATCCGACGACGCCGGAGAATTTGCGCAAGATGCAGCCGTCGCTGACGGCGGGCGCGGCGCTCATCCTGCCCGACGAGCCGCTCGATGCGATCTGCTATTCCTGCACCTCGGCCTCCGTGGTCATCGGCGATGCCGAGGTCGAGGCGGCGGTGCAGGCAGCCAAGCCCGGCGTGCCCGTGGTCACGCCGCCGATGGCAGGAGTGCGCGGCTTGAAGGCGCTGGGCGCCAGGACGATCAGTATCCTCACCCCCTACACGGTCGAGACCAGCCGGCCGATGGCGGCCTATTTCGCGGCGCACGGTTTCGAGATCGCCAGCTTCACCTGTCTCGGCTTTGAGGACGACCGCGAGATGGCACGGATTGCGCCGGCGTCGCTCGTTGATCTGGCGCGCGAGGCGACCGATGCGCAAGCGGACGCGCTGTTCGTCTCCTGCACGGCGCTGCGGGCCGCGCTTGCGGTGGTCGGTATGGAAGAGGCGATCGGCCGTCCGGTCGTCACGAGCAACCAGGCGACGGCCTGGAACTGCCTGCGGCTTTGCGGCGACGACGAGCCGCGCGCCGAATTCGGCCGTCTGATGACGCTGCCTTGAATTGATCGCAGAGCAAAGATCATGACCGCGAACGACATCACCATCGCCGATATCCGTGCAGCCCGCGAGCGCATCGCCGCCAAGATCGAGCGCACGCCGACCGTCCTTTCGCCGAGTCTTTCCGGGTACTTGGGTGCGCCCGTTTATCTCAAGCTCGAACATCGTCAGACCACCGGCAGCTTCAAGCTGCGTGGTGCCTCGAACGCCATCGCGTCGCTAAGCCCTGAGGAGAAGGCGCGTGGCGTGGTTGCCGCCTCGACCGGCAATCACGGCCGGGCGCTTGCCCATGCGGCGAAGCTCGAAGGCATGCGCGCGACGATCTGCATGTCGCGACTGGTGCCGCAAAACAAGCTCGACGAGATCCGACGGCTGGGCGCCGAGATCCGCATCGTCGGCAACAGCCAGGACGATGCGCAGCAGGAGGTCGAACGGCTGGTCGCGGAAGACCGGCTGGTGATGCTGCCGCCCTTCGACCATCCTGATATCATCGCCGGGCAAGGAACGCTCGGGCTGGAGATCATCGAGCAGGTCGCGGATGCCGCCCTGGTGCTGGTGCCGCTGTCAGGCGGCGGACTGGCGTCGGGTGTGGCTGCTGCCGTAAAGGGCGCCAGCCCCGGCACCAAGGTCATCGGCGTTTCGATGGAGCGGGGTGCTGCGATGAAGGCGAGTCTCGATGCCGGACATCCCGTTTTGGTCGAGGAACTGCCGACACTGGCGGATTCACTCGGCGGCGGCATCGGCCTCGACAACCGGCTGACCTTCTCGATGTGCCGCGACCTGCTCGACGACGTGATCCTGCTCAGCGAGGACGAGATCGCCGCCGGCATCCGCCATGCCTACGAACAGGAGCGCGAGATCGTCGAAGGCGCCGGCGCGGTAGCCATCGCCGCCGTGCTTGCCGGCAAGGCCAGGGCGAGCGGCCCCACGGTGCTCATTCTGTCGGGCCGCAACATCGACATGACGCTGCACAGGAAAGTCGTTTGCGGCGAAGCAATTGAGGAGAGCGCCGCATGAGCCGGATGACGATACTCACCGAAGCCGAATTGCGCGCGATCGTGAAGCTCGATCTCGACGCCGTCGCGTGCGTCGAGAATGCGTTCCGCGCGCTTGCCACCTTGCCGGTGGCGATGCCGCCGATCCTGAGGCTCGATATCCCCGAGCATCGCGGCGAGGTCGACGTCAAGACCGCCTATGTGCCTGGGATCGACGGTTTCGCGATCAAGATCAGTCCCGGCTTCTTCGACAATCCGAAGCTCGGCCTGCCCAGCGTCAACGGCATGATGGTGCTGCTGTCTTCAAAAACCGGGCTGGTCGAGGCGCTGCTGCTCGACAACGGTTATTTGACCGACATCCGCACGGCGGCGGCCGGAGCGGTCGCGGCGAAACATCTTTCGCGACCGGACGCCTCGGTCGCCGCGATCTTCGGCGCCGGCGTCCAGGCCGGGCTGCAGCTCGAGGCGCTTATGCTGGTGCGGCCGATCAGCGAGGCCCGCATCTGGGCCAGGGATGCCGCCAAGGCCGAAGCCGCGGCGAATGCATTGCGCGAAAGACTGGGCATCGTCGTGCGCGCCGAGCCCGATGCGGCAAAGGCGGCGGCCGGCGCCGACATCATCGTCACCACGACGCCGTCGACCGAACCGCTGATCAAGGCCGGCTTCGTCTCCGCCGGCCAGCACATCACCGCGATGGGTGCCGACGCCGAGCACAAGAACGAAATCGCGCCAGCGATCCTGCGTATGGCTGATCTCTACGTCGCCGACAGCGCGAAACAGACGCGGCTGCTGGGCGAACTGCATCATGCCATCGCGGCGGGCGTGATGGCAGCCGATGCCGAAGTAACCGAGCTCGGCCAGATCATCGCCGGCGAAAGACACGGCCGCCGTTCGGACAGCGACATCACCATCGCCGACCTCACCGGCACCGGCGTGCAGGACACGGCGATTGCCACGCTCGCCCGCGACCGCGCCCGGGCGGCCAACACCGGTACGATTTTCGAAAGCTGATGCTGGCCGCAAGGCCCAACAAACGAGGACCAAGAACAATGCAGCCCAATCTCAAATTCACGCGCGGCGAATATGCGGACCGGCTCGCCAAGACACGGAGGGCCATGGAGGCCAAGGGCGTCGATCTGCTTGTTGTCAGCGACCCGTCCAACATGGCCTGGCTGACCGGCTATGACGGCTGGTCATTCTACGTGCACCAGGCCGTCATCGTGCCGCCGTCGGGCGAACCGATGTGGTACGGGCGCGGCCAGGACGCCAACGGCGCCAAGCGCACTGCCTATCTCGGGCACAACAACATCGTTGGCTATGCCGACCATTATGTGCAGTCGACTGAGCGCCACCCGATGGACTACCTCGCCAGCGTGCTCAGCGATCGCGGCTGGGGCAAGCTCAGCATCGGCGTCGAGATGGACAATTACTGGTTCTCCGCCGCTGCCTTCGCGTCGCTGCAGAAACATTTGCCGAACGCCCGCTTCGTCGACGCCACGGCACTGGTCAACTGGCAGCGCGCGGTGAAGAGCCCGACCGAGATCGACTATATGCGCAAGGCCGCCCGCATCGTCGAAGCGATGCACCAGCGCATCGTCGACAAGATCGAAGTCGGCATGCGCAAATGCGATCTGGTCGCCGAGATCTATGACGCCGGCACGCGCGGCGTCGACGGCATCGGCGGCGACTATCCGGCGATCGTGCCGCTGCTGCCGTCGGGCGCTGACGCGTCGGCGCCGCATCTGACCTGGGACGACCGACCGATGAAGTCGGGCGAGGGCACCTTCTTCGAGATCGCCGGCTGTTACAACCGCTACCATTGCCCTCTTTCCCGGACTGTGTTCCTTGGTAAACCCACGCAGGAATTCCTCGATGCAGAGAAGGCGACCTTGGAAGGCATGGAGGCCGGGCTTGCCGCGGCGAAACCCGGCAATACGTGCGAAGACATCGCCAATGCCTTCTTCGCGGTGCTCAAGAAATACGGCATCGTCAAGGATAACCGCACCGGCTATCCGATCGGGCTTTCCTATCCACCGGACTGGGGCGAACGAACGATGAGCCTGCGCCCCGGCGATCGCACAGAGCTGAAGCCCGGCATGACCTTCCATTTCATGACCGGCCTATGGCTGGAGACGATGGGGCTCGAAATCACCGAGTCCATCCTGATCACCGAGACAGGGGTCGAGTGCCTGGCCAATGTGCCGCGCAAGCTGGTAGTGAAGAATTGAGCCCGATGTCCAGCCTTCGCCCATCGCCGATCACGCCGACCGTCGACTTCGACCGCGACGGCGTGCAGCACGGTTTCCTGCGATTGCCTTACAGCCGCGACGATTCGGCCTGGGGATCGGTGATGATCCCGATTTGCGTGATCCGCAACGGCAACGGGCCGAGCGCATTGCTCACCGGCGGCAATCATGGCGACGAGTATGAGGGGCCGCTGGCGCTCTATGATCTCGCCCGCACGCTCGATCCGAGGCAAGTCAGCGGCACGGTCATCATCGTGCCGGCAATGAATTATCCGGCGTTCCGTGCCGGCACCCGCACCTCGCCGATCGACAAGGGCAATCTCAACCGCAGCTTTCCCGGCCGGCCCGACGGCACGGTGACCGAGAAGATTGCGGATTACTTCCAGCGCGAACTGCTGCCGCGCACCGATATCGCGCTCGACTTCCATTCCGGCGGCAGGACGCTCGACTTCGTGCCGTTCTGTGCCGCCCATATCCGGCCCGACAAGGCGCTGGAGGCGAAGGGCTTCGCCGCGGTCGAGGCGTTCTCGGCACCCTGGTCGATGAAGATGCTGGAAATCGATGCCGTCGGCATGTTCGACACTGCCGCCGAGGAAATGGGCAAGCTGTTCATCACCACCGAGTTAGGAGGAGGTGGGACGTCCCGCGCGGAGACGGTGCGGATCGCCCGTCGCGGCGTGCTCAATGTGCTGCGCCATGCCGGCATCGTCACCGGTGCGGTCGAGATGCAGCCGACCCGCTGGCTGGACATGCCGTCGGGCGATTGCTTCTCGTTCGCCGAGGACGACGGGATGATCGAAACGATGATCGATCTCGGCGAGCCTGTCGAAGAGGGCCAGGTCCTGGCGCGCATCCACTCCATCGGTCGCACCGGTACCGCACCTCAGGAAATCAGGGCGAGAATGTCGGGCCTATTGGCCGCGCGGCATTTCCCCGGACTGGTCAAGGCGGGCGACTGCACCGCCGTGGTCGCCGTGCTCGTCGACTGAAGGCGGAGCCAACCAACTCAGCTTTGGTCGTTCTGCCGCGCTGTATCGCCCTCGAAGCCGCAACGCCAATAGGCGACGACGAGGTGCGCGTTTCGCTCCAGCTTCCGGTCCTGCCTGAGATAGGACCGGATGGCGCGGAAGCTTCTGTGCTCGCAGCCGACCCAAGCGAAGACGCTGCGCCCGTCTTCGGGCCAAGGCACGTCCCGGACCGCGTTCTGGAGCAAAGCGGATTTGCCTGGCGCCACGCCATTCCTGTGCAGCCATTTTATGTCCAGCGTAGCCTGCGAAACCAGCTTCTGCTCCTCGTCGGCATCGGCGACTTCGATGCGGACGACCGCGTGCACGCCTGCCGGCAGCGCCTCCACTATGCGGCCGATTGCGGGCAGGGCGGTCTCGTCGCCGGCGAGCAGGCACCAGCCGGCCGAGGGAACGTCGCCGCCGCCCGGCCCGGTCATCCCGACGATGTCGCCGATCCGGGCGTTGGCCGCGAAGCGTGCGCCGGGCATGCCGTCGCCGTCATGCAAGACGAAGTCGATATCGACCTCGCCCTTTTCGACGTCGATGCGGCGGATCGTGTAGACGCGCACGTCCGGCCGCCGTTCCGCTTCGGGCCATGCCGGACGGCCGTCCTCGCCGGTAACCGGCCAAGCCGGTACGGCATCATCCCGGGGAAGCAGCAGGCGGACGTGGAACCCGCCCGTCGCGAAGCGCCCAAGGTCGTTTCCGGCAAGCGTCAGCCGTCGCATATGCGGTGTCACGCTGGCGCTCCGCACAACGCGCATTTCGCGGAAATAGGGCAGCTTCTGGCCCGCCGCGCCGTCGCCCTGCCAGACGATGGCGGGCCTCTCCGCCGCTGCGAAATGCAGCAGGTGCTCGGCGATGGAGAGCTTTACATAGGCCAGGGATGTCTCGTCTCTGCCTTCGGCAAAGACCTTCAGGCAACGTTGACAGGCTTGCATGCTGGCCGAACCGAAAGCCGTGTCGATGCGGCTGCAGGCGCCGTCGACGGCGACATCGCCATGATCGGCAAAATGCGCGCAAAGCCGCGCCATGACGTCTTGCGGACAAGACAGTGCGATCTCGGCGGATGCCTTGAGATTCCTCGGCATGTCAACCATGGCGCGGCATTCCTTTTGCAAGCAGATGAACGAGATAAGGTCCGCCAAGCAGCGAGGCGATCAGGCCGACCGGCAACTCGTATGGAAAGGCCACCATGCGCGACAGCCAGTCCGACACGATCATCAGCAGCGCGCCGGTCAGCACCGCGCCGGCGAGGTGAGGGCGGGCGCGGGTAAAGCCGATCAGCCGCGCAAGGTGCGGCGCGATGAGACCGACGAAGCTCAGTGGCCCGACGAACATCGCGGCAAGCGCGGTCAGGATTGCGGCGAGAACGATCAGCGTCAGCCGTCCGCCCGCGACCGGCAGGCCGAGCCCGCGTGCGGTATCCTCGCCGAGCGGCAGGATATCGAGCCAGCGGGCGGCGAGAAACAGCGGCAACGTCAGCAGTATCAGACACGCCAAGGTGAGCCAGGCATCGAAGCCGGTCGCCTGGCTGGTCGAGCCGCTGAGCCAGCGCAGCAGGACATAGGACTGCGTGTTCCCCATGGCGATTGCCGCGGTGATCACGGCGCTGCACAGCGCGCTCATGGCGATGCCGGCAAGCAGCAACCGCTCGGAGCCGAATTTCGCCCGTGCGGCGATTATCAGCATGGCGATCAGCACCGCCAGCGAGCCGAGAATGGAGCCAACGAGTTGCAAGCCGGGCCCCGCCGTCGCGCTGAGCGCCAACACCGCGGTCAGGCCGGCGCCGGCGCCGGTGCCGACACCCAGCACCTCGGGGCTTGCCAATGGATTGCCGGTGATGCGCTGGATCACCAGGCCCGCCGCCGCAAGCATGGCGCCGGCGGCTGCCGCCACGCCGATGCGCGGCGCGCGCCAGGCGACAAGATCGGCCAGAATGTCGCCGCCGGCGATCGACCAGCCTGCCGGACCGCGCCCGACAACGAGCGCCACCACCGCCGCGAGAAGCGTCATCAGGAACAACAGCAGGATGATAGACCGGCCAGACTTGCGCGGCGACGTGCCTGATGTGCTCAAGTTCGGCCATTCGAGCAGGCGCAGCCGCCGCAGCAGCCAGAGCAGAACCGGGCCGCCCAGGAGTGCGGTGCCCGCGCCGGTTGGAATGCGTTCGCCGCCGGCGCCGGCAGCCAGTTGGACCAGGCCATCGGTCAGCCACAACAGGATGGCGCCGATCAGGGGCGCGGCCAGCAGCTTTTGCCGCAGCGTTCGCGCGCCCGAAAGCGTGGCGAGGGCCGGCGCTGCAAGGCCGACAAAACCGATGACGCCGACCTCGGCGACCACGGTGGTCGCCATCCAAACGGCGAGCGCAATGATGAGAAAGCGGCTGGTGTGGCGGGCGATGCCGAGACTGCGTGCAGAGGCGTCGTCAAGACCAAGGATCGTCAGCGGCCTGAGCAGCAAAAGGGCAGCGCCGGCACCGACAGCCAGCCTGGTCGACAGGGCAATGGCCGGTCCCCAGTCCTGCTGGACCAGCGATCCGCCGCCCCAGATGAACAGCGAGAACAAATAGTCGCCGTTGGCGAGGATCAGGGCGGCGCTGATGGAGCTGGCGGTCAGCGCCACCATCATTCCGGCAAGCACGACGGAGACGGGCTCTAGCCCACGCCGCCAGGTCAGCGACAGCACCAGCAGCACGGCAGCAATGCCGCCGGCAAAGGCGACCGGCCCTTGCGACCGTTCCATCAGAAACGGCGCATAGACGGAAGCCGCCGTCATCGCCAATTGCGCGCCCGCCGAAATGCCGAGCGTCGACGGTTCGGCCAGCGGGTTGCGCAGCACGCGCTGCAGCAAAAGGCCGGACAGGCCGAGAACCGCGCCGGCCAGCACCGCCACCGCCGCGCGAGGCAGCGTGCTGTAGAGCAGGATGACGCGATCGAGACCGGCGCCGTCGCTCGTCGGTGCGGTCGGCGACTGCATGCTGACGCGCCATGCAAACAGGAGTGCTGCCACCGCCCCGAGGAGGCCCCACAGTGCGATGGGTGAGAGTGCATGGCCGGTCGTGGCGCGCTGAGTCATGGCGCGGTCAGCCATGGGTCTGACCGGCAAGTGCCGCCGAGACCAGGCGTGCGAAGCGGCGTGCCGAGGGCAGGCAGCCGAAATGATTGATCGGCTCCAGCAGAGCGACACGGCCCTCGCGGACGGCCGGCAGTGCGTTCCACAGCGCATTTTCGGGCAGCGAACGGCCGACATCGGCTGGAAGCGGCGAAACGACAAGGATCGAGGCGTCGGGTACACGCGCCAGCGCCTCCAGCCCGACCGGCGCGGCGGCACTGTAGCGCGTCACGTCGGCCCAAGCGTTCTCCAAGCCGAGACGCAGCAGTACGTCGCCAAACATGGAATCCCGGCCAAAGGCGCGGAAATGGCGTGAATCGCCAAGGCTGATGACGAAGACCGGCCGCCCGGCGGCCGCTGGCAGGATGGCGCGCAACCGCGTGGTTTCGACGGCTGTCTCATCGACGTAGCGCTTCGCCTCGGCCTGTCGCCCGAGCTTTTCGCCAAGCGCCAGCGTCGCCGCTTCGGCGAGCGGATATGGCGGCGTGCCAGGTTCGTAGACCGTTTGCGCAAAGACCGGCGCTATGCGCTCAAGCATCGGGCGCTGGTATTCGTAGAAGCTGGAGATGGCGACAAGGTCTGGCGCGACGATGCGCAGCAGTTCGTAGTTGGGCGTGCCGCGCAGCCCGAGATCGGTCACCGATCGAGGCACCTCGGGCTCCACCGCCAGCTTGCGGAACTGGATCAGTTCGGTCGCCGCGACCGGCTCGATGCCGAGCGCCAGCAAGGTTTCCAGCATACCCCAGTCGATCGCGGCTACGCGCAGCGAAGCTGCTCTGGCGGCGATCGGCAGCATGGCCGTGGCCGCCAGCGCAAGCACCTGCCTCCTGTTGGGCGGATGGTTCGTTGCCCGTGGCAGATTGTTCATCGCCCGGGACAGACTGTTCATCGCCGAGGTCTTTGGCACAAAACTACCAAGTCATATGAGCCTTCAACTTGAACGACCGGCTCTCCCCGTAAGAGCAGGTCGCGAGCGTCTGGCAGCTTGCCACATAGGTCTTGTCGAAGAGATTTGTGATGTTCAGGTCGACGCCCCATTTCTCCTTTTCGTAGCCGACCTTCAGGTCGGCCAGCGTAACGGCCGGCACCTTTGCCGTGTTCTCGTTGTCGGCCCATGAGGAGCCGATATAGCGCAGGCCGGCGCCGACCGAGATGCCGTCATACCAGCTGCCACGCAAGGTGTAGTCGAAGGACGCCGAGGCCATGATTTCAGGCACGATGTAAGGCGTCTTGCCGATGAGGGCAGGGTCGTCGTTCTTGGTGAAGTCGATATCGTAGGCGGTCAGCGCCGCGGTCAGCCTGAGATCCTCGGTGACGTTCACCTTGCCTTCCAGCTCCACGCCGCGCGAGCGAATCTCGTCGGCCTGGATCTGGGCATTAGGATCGGTATCGCTTGCCATGGCCACGTTCTGGCGTGTGAGCTCGAAGAGCGACAGGGTGAACAGGCCGTTGATGAAGGTTGGCTCATATTTGATGCCAACCTCGTACTGGACGCCCGCTTCCGGCTTGAACAGATCGCCGTTCGCGTCGGTTCCGATGATCGGATTGAAGAAGGTGGCGACGCTGGCATAGGGAGTGATGCCGTTGCCGAACTCATAAGCGAGGCCAGCGCGGCCAGAGAAATCGCCGCCGGTCCTGCTCTCGGTGCTGGAGGCCGCGCTGTAGTAAGTCGGGCGGTTGTCGGCTTCGAGCCAGGCGCGGTCATAGCGGCCGTTCAGCGTCACCAGCCAGCCATCTGCGAAGCGGAGCTGGTCCTGGGCGTAGAAGCCGAGCTGTTTTTGCGTCAGATCCTGGTTGAGATAGCT
Organism: Mesorhizobium tianshanense; assembly: GCF_007830515.1. Classification (GTDB taxonomy): domain Bacteria; phylum Pseudomonadota; class Alphaproteobacteria; order Rhizobiales; family Rhizobiaceae; genus Mesorhizobium; species Mesorhizobium tianshanense. The sequence continues at coordinate 27,110 of NZ_VLKT01000037.1, forward strand.
GACGCGAGGCGTCAACGTCGAGCCATAGATGGGGTCGAAGGCATCGATGGGATTGTCATTGAGGGGATCGTAGAGGCCCGACGACTGCACATGGTCGATGTTGTAATATTTGAAGTCCACGCCGACGAGGATCGTATGTTCGACCGGACCGGTCTCGACCTTGCCCTCGATCTGATTGTCCAGGAGGAAGGTCATCGCCTGTGTGTCATGGTCGAAATTAATACGGGCCAGATCGGTGGGCCCTCCGGTGGACGACCAGCCGTTCGGGTAGACCAGGACCTCTTTAACATCGGCGGCCGCGAAGCGGGCGTTGGAACGAACGGTCCAGTCATTGTCGAACGTGTGCTCGAACTCGTAGCCGATCGAACCCTGTTCGCGCTTGTAGAGATCGATATCCGGTTCCGTGAAATTGGCGTCGCGGTCGATGCGTCCGTAGTTCACACCGCCGACAATTCTGTCGACGACGGTACCTTCGTAGGGCAGGAAACTGCCGCCATTGTGGTTCTCGTCGATGTGGCTGTAGTTGGCCAGCACGGTCAGCCTGGTCTGCTCGTCGGGCTGCCAGGTGATGCTTGGCGAGATGAAGCCGCGCCAGCCATCCTGGAGGTCGCTATAGGTATCGCCGCCGGCGACGCGGCCGTTGACGCGGTAGCTGACCACGCCGTCGCTAGCCACGTCGCCAATGTCGAAGCCGAGATAGACGTTGCCGGCGTCGTTGACGCCGGTCTCGACATAACGCTGCCTGCCGTCGGGGCGCTTGCTGACATAGTTGACGATGCCGCCCGGATTGCTGCCGCCATAAAGCACGGAGGCTGGGCCCTTCAGCACTTCGATGCGCTCGAGCCCGAAGGAATCGACATAGAAGCCGCCGTAGCCGTAGCTGAAGAGTTGCAGTCCATCCATGTAGACGCCGGTGGCGGTCGCCTGGAAGCCGCGGATGAACATCCAGTTGGTGTCGCTGTCGGGGCCGAAGGGCTGAGTGAAGACGCCAGCCGTGTATCGCAGCGACTCGTCGATCTTCTGGGCGCCCTGATCGTCGATTTCCTGCCGGCCGATAACCGAGACGGATTGCGGGATTTCGGTCAGTTTGGTCGCGGTTTTGGAGCCGGTCTTTGTCTCCTTGGCGACGACGCCGTCGACCGGCCCGGTCGCGCTGTCGCCGGCCTCGCCCTCGACCACCACAGGTTCGAGCTGGGTGCTGTTTTGCACATCTTGTGCGAAGGCGGTGATGGGCGGGATCATGGCAATGGCGGCGCCTGCCAAAAGCAGCTTCATCCGGCAGATTCTGTTCATAAGGCAAACCCCAGGTTCTCGAAACGCATATACCTGACTGTTTACCTCAGCTTATATGTGGGTCATTGGATGGATTTGAGTGGTTTGTCGGTTTTTGTCCCAAAAGGCGGACATTGCGACTTGATGTTGCGGAAATAAGCGCGTCGCGCCCATTGCCGGCGCTCTTCATCCATGCGCCAGGCGTCAATCCGACGATGGACTTGAACACTCGCGTCAGGTGAGCCTGATCGAAAAAGCCGGTCGCTTCGGCGATATCACCGAGCGAGACCGGTTCATGTACCATCATGGTCTGGATTTTCCGAACCCGTGCCTGCATCTGCCAACGGTGCGGCGGTATACCGGTAGCCGCCTTGAATGCGTGGCTTGTGGCGGTTTCCGACAGGCCGATGAGCGCAGCAAGATTGGCGAGACGGATCTTGCCCAGGCAATGCGCGTCGATGTAGTCGGTGACCAGGCGCAGCTTCCGACGAGACAGCGGCGTGCGGCGCCGCTGTCCGCCCGGTTGGCCGATTTCGAAAAGTCCGGCGAACAATGCGTTCAGCAAGCCCTCGCCATAGAGATCGTGCATCGGCTGGCCGCTGTCGCATTCGGCCGCGATCAGGCCGGCAAGCGTGGCGATCCGGTCGTCGCGAAACTGAAAGCGCGACACATGCAAGGCGTCGCTGTCCAGGCTGCCGCCGAAGCGACGCGTCAGCGCTGCCTCGTCGAAATGCAGATCGAGATGCTTGATGCGGCGCAGGCCCTCGACCCTGCCTCTGATGGGCACTCCGGCCGGTATGTAAGCCATGGAAAATGCCCGGTCATGACGGCGCAAATCGCCCCGCGCTCCTTCGACGAAAAAGGCGCCTTCGCCGTCCACATCCAGCGCGACGAAGAGCCGGGGGTCGGGAGAGACATAATAGCCTTCCGCTCGCTCCCCGCACGCAACGTCCCAGAGGTCGGCGACAACGCCGTCCCAGACATGCCCTTTGAGGCCGCCAATGACGGAAAAACCCTGAATGCGACTTTCCATGCGTGGGGCGAAAGCCACTTCCCGTTTCCCTGTAATGGCATTATCCATTCGCCTTGATATATTTCATGATAGAAATTATCAAGTTTTTGTGGGATCAACAGGAATGCAGCACCCGAGCCGAGGGCACCGCGCTCGTTGGCGCTCTCACAAACAGCTTGCGAGTATTACTCGATCAGCAGCAAGCCGCGCTTTTTGTCGCCATCGCTATCGATTGTGTCCATGGCTGAGAACAGGCGCTCACGCTCGATCAGCCAGGGTTTGTAGTCCTCGTTCACATCGAGGACGAAGACCATGTCCTCGGCCTCCAAATATCCTCCGATCGGGGAAAAATGGCCAACGCCTGCGCCGAAAATCTTCTCACGGGTAAAGTTGACGATGTAACGGCGGCCGGGGTCATTGGCGCGCTTCATGTGCTCGCGAAACGTGTCGGCGCTGAGATTGCGAAGCACCGAGACTTTCCGCTTGGTATTGGTTCGAGCGACCTCGGCCACTTCGTCCAGCGTAAGCCCGACGATGCAAAAGCCGGTCCAACACTTTCCGGTTCCATCGAGGACTTCGGCTTCGGTTGTCTCCTCCTCGCCGATTGAGCGGAATGCGTTTGCAATGCTTGCCGGGCCGCAGCGCGACCCGTTTGATTGCCATGTAAGCTCGGCATTGAACGTGGCTGCCACAGGCAGCTTCCAGGCGCTGTCAATCAATTCAGGGGTGCGGGTAACCGACGACTGTATTGCGTCTCGCGAAACTCTGGACTGGCCAGCAATCAAAAGCGCGGCGCCGCCCAGCAGGCCGACGACGGCAATCACACTGCTGACAATCACACCGAAAGCGAGACTGCGCCTCATTGCTGGACCTCGGGGCAGGCAGCAACGGGACAATGAAGAAAAGGCACCGCAACGTCAATCAGCGCCGCGCCCCGCCAGTCAGCCATCCGGTGCGACAGATCTCGTGGATCGGTCGGCCTTCACAGGGCCTTCTGCCGGAACTTCGAATGACAATCCGAGCAATCCTGCAGGATAAGATGCAGGAGGTGCTCGGCGGGAAGTTTGGCTGGATCGGCTTCCGCGGCAGCCGGCCGCTTGCCAAGCAGGCTGCCGCCGCCCATCGCTAGGCCGGGACCCATCCTCATGTCGTCGGTAATGCCGGGCGGCGCCCGCTCGGCCTTGGCGGCCAGCGTGGTGGCCAGCGTCGCGATGTGACGGGCCAGCGCCTCGAATTCCGGACGAGCCTGATCGATTTCCAACTTGGCGCCCGAAGGCGCACCCAATGTCGCGCTGGGAAATTCCGCAACCAGGGCAGGGCCGGCACGGGCGCGAATGGTCTCGACCGCCGCCTTGAAGGCAGCGGCGTCATAGGCCTGCTTGCCGTCGAACATCCCGGCGATTGTCTTGGCCGCCGCAGCCATCTCCTTCATCGACGCCTGGCGCGCCTTGACGGTTGCATCGCGGCCGGCGTGCGTTGCGGCGACCGCGACGGAAACGAAGGCAAGCGAGAGCATCGCTGCGGCGGCCCATTTCACTGGACCATGCCTTCTCCCGCCAGTTCGTCGATGATCGGACAGTCCGGCCGCTCGTCGCCATGGCAGTGCTCGACCAAATGATGCAGCAGATGGCGCAATCCGGCCAGTTCGGCGATCTTCCTGTCGATCTCCACCAGTTTGGCTTCGGCAATGGCCTTGACGTCGGCGCTCTCGCGGTTCCTGTCGTGGTAAAGCGACAGCAACTGGCGGCACTCGTCGACTGAAAATCCCAGGCTGCGCGAGCGCTGCAGAAACCGCAAGCGGTGGATGTCGGCTACCGAGTAGTCGCGATAGCCATTGTCCGTCCGGGCCGGGCGCACAAGGCCGATGTCCTCGTAGTAGCGTATCGTCTTGGACGGCAGGCCGGATTTTTCGGAAGCGATGCCGATGTTCATGATGGAAACCTCCTGGTCAGCCGGAAAGTAAACCTTCCTGTGGCTGGAAGGTCAACCCGGCGCGGCAATTTGGATGCCCCGCCGCAGCCGTCCGGGATAGCGCTTTGCCCCTTTACTCCGTCGCATAGACGGTGGGCGCCTTGCCGTCCTTGGTGAAGGCGTAGATCGTCCAGGTCTCGGCTTTCTCGCCGCCCATGCCTGGCGTGCCGGCCGGCATGCCGGCCAGCGTGATGCCTGTTATGGCGGGTCGTTCGGTCAGCAGCTTCCTGACGATATCGACCGGCACATGGCCGTCGACGACGTAGCCGTCGAACATCAGCGTGTGACAGCCTTCGAGGTCGGCAGGCACGCCGGCGTCGCTGCTGATCTGGGATAGATTGTCGACCGGCTTGATGTCGACCTTGAAGCCGTTCTGTTCGAGATAGGCTGCATAAGCCTCGCAACAGCTGCACTCCGGGTTCTTGTACATGATGGCGTTGATGGTCGCGGCGAGTGCAGGCGTCGGCGTTGCAATTGCGAGGGCGAAAGCGGCGAAGGCGTAGGTCGGTTTCATTGCAGTTCTCCTTGGTTGAATGAAAAAAGCTTTACGTCGCGCGGAACAAGGTCATGTGGCGGCCATCGCCGCAACGGGAAACCTGCGGCGTGAAATCAAATGGCTGAGATCGGAATTCACCCTTATGTCCTTTGCGATCTCGATCGACGGCGAGCATCTCGACATCGATTGACCCTGCTGTCCGCGCCCGCCCACGCCGCAGTGAGCGCGGTGGGCGATCGAGCGCCGGCAATCAGCCGCAGGACGGCTGAAACGGCGTCAGATCAGATCGCTGGATTTTGGAGGGGATGGGTCGGGCAGGGAGCTTCGCCCGTGAAGGAGCGGGGTCGGTAGCGCCGACGGCTGCTCCACCCGCGGCGCCGTCGTCACGGCGAGGTCTTGCGGCAGCACCGCGAGCACCGGCGCGATACAGGTCGTCGAACATTGCATCCGGTTGTCGTCGTCGTCCGCGCTCTCGGGGCATGCCTTGCAGTCGCCAGCCTGGTCGGGGGACATGGTCATGTCCGCGTCGGGGTGCATGGCCATGGCGTTGTCCGACGTCGTCGTCATCTTGGCCGACATGACGCTCGCCTGTGCGCCGGCAAGGCCGAACCCCGCGGTCAAGAAAACCGCGAGCAGCATGACAAGGAATTGCTTTGACGACCAGCATGCCATCCACTCAGGCTGACTGCAAAAAGCGGCTTTTGCAAGTCCCGATGAGGCGATGGTGCGGACGGAATGCTGGCGCACACCGCAAATGGGCGCGGCCTTTTTCCGGTTTCCATGGAACAACATCCGCCGGCGGCGGTTGGAAGCACAGTCGTTCTACTCCAGCGACTCAGAAAGCCGTTCGCTTCGGCTTCGGACCAGGCCCCGCGTTTCCTCCCCGCGGGGCCTTTTCTGTCGCTGCAGGAATTTTCACGGAATTAGGTACATTCCCAGAAAGGGCCGCGCGCAGCCGCGCCATGTCGGGTTTTCCGCGCGGGCCATCGGAGCTCTCCCATTGGTCGGTCAAATGCCTAACTCTGCGAACCGCTGCGTAGTTCCGCCGACGCGTGCCGCAATGCCGGCCAGCGAGCGACTATGAACTTGCGTGACCTCTAATATGAGAGCACAGTTCGAAAAGGGTGGAGGGAAAACAGCTCAAGGCAATCGGGAGGAAAGCCATGAACAGCATGAGCCTCACCACGCTTGAACGCGGCAAGACGACAGTCGATGCCGCGGCCCTGGAGGCGCTTTCGGCGCAATTGCGCGGCACTGTGCTGACGGAAGGCGACGCCGCCTATGACGATGCACGCAGCATCTGGAATGCCATGATCGACCGCCGGCCCGGGCTGATCGTGCGCTGCGCCGGCGCCGCCGACGTTATCGCTGCCGTCAATTTTGCCAGGGAAAACAGGCTTCTCGTGGCGGTTCGCGGCGGCGGCCACAACATTGCCGGCAGTGCCGTCTGCGACGGCGGGCTGATGATCGATCTGTCGCCGATGAAGTCGGTGCGGGTTGATCCGGCGACGCGGCGGGCATGGGTGGAACCTGGCGCGACGCTCGCCGATGTAGACGCGGAAACCCAGGCCTTCGAACTGGCGGTGCCGACCGGTATCAACTCGACCACAGGTATATCGGGCCTGACGCTGGGCGGCGGCTTCGGCTGGATCACGCGGAAATTCGGCCTGACCATCGACAATCTTCTTTGCATGGATGTGGTTACCGCCGACGGCAAGCTGCTGCGCGCCAGCCAGACGGAGAATCCAGACCTGTTCTGGGCACTGCGCGGTGGCGGCGGCAATTTCGGCATCGTCACGGCTTTCGAGTTCAAGCTCCACCGTGTCGGCCCGCAAGTGCTGTCGGGGCTTGTCGTTCATCCCTTCGCCGATGCCGAAAACGTGTTGCGGGAGTATCGGGCAGCGCTCGAGGTGGCCTCCGACGAGCTGACCTGCTGGGTGGTCATGCGGCAGGCACCGCCGCTGCCATTCCTGCCGGCCGAATGGCATGGCAAGGAGGTACTGGTTCTGGCCATGTGCTATTGCGGCGATCTCCGGGAGGGGGAAAAGGCGACGCAAAGGCTTCGCGCCATCGGAACGCCGATCGCCGATGTCGTCGGTCCAAATCCGTTCACCGGCTGGCAGCAGGCTTTCGATCCGTTGCTTGCGCCCGGCGCCCGCAACTACTGGAAGAGCCACGACTTCACCGCGCTTTCCGACAGCGCGGTAGAGGTCGTAACCGCGGCGATATCCAGGCTTCCCGGCCCCGAATGCGAAGTATTCTTCGGCCATGTCGGCGGTGCCGCGGGCCGCGTGACAGCCGATGCGACGGCGTTTCCGCAGCGCAGCGCGCATTACGTCATGAATGTTCACGCCCGCTGGCGTGAGCCGGAAATGGACCGCGCCTGCATCGACTGGGCGCGCGGTGTTTACGAGGCGGCCAAGCCCTATGCCGCCGGCACGGCCTATGTGAACTTCATGCCCGAGGATGAAGTCGACCGGGTCGAAGAAGCCTATGGCGGCAACTATCGGCGGCTTCTGGAAATCAAGCAGCGATACGACCCGCTGAACCTGTTCCGCATGAACCAGAACTTGCGTCCGGCGGAAAACCTGCGCGCCGCATAGGGCACGCACGCAATGACAAGGCCCGCGCCTCCGACCGGAGGACGCGGGCCGGTCAGGCGTTGCCTCTCGCACGATCCTTGCCGACCGACGGGAGCCTTCCCAGTATCGTTAGAGTTTTCGAATTTCTTGACTCGGCTGGCGAAAACGGGCAGCAAAGTTCAGCACCTTTCGCCAATCGGCGATCGGTAGAGGGATTGGTTAACCAAGTTTGTCCATCTTTTGAATCAATCGGCAACAGACGCGAAGCGTGCAGGGGGCACTAGGCGACTGTGATCGTGACGGCAGCGAGCCCCGCATGCCGCAAGGCCGATTGAGGTTGGTTGTATGGCGTTTGTGCGTTTGAAAAACCGGGGTGACGATCCTGAATCTGGATTGACTTCGATGAGGCCCGGCCTGCGCTGGGTCGCGGTTCCCGTTGTTGGCGTTGCGATCGCTTTGTGGTCGGTGGCGACCATGGCCGGCCTTTATTCGGTAGGGACCTCGCTCAATGCCGCGTCCAACAGCCTTCCGCAAAACCTGCTCGCGCCGCGCAGCATCGCGCTCGCCGATCCCCGGCGCACCTCTGCCGATTCATGGGCCAGTTCACGGGCGCCGTCACTGGCAAACCGGCAGCGTCAGGCGTCGCTGCTCAATCGATGCGATGCCGGCTGCGCCGCCGCAAGCTCCGTGCATGAAGACAAGATGGCGCGCCTCAAGCCGTTAGCGCAGCCGAACGGTATTGCGCCTTTCACCTCGCATGACGCCCGCTTCGACGACGTGGTGGCGAAAGCCGCGCTGTCGCCCGAAAAACTTGCTGCTGCCTTTGCCCATGCCACCGCGACGCCCCTTACGCTTGCCAGCCTGCCGGCGGCCGCGCGCTTTGCGGAGCCGGTGCGCCTGCCCGACCAGAACGGCCCGGCCTCCGTGCGCTTCGGGCCGGAGGTCGCGGAGATCGAACGATCCTCCCGTCTGGCGTTGGCGCTTGCGAACGTGTCGCCGGAAGAGATGATCGACGTGCTGCCGGCGGCTGTTACGGCAAGCGAGCCTTCCGCTCCACAGGAGCCGCAAGAAGCTGAGGTTCAGATGGCCTCGCTTCCGCCACAAGACGAGATGCCTGACAGCATTCCCTTACCGACCTGGCGCCCGCAGGCGGACACCGCTCAGTCAGACGAGGCGCCCGAGGTCGAGGCACCCAAGGCCAAAGCGCCCAAAGTTCAGGCGTCGAAGCCCGCCAAGTCCCAGTCTCAGCCATCCAAAGCCAACAAGGTGCAGACCGCCGACGCTCCGCGGGTCGACACGCCCCGGGCGCCAGCCCAGTCACCGAGGAGTTCGTCATCGGCGGCCATGCCAAGTATGCAAGCCAACCAGGGCAGCCCGGGCATGCAAGGCAAACCGGCCAAGCGGTCCAAGGCCAAGGCCGCAGACATGCTGGCCTATGCCAAACCCGACAGCCCGGCTGGCGGCGGGGCCTTCCGCAACCTGTTCACCAAGCCCGGCATGGGCAGCGGCGTCGCCGTCTACGATATCTCGGCGAAAACCGTCTATATGCCGGACGGTTCGCGACTCGAGGCGCATTCGGGAATTGGCTCGATGGCCGATCAGCCGCGCTACGCCAACCGCAAGAATGTCGGCCCGACACCGCCCGGCACCTATGACTTGAAGCTGCGCGAATCGCGCTTCTACGGCGTCGAGGCGATACGTCTCACCCCCACCAGCGGCAACAACAAATATGGCCGCGACGGCCTGCTCGCCCACAGCTACCTGCTGCGCGGCGGCCGTGCGGAATCCCATGGCTGCGTGGCCTTCAAGGACTATGCGCGCTTCCTAGCCGCCTACAAGAAGGGCAAGATCAAGCGCCTCGTCGTGCGCGGCTAAAACCAGCCGCCGACGCGGATCGCGTCGAAGGAGCTCGGCGCGTAGACCCGCAGCGGCGAGAATGAAAGCCGCCACAGCCCCCCGATTGTCAGCAGCCGCCACCGAAACCGTTTTCATTCCCGGCCGGGCAGACTATGACTGGCCGGGGCGGGTCGGCTCCGGTTCACCAAGAGGATGTCATGACAATACGCGCTGTCGTCTGGGGCGAGAATATCCATGAGCGGACCAATGAGGTGGTCGCTGGCATTTACCCCGAGGGCATGCATGCGACGATCGCCAAGGCGCTGAATTCCGACAAGGCGATCTCCGCCTCGACCGCGACGCTGGAGCAGCCGGAGCATGGTCTGCCAGCGAGCCGTCTGGCCGAAACCGATGTGCTGCTATGGTGGGGACACAAGGACCATGGCGCCGTCGCCGACGAAGTCGTCGAGCGCGTGGCGCGTCGCGTCTTCGAAGGCATGGGGCTGATCGTCCTCCATTCCGGCCATTTCTCGAAAATCTTCAAGAGGCTGATGGGCACGCCGTGCACGCTGAAATGGCGTGAGGCGGGCGAGCGCGAGCGGCTCTGGGTGACCAGCCCCAGCCATCCGATCGTTGCCGGGATCGGCGAGTATTTCGAGCTCGAAAACGAGGAGATGTATGGCGAGCAGTTCGCCGTGCCGGAGCCGCTGGAAACGGTTTTCATCTCCTGGTTCCAGGGCGGCGAAGTGTTCCGGTCGGGGCTGACTTATCGCCGGGGTGCGGGCAACATCTTCTATTTCAGGCCCGGCCACGAGACCTATCCGACCTATCACGACAGCAACGTGCAGAAGGTGCTGCGCAATGCGGTGAAATGGGCTCACAACCCGCTCGGGTCAAATCCAGCCATCCTCGACGCGCCGAACGTGCCGGTGGAAAAGGCGCTCGAGCCGATCGTCGAGCGCGGCGGAAAACTTCATGCCGAGGGCGAAGCCGGCTATCGCTGACCATGATGCCGAACCTTGGTTCGGAAAATCCACGGTCAAACAAGAAGATAAAGCCACATCCTAAGGATAAGAATCATGCGTCTCCTGATACTCGGCACCGGCTGGATGGCGGAGGAGCACGCCAGGCAGTTCAGCAAGATCGCGGGCGTCGAATTGATCGGCGCCGTCGATGTCGACCGCGCACGTGTCGACAAGTTTTCGGACAGCTACGGTATTCCCAACCGGTTCACGTCGCTGCAAGACGCGCTCGCATGGGACAAATTCGACGCGGTCGCGAACGTGACGCCAGATCGCATCCACCATCCGACCACCATGATGCTGATCGCGGCGGGCAAGCCGGTGCTGTGCGAAAAACCGCTGGCCGAAAATTACCGGAGGGCCAGCGAGATGGCTGATGCCGCCGAACGGGCCGGCATCATCAACATGGTCAACCTGACCTACCGCAACGTGGCTGCGCTGCAGAAGGCGCGCGCCATGGTGCTTGCTGGCGAGATCGGCCAGATCCGGCATGTCGAAGCGTCCTATCTGCAGAGCTGGCTGGTCTCCAAATTCTGGGGCGATTGGCGCACCGACCCGAAATGGCTCTGGCGCCTGTCGCGCGGCCACGGCTCCAATGGCGTGCTGGGCGACGTCGGCATCCACATCCTCGATTTCGCCAGCTATGGCGCGGCGCTCGACATCGACCATGTGTTCTGCCGCCTCAGGTCCTTCGACAAGGCGCCCAACAACCGGATCGGCGAGTACGAGCTCGACGCCAATGACAGTTTCACCATGGCGCTGGATTTCAGCAATGGCGCCTTCGGCGTCGTCCATGCCAGCCGCTGGGCAACCGGCCACCTCAACGAATTGCGGCTGCGCATCTATGGCGACAAGGGCGGCATCGAAGTGGTGCACAATCTGAACGGCTCGGAGCTGAACGTGTGCATGGGCGAGAACATCGAGAACGCCAAATGGCAGGTCCTCGATGCCGGATCGGTACCGACCAACTACCAGCGCTTTGTCGATGCGGTGCGAAACGGCGTTCAGCCCGAGCCGTCATTCCACCATGCCGCCGAACTGCAGAAGGTGCTGGATCTTGCCGTCGTCTCGGACGAGAAGAGGGCGGAGCTGAGGGCCCATGCCGACACGCAGTGATGTCGTTCGCTGAAAGGAGCCAGCCATGGCCACGCGCCGAATGTTCCTGCGGTCAGCTTCTAGCATTTGTAGACGGCAGCTAATCGTCACCCGATGGATCGGACCAAGCGGGCCGCGCCACCGCTAGGGCTCGAGGAAGTCCAGGGCCTTTTCCACAAAGGCACCGTGATACTGGAAAATGGCCGTATGCCCGCCGTCCTCGTACAGAACCAGCTCGGCATTGGGCAAGCGCCGTGCCATGTCGACGGAATTGCTGGTGGGCACCATTCTGTCGTGATCGCCATTCACCACGAGGACCGGGTGCCGGATACGCGATAGGTCGGCAGGGCGCTCCAGGCCAAAGGCACGGACCGCCTTGAGCTGCTGGTTGAAGGCGCCGAGCGTGATGGGCTTGTCGCGATCATCGGTCCGTTCCCTCAATCGCTGCAGAAATTCGCGCGCCGCCTTCTTGCCGTTGGGGCTCTGGGTGAAGAAGAGGTAGTTCTTCGGGTCCTTGATGGTCAGCGCGGCGCGGATCATGTCGAAGAAGGTGACGAACGTCACCCTGTCGATGCCGGTACCCCCGGCTGGACCGGTTCCCGCGAGAATGATCTTGCGAACCAGATTAGGCTCCAGCTGAACAATCGCCTGGGCGATGAAGCCGCCAAGAGATAGGCCAAGCAGATCGACCTGCTCGAAACCGAGAGCCCGGATGAAGGCGATCGCGTCGCGGGCCATCGCCTCCACCGTGTTGGGAGTGGAGCCGCCTGATGCACCAACACCACGGTTATCGAAGGTGATAACACGCCGTTTTGCGGCAATGCCATCGACGACCCGGGGATCCCAATTGTCGAGAACCGCACTCAGATGGGTGAGAAAGATCACCGGTAACCCCGTTGTGGGCCCGAGCTCCCGGTAGGCGAATTTCGTACCGCCGACGTCGACCGTTTTCGTCGGCACGTCCCTGTGTTTGATGATCGCGGCAGGTCGCGATAGTTGATGCACGTTCATGATGGTTTCCTTTCTGCGGGCTTGTCGCTCTCGCGGGGCTGGAGCTGCGCCTTCGCCGCCACCGCGCCAGCCTCAAGAATGCGATCGGATAGTTTGGTACCCTTCACCGCGCGGGACAGCTCAAGCGTGCCGATCAGGGTCGCAAAGACGCCGAACGCGACAGCCTCGGGGTCGCGGGCGTCGGGCGTAAGTTCGGCCGCCACCTGGCGTACGAGCTTTAGCAGGTGTTCGGCGTAGACTTGGCGCGTCTCGGCCGGCTCACGCGCAATTTCGGGCAACAGCGCGGCTGAAGCACAACCTTTGCCCGGATTGTCTCGGTGTTCCGCCGACAGATACGCGTCGATGGCCATTGACGCGCCGCCGGCGGCCAATAGCTCCTGAATTTGGTCCGCCTGAACTTCCAGGGCGGCCGCCACGCTCTCGCGCACGAGCGCCGCCTTGGACGGAAAGTGGGGATAGAAAGCTCCGTTGGTCAGTCCCGCCTCGCTCATGATGCCGGCGAGACCAGATGCAGCGATGCCGTCGGAGCGAAACCGTTCGGCCGCCACATCCATGATCCGCTGCCGCGATGCGTCCTTCCTACCTTTCTCATAGCGCATGGTTTCTCCTTCGATCATCTATTGCATTACGGTCATATTATCATTAAGTGATCGTAATGCAATAGGGCGATGCATCGGAGATGGCGCTCTGGGTCTCCTCAATTTGGAAAGCTGCAATGAAAGCCTTTATCGTCGATCGATACGCAAAGAACGCTCCCCTCCGGCTTGGAGAGGTTCCGGAGCCGGAAGTACGGGACAATGACGTGCTGGTGCAGATCCATGCCGCCAGCCTCAATCTGCTGGACTCCAAGATCAGGGACGGAGAATTCAAGCTCATCCTGCCCTATCGCCCGCCCTTCGTTGCAGGCCATGACGTGGCCGGAACGGTCATTCGCGTCGGCTCGAAAGTCCGACAGTTCAAACCGGGCGACGAGGTCTATGCGCGAACGAGCGACGGTCGGGTCGGAACTTTCGCTGAATACATCGCCATTAATGATGCGGACCTGGCCCTGAAACCGAAGAACCTCAGCATGGAAGAGGCTGCGTCCATTCCCCTGGTGGGACTGACCGCTTGGCAGGCGCTGGTCGAAAGGGCGAACCTGAAGAAAGGACAGAAGGTCTTCATTCAGGCCGGCTCAGGCGGAGTGGGGACATTCGCCATTCAGTTGGCAAAGCACCTCGGCGCGACGGTCGCCACGACAACAAGCGCCTCGAACATGGACATGGTCAGGAAACTAGGCGCCGATGTCATCATCGACTACAAGAAGGATGACTTCGAGAAAGTCCTTTCGGGCTACGACGTCGTTCTGAACAGCCAGGACAACAAGACGCTCGAAAAGTCCCTGCGCGTGTTGAAGCCAGGTGGCGTCGCCGTTTCGATCTCCGGTCCGCCCGATCCCGAGTTTGCCAGGGAGAAGGGTCTGAGCATGGTGCTGAGACTGGTCATGCGCCTTTTGAGCGCCGGCGTCAGGAGGCGGGCCAAACGCGCAGATGTCCGATATTCGTTCCTGTTCATGGCAGCCAATGGGGCGCAGTTGACCAAGATCACGTCTCTCATCGAGTCGGGCGTTATCCGCCCGGTCATAGATCGCGTCTTTCCGCTTGAGCTGACCAATGAGGCCCTGGCCTACATTGAGCGAGGCCGCGCCAAGGGCAAGGTTGTCATCAAGGTCAGATAGCTTTGCAATGCTTCAGGCCGACGACCTTCGCTTCCGGCATTCGCCAAATGATGTTCTACCCAAGCGTCCCAATGGGCATAGTTGCGGACTTTTCGACACTATCCACCCATCTCGGCCATCGGCGCAGCCAACTGAGTTGAGTTAGAACTCTAATGCCGCAGGATCTTGCTCAGGAAAGCGCGGCTGCGGTCGGTCTTGGGATGCGAGAAGAACTCGTCGGGCGTGCCGCTCTCGACGATGGCGCCGGCATCCATGAATACCACGCGCTGGGCGACCTTGCGGGCAAAGCCCATCTCGTGGGTCACCACCATCATCGTCATGCCTTCCTCGGCGACCGCAACCATGACGTCGAGGACTTCCGAGATCATCTCGGGGTCGAGCGCCGAGGTCGGCTCGTCGAACAGCATGATCTTGGGGCGCATGCCGAGGCAGCGGGCGATCGCCACGCGCTGCTGCTGGCCGCCGGAGAGTTGCGCGGGATAGGCGTTGACCTTGTCGGCAAGGCCGACCTTGGCCAGCAGCTCGCGACCGGCCTTCTCGGCTTCGGCGCGCGGGATCTTGCGGACATGGATCGGCGCCAGCGTCACGTTCTCGAGCGCGGTCTTGTGCGGGTAGAGGTTGAACGACTGGAAGACGAAGCCGATCTCGGTGCGTAGCCGCGTCATGTTGGTGGCGGGATCGCCGAGGCGCTGGCCATCGACCACCAGGTCGCCGTCGCGGATCGTCTCCAGACCGTTGATGCAGCGGATCAACGTGCTCTTGCCCGAGCCGCTCGGACCGCAGACGACGACCACCTCGCGCGGCTCGACGCTGAGCGTGATGTCCTTCAGAACATTGAGCGCGCCGAACCATTTGTTGACGCCGCGAAACTCGATCATGCCGGTGCGGCCTTTGCTGGGGTTCGTCACAACTGCACCTCGCCATGGGCCGCGCCCATGCGCTGCTCCAGCCGGCGGGCCAGCATGATCAGCGGATAGCAGACGATGAAATAGCCGAGGCCGACGAGGAAGAAGACCAGCAGGCCGTTCGGCACGCGTTGCACCACCAGCCAGCCGACCCGGGTGAGGTCGGTGAGCCCGATGGCCGAGACGACTGAGGAATCCTTGATCAGCAGCACATATTGTCCGACCAGCGGCGGCAGCACGATGCGCATCGCCTGCGGCAGCACCACCTGGCGCATCCGATGCCAGCGCGACAGGCCGGACGCCAGCGCCGCCTCGACCTGGCCGGTCGGCACTGAGCGGATGCCGGCGACGACGATCTCGCAGATGAAGCAGGCGGCCAGATTGGTCAGCGCGATGATGCCGGCGGTAAAGGCGTCGAGCTCGATGCCCAGCTCCGGCAGGATGAAGAAGATCAGGAAGATCTGCACCAGGAACGGCGTGCCGCGGATCAGGTCGACCCAAGCGCCGATGAGGCCGCTAATCAGCCGGTTGCCGCCGGTTCTCAATATGCCGAGGCCAAAGCCGATCAGCGTGCCCAGCACCAGGCTGATCAGCGACAGCATCACGGTCATGCCGAGGCCGCGCAAGGCGAGGGGGTAGCTGCCGGCGAGGCTTTGCAGTTGCTGCCAGATCATATGCTGCTCCTTGCCGGCTGCAGTCCAAGCCAGCGCCCGGACAGCGCCGCCAGTCCCTTCAGCCCGTAGTAGAGCAGGAGGTAGAAGGCGGCGATGGTGACAAAACCTTCCGCCGGCATGAAGCGGTCGGAGGCGAGCAATTGTCCGGCGCGCGTCAGCTCGGCGACCGCGATCAGCGACAGCAATGCAGAATCCTTGACCAACACGATCGCCTGTCCGAGCAGCGGCGGGATGGTCACCTTGAACGCCTGCGGCAGGATGACGAGGCGCATGCGCTGGACATAGGTCATCCCTGAAGCGACGCCGGCCTCGACCTGGCCGCGCGGGATCGACAGGATGCCGGCGCGGATGATCTCGGCGACATAGGCGCCGCTGTTCAGCGACAGAGCGAGAATGCCGACGACGAGCTCAGGCAGAATGATACCGAGCCGGGGCAGGCCGAAATAGAGGAAGTAGAGCTGCGCCAGCAAGGGCGTGGCGCGTACCGCGTCGATATAGGCCTTGGCCGGGACGCGAAACAGCCAGCCACGCTGCAGGTTCATGGCGCTGAGCACGATGCCGACGGCGAGCGCCCCGGCAAAGGAGAGAAGGGACAACCACACGGTGGTGACGAGGCCCTGCCCGAACAGCGGCAGATATTCGACGATGGTGCGGAAGCTGAAATTTTCGAGCATCGTTGGGCGGATTCCCCCGAGCGAAACGGTTTCCGAACAGCTTCGCGGCGCGAGGCACGCGAAGCTGTTCGGGTCTATTGCTGCTTAGTGGTCCTTCTTCCAGTCGTCGGAATTGACCCAGTAGTCGAGGTTCTTCTGCAGGCGGCCGTCGAGGCTGACCTGATCGAGGAACAGGTTCATCCAGGTCAGCAGGTCCTGCTCGTCATAGCGCGTGGCGAAGGCCAGCGGCTCCTTCGACAGCATGTCCGGCATGATGGTGAAGCTGCCGGCCGGATAGGCGGTCGACTGGCCCTTGACCGCCGAGACGTCGTTGACGCCGCAATCGGCCTGGCCGTTGTTGACGGCGTCGAGCAGCAGCGGGCCGCCGCCCTTGTAGCTCTTGATGTCGGCATCGGGGAAGGCGGTCTTGGCCTCCTTCTCACCGGTGGCGCCGAGCAGCACAGCGATCTTGGTGCCCTTGGCTTTGCAATCCTCGGTGGACTTGAACTTGCTGTCGGCTTTGGTGAAGACGGTGCTGCCCGTGTACATGTAAGGCTTGGTGAAGGCGACCTTCATCGCCCGCGCCAGCGTCGGCGTCATGTCAGCGACCAGAAGATCGGCCTTGCCCGACAGCAGCGCCGGGATCAGTCCGTCCCAGTCGAAATCGAGGAAGGTGATCTTGACGCCCATTTCCTTGGCCATCAGTTCGGCCAGTTCGACCGAACTGCCGGTGCGTTCGCCGGCCGCACCAACCAGCGAGAAGGGCGGTCCCTGCGTCTGCACGGCAACGCGCAGCTCGCCGCGCTTGGTGATCTCGTCGAGCGTTCCGGCACTGGCCGCGGCAGTGAGGCCGGCGAGCGCAAGGCCTGCGATGAAAAGCTTGGCAATCTTCATTGGGCATTCCTCCTTGTTATCGTTTGTTGTTCCACGTTTTTGTTCCACCCTTTCGGGGGCTTTTTGAGCGGCAGCGCCGTTGCCGGCGGCGGCCACCGTTCGAAAATCGTCAATCCCAGCTGATCGTTTCGGATACCCGTATACCGCGCCGAGCCAGCTCGTCGAGGAAGCGGCCGTCAGGCACATGCAGCAGCGGGTTGAGCAGGCCGGGTTCAGTGATTTCGCCCCGCGCCAGCATCTGCGCCACGATGCTGGCGGGATAGCCGACGCCAAGGCTCATGCCGAACAGGCCGGAGGCGAGATCGCGTTCGATGATCAGGTTCGAGGTCACCGTCTTGCGGCGGCCGCCTTGGGTGCCTGAGAAGACATTGCGCATCACGCAAAGGTCCTTTTCGTCGGCGCCATATTGCAGTTGCGGGCCGAGCAGCCGGCCGAGAAATTCACGTGGGCTGGCGCCAACTCCGGGCAGTTTGTCTTCGGAGAGGAAGCCAAGCTCCTTGAGCGGCGCCCAGAACGCCGACCAACCCGGCCAGCGCAACGAATAGCGGCCAGAGCGCTGCAGCTCCTTGGCGGCGGCCAACATCTCGACGTAGTGCGGCGCGTCGCCATTGGGGAAGGCTTCCAGTCTGCCCAGCCCGTCGACCTCGATCTGATGGATGAAGCGATTGTCGTGCTGGCGGCCGGCCGGCACCTCGACCCGTTGGCCGTCTTCGATGAGCACGCTGTCGCGGTTCTGGCTCACCAGAACCATGTCGAAGTTCCAGCTCACCTTGTAGCACAGCGGCTTGGCCATCGCTTTCGGCTCGGGGATGCCGCCGCAATAGGAATCGATCGCCGTGATGGTTTCGAACTGACGGGCGGCGCGCGCGTAGAGCACAAGGTCGATGCCGGGGTCGAGCCCGCATTCGGTCATGATCGAAACGCCGGCAGCTTCCGCTGCCGGGGCAAGGTCGGCGATGACCTTGCCGTAATTGGTGGTGACCAGCGGCGTGCGCGTCGCGATCGCGGCCAGCACCGCCTCGCGCATCAGCGGCTGCGGCAACAGGTCGATGGCGGCGTCGACACCCGCCAGCACGTCCGCCAATGCCGGAGCGATCGCGCCTTCCGGCACGACGAAACGCACGCGGCCAAGGTCGGCCAGGCCGCCGAGCCGGGCTGCCCCGTCCGGCGCGGTATCGACGCAGACCACTTGCTCGACACCGGCGCAGGCGACGAGATCCGCGATCGCCGCCCGGCCTTGCAGGCCGAGGCCGCCGAGAACCGCGATCTTCATGGCATTTCCTTGCGCGCAGTTGTCTCGTCCGACCAGCAGCCTTCCGGCAAGCTGACCCATTTGTTGCAGGAGGCCATGACGACGAACGTCTCGCTGCGCACGACTTCGCCAGGCTCGCCCGCGCCGGGGATCAGCTCGCTGGTGACACGGTAGAGATCGGCGACATCGCCGGCCACCGTCACGTCGACGATGATGTCGAAGCGCCCGGTGACGACAGAGGCCGAATTCACGAAAGGCAGTTCGGAAATGCGCTGCGCGAGTTCCCGGGCGCGACCGCGTCCCTGCGCATTGATGCCGACGATCGCCGAGATCAGCTCGGGGCGTTCGGTCAGGTTGAGCAGCCCGACGATCTTGAGCAGGTTGCGGTCCAAGAGGTTGCGCAGCCGCATGCGCACCGTCGGCACCGAGACCGCCATCTTCTCGGCGAGGCGATTGACGCCAAGCTGCGCATCCTGCGACAGCAGCTTGACCAGTCGCCGGTCGGTCTGATCGAGATGTTCCCGCAAACGCTCAGGCTTTCATAAATGGAAAGAATTTATGGATTTTTCTTTCTGATATGAAAACAGCTTAGGGGTTATCTTTTGAAATCGCAAGAGTGTTCGGCCGCCTGTTAACAAGAACCCGGAAGACGGGTATGGAGGGCTTGCCGCTGCCGCGGCCGACCGAGGGCATGCCGGCTAGCGCGGCTTCTCGATCCCCGGAATGCCGCCGATCCGCTCGGCGAGAAAATCGACCAGCAGCCGGACCCGCGCAATGCCCGCGCGCTCCGGAACGATCAGCATGCTCAGCGGTACGGGAGGCGGGGAATAGCCCGACAGGATCACTTCCAGCCGGCCAGCTGCGAGGAGATCGTCGACAAGCCAGTGATGGGCCGGTGCGATACCGCGCCCGGCGACAAGGGCTTCGCGCGCGGCAAGCCCATGGTCGACCCGAAATCGGCCGCCAAAAGGCACCGCATGGCGCTCGCCGCCCGGCCCCTGCAGGGCGAGCGTGTCGCTTCCCGCGATGTTCGACATCCGGATGCCTTCATGGCCAGGCAGATCCTGCGGGACAGCCGGTCTGCCCCGCGCCGCCAGATAGGTCGGCGCCGCCACCAGCAGACGCCGCGACTGGCCAAGCGCCCTTAGTTTCATGGAACTGTCGGTGAGCGGACCGAGGCGAAGCGCGATGTCGACGCCCTCCCGCACAAGGTCGATGCGCTCGTCGGTGAGGCTGAGATCGACCCCGATGTCGGGATAGCGGTCCTGAAAGGCGAAGATCAAGCGGCTGACGTGCAAAACCCCGAGCGCCGCCGTGCAGGATATCCGGATCGTGCCGGCCGACGCGCCGCGCGTGCCCCGCGCCTCATCGCCGGCCTGCTCAACGAGGCGCAGGATCTGGACGCTGTCGGCATAGTAACGGCTGCCTTCATCGGTCATCGTGACACGCCGGGTGGTCCTGCTGAGCAAGGGCACGCCGATGGCCTCCTCGAGTTCCCGCAGATGCCGTGTGACCGTCGACTGCCCAACGCCGAGTTCGCGCGCCACCGCTGACAGGCTGCCGCGCTCGGCGACGCGAACGAAGGTGCGCATGCGCTCGAGTGTGACGTCCGATCTATCCATTATTCGGCATAATCTTATTCATTGTCTACATATAGCGGATTACCCAAGGGCTGGCTACCTTCAGCGTTCACCGTCCTTCTTCGGAGTTGACCCATGAAAGTCCTGCTTGTCTTTGCTCATCCTGAATCGCGGTCGCTCAATGGCGCGCTGCGTGACGTCGCCATCAGGGAACTCGAGGCCCAGGGCCACGAGGTGCGGGTGTCGGACCTCTATGCCGATGGCTGGAAATCCGAGGTGGACCGTGCCGACTTTCCGTCGTGGCCGCCCGAAGCGCGTTTCCTGCCGGCTGGTGCGTCCAAAGAGGCTTTCGCGAGCAACACGCTGACCGATGACGTCAAAGCGGAGATCGACAAGCTGCTGTGGGCCGACACCCTGATCCTTCAGTTTCCGCTCTGGTGGTACGCCATGCCGGCGATCCTCAAGGGCTGGGTCGACCGGGTGTACGCCTACGGCTTCGCCTATGGCGTCGGCGAGCACAGCGACAAGCGGTGGGGCGACCGCTTTGGCGAGGGAACGCTCGCCGGCAAGCGCGCGATGCTGATCGTGACCACGGGCGGCTGGGAGGAGCATTATTCCGCCCGCGGCGTTAACGGCCCGATCGACGACCTGCTGTTCCCGATCAATCACGGGATCCTTTATTATCCGGGCTACGACGTGCTTCCGCCGTTCGTGGTTTTCAGAGTGGACCGTTTCGGTGAGGCCGATTTCGAACCTGTTGCGCAGCGGCTGCGCGAAAGGATGCGGACGCTCGAGACAATCCGGCCCATACCCTTCCGGCAGCAGAATGGCGGGGACTACCACATTCCGAGCATGCAGCTCCGCTCCGAACTGGGCGATCCGGGCGCCACAGGCTTCGCGCTTCACGAGGATCGCGCCGGCGCCAAGTCGGCGGCGTCGCGTCGCACCTTTCGGGGCGTTGCCTGACGCAGGGCAAGGCAAGGAGCCCGGAGCTTACTGGATGAATCAGCGGCAGGCCCGGAAGATCGCCACCGCCGCGGCCGTGAGCGCGGCATTGCCGGATGCCACGCGCAATTCTTTCAATCATTTCTTGAAATGTGGACCGGACTTTTCGTGATTTGATGGGGCCATCGAACAGGGGAGGCGTCATTGACCGACTACATCGGGTTGCCGAAAGCCGAAGTGCACATACACGTCGAGGGCTGCTTCGAGGCCGACGACGTAATCAGGAACTGCGAGGAGGCTGGCATTCCGCTGCGTGCGCCGCGCGACAGGCTCTTCGAAGCACACGACCTGAAGAGCTTTCTCGAGATGCTCGACTGGTTATGCGGGACGTTCCGGACGCGCGAGCAACTGGCCACCACTGCCTACAAGTTTGCGCAGCGCATGACCGGGAGCGGCGTGCGTTACGCCGACGTCATCGTCAACCCGACCCACTGGCCGCACTGGCACAGGAACCTCCCGGCGATGATCGACGCGTTCGACGTCGGTTTCGCGGCCGCCGAGCAGGACGGAAACCCGCCGGTCGGGCTTTGCGTCAGCCTGCTTCGCACCCAGTCGGCGGCGGAGTCGATCGAGTTGGTGGAGTTGCTGAGCGAGATCAGGCACCCGCGCGTCGTTGCGCTGTCGGTCGACGGAAACGAAGCGGCTGCCGGCCGCACCGGTCCGCGCTTTGCCGAGGCGTTCCGCCGGGCTGCTGCTGCGGGTTTGCGGCGGACAGTTCATGCGGGCGAGTCAAGCGGTCCCGAGGGCGTCCGTGACGCTGTCGAATTGCTTGGCGCCGACCGCATCGACCACGGTGTACGAGCGATCGAGGATCCGGATTTGGTCGACTTGCTTGCGCAAAGACAGATTCCTTTGGGCGTCTGCCCGATCTCCAACATCGTGCTCGGCGTCTACCGGTCGCTTGCCGAACATCCGATCGACGCCCTGCGCAAGGCCGGCGTTGCCGTCTCGATAAACACCGACGATCCGGCGCTGCTCGACACGACCCTCGAAGCGTCTTACGCCGCGTGCACCGAGGCTTTCGCATGGGACGGCGAAGCCATCCGCCAACTCGCTGCGACTTCGGTGCACGCGAGCTATGCCGACCCTGCGCTAAAGGCGCATATTCTGGCAGATCTGGCGGCATGGCAGGCCTGGCAGGCCTGACAAGGGCTGCGAGATCGGCAGCCTTTGAAAGCTTGGATTCCTCGCCCCACGGAAGTGGGGAGAGGTGGCCGCGAAGCGGCCGGAGAGGGACCCTTCGAAAGACGCAAGCCTTCTAATGAAGACGCTCGAGCGTGGGCCTGCGCGATTTCCCCCTCTCCGTCTCGGCTTCGCCGAACCACCTCTCCTCAGCGAGGAACCAGGTCCCGCTACCGCCTCTCCCTGAAAATCGCCACCGCCGCCGCCACCAGCGCTGCATTACCGAAGGCCACCGTTCCGTCCGGAAGCTCCTTGCCGTCCTCCAGCCCGACGCGCGTCGACCAGTTGCGTTCCGCCGCCCCATGCACGAACGGCCAGACAGTCGCGTTTTCGCCGTGCAGCAGGATGGCGTGGCGCATTCCGGCGCGGTCGAGTGCCGCCGCGATACCGTCGCTGACTTCCCATGCCGCGTTCAGCGCCTGCTCCGAGATCTCGATCAGGATGCGCAGCACCTTGCAGCCGTGATCGAGGCGCACCAGGCGCTCGGCGTCGGCGACGGAGGCGAGCCCGGCTTCGATGCCGATACCGCGCTGGCGCAGCCTCTGCATGACCTCGGGCGCGGCTTTCTCACTCAGATTGACCGAGGCGTAGTCGGGCAGTTCGCTCCAACCGTCGATCGCCGCCAGCGTGCGCTCGTCGTCGTTCTCGATCCAGGCGCCGGTCGAGACGCCGATCAGCGTTCCCGGGCAGGCGCGGCGCAAGGCCAGCATAGTCCGATCCATCGCCTCAGGCGCGAGGCTTTCGCGGCCATCGAGCCCGCGTGCATGGACATGCAGCTCGGCCGCACCGGCGGCCACGCAGGCCGCGCCGTCGCGCGCCATGGCGTCCGCGTCAAGCGGTAGGTGCGGATGGAAGTCGGCGTTGCGCGCGCCATTGATGCAGGCTTGAACGATCATGAGAATGGTCCGGTTGAAGTGGACCAAGTGTAGCGCGGGATGGCGGAAACCGGAATCGGGTTCGTCTCAGGAGAGTTGCTACGGAGGCAGGGAAGGTCCGTGATGTCGGCGCCGCCCCTTTATCTGGAAAACTCGCTGCGCACGATGCCGTGGCGCTGGAGCTTGTCGTAGAAGGTCTTGCGCGGAATGCCCAGCGCTTCGATCGTGCGCCTGACGTCGCCGTCATTGCGGCCGAGCGTCTCGCGGATGATGTCGGCCTCGTAGCGCTCCAGCCGCTCCGGCAGCTTCATGGCGGCATCCGGCTCAGCTGGGGCAGAGGATGACGCTCCGGCATCTTCCTCCAACCCAAGCACAAATCGCTCGGCGAAATGCGCCAGTTCGCGCACATTGCCCGGCCAGTCATGCTCCCTGAGACGGCGGTGCACCGAGGCTGGGACAGCCGGCACCGGGCGCCGGAAGCGGGCGGCGGCGCGCTCGGCGAAATAGAAGAACAGCAGGGCGACGTCGTCGCGGCGCTCGCGCAGCGGCGGAATGGAAATCGTCACCACGTTGAGCCGGTAGTAGAGATCCTCGCGGAACGTGCCGCGCTGGCGCGGATCGCCGAGATCGACCTTGGCGGCGGCGACGACGCGCAGGTCGACGGGCCGCATTTCGTTGGTACCGAGCGGGGTGACCTCGCGCATCTCCAGCACACGCAGCATCTGCACCTGTGTCGCCACCGGCATGCTTTCGATCTCATCGAGGAACAGCGTGCCGCCGCTGGCATGCTCGATGCGGCCGATGCGCTTCTTCTGCGCGCCGGTGAAGGCGCCCGCCTCATGGCCGAACAGTTCGCTCTCTATGACCGTCTCCGGCAGAGTGCCGCAATTCAGCGCAACGAAATTGCCCCCGGCGCGGCGGCTCCAGCGATGCAGGAGGCTCGCCACCACCTCCTTGCCGGAGCCGGTCTCGCCGGTCACCAGCACGTCGACATCGGTGTCGGCGATCTGCCGCAGCGTGCGGCGCAGCCTTTCCATCGCCGGCGTCTGGCCGATCAGCGGCAGACCGTCCTGCGCCTCGCCAGCCGCCTCGCGCAAGGCTCGGTTCTCCATCACCAGGCGGCGCTTTTCCGCCGCCCGTCGCACGCTCTGCACCAGCCGGTCGGCGGCGAACGGTTTGGTGATAAAGTCGTAGGCTCCGTCCTTGATCGCCTTGACCGCCATGGCGATATCGCCATGCCCGGTGACGAGGATGACCGGAATGTCTTCGTCCAGGCGCAGGACGCGGTCGAAAAGCTGCAGGCCATCGATCTCAGGCATCCTGATATCGGACACCACCACCCCGGCAAAACCGGCGTCGACCCTGGCCAGCGCCTCGGCCGCCACCGAAAAGGCCGAGACCGAAAAGCCGGCAAGCTCCAGCGTCTGCGCGGTCGCCTTCAGGAGATCGCTGTCGTCATCGATCAGGATGACCGGCGCTGCGTCGTCGTTGGTCATGCTGCCTTGGCCATTACGCTGCTTTTGGAAGATAAATGGTGAAGCGGGTGCCGCCGTCGTCGCTCGAAACTTCGATGCGTCCGCCATAGTCGGCGACGATGTCCTTCGAGATGACGAGACCGAGGCCGAGGCCTTTTTCCTTGGAGGTGTTGAATGGCGTGAACAGCGACTTGAGGATCCCTGGCGGGATGCCGGGTCCATTGTCGGAGACGCCGACCATGACACCGTCAGCCGTCTCTTCGACCGAGACCTGCACCCTGGCATCGTCGCGGCCTTCCAGCGCCTCCAGCGCGTTCTGGAACAGGTTGATCATCACCTGTTCGAGCCGCACCCGGTTGCCCATGACCTTGAGGCTCGGCGGCGGCAGCTCGATAGCCAGCGCGTCGAGCCGGCCGGCAAAGCGGCTTCTCAACAGCATCACGGCGCCCTCGATGACACCGCGCAATTCGACCGGCTCGGCGGCGGTGCGGCCCTTGCGGGCAAAGGCCTTCAATTCCTCGGTGATGGTGCCGATGCGTTCGGTAAGTGCTGCGATGGCGCCGAGGTTTTCCTCGGCAGGCCTGGTCTGCTTGCGATCGAGGAAGGTGCGGGCATTGTCGGCATAGGCGCGGATGGTAGCGACCGGCTGGTTGATCTCATGGGCGACGCCGGCGGCGACCTGGCCGAGGATGGCGAGACGGTTGGCCTGGACCAGCTCCTGCTGCACCACCTGGAGCTTTGCTTCGGTGCCGCGGTGGTCAGTAATCTCGGCTTGCAGCCGGTCGCGGGCCTGGCTCAGATCCTCGGTGCGTTCGATGACGCGGCGTTCGAGTTCGCCGCGCGCCGCCTGTTCGGCGGCGATGCGCATTTGCGCCGACTGGCGGCGCCACAGGAGATAGGCGGCGAAACCAAGCAGCGGGATGACGACGCCCAGCGCCAGAAGCCGCATTTCACGGATCGCGGCAGCGACCGGCGCTTCTGCCGGGACGAGATAGTCGAGCCGCCAGGGGGTCGAAGGGACCGGCGTGGAGAGGCGCAGATATTCCGCATCGCTGCCGCCCGGCGTCACGGCATGGACGATCGACACGTCGGGGCTCAGCGCCTCAGGGCGCGTGATCGGCAACGGCACCAGCGGCGCGTCGCCGAACTGCTTGATATCACGGATGGCGGCAAGCTCTGGGCCGGCCAGCGGCGTCGTCGTCATGAAGCGCCAGGATGGCACGCTGGTGATCAGCACGACGCCATGCTCGTCGCTGACATAGGCCGGGCGGTTCGCCTCGTGCCAATCGGCCTCGAGCTGGTCGAACTCCATCTTGACGACGACGACGCCGAGCGGTGCGGCAGCATCGCCGACGCGCCGCGAGATGTAGAGGCCGGGGCGTTTGCTGACATTGCCGAGCGCGAAATACTCGGCGGTTCCGGCCTGCATCGCGCCGGAGAAATAATCGCGGAAGCGGTAGTCGTTGCCGACGAAGCTGATCGGCTCGCGCCAGTTGCTGGAGGCGATCGCCAGTCCGTCGGTGCCGATGACATAGAGCACCGACGCCTTGGTGCCGGAGACCAGCCCCTCGAGCTTGCGGTTCAGCACATCGATTGCAGCGGCACTTTTCTGCGACAGCGCGTCACGCACCTGCTGGTCTTCCGACAAGAGCAGGGGCAGGGCGCGCGGGCTTTCCAGCACGGCGCGCAGCAGCGCGACCTTCAGATTGGCGTCGGTGCGGCCCTGCGCCGCCAGCGTGCCGACCTCTGTAGTGCGGCCGTACAGGCCGGCGCCGTAAAGTGCTGCCGCGGCGATCGCAAGGGCGACGGCCGCAAACAGCAGCCAGGAACGGCGCGCCCGCCTGCCGAGTTGCTCGGGCGTTGACGACAAGGCAGCGGCGGGGCGTTGCAGCATCGCCCATTTGTGCATGATTTCGCACAAAGCACAATTCGATCTATGCGAATATTCGCACTTCCTGGGCGCGAAGCGAGTCTTGGGACTTGAGAATACTCAACAAAATCAAAGGGAGATTCTCTTCCGCGCAATGTGGCACGGCGGTTGCAAACACGAATTCAGCAGTCGCGAGGCTGCTGGAGGTCAAAGCAATTGCCCCGGGAGGTCGAGGGTTCGATCGGGGCGCCATGGAGGACGTCATGCAAACAGCATTCGCTGCCGCCGAGCCGCGCGGCAAACTTCCCTTCTATCGGCATCTTTACGTGCAGGTGCTGGCGGCGATCGCCGCCGGCGTGCTGCTTGGTCACTTCTATCCCGAAACCGGTGAGGCGCTGAAGCCGCTCGGCGACGCCTTCATCAAGCTGGTCAAGATGGTGATCGCACCGGTGATCTTCCTGACGGTGGCCACCGGCATTGCCGGCGTTTCCGACCTGCAGAAAGTGGGCCGCGTCGCCGGCAAGGCGATGATCTACTTCCTGGCATTCTCGACGCTGGCGCTTGTCGTCGGCCTCGTCGTGTCGAACGTCGTGCAGCCGGGCGCCGGCATGCACATCAACCCGGCCACGCTCGATCCCACCAAGGTGGCGACCTTTGCCGAGAAGGCGCACGACACAACCATTGTCGGCTTCCTGATGAACATCATCCCCGACACCATCACCGGCGCTTTCGCGAAGGGCGACATCCTGCAGGTGCTGTTCTTCTCGGTGCTGTTCGGCGTTGCCTTGGCCATGGTCGGCGATCGCGGCCGCCCGGTCGTCGATTTCCTGCAGGCACTGACCACGCCGATCTTCCGCCTCGTCGCCATCCTGATGAAAGCCGCACCGATCGGCGCTTTCGGCGCCATGGCTTTCACCATTGGCAAATACGGCATTGGCTCGATCGCCAACCTCGCCATGCTGATCGGCACATTCTACCTGACCGCGCTGCTGTTCGTGGTGGTGGTGCTTGGCGCGGTTGCCCGCTACAACGGCTTCTCGATCCTGGCGTTGATCCGCTACATCAAGGAAGAGCTGCTGCTGGTGCTCGGCACCTCGTCCTCGGAAGCGGCACTGCCCGGGCTGATGGCCAAGATGGAGCGCGCCGGCTGCAACCGTTCGGTGGTCGGGCTGGTCATCCCGACCGGCTATTCCTTCAATCTCGACGGCACCAACATCTACATGACGCTTGCCGCCCTGTTCATCGCCCAGGCGACCGACACGCCGCTCACCTTCGGCGACCAGATATTGCTGCTCGCCGTCGCCATGCTGAGTTCCAAGGGCGCCGCCGGCATCACCGGCGCCGGCTTCATCACGCTTGCCGCGACCCTCTCGGTGGTCCCCACCGTGCCGGTCGCCGGCATGGCGCTGATCCTCGGCGTCGACCGCTTCATGTCGGAGTGCCGGGCACTGACCAACTTCATCGGCAACGCGGTGGCGACGGTGGTCGTGGCGCGCTGGGAAGGGGAACTCGACCAGACCCAGTTCGCCGCCGCGATGGCCGGTGACTTGCCCGAGGAAGTCGACCTGTCGCTGCCCGGGCTGCAGGCCGCCTGATTATTCAGGCCCGCGCCCATACAGTCCGGAGCCGGTTCGCCGGCTTCGGAAGAGCAACGGCCGTCGCTGCATGTAGCCTGAAACGCAATGCCGCCTTGTTTTCGGCGCGGGCTTGTTCCGGCCGCATTTGACGGTCACCATCCGCCATGCCTTCAAGGCGCCCGTCCGCTTCGATCCCGACGTGATCGTGACCGAAGGCGGCACCATTTCCGTCGGGCTCGGTTGCGGCATCGTCCTGACCGAAACCGTCGGAGCCTTTGCTGCCGCCGACCATACTCTTGACCCGGGCGGCCAGTGTTGAAGGCAATGGCGGCCTCATTGCGAAGTCGCAACGCAAGACGTGACCCGTCTCTTGATGGAAAGCCGTTTCCTCAGGAAACTCGTCGGGCACTTGAAGAGGTGGCAGACCCACGAGCGGATTTGCCGAAACCAAAGCAAGATGCGAGGTCAAATGCGATGCAACCCGTGCCGAGAATTCCGGTATCCATCATCATCCCGAACTACAATTACGCGCGGTTCCTCAAGCGCAGCATCGATAGCGCCCTGGAGCAGGACTACGCGGATGTCGAAGTCATCGTCGTCGACGATGCATCGCAGGACAATTCCACGACAATCATAGAATCATATCGCGACGAGATCCTCGCATGCCCGCGAGCGCAAAATGGCGGGCATGCCGCGGCGTTCAACACAGGCTTTGCGGCAAGCTCTGGCAAGATCGTCCTGTTCCTCGACGCCGACGATTATCTCTATCCAACCGCCGTTTCCACGATCGTCGACATCTGGGATGCGGCTACGGCCCAGGTGCAGTCCAGGCTGCACATCGTCGACGAACGGCTACGCGTCAAGGACGTCTTTCCGCCGCCCGAACTGCCCTTCGACAGCGGCGACGTCATGCCGAAACTGCTGCACAAGGGCCGTTACCAGACAACCGTGACCAGCGGGCTGGCCTTTGACCGCGCAACGCTGGAAGCGATCATGCCGATTCCCGAGCCGGAGTTCCGCCAGGGCGCCGATGGCTATCTTGCAACGCTGGCGCCGCTTTACGGGCATGTTCAATCCATTGACGAATGCGTCGGCGCCTACCGGATCCACGGCGCCAACCATTCGGTGTTCGGCGAAAAGCTCGCCGAACGGGCGCGCTGGCGGGTCAGGCACGATTTCCAGCGCATGCAGGCGCTGTCGGAGCAGGCCGCCGGGATCGGCCTGACCATCGTGCCGTCGGATGCTGTCCGCCACGACCCGGTCCACCTGGAAGAGCGGCTGGCGTCGCTGTGCGCGGACAAGGGCCGGCATCCCGTGGCCGACGATTCCCGGCTGGCGCTGGGGACGGCCGGCGCCGTAGCCAGCCTCGAAATGACGGTGTCCCTGCGGCGGCGCGCCATCCTTGCCGCCTGGTTCCTGTCGGTCGGCATGCTGCCGCGGAAAATGGCCATGTCGGTCCTGTCGTGGAAGCTTGACGCATCGTCGAGACCGGCATTCCTTGCGCGGATGTCCAAGACCATCCGCCACGCCATGGGATAGCCTTGACGGGATGTGGCTTGTGAAGCCCGTCGATGATACGCAAGAGCGGCGCCGACCAGGCGACGGAATGTCATCCGCTTTCGGGAGGGGCTGAGCCCTGATGGCAAACACCAGGGCTCAGGGAGTAGCAAGGGATCATGCAGCCTCTGCGAGAGCGCGTTCGTTCACGCCGGATTCGCCCAGCTTGGTGAGAGCCTCGTCTGTTGCCACCTCTTCCTGCAGCGTGGTCCTGAGAAGCTGCAGAGCATCCTTCATGCCAAGCTGTTCTGCCCACGCGATGAGCGTGCCGTAGCGGGCTATTTCGTAGTGCTCCACAGCCTGTGCCGCGGCAACGAGGCCTGCATCCAACGCCGGAATTCCCTCATATTCTTCGAGGATTTCCGAGCCTTCTTCGAGAATGCCGTCGATCGCCGGGCAGGTCTTGCCGCGAGCCGGCTTTCCGAGAAGGTCGAACACCTGCTCGAGGCGATCGACCTGTCCCTCGGTTTCCATTTGGTGCTTTTCGAACGCGGCCATGACCTCCTTCGCTTCGGCGCCCTTGGCCATTTTGGGCAGGGCCTTCAGTATCTTCTTTTCCGCGTAGTAGAGGTCCTTCAGGCCGTCGAGGAACAGATCCTCAAGGCTTTTGGACTTCGACGTTGAGGCCTTTTTCGTTGTCGCCATTTTCCGATCTCCCGTTGATGAGCCATCCACTGCCGGAGGCCCTAGTCAACACGGATCGGCGCAACTTGTTCCGACGAATTTCGACTTGCGAACCGGCTTGCCTCAGCTCTCAGTGCGCGCCGCGCAGCCTGTCCACCAAGCTGCGTACCGCAAGCACCAAAACCGTGACGATGATCAGGATCACCGAGAGTGCTGCGATCGCCGGGTCGATGTTGTCGCGCAGGCCCATCCACATCAGCCTGGGCAGCGTGATGGCGTTGACCGAGGTGATGAACAGGGTGACGCCGATCTCTTCCCAAGACAGTACGAAGGACAGAAGGGCCGCGGTGATTATCCCGAACTTTATGTTGGGCATGATGATGCGGGTGGCGCGCTCCCACACTGTGGCGCCAAGGCCGCGCGCGGCGAGGTCGATGCGTCGGTCGAGCTGGCTGAGCGACACCAGGATCAGCACCGTGGCGAAGGGCACCGTCATAACCGAATGCGCCATGGCGACGCCGAGCCAGGTGTCGTAGCCGAAGAATGAGCTGACGCCCGAGATCGAGGTCAGCAGGAAGTAGAGCGTGATCGCCGAGACCACCGGCGGCACCACCATCGGCAGCAGCACAAAGCCGACGAGTGCGGCGGTGAAGCGCGGCTGGAACATCCAGACGCCGAGGCTGAAGCACAGCGCCAGCACGGTCGAGAACGCGCTGCTGACGACGCCGATCCTGATCGAGAGCAGGATCGAGTTGATCCAGCGCGGATCCTCGATCAGCGCCCGGTAGTGGCGCAGCGACAATTCACCCGAAGGCATCGCCAGCATGCGGCTCGGCGTCAGCGACACCGGGATGACGGCGAGCAGCGGCAACAGCAGGAACAGCGCAACCAGAGCGGCGAGGATCAGCGAGACGGGGCCGGGGCGATAGGTCGGCATCAGATCATCTGCTTCGGTCTGACATAGCGGAACAGCAGCGCCATCAGCGCGCCGACGAACAGCACCAGCACGACGCTGATCGCAGCCCCCAGTCCCCAGTCCGGACTCTGGAAGATGCGGAGATAGATCAGCTCGGCGATCATCACGCTGCGGCCGCCGCCGAGGATCGCCGGCGTGACGAAGAATCCGAGCGAAAAGACGAAGGCAATCAGTGCCGAGCCGATAATGCCGGAGCGGGTCATCGGCACGAAGACAGACCAGAAGGTGCGCATGCGGCTGGAGCCGAGCCCGCGCGCCGCCAAAAGCACGCGGTCGTCGAGGCTGCGCATGGACGACGCCAGCGGAAAGACGGCGAAAGGAATGAGGAAATGCGTCATGCCGACGATGACGCCGAATTCGTTGCGCACCAGCGTCAGCGGTTCCGAGATGAAGCCGGTCGCCTGCAGCCAGGTGTTGATCAGGCCGCGATTGGACAGCAGCGCCACCCAGCCGAAGGCGCGCGTCAGCACCGAGATCCAGAACGGCACCAAGATGCAGAACTCGGCGACCACGCGCTGCACCGGCGTGCCGCGCACCCAGACAACGGTGATGGCATAGGCGGCGGTGACCGATACTAGGGTGACGATTGCCGCGATGCGCAGCGTGCGGATGAACACCGACTGCACCAGCGGGTCGGTGGCCAGCGCCCCATACTGCCCGAGCCCCGGCTCGGGCAGGGTGAAGCTCCAATTGACGACGCCGAGGAATGGCCACGCGTAGGCAAGCACGAGGAACAGGAGCAGCGGCGCCATCAACAGCGCCGCGCCCATCCTGTCGGAGAGATATGCTTTCATCTCGGCCCCGGTTGTCCCGGCTTATCAGGCGGAGATGATCTTCGTGTATTCGTCGAGCGCTGCCCCGTAGTTCTTGGCGTACCACTCCATGTCGAGCGCGATCTGCTTCTTCATGTTTTCGGGGTCGACGGGGTTGATGCGCTTCTTGTCGGCGGGGATAAGCGCGTCGGCGGCCGGGTTGGCCGGGCCCTGGCCGAGCTTGTCGAACATGACCAGCTGCTTTTCCGGATCCTGGGCGCTGGCGATGAACTTCATCGCCGCGTCCTTGCCGCCGGGATTGCCTTTGAGCACGGCGAGCGCGCCGGGAGAGATCAGGCCCTGGTCCCAGATGAACTTGATCTGGCCGCCGGAATCCTGCTCGATCAGCGAGGCGCGGGTCGACCACACGATCGCCATCGAGGCCTCGCCGTTGAGCAGCACGCTCTGGCTTTCGGCGCCGCCGCCCCAATAGGCCACGACATTCTCCTTGAAGGCGGCGATCTTGTCATGCGCGCGCTTGAGGTCGAGCGGGTAGAGCTCGGCCGGCGCGATGCCGTCGGCAAGCAGGGCGGCTTCCCAGCTCGACACGCCCCATTTGTAGAGCGAGCGCTTGCCGGGGAATTTCGCCACGTCGAAGAAATCGGCCATGCCGGTCGGCGCTTCGCTGCCATATTTCTCGGAATCATAGGCAATGACGTAGGAGAAGAAATAGGTCGAGGCGGCGTGTTCCCAGCCAAAACCCTCGCGCATCTTCTTCTTGTCGACGACCGCGTAGTCGATCGGCTCGAGCATGCCCTGGGCGCCGAGCGTGATGGCCGAGAACGGGTCGACATCGACCAGGTCCCAGGTCGGGGCGCCGCTTTTGAACTGAGCCGCGATCGCGCCTTCGGTCGGGCCCGAGCCGTCCATCTTGACGGTGATGCCGGTCTCCTTGGTGAAGGCCTGGCCATAGGCCGCGTCATAGGCGGTGATGGCGTCGCCGCCCCAGTTGACCAGCACCAGTTCCTTGGCTTGCGCAAAGGCGCCGGTCGAGCGCAGCAGCATCGGCGTGCCGGCCAGCACGAGTGCGGCCAGCTGTGTGAACTGCCGGCGCGAGATCTCGCCGCGCGCGGCCCTGGCGGACAGGGTCTCGATGGCGTGTTTTTTGCTTTCGTTTGTCATGTCAGTTCCCCTTTTTGTCGTTGATCGTTCTGGAGTCGGCCTGGCGCTTTTCAGCTCCGCCACGCCGATCGTCATTGTCCTCCGTCCGGAAGGAGGAAACCTTTTTCCGCCGGCCATGTCAGCCATACGGAATTGCCCTTGCTGAGTGCCGAGGCGGCGACCTCGTTCGGCACGGAGACCGTCACCTTGGCGCCGTGGCGTGTGGTGAGATCGAGCCGCGTCGCAGCACCGAGATAGGTCGAGGCGACCGCCGTCGCGGCGATGCCGTTCTCGCCTGCCGCCGCTTCGGGAGCGATCGACATGTATTCAGGCCGGATCGCCAGGATGGCATTGCTGCCGACGGCGCTGGCATTGCCGCGCAGGCTGATGGTGCGGTCTTCGCACAGGCCGGTGGCGCCATTGTCGGCGTTGCGCACGCCCTTCAGCGGCAGCATGTTGATCTCGCCAAGGAACTCGGCGACGAAACGATTGGCCGGCCGGTCGTAGACCTCGTCAGGCGCGCCAACCTGCAGCAATTTGCCATGGTTGAAGATGGCGACGCGCGACGACAGCGCCAGCGCCTCGCTCTGGTCATGGGTAACGAAGACAAAGGTGGTGCCGGTCTCCTGGTGCAGCCGCTTCATCTCGGCCTGCATCTGGCCGCGCAGGCCCTTGTCGAGCGCCGAGAACGGCTCGTCGAGCAAAAGCACGCCCGGCTCGAACACCAACGCGCGCGCCAGCGCCACGCGCTGCTGCTGGCCACCGGACAATTGCGCCGGCAGTTTCTTCTCGTGGCCCTTCAGCCCGACGCGCTCGATCATCTCGCCGACACGTCGCTTGATTTCGGCCGACGATCTCTTGCGCACCTTGAGCGGGAAGGCGATGTTGGCCTCGACGCTCATATGCGGGAACAGCGCGTAGCCCTGGAACACCATGCCGGCAGCGCGTTGCTCGGCCGGCCGCTCGGTGATGTCGACGCCGTCGCTGTAAAGGCGGCCGTCGGTCGGCTGAATGAAACCGGCAAGGATCATCAGGAAGGTGGTCTTGCCCGAACCGGAGGGCCCGAGCAGGGTCAGGAATTCGCCGCGGCCGATATCGAGCGTCAGATCGTCCAGCGCACGGAACGAGCCGAAGCTCTTGCCGATCCCGATTGCCTTGATCTCTGCGGCCCGGCCGGGTTGCTGCATCCTGCCTTTGTCCTCACTGCTGGGATAAATCGTAGGGCAGGGCAGCGGCTCACCGCAACCGAATAGTTTTCGCCGGATCGGCAAATTTGATTCATCTATGCGCCAATCTCCCCCCTCGAGGGGGAGATGTCGCCGAAGGCGACAGAGGGGGTCGTCTCGCGTGGAGCGCGACTTCCTCCTTCTTTGAGGAAAAGCCAGACTCTTTGAGGAAAAGCCAGACTTGGCCGAGTCCAGTCGAACCGACCCCCTCTGGCCGCTTCGCGGCCATCTCCCCCTCAAGGGGGGAGATTAGCGCTGGTTCTCCGACAGCTTCGACCGCAACCATCCACTGAAAACATTCAGCACCGGATGCGCGGCCTTCGCGTGCTCGGAAACCAGAAAATAAGACCGAGGCGATTTGATCGCGATGTCGAAGGGGCGGACCAGCCGGCCTTCGCTCAGCGCCCGGCGACTGGTCAATTCGTCGCCCATGGCGATGCCCTGGCCGGCGATCGCCGCCGAGAAAACCAGGTTCATGTCGGAAAAGAAGATGCCGCCCTCGATATCGGGATTCTCGACCTTCGACAGCGCCAGCCAGCGCGCCCAGTCCTCGGTATCGCCAAGATGCAGCAAATTGGCGCGCAGCACGTCGGCCGGCTTGGAAAACCCACCGATCTTGTTGAGCAGCGTCGGGCTGCACAGCGGTGTAAACGAGATTTCGCACAACAGCTCGGCCGCGCGGTTCGGCCAATTGCCGACGCCAAAAGCGATGAAGGCGTCGGCATCGGCATTGCTGACATCGTCCAGCCGCCGCGGCGTCAGGATGCGCAGCGCGACATCGGGGTACATCTGCCGGAACTCGCCGATATGGGTGCACAGGAACAGCGAGGCGAAGCCCGGCGTGCAGCTGACGCTGAACGAGCCGCCGACGCCGGTGCCGGCATGGCGGCTCACCGCGTCGCCCAGCACCGTCAGCGCCTTGCGCACGTCGCTGGCGTAGCGCTGGCCACGCGGGGTGAGCGCCACGCCCTTGCCGATGCGTTCGAGCAGGTCGAAGCCGAGATCGCGTTCGAGCAGGCGAAGCTGATGGCTGACGGCGCTGCGGGTCAGATGCAGTTCGTCGGCGGCGCGCCATACGCTACCATGCCGGGCAAAACTGTCGAGGGCGCGCAGCGCCTGAGTGGAAGGTATTCGCAAGAGGCCTCAGGTGAACCGAATTTGCATATGCCGGGAAAACATATCACTTTTTGACGAGGCGCTTCACTGCTTTCTTCTCATCCCATGGAGGAACCGGTGACGAACTCTGCGCAAATGACCGCGCTTGCCTGCCTGGAGGACATCCAGCCGTCACTGTCGGCGTGGACGCGGACGATCTTCGATTTCGGCGAGACCGCCTGGCGCGAGTACCAGTCGGCCGCCTGGTATGTGGAACATTTGAAGTACGAAGGCTTTTCAGTCGAGGAAGGCTCCGGCGGCATGCCAACCGCCTTTTGCGCCCATTGGACCAACGGCGCCGGCCCGACGATCGGCATGTACGCCGAATACGATGCGGTGCCCGGCAATTGCCAGGACGCGGCGACCGTCAAGCGACCGCGTCCGGGTCTCGGCGAACAGGCCGGCGGCCACACCGATCCGCATTCCGGTCTTGGCATTGCCAGTCTGGGCGGGCTTTTGGCGACCAAGGCGGCGATGCAGCGCCACGGCATATCGGGCACGCTGCGCTTCACCGGCGAGCCGGCGGAGAAGGTGCGCGGTTCGAAGCCGATCCATGCGGCGAAGGGCTATTACGATGGCCTCGCCGGCATGATCTCCTTCCACCCCTTTTACATGCTGCCGCTCTGCAACACGGCGCGCTGGGACACGCATTGTGGCGCGGCCTATGCGATGATCTACCGCTTCGTGTGCGACGAACCCGAAGATTGGGTTCGCGCAAGCGACGCAGCACCGATCCCGCAGGCGCATTCGGCGGTCAGGGCGCCCGGCGCCAACGACGCGCTTGTCATGATGTACATGGCCTCCAAGGGGCTGCGCGACTCCATGCTGCCGCATCAGGGCGGCTGGTCGATCAGCGAGGCGATCCTGACGGCGGGGCAGGCGACAGCCGACAATCTGCCGGCGGGGTTGGCCGAGATCCAGTACATGATCCGCGTGCCGACTTTAGCGATGGCCGAGCAGGTGACCGCCATGTTCGATCGCAATGCCGAAGCCGCCGCCAAGATGAGCGGCTGCCGATACGAGCGGCACTGGGTGTCGAAGTCGCGACCGGGGCTCGCCAATCACGCCATGGCTGATATTGCCTATGAGGCGCTGTCGATGGTCGGGCCGCCGCGCTGGGATGAGACGGCCAAGGCCGTGGCGCGCGAAATCCAGGTCAATGCCGGCGGCATAGCAAGCGACGAACCGTTCATCGCCGAGCTGGAGCGGCTGATCGCGCCGCGGGAAGCGGAGGCGCTACTGCGCCGCGACCTGCCGCCCTCGCAGCTCAACTCGACCTCGGACGATTACACTGACATGTCGTGGCACGCGCCGACGGCGCGGTTCTACGTCGCCCGCCCGGCGCTGCGGTCGGAGAATGGCCATGCTTATCCATCTTGGGCAATGAATGCGCTGGGCGGCATTTCCGCCACGATCGATCCGATGGTTACCTGCGCGTCGAAGGCGATTGCGCTGGCAGCACTTCGCCTGCTGGAAGACAAGACCGCCCGCGGTGCGGCGATGGACGAATTCGTCGCCCGCACCGGCGGCGGCATTGGCGGCTCGAATTGGCTGGCGCCGCTTTGCGACTATGACCCGCCGATCCATTTCCGCTGGCCGGAATATGTCACCACCCCGCGCGGACGGGACTGGTGGATACCAAGCAACCCCCAAGCCACATCATCACCCGCACGAGGAGAAACCCCATGACCGTTCATGACCGCATCGTAGCCGAACCATTTTCACTGCAGCGCCGCAACCCGGCCGGCGGCACCAAACCGCTGACCGCCTGGGGCTTCGCCAATGAGACCGACGTGCTGACCGACGTGCTGCTCGGCTCGCCGAATTTCCTGCGCCATCTTTCGACCAGCTCGCTGTCGCGAAAACATCTGCGCGAGGCGCCGTGCAACGTCCAGATCGCGCAGGCTCAGCACAAGGACCTTGTAGCCGCCTACGAGCATTTCGGCGTCAACATCCACTGGCACGAGCCGACGCCGGAACTGCCGATGCAGGTCTATTCGCGCGATTCCAGCGTCATGACGCCTTACGGCGTCATCATCACCGCGATGGCCAACTGGTGGCGGCGCGGCGAGAACTACGCCGCGATCCGCACCTACGAAAAACTCGGCATCCCGATCTACGACATGGTCACCGCCGGCACCTTCGAGGGCGGCGACTTCAACGTCATCGAGGACGGCGTGGTGCTGATCGGCTGCGGCGGCGCCCGCACGCAAGAAGAAGGCGCGCGCCAGGTCCAGGCCTGGTTCGACAAGGAGGGCTGGGAAACCCGCATCGCCTTCATCGACGAGTATTACGTCCATATCGACCTGATGGTGGTGCCGATCGCGGAAAAGCTGACCGCCGTCTGCCTCGCCTGCACGGAGCCGGGCATCGTCGACTGGCTGAAGGGCAAAGGCCACGAAATCATCGACGTGCCGTTCCAGGATACGATGGCGCTCGGCTGCAACTTCATGTCGCTTGGCAAGGACAGGGTGATCGCGCCGACGTCCAGTCAGACACTGATCGGCCAGCTCAAGGCGCGCGGCTTCGAGGTGGCGGCGGTCGAGATGAGCGAGATCTCGAAGACCGGCGGCGGCATCCACTGCATGGCGCAGGCGCTGAAACGCGAGCCGGCCTGAGCGGCAGCCACTCTCGCTTGCCAGCCGGTCCGCGATTGCGGTCCGACGCGTTGTTCCATTTTTCACAAGATGGACAACGCGTTTGATCGGTCTTACGGTTTGAGCCGAACCAGCGGAGATGTTCGCGGCCCCAATGAACAAGGTCGATATCAGGAACAAGGGTAGCGACGAGCGTTCGACTGCCACCAGCCTTTTGCGGCTCGGCACACGATTGAAGCTCTCCCGGCAGACGCGTGGCCTGACCTTGAAGGCGCTCGCCGCCGCTGCCAATTGCTCGGAAAGCCTGCTTTCCAAGATCGAGAACGGCAAGGTCTCGCCCTCGCTTCCCATGCTCCACAGGCTGGTCGAGGTGCTCGGCACGAATATTGGCTGGATGTTCGAGGAGTCCGACGGCGAGGAAGGCATCGTCTTTAGGGCCGGAACGCGGCCGTTGATCGCGCTCGATCCGCTGCGGCGCGGCGAGGGCATTTCGCTCGAGCGTGTCATTCCCTATTCGCCAGGCCATCTCCTCCAGTGCAACATCCACCATATCGAGGCCGGCGGTGAAAGTGCCGGCCCCATCCAGCATGCCGGCGAGGAAGTCGGCTATGTGCTCGAAGGCTCAATCGAGCTGATGGTCGGTGAAAAGACATTTCGCCTGTCTGCCGGCGATTCCTTCGTATTCGATTCCGAAGTGCCGCACTGGTACCGCAATGTCGGCAATGAACGCGCCAGCATTTTCTGGGTGAACACACCGGCGACCTTCTGATCCCTGCAAGCTCTGGTTCTCTTCGCCGATGCCAATTCAAGTCACTTGACAGGAAATCAAGTATCTTGAATTATGCGTCTGCGCTCAGCGCCAGGTGAGCCCGATCAAGGGCCTTTTCCGCAAAACCAAGGGGAACCGGAATGCGTCTTACCAAGATCCTTTCAGGCTGCGCCGCAGCCATCGCCATGACCCTCGCGCTCGGCTCTGCCTCGGCCATGGCCGAGACCTATGCGCTCGTCACCATCAACCAGCAGGCCCTGTTCTTCAACCAGATCAATGACGGTGCGACGGCTGCGGCAAAGGCTGCCGGCGTCGACCTCGTCATCTTCAACGCCAACAACGTGCCGAGTGCGCAGAACGACGCGATCGAGAACTACATTACCCAGAAGGTCGACGGCATCATTCTCGTCGCCATCGATGTCAACGGTGTGAAGCCGGCAATCACCGCGGCCAAGGCCGCCGGCATTCCGGTGATTGCCATCGACGCGCAAATCCCGGACGGCGACAATGTCGCCTTCGTCGGCGTCGACAACACCAAGGCCGGCGAGGATATCGGCAAGTTCTACGCCGACTACGTTAAGGCCAATATGAGCGGCACCGCCAAGATCGGCGTCGTCGGCGCGCTCAATTCGTTCATCCAGAACCAGCGCCTCGACGGCTTCAAGAAGGCCGTCGCCGACAGCGGCCAGAAGGTCACCTTCCTCGACACAGTCGACGGCCAGAACGTGCAGGACGTCGCGCTGTCGGCCTCCGAAAACCTGATGACTGCCAATCCCGACATGACGACGCTTTATGCGACCGGCGAGCCGGCCCTGCTCGGGGCTGTGTCCGCCGTCACCAGCCAGGGCCGTACCGGCGACGTCAAGGTGTTCGGCTGGGATCTGACCAAGTCGGCGGTGCAAGGTCTCGAAGAGGGCTGGGTGGTCGCTGTCGTCCAGCAGGATCCGGCCGGTGAAGGCAAGGCTGCCATCGAAGCCTTCGTCAAGCTCAAGAAGGGTGAGAAGATCGAGCCGATCATCAATGTTCCGATCACCATCGTGACCAAGGAAAATGTCGGCCAGTTCAAGGACATGTTCAAATAAGATCTCCCAAGACCGCCGGGCTGCGCATTGACCCGAGGGTTGCGCGGCCCGGCGACCGATTGAACTTTGTCGCCCAGAGAACTGGAACCATGATGAGCGATGGCGAGACCTACCGCGTCAGGATGACCGGTATTTCCAAACGGTACGGCCCTATCCAGACGCTGGACGATGTTTCGCTGAACCTGAAGCCTGGCGAAGTGCTCGGTCTGGTCGGCGACAATGGCGCCGGCAAATCCACCTTGAGCAAGGTGCTCTCCGGTGCGGTCATTCCGGATTCCGGCACCATCGAGATCGATGGCAAGGGTGTGTCCTTTTCCTCACCGGCCGATGCCCGCGCCGCACGTGTGGAGATGGTCTACCAGGACCTTTCGCTCTGCGACACGGTGGATGTCGCGGGCAATCTCTTCCTTGGCCGCGAGCCGCGCAGCCACGTTCTTGGCATCCCCTTTCTCGACAACAAGCGCATGCACGACGAGACGCGCGAGATGCTCGACCGGCTCGGCATCGTCATCGCCGACACGAGGCTCAAGGTCGAAAACCTCTCCGGCGGGCAGCGCCAGTCGATCGCCATCGGCCGCGCCGCCTCCTTCGATCCGTCGGTGCTGATCATGGACGAACCGACGGCCGCCCTCGCAGTGGCGGAGGTCGAGGCGGTTCTGGATCTCATTCGCGCCGTCAGCGCCCGTGGCGTCAGCGTCATCCTCATCACCCATCGGCTGCAGGATCTGTTCCTGGTCTGCGATCGTATCCAGGTCATGTATGAGGGCCGCAATGTCGCCGAGCGCAAGATCGGCGACACCAGCATCGAGGAGGTCGTCAACCTGATCGTCGGCCGCAAGTTTGTCGCGCGTTCGGCACGCGCAAGCCGTGATGAGGCAGCACAGCCATGAATGTCACCTCATCGCCTGGGAATATCGGCGCCTCGCCGCCCAAACGCGCCCACAACAGCACCTGGAAGGATGTGGCGATAGCCAATGGCAGCGTTGTCTCCATCGCGCTGTTCTTCATTGTCGTCTGCGTCGTCTTCTCAC
This sequence comes from Mesorhizobium tianshanense, assembly GCF_007830515.1. GTDB lineage: Bacteria > Pseudomonadota > Alphaproteobacteria > Rhizobiales > Rhizobiaceae > Mesorhizobium > Mesorhizobium tianshanense. The sequence goes on from NZ_VLKT01000037.1 coordinate 67,996, forward strand.
TGATCACCAACTCCTTCCTGACGACGCCCAATCTGCTGAACATCGTGCGCCAGTCCGCGCCACTGCTGATCGTTGCGGCGGCGATGACCTTCGTCATCACCGCGGGCGGCATCGATCTCTCGGTCGGCTCCGTGCTGGCGCTGACGGCAACGCTGTCGGCGGTCCTGCTGCAGGCTGGCCTGCCGTGGCCGCTAGTCGTCATCGCCATGCTGGCGCTCGGCGCGGCGGTCGGGGCTTTGCAGGGCTTCTTCATCGCCTATGAGCGGATACCGGCCTTCATCGTCACGCTGGCCGGGCTCTCCGTCATTCGCGGGGTGGCGCTGCTGATCACCGGCGGCTATTCGATCCCCGTTGAGCCAACCAGCTTCTTCGTGAATATCGGCAGGGCCTGGTTTCTCGGTGTGCCGGTGCCGGCACTGCTCGCCCTTGTTGTTCTGATCATCGCCTATCTCGCTTTCAATCAGACACCGTTCGGCCGCTATGTGACCGGCATTGGGGCCAATGCCGAGGCTGTGCGCCGCGCCGGTGTCGATACACGCTTCATGATGCTCTTCGTCTATATCCTGTCCGGCATGGCGTCGGCGGTGGCCGGCATCATTCTCGCAGCCCGACTCGGCTCCGGCTCATCGAATGCCGGCCAGGGTTTTGAACTCGATGTCATCGCCGCCGTGGTGCTTGGCGGCACCAGCCTGTTCGGCGGGCGCGGCACGATCATCGGTACAGTGCTCGGCGCGTTGACCGTCGCAGTCATCGGCAACGGCCTGATCCTCGCGCATATGTCGCCCTTCCTGACGCCGATCGTCACCGGCACAATCATCCTCGTTGCCATCTGGCTGAATTTCCGCCTGTTCAAGGGCGCAACGCGGAGCCGCTGACATGGATCATCTGTTCGACGACAAGCCAATCAAAGCCAAGCCAGGGGAACGGGCGCCGATCGGTGTTCGCTCCGGTACGGTGATGACCGTTGCCGGCCCGATTGCGATCACCGATATGGGCGTGACGCTTATGCATGAGCACATCCTGCTCGACGGCGCGACATCGTGGAAATGTCCCTGCCATCCCGACGAGAAGAAGATCGCCGAGCAACCGGTCAGCATGGAAATCATCGGCGAACTGCGGATGAACCCCTATATGAACCGCGACAACGTCTCGCTCGATGACAGCGACCTGGCGCTTTCGGAACTCGCGAAGTACCGGGCGCTCGGCGGCCATACCGTGGTCGATGCGACCAATATCGGTATTGGCCGCGATCCGGTGAAGCTGGCGCGTATCGCCCGCGCCTCGGGGCTGCGGATCGTCATGGGGACAGGTTTCTACTTGCAGCACACCCATCCCGACTGGCTGAAGGCGATGGACGTCGATGAGGTCACCGAATTCCTGGTCAACGATGTCGGCGGCGGGACGACGCAGCCCGAAATCATGGCCGGCATCATCGGCGAGGTCGGCGTCAGCAAGGATTTCACCGACGAGGAGCGCAAATCGCTACGCGCTTCGGCTCGTGCCGCGAAAATCACCGGTGTGCCGCTGACCATCCATCTGCCCGGCTGGGAACGGCTGGCGCATGACGTGCTCGACGTGGTCGAGGCGGAAGGCGCCGATCTCAGGCATACGGTGCTATGCCATATGAATCCGAGCCACAACGATCTCACCTATCAGAAAAGCCTCGCCGCGCGCGGCGCCTTCCTGGAATACGATATGATCGGCATGGATTTCTATTATGCCGACCAGGACGCGCAATCGCCTTCCGACGAGCAGAATGCGCAGGCAATCCGCTCGCTGATCGACATGGGCCTGATCGACCGGCTTCTGCTGTCGCAGGACGTCTTTCTGAAGATCATGCTGACGCGCTTCGGGGGCTTCGGCTACGGCTTCATCCTCAAGCATTTCGTGCCGCGGCTGAAACGCCACGGCGTCGAGCAGGCGGCAATCGACCGCATGCTCGTCGACAATCCGAAGACCGTGTTCGCCGCGAGCCTCTAAACCGTGGATCAATTCGACATAGGGAGCAAACATGTCCAGGAAGAAGGTTCTTCTCGCAGGCGAGTCCTGGGTCTCGACCGCGACTCATATCAAGGGCTTCGACCAGTTTCCGACCGTGACCTATCACACCGGCGCCGACGAACTGCTGGCCGCGCTGAAGAATGGTCCGTTCGACGTCACCTTCATGCCGGCGCATGAGGCGCAGCGGAATTTTCCCCAGACCATGGAAGCGCTTTCGGCCTATGACGCGGTCGTGCTTTCCGATCTTGGCGCCAACACGCTGCTGCTTCACCCCGACACCTGGATCCACTCCAAACCGACGCCGAACCGGCTGCGCGTGCTGCGCGACTATGTCGGCAATGGCGGCGGCCTGTTGATGTTCGGCGGCTACTACAGCTTCCAGGGCATCAATGGCGGCGCGCGTTATCACAAGACGCCGGTCGAGGAGGTTCTGCCCGTCTCCTGCCTGCCGGTAGACGACCGTGTCGAGGTTCCGGAGGGCTATGCGCCGGTCGTTGTCGGCCCGCAGAGCCATCCGATCCTCAAGGGCCTCGGCAAGGATTGGCCGATCCTGCTCGGCTTCAACGAGGTCATGGTCAAGGACGATGCGGAAGTTCTCGCCACCGTGTCTTCCGACTACCGTTCCCTGCCGCTGCTGGTAACCGGCAAATATGGCAAGGGCCGCACCGTCGCCTGGACCTCGGATGTCGGCCCGCACTGGCTGCCGCCGGGCTTCATCGCCTGGAGCGGCTACAAGACATTGTTCGAACAGATGCTGGGCTGGGCAACAGCCAGGGACTAGCCATGCGCGTCCATGTCATCGGCAATGTCTGCGTCGATACGACGTTTCGGCTAGACCGCTTTCCGGCGGCGGGAGAGACGCTGAACGCGTCGGAACATTCCGACGGACTTGGCGGCAAAGGTGCGAACCAGGCGGTGGCCGCGGCGCGCACCGGAGCTGATGTTCGTTTCCGTGCGGCGATCGGCAATGATGCGGCCGGTGCATGGATAAGGGATCAGTTGAGCCGCGATCTCGATGTCCGTCATCTGACAACGCTGCCGCTGCCCAGCGACCGTTCGACGATCATGGTCGATGCGCGCGGCGAGAACTTCATCGTCACCGGCGCCAGTTGTGCTGCCGCTTTCGATCCCCTGGCCGACAGCGGCCTCGTGCGCTCGATCGAAAGCTCGGACATCATGGTGATGCAGGGCAACCTTCACCCCGATGCGACGACGGCCTGTCTGCGCGCGGCGCGCGCGGCAGGAGCCTTGACGATCTTCAATCCGAGCCCGCTCGCGGCCGGCTATGCACCGCCTCTGAGTGCCGTCAGCCACGTTGTCGCCAATGCGGGCGAGGCGGCGCAGCTGACCGGCGCCAGCGATCCTGCCGCGGCGGCCCATGAGTTGATCCGCCAAGGGGCCAGCGCCGCGATCATTACGCTTGGCGCGCGTGGCTGCCTGGTCGCCGACAGCAAGGGACCGATCGAACAGATCGCCGCGCCCAAGGTGGCCGTGGTCGACACCAGCGGTGCTGGTGATGTCTTTTGCGGTTGCCTCGCCGGCTGCCTTGCAGCTGGAATCGACCTCGCTGCCGGGGCGCGGATCGCGGTACGTGCCGCCAGCATTTCGGTTGGACGCACCGGCACGCTCGAGTCCTGCCCAGACGGGCACGAGATGAAGATGCTCATGGCAACGACAGAGACGGAAAAGGCATGACAAAGTCCCCCAAACCAATCGGTCAAGTCGCGGATGACGCGTTGCAGTCGATCTTCGGCAGGAACAAGGTGGTGATCGGCGTCGTTCATCTCGCACCCCTACCGGGCGCGCCGCGTTACAATGGCGAGGCGGTCGAGGCCATCTATCAACGCGGCCTCGACGATGCGAAAGCCTATCTGCATGGTGGTTGCGATGGCGTTATCGTCGAGAACCATGGCGACGTGCCGTTTGCCAAACCGGATGATATCGGGCCGGAAACCTCCGCCTATATGTCCGTCGTTTCCGACCGCATCCGCCGAGAACTCGGGAGACCGATTGGCATCAATGTGCTCGCCAATGCCTCCATCCCCGCACTGTCGATCGCCAGCGCCTCGGGTGCTTCCTTCGTCCGCGTCAATCAATGGGCCAACGCCTATGTCGCCAATGAGGGCTTTATCGAAGGCGAAGCGGCGCGCGCCATGCGGTTCCGTGCCCGGCTTCGCGCCAATGGCATCCGCATCTTCGCCGATGCCCATGTCAAGCATGGCGCACATGCGATCGTCGGCGACCGGCCAGTCGAGGAACAGGTCAAGGATCTGGTGTTCTTCGACGCCGATGCGGTAATCGCCACCGGCCAGCGCACCGGCCACGCCGCTGACCTCGACTACATCAGGATGATCAAGGAAGCAGCTGGATTGTCGACGCTCGTCGGCAGCGGTGTGACGGCCGACAATGCCAACGATATTCTCGACATCGTCGACGGTGTGATCGTCGCCAGCTCGCTGAAATATGACGGGGTCTGGTGGAACCAGGTTGAGGCACAGCGGGTGAACGCCTTCATCCGCGGCCTCAAACGATGACTTTGCAGCCGGAAATTGACGGCGAGAGATTGCTCAGGCGGCTCGATGCGTTCGCCCGGATCGGCGCGACGCCGGCCGGGGGCGTCAATCGGCAGGCGTTGAGCGTCGAGGATCGCAGCGCCCGGCGTCTGCTGGCGGAATTGGCGCTTGAGCGCGGCTTCACGGTTTTTCAGGACGGCTTGGCGAACCTCTTTATCCGCCGAGAGGGCTCCGATACCGCCCTGCCACCGCTTCTGATCGGCAGCCACCTTGACAGCCAGCCGACCGGAGGGCGCTTCGACGGAGCGCTCGGCACGCTTTCCGCCTTCGAAGCACTCGAAGCCCTGGAGGACGCGAAGGCGCAGACCCGAATGCCGGTCGAGGTCGTCGCCTGGACCAATGAAGAGGGCAGCCGCTTCGCGCCGGGCGTCATGGGTTCGATGGCATTCGCGGGTGCCGATACAGCCGCATGGAAATTGATAGTCGGCAGCGACGGCGCGTCCCTAGCAACGGAACTCGATGCGACGATCGCTGCATTGCCGGAGGCGGCGGCGCGGCCGATCGGCATGCCGATATCAGGCTACATCGAGCTCCATATCGAACAGGGACCGTCGTTGGAAAAGGAGCGGATGCCGATCGGCGTCGTCACGGCCGTCCAGGGTACGCGCTGGCTGGAAGTCTGCATTCAGGGTGCCGCGGGTCATGCCGGCACGACCGGCCTTGCATACCGTAGGGATCCGATGGTTGCCGCCGTTGCGGCGATGCACAGGTTGCAGGCAACGATCATGTCGCTCGACGCCGACGCACGGCTGACAGTGGGCCGGATCGCAGCCCAGCCAGGATCGATAAACGCGATACCGCAATCGGTGATCTTCACCGTCGACCTGCGGCATCCGCAACCGGAGCGGCTCGATGCCATTGAGGCCGAGGTGCGCCAGGTCTGCCGGACGGAGGCCGAGGCCCGGATCTGCACGGCAGCGATCGCGCGATCGTTCGACATGCCCGGGGCAGCATTTTCGCCGGATATGATCGATGTCGTCGAAGAAGCCGTCAATTCTCTGCGGCTACCGCATAAGCGGATGATATCGGGCGCTTTCCATGACGCGCTGTTCATCGCCCGCGTGGCGCCGGCTGCAATGATCTTCGTGCCGTGCCGCGACGGGCTCAGCCATAATGAGGCCGAATATGTGGAGCCTGCTCATGCGATCAACGGTGCGCGGGTCCTGTTGCGGGCAGCCATTGTGGCGGCCTCTGCGGGCAACCGGTATAGATGATCATTTGCCACCGCGGCCAGGCCCGGCCTGTTGTAGCAAGCCGCCGCACGCATTTGCGTGACATCACTGAGGCCCGTAGGCCAGATTTCTTGGAAATCCCGATGGGAGGGGCCCCCGCCATCGGGCTCGATATCCAGTGCGTTGGGAACGCTCCGAGGCGGGCGCTGCGGGAATAATGCATTCTACCCAGTATCATCAATCTCGGCATGAGCCGATCACATCCATCCGCCAGGGTCACAAACAGTTAAAACCTGATCTTCACCGAAGCGGCGCTGCGGTTGGCCGGCCCGTGGAAGACCGCCTCGATGTTGTTGCCGTCGGGATCGAGCAGGAAGGCGGCATAGTAGCCGGGATGGTAGTGCTGCCGCTCGTCCGGTGCGCCATTGTCCGTGCCGCCGGCATCGAGCCCGGCCTGGTAGAAGGCGTCGACCATCGCGCGGTCCCTTGCCTGGAACGCAAGGTGGTGGCGCCCGGTCAGTTGTCCGTTGGCGGCCCGGCTGTCGATGCTGGAGACGAACAGCTCGTCGGCCCAGAAATAATCCTCGGCGCTGCCGCCTATGGGAACGTCGAGCACCTTGAGAACCGCCTCGTAGAAGCGCCGGCTGGCCGCAAGATCCCTGACCACCAGCTGGATGTGGTCGATGAGCCGGCCGCGATGAAGTTCCATGCCTGATAGCTCCTGATCGCCAGCTTGGAAATCTAGCTTCGGAGGGCGCACGGTCAATGCCATGAGCAATTGAGTGGCGCGTTTTCTTGGACTGGATAAAAAATGCAACCGGATTGTAGGATTCGAAATGTCGCCATCGTCCTTCGGACGCAAGCGGCGCTGCGAAGCACGAAAAGTCGCGCCGTCGAACACGGTCCAGACCATGATCCCGAAAAGTGGGAACCGGTTTTCGGAAAGGATCATGGTCAAACAAGATGCCTCCGGCATGGGAGAAAAATATGAGCCTTTCCTATCGTTGGGTCATCGTCGCGGCTGGTGCCCTGATGACCTGTGTCGCCCTTGGGGCGATGTTCTCGCTGGCGATCTTCCTCGAACCGATGACGCTCGACACGGGCTGGTCGCGCGCCGGCATATCGAGCGCGATGACGCTGAACTTCCTGGTGATGGGCGTCGGCGGCTTCGCCTGGGGCGCCATTTACGATCGCCTCGGCGCCCGCATCGTCGTGATGACTGGTGCTGCGCTGCTCGGGCTGGCGCTGGTCCTGGCGAGCCGCACCAACTCGCTGCTTGTCTTCCAGATAACCTATGGCGTGCTCGTCGGCCTCGCGGCAAGCGCCTTCTTCACGCCAATGATCGCGCTGACCACCGCCTGGTTCGACACCAACCGCAGCCTTGCCGTTTCGCTGGTCTCGGCCGGCATGGGCGTGGCGCCAATGACGATCTCGCCCTTCGCGCGCTGGCTGATTTCGGCTTATGACTGGCGCATCGCCATGTTCGACATCGGCATCATGGCATGGGTGTTGCTCCTGCCGGCGGCCCTGCTGGTGCGTCAGCCGCCGGAGCCTGCCGCTGCCGACGCCGCCGCAGAGCCGGTCGCCGCGGGTGCAGGCATGTCGGTGCGCCAAGCGCTGCTCTCGCCACAGTTCATCGTTCTGGCGCTCACCTTCTTTGCCTGCTGTGCGGCGCATTCCGGGCCGATCTTCCACATGGTGAGCTATGCGATGCTATGCGGCATAGCGCCGATGGCGGCGGTCTCGATCTACAGCGTCGAGGGCCTGGCCGGCTTAGGCGGCAGGCTTCTGTTCGGTGTCCTTGCCGATAGGCTGGGCGTCAAGCCGGTGCTGATCGCCGGGCTGGCGATACAGGCCGTGGTCATCGCGGCCTATCTCGCCGTCAGCCAGTTGGGTCAATTCTACACGCTCGCCGTCATCTTCGGCGCCACCTATGGCGGCGTCATGCCGCTCTATGCGGTGCTGGCGCGCGAGTATTTTGGCCAGCGCATCCTCGGTACGGTGTTTGGTGCCGCGACCATGCTGTCCAGCATCGGCATGGCCTTCGGCCCGCTCGCCGGCGGCGTGGTGTTCGATGCCTACGCGAGCTATTCCTGGCTGTTCATCGGCTCGGCCCTTGTTGGGCTTGGCGCGGTGGCGGTGGCGATCGCCTTCCCGCGGCTGCCACGCAGAGAGTTGCAGCCGGCTTAGGAGGTGAGCGAAGCGATGGCCGCCTTTGGAGCGGCCATCGAACTGCGTCAGGCTGTGAGCCGAAGCGGACATCGCGGAGCCCTTAAAGCAGTTGCCAAGCGGGCAGCGAGATCGCAAATAACTCTCAATTGCCAATTTAAGCTTTTACTTTTATTGGCCAGATATAATCTTTGAAATAGGTGTAAATATATTTGTTGCCTATACAATATTAATTGAAGATACATAGCTCGGTTTGGTGAAAAGTTCCCTAATTATATAATAATATTTCTCAATATACCCACGCTCTTGCTTGCTCTGTGTTGCATTTTGGTCATATCGCCCCCGTTCGCGTGCGTGCTACCAAGTGCAGGTGGCATTGTCGGGGGGCACCATGAGATATTCTGGGCTTGGTAGAATTGCGCTGACCGCTGCGTTTCTAACGTCTGCGGCGTATCCTGCGATCGCCGGCGACTGGTCGGGCGTCTATGTCGGCGGCGGTCTGTCGTTCCGGGAGAATACGGTTGCATTTCCGAACGGAACGGATCGGGTAACGATCGACGACAGCACCCCGCCGGGCATCGGGCATTTCGAAAAGGTCCCCGACCTCGAGCATAAAGGCAACACGATCGGCGGGCATGTGCTGGCCGGCTATCTGTTCCAGAAGGACCGGTTCGTGTTCGGCGCCGAGGCCGACTATGAGTTCGGCCCGTCGTTTTCCGTCGACCGCAGCCCCGGCATCCCGACTTGCGCCAATCCGCCCATCGTCAGCCCAGGCAACTTCAGCTGCATTGGCCTCAGCACGTTCTTCGAAGACGTCAAGACGCTGGGTCATGTGCGCGGTGTGGTCGGCGTCGAACTGACGCCAACGGTCCTTGCTTTCGCGGCGGGCGGCCTCGCCATCGGCAAGAGCCCCGAACTGATCGGAGCGAGCGCCGGAGGATTTGTCGCTGACCCGCCGGACTCGCCGCTCGTCGGCGCTGCGACAGTCACCCGGCGTGGTCTCGGCGAGACCATTTATGGCTACTCGATCGGCGGCGGCCTGCAGGTCAAGGTCGGCCACGGGTTCATGCTGCGTGGCGAATATCTCTACGACAAGTACAAGGGTCAAAAAATCGCTGTCGGCGGTGCCGGCTTCGGCGGCACGATCGGCGAGGTGACGATCAACTCCTTCAGCAGCCCTGGTAACCGCGTCGACTATTCGAGCCACGCCGTGCGCCTTTCCGCCATCTATCAATTCTGGGGCAATGACGAACCGGTCGAGGAACCTGCCTATCTCGCTCAGAGCGACTGGTCGGGCGTCTATTTCGGAGGCGGTCTGTCGATGAACCGCCACGAGGTTGGCTTTCCCGACGCCACCAACTTCCTCAACATGAGCAACACCGACACCGGCGGCTCGCTTTCGGTGACACCCTCCAACGAATTTGAGGGCGATTCGACGGGCGGGCATCTCGTTGCGGGCTATGCGCATCAATTCGGGCGCGTCGTGCTGGGTGCGGAGGGCGACCTTGAGTTCGGCAACTCTTTCAGTCGTGAGCGTGATCCCGGTGGGCCGGAATGCCTGACACAGCCGATCAATTTCGTCGAGCTCGGCGTCGGGCATTTCGAGTGCGTCGGCACCAAGCTGTTTTTCTCCGAGGTCAAGACGCTGGGCCATGCCAGATTGACGGCCGGCTACGAAATCACGCCTGCCCTCTTGGGCTTCGTTGCCGGCGGCCTCGCCGTCGGCAAGAGCCCCGACAGGTACGGAGCAAGCGTTTTCGGGGCCGTCGCCGTGCCGCCGAATGCACCGCTCGTCGGCGCCGCGACCGTCACCAGGTCCGGCCTCTCAAAGACCGTTTACGGCTATTCGATCGGCGGCGGCCTGGTGCTCAAGGCCAGCGAACATTTGAGATTGCGCACGGAATATCTGTACGACAAGTACAAGTCTGTCGACATCGCTGTCGGCGGCGCCGGTTTTGGTGGAACCCTCGGAAACATCCAGACCAATTCCTTCGTGAGCCCCGGCAGCAAAGTCGACCTTTCCAGCCATACCGTTCGCCTTTCCGTGATCTATCAATTCTGACCCCATTCCGGCGTAGTTCTGTGGCTTCTACCCCATTGTCGCGGGTATCAGTTGCGCCGCTTCGTTGGAAAGCGAACCGCCGAAAGGCGCTACCGTCCGGTATCGGCAAGGTGCCGATACCGCTCTGCTTGGCTCTTCGTCAGAACCCCCGCTTCACCGCATGGCGAAGAGTTCCTGATGGAAGCGCTCCGTCACCGGCAGCCCCTGCGCGGCAAAATCCTGCCGCAGCGCCTCGCCGAAACCTGCCGGACCGCAGAACCAGATGCTGGCCTCGCGCCATTCCGGTACCGCAGCGCGAATGCGTTCGCCGGTCAAGAGACCGTCGCGGGCGTCGACCAGGACGTGCAGGCGAATGTCAGCGGCCTCAGCATCCGCCTGCAACTTGGCGATGGCCGTCTCATCATACTCGGTGGTCGTGTGAAACAGGTCGATCACCGGAGGTCGGGGCTGGTTCGGGTTTGCATGCCGCTCCAGCGTGATATGCTTCATGCCGGCGATGAACGGCGTGATGCCGATGCCACCGCCGATCCAGATCTGCCGGGGCTGGCCGTTGTCGAAGGTGAAACAACCGTATGGTCCTTCGATCTTCACCTCCTGCCCGACGTGCAATTTCTCGCGCAGGCGGCTAGTGTGGTCGCCCAGTGCCTTGGTGACGAAAGTGATCCGCGGATCCTTTTCATTCCACCCAGAGGCGATGGTGTAAGGGTGCGCCCCTTCCGACGTGTCCGAGGTCGCGAAGGCGAACTGGCCGGGCTTGTGGCCGGGCCAGCCACGCGGCACCTCGATCTCGGCCTCGAGCGCCCGCACGCCGGGATAGTACTGGAGCGAGGCGATCTCGCCCTGAACCTGCCGGGCCGCACCGACGCGACGCAGCAGGACAACAAGCGCCGCGTAGGTGCCCGCTGCCAAGAGCAGCGCCATCCCCACGCCGACCGGCGAAGTCCAGTAGCTGAAGCTGGTCAGCACCACCGAATGGAACACCAGCACCAGATAGGCGACGGCCAGCAAGCGATGCGTCTTGTAGAACGGGCGGTAGGGAAATCGCTTGATAAGCGCCAGCGCGATCAGCAGCACGGCGGCGTAGAACGCCCATTCACCCAAGCCCTCCGCGGAACCGCGCAGGGTCATGAAGAATTGCTCCACCGGGTTTTCCGGAACCGGCCTCGCTCCGCGTACACGTGGTTCGAGCCAGCCCCAGCCGGTCGCCCATTTCGGCCCCTGGCTCCACAGCCAATGGACTACGGAGACGACGAGGGCCGCTATGCCGAGCCACTTGTGCAGGCGATACATCTTGTCCAGCCCGCCAAACCACGGCTCCGGCCAACGCGGCCGCAGCGCCAGAATCATGGCCACGCTCATGGCTGCCATGGCTATGATGCCGCTGTACTGAACCATCGTCCCTCGAAGCGCGAGGAAACTGGCCGGCTGAAACACCTGGGGTTCAGCAAAGACCCACAGAACGCTCACCAATGCCAGCATGCCCCAGAAGGCGCGTTTGATGTTTCGCATCGCGGTCTTTCTCGCAAAGCAAATGATCGGGATCGGTTATTTGTGCTGCTCTGGCCCGTGTCGTTGACGTGGATCAACGGGGGTGCGGCACTGTCCGCTGCGGCGTATCTCAGGAGCTCGATCGGTTTTTATTGGTCCGCCAGAGGCATTTCCCGATGGCATGCTGCACTGCAGCGCATCCGATGGTCTGTAGGTCGCTCCGAACACGAAACGCTCAAAAACAAGAAAATTCAGGTAGTTATCGCACATTTTTTAACATGTGCCTCACGCGACGTCATTGCCATTCTGGGGAGGGACGGAACGGGTGCTGGAAGACGGCCGCCTTCGAGGAGGATTTCTCATCGTTAACGCTAAGTGAAGGCAGGGCTCTGGTAAATCACCGTGTCGTCGGGTTAGCTTATTAGGTTGGGGTAAACTGGCGTGAGGATCCCGAAAATGCAGCGGGTAAAGCGAGTCTTGGTGACTGGGGGTGCAGGTTTTCTGGGATCGTTCTTATGCGAGCGGTTGCTTGGTGAAGGCCACGAGGTTGTATGCGTCGACAATTTCTTCACGGGAAGCCGGAGAAACGTCTCGCATTTGCTCGACGACAGATCCTTTGAGATCATTCGCCACGACGTGACATTTCCGCTCTACATAGAAGTGGATGAAATATACAATCTTGCCTGCCCGGCGAGCCCCGTTCACTACCAGTTCGATCCGGTCCAGACGACAAAGACCAGCGTCCATGGGGCGATCAACATGCTGGGGCTCGCCAAGCGGGTTCGCGCAAAGATCCTTCAGGCGTCCACGTCCGAAGTCTACGGCGATCCCGAGGTTCACCCGCAGAAAGAGGACTATTGGGGCAGGGTAAACCCGATAGGGCTCCGTTCGTGTTACGACGAAGGCAAGCGGTGTGCCGAAACCCTGTTTTTCGACTATTGGCGGCAGCACAGGCTGCGCATCAAGGTAGCGCGCATCTTCAACACCTACGGTCCGAGGATGCGTCCGGACGACGGCCGCGTCATTTCCAACTTCATCGTGCAGGCACTGCAAAACCAGCCGATAACCGTGTACGGCAACGGCCAGCAGTCACGTTCATTTTGCTATGTAAACGATCTCATCGACGGTCTGGTTCGCCTGATGCAAACGGCCGACGATGTAACCGGTCCAATCAATCTGGGCAACCCGGTCGAATTCACGATGCTCGAACTCGCCAATCTCGTGATCGAACTTACCGGAAGCCGATCCAAGATCAAGTTTTTACCTTTGCCCGTCGACGATCCAAGGCAGCGACAGCCTGATATCGGGTACGCCTCGCGCGAACTCAATTGGAAGCCAAGAATCGCATTGCGCGATGGTCTCGCCAAGACCATTGCCTATTTTGATGACTTGGTCTCATCGGGACATGCTGGGTCCGCTGCAGCCGAATGAAAACAGTCTTGGTCACCGGCGGGGCGGGTTATATCGGCTCACACTGTTGCAAAGCATTCGCCGAATCCGGTTGGTCGGTCATTGCGTATGACAACCTCTCGCGCGGCTGGCGCGACGCGGTCAAATGGGGACCGCTTGTCGAGGGCGATATTTGCGACGCCGCAGCGGTGGCAGCAGCGCTGCACCAGCATCGGCCGGATGTGGTGGCGCATTTCGCCGCCTACGCCTATATCGGCGAGTCCGTCGAGCGCCCGGAACTCTACTACCGAAATAACAGTTTTGGGACGCTGGTCTTGCTCGAGGAAATGCTGAAGATCGGCGTCGACAAGCTGATCTTGTCGAGCACCTGCGCATCTTACGGCGTTCCGATCCGTTCTCCGATTGACGAAACGCATCCGCAGTCGCCCATCAATCCCTATGGATGGTCGAAATTCATCGTAGAGCGAATGGTGGACGATCTTTCGGATGCTCATGGCCTCAACGCGGTTGTGCTCCGGTATTTCAACGCGGCCGGATGTGATCCCGACGGCGAGGTCGGCGAGCGGCATGAACCGGAAACACATGTCATTCCGCTCGCTATCGAGGCGGCGGTTAGATCGGGCCGGATTTTTACCATCAATGGCACCGACTTCGACACCCGTGACGGAACCGCGGTGCGGGACTATGTCCACGTCACCGATCTCGCCCGTGCGCACGTTCTGGCAGGGGAGAAGCTTCTCCGCGATCGGGGGGTCCACGTCTACAATCTTGGCACCGGAACCGGAACGACGGTGAACGAGTTGGTCGATGCCGTGCGCCGGGCTTCGGGAACGCGCCTCCCGGTGGCCTACGGTGCGCGCAGGGCAGGTGACCCGCCTGCGCTCGTAGCCGCTGCCGGCAAGGCCGCACGGGAACTCGGCTGGATGCCTGAGCAATCCGGAATCGACCGGATCGTCGAAACGGCGCTGGCCTGGTATCGCAGCCGGTTGTGACGATCTTTTGCGGAAGGGCCCTACCGCTTGGTCGCAATCGAGAGCGGGGTAGTGTCTCAGTTTGAAATTTGACGCGTCGCTTGTCGCGATCCTGCCCGAACTCCTATATGCTCAGCGCAATGCATACATGATGGACGCAGTTGCGCCCAAACCGGGCAAGCGCGGGCCGTACAAAACGAAAGCCGTCGCCTGATGCCGACTAAAGATAGTCGACCGTGAACAATCCGGGCCCTAAGCTGCGACCGACTTCGGCCGAAGTTGAAGCAGGGCGATCAAGAGCGACAAAAAATCCTTCAGCCACCTGAGCAGGAGGGAGAAGTTGTAGCCGGCGGCGGCCAGGATGGCGTTGAGGGCGTCGCCCTGGCGGCCGGCGAGGTAGTTGCGGCCCATTCTGTGTTCGCTCTTGATGTGGCCGATGACGGGCTCGACCGCCGACCGCCGCCGCATCTGGCGCTTGATGGCTGGGGTGACGCGGCGCTTCTGGCCGGCGGTGAAGACCCTGAACTTGTGGCTCTGCGGTGCGTTGTGGCCGCGATAGCCGGCGTCGGCGAGGATGCGGCCGATCTC
>NZ_VLKT01000038.1 GCF_007830515.1 Mesorhizobium tianshanense
TCGGCGACATCTGCGACCTCTTCGACCCCACTCAGTGCCGAAACTTCTTCAAAGCTGCTGGATATGAGGCCGATTAATCGCGACACGCTTTAGCGCAGTGCGGGGGCACTTTGCGCCAACTCACGACCGTGACGAGCCGGTCAGCAAAGGCCGTGCTAGGGCTCAACCTGGGCATTAGTGCCTCGCAGCGAATATCGCATGTTGGCCAAGGTCGCTTTGCTGTGGTCGCATTTGTGTCTGTATTCCTCAGGCTGGGATGATGCGCGTCTCAATGGATGACGGCGACGCTGCGAAAAAGCTGCTCGCCTCCCAGAACGATGAAGGACACGACAGTCATCATAAGGCCGCGTTGAAAGCGCGCCTGCTTAATGGTCCTGACGCGAGAGGTCTTCAGCAATTCGGCGGCCAGGATCGAGGTCCAATCTGACTTTAGGGCCTGATGGACCAAGTCACGTACATTGGCGAAGGAGTCCGGCCCGACATAATACACCGGTGGGACCTTTGAACCATGAGACGTCTTGCCATTGAATTCCCTCTCCGCGCGTATCCGGCTCGGATAGAGCACATGGCCGAACTGAAGGATCGGCATGATGACGATCCCCCAGACTACCGCATAGAACAGCGGCCCGATCGGCGCATGCGTGGGCAAGAGATCGCCGAATCGCAACACCAGATTGAGGGCGAGAATGTAACCCACGCCAACGATCTGCGCCTTGTTGTCGTAGGAGCGCGCTACCGTTTGTGTCTCCTGAAGCGCGGAGAGCAACATCTTGTCAGCGTAGTCGCGTGTGGTCTCACTTGGTCCGGCGTACATAACGGCGTCCGATCGCAGAAAGTGGTCTACAAGAGACGGGGTTTCCGGCATTGCGATGCCCTTTCTCAATGCTGGGGGGCGAGAATGGGCATTGCCGGGACGTCAGGCGATGCTACAGATTCATGCTTTTCGCGGATGCCGTTAACGGCAACGTAGAGGGCCGGGAGGAAGACGAGCGTGAGCACAGTCGCGACGGCGAGCCCGCCGACGATCGCGTAGGCCATCGGCCCCCAGAACACGTCGTGCATGATGGGGATCATGCCAAGGATGGCTGCGGCCGCCGTCAGCATGATCGGCCGGAAACGGTGCTGGGTAGCATCGATCACGGCTGTCCACGGATCGATGCCGCGTGCCCGCTCATGCTCGATTTGATCGACGAGGATCACGGAGTTGCGGATGATCATTCCTGCAAGTGCGATGATCCCGAGGATGGCGATGAAGCCCATCGGCGTGCTCGTGGTCAGCAGGGCGATCGCGACCCCGATGAGACCCAGCGGCGCCACGCTGATCACCATCGCCATCCGGCGAAAGCTGCCTAGCTGCACGATGAGTACGGTAAGCATCAGCGTAATCATCAGCGGAAACTGGGCCAGCAGAGCGGCGTTGCTCTGGCCGCTCTTCTCGACCGTGCCGCCGGTCTCAATCAGCGTGCCCGCGGGCAACGACTTGGTGTACTCTTCGATCGCCCCTGCGAGTCGTTCGTGAACAGAGGCGGGCTGCAACCCTGGCAGCGGTTCCGCCTGGACTGTGATGGTGGGCAGGCGGTCGCGACGCCAGACATAGCCCTCGTCGAGATCATACTGGAATTCGGCAAGCTCGCGCAGGGGCACCGAGGCGCCTGTCGCGGTGGGTATCTGAAGATTGCGTAAGGCCTCGACGCTAAAGCGTTCGCTGTTCTCGGCTCGCGCCACGACGTCAACCAGATAGATCGAATCGCGAAGCTGTGTGACTGTCGAGCCGCTGATCACACGGTTGAGTGCTTGGGAGAGCTGTTCCGAACTCAAGCCGGCCTGTCTCACGCGATCCTGATCGACGACGATGCGCAGTTCCTTGCTTTTCTCGGCCCAATCGTAGTTGACGTTGCGGACGAGGCCGGACGACCGCAGCACCTTTGCGAGCTCCTCCGCGTGATCCCTTGCCTCGTCGGCGGTAGGCGCGCTCACCCGGTATTGCACCGGCCAGCCGACGGGAGGCCCGAGCTCCAGGCGCGAGATGCGGGCCTTCACGTCCGGGAAACTGTCGGCGAATAGCGTTTCGAGCTTCGCCAGAACGCGGTCCCGGGCCTCGAGGTCCTTCGCGACGACAACAGTTTCCGCCATAAAGTCGTTGTCGAGCTGAACGTCGAGCGGCAGGTAGAAGCGGATGGCGCCGCCGCCCACATAGGAAGAGAAGCCGGCGATGTCGGGGTCGCTCGCAAGCGTCTCTTCCAGCCGCTTCGTCTCGGTTTCGGTCGCCGCGATCGAGGCATTCTTCGGCAGCGTCATCGTTACCACCAGCTCGGGCCGGTTCGACGCCGGGAAGAACTGCTGCTGCACGAAGCCCATGCCGAAAAGGGAGGCACCGAAGGCAGCAAGCGAGGCGGCGATAGTGAGCCAGCGGTGCCGCATGCTGAAGCCGAGCAAGCCAATGAAAGCGCGCATGAAGCGGCCAGGCCCATGAGCGCCATGCGCCTTCATGTGGGATGGCAGCAAGGAAAGCCCGATTACCGGCGCGAAGATCACCGCCACGAACCAGGAGGCCACCAGCGCAACAGCAATGACGGCAAACAGCGAAAACGTATACTGTCCGGTGTTGTTGTCGGCGAATCCGATTGGCAGGAAGCCGAGGATCGTGATCAGAGTTCCCGATAACATGGGGAAGGCGGTGGAAGTATAGGCGAAGGTAGCCGCCTTGATTTTTTCCATGCCTTCCTCGATCTTCGAGATCATCATTTCGATGGTTATCATGGCATCGTCTACCAAAAGGCCGAGCGCGATGATGAGCGCGCCGAGCGAGATGCGCTGCAGGCTAATGCCCATCGCTTCCATGGCGACAAAGACGATGGCGAGCACCAGCGGGATCGACAGGGCAACCACAAGCCCGGCCCTGAAGCCGAGGCTGAGGAAGCTGACAGCGAGCACAATGACGATCGCCTCGAACAGCGCCTTGGTGAATTCGCCGATGGCCTCACGCACGACCTCGGGCTGGTCCGAAACCAGGTTGAGTTCAATGCCGACGGGAAAGCGTTGCATCAGGCGCTCGGCCGCCTCGTGCAGGCCTTCGCCAAAGTCGAGGTTGTTGCCGCCCTCGCGCATGTTCACGCCGATGCCGATGGCGGGCTTGCCGTTGACGCGGAACATCTTCGTGGGCGGGTCGCTATAGCCGCGCTGAATCGTGGCGATGTCGGTAAGTTTGTAGAAGCGTCCATCGATCCAGAGGTTGAGGCCGGCAACGCTCTCGGGCTTCAAGAGGGAGCCGGTAACGTCAACAAGCATGTTCTCGTGCGGCGTGTTGATGACGCCGGAGGGCCCAACCGCGTTCTGCCGCGCGATCGCAGTCAGCACTTCGTCGAGGCTGAGCTTAAGATTGGCGAGCTTCTGGGGTGAGAAGCTGAGATAGACCTTCTCGTCCTGGTCGCCAAAAATCTCGACCTTGCCGACATCGGACGAACGCAGGAACTCGGTCCGCGCCGTCTCGGCAAAGTCGCGCGCCTCGCGCGGCGTGAAGCCGTCGTAGGTGATTCCGTAGATGATGCCGAAAACGTCGCCAAACTCGTCGTTGAAGAAGGGGCCGACCACGCCACGGGGAAGCGTGGCCTGGACGTCACTGACCTTCTTGCGAACCTGGTACCAGATGTCGTCGAGTTCGCGCTTGGGCGTCGACTCCTTGAGGTAAACGAAAATGGTCGCCTGGCCGGGTTTGGTGTAGCTCTTGATGTAATCGAGCTGGGGAGTCTCCTCGAGCTTCTTTTCGAGCCTGTCGGTCACCTGTGTGAGCATATCGGCCGCAGTGGCTCCGGGCCAAACCGCCTGGACCACCATGGTTTGCACGGTGAAATCCGGATCCTCCTGACGGCCGAGCCTCTCGTAAGCGCTGATGCCCCCGATGACGCAGACAAGCATGAGGAATACGACGATGGCCCGGTTGTGGACCGCCCATTCCGAAAGATTAAAGCGTGTCATCACTCGACCTCCGTCTCAGGATTGACCAACTCGCCGTCTGCCAGCGAATTGACGCCGGCGGTCACGACCTTCTCTCCTGCCGACAGCCCGTGGCTGACCACGACGGAGTCTGTATCGAATTGAAGCAGCTGGACGTTCCGGCGCTGAACCTTGCCGTCACCGCCAATCACCCAGACCTGCGGCTCGTCTCCGGACTGCAGCAGTGCGGTCGGAGGTAGCGTGGTGACCTCCTGGCCTCCTGCGCTTTCGACGCGGCCTACGACGACTGCGCCCAGCCGCATCTCTGGCGGCGGCGAAGCCAGCGCCACCTTCACCTGATAGGTGCCGGTCGTGCTGTCGGCCTCGGGCGAAATCGCGCGGATCGTGCCGGTGACTACGATGTCCGGCCGGCCCTGGATCGAAACGTTCACCGCCATGCCGAGCTCTGCCCCGGCGATGTCTTCGCCGGCGACAGCAAAGACCGCCTCGCGCGCGTCATTGCGGGAGATCTCGACGACCATTTGGCCCGCGGCCACAACCTGACCAGGGTCCGCGCCAGTCGCCGTCACGATGCCGTCGTCGGGCGCCAGCAGCTGCGTGTAGCCAAGCTGGTTTTGGGCGATACGGAGATTGGCTTCGTCCGCCTTGACGGCAGCTTGTGCGCTCTGCAGCGACTTCAGCGCCTCGTCGTACTGGGAGTGTGTGGTAAAGCCTTTGCCGAGCAGAATGCGAAAGCGTTCTTCCTGGGCCACGACTTGGACGAGCGTGGCCTTGGCCGCGGTGAGGTCGGCCTCTGCGGCGGTCACCTTGTTGCGGTAATCGACGGCGCTGATCTCCGCGAGCTTCTGACCCTTCTTGACGATGGCGCCTATGTCGACCTCGCGCGAGATGATCCGGCCGCCGACCTCGAAGCCGACCTCGCTGACATAACGCGACTGGATGCGACCGGCGCCCTGCGCCACCGTGGCTAGCTTGTGAGGCGTCACCACCATGACACGCGCCTGCCGCGGTGCTGCTGCTGCCGTCTTCTCCTCTTCGGAACAGCCGGCAAGACAAAGCCCGGTGAGACAGACACAAAGGAATTTGCCGTACGATAGGCGCATGAAAGCCTCCGCTCGAAAGGACGAGGTTGCAGGGAACTGATGATTGAAGAGGAACTCCGGCCTAGCGGCCGAGGCTCGATCTCATTTTGCACTTATACGTCAAACCGACCATATCGTCAATATGAGAGTAGTGCAATCGTGCAATGCAAAAAGGGGATGACCAGTAGCTAAGATTGATCCTGCAGAAGGAGGGAGATCGCGCGCGATAAGACGCGTCTCCGAACCCGCTACTGCATGAACCATCCATGGCTGACCACCATCGACTGGCCAGTCAGCGCGTTCGATGGGAAGGCTGCCAGGAACAGCGCTGCTTCCGCCACGTCCTGGACGGTCGTGAATTCGCCGTCGACCGTCTCCTTCAACATCGCGGTCTTGATCACGTCCGCCTCGGAGATCCCAAGCGCGCGCGCCTGCTCCGGGATCTGTTTGTCGACCAGCGGCGTGCGCACGAAACCGGGGCAGATCACGTTGGCGCGCACCCCATGCGCGGCACCCTCCTTCGCCACGACCTTGGCCAGGCCGATCAGGCCATGCTTGGCGGTGACGTAAGGAGCCTTGAGCGGCGACGCCTCCTTGGAATGGACGGATCCCATGTAGATGATGCTGCCACTGTTTTGCCTGTACATCTGCCGCAAGGCGGCGCGGGTCGTCAGGAAGGCGCCGTCCAAATGGATGGAAAGCAGCTTCTTCCATTTGTCAAAATCGAAGTCGACAAGCGGCGCCACGATCTGGACGCCGGCGTTGCTGACCAGGATGTCGAGGCCCCCGAAGGTGTCGATCGCCTGCGCCATTCCGCTTTCCACCTGCTCCTCCTTGCTGACATCCATGCCAACCCCGAGCGCGCGTTTGCCCATCGGATCGATGTCGGACGCGGCTTTTTGCGCCGCGCTCTGATCAAGATCTGCGATGACCACCTTTGCTCCCTCGCGGGCGAAGCTGAGCGCAATCTCCTTGCCGATGCCGCTCGCGGCTCCGGTGATCACTGCCACCTTGTCGAGAAGCCGGCCGCCGCCGCTAGCGTGCTTGTAAGATGAAGTTTCATTCTGCGAATGCATGGGTTCTTCCTTTCCGATAGTGAGGCTCGGCTTCTGCGAGATAGTCGTGGACGACCTTCCCGAGCGCGAGCGTCAGGTCGGCGACGATGTGTACGGCCGAGACAATTTCCAGGACCGGCAACTCGGCGACTGGGGCCAACGCGTGTGACCAGAGGTTCAGGGCTGCCGGTCCGGTCCAGGCGCCCCTCAGGTCGATGTCCTCCAGGTAATACTCGACGAGTTCACAGATGCGCGGCGTGCCGTCGACATGCGGGATGATTTTGAGGAGGAAGTTCGGTTCGGCGAGCGAGGCCTTCACGCTCGCGAGGTCGGCGGCTCGGTGCTTATAGCCCATCGTGCCGGTCGCAACGCGGACGGGGCCGTAGTCCAGCGTGCCAACAAGGGTATCCGTCTCCGTTCGGAGCGTCGGACTTGCGAGCTTCTTCGGAAAGCCCCACAGCTCGCGCCCGCCGGCAATCGGCGGATGGTCGTTGAGAAACATGCAGTGGGTGTAGCTGCCCTTGCGTCCGCGAAACGAGACTGGGATGACCTGTCCACTTTCCGTGTAGTCGCCGAAGCCGGTCGAGTCCGGCATGCGAATGAACTCGAATTTCACGAGCGGCTCGCGTACCTGAAGTGGCTCCGGCACCAGGTCGCGGAGCTTCTGCGGATCGGTGCGATATGTGATGATCAGATACTCCCGGTTTCGGAAGCGATACGGCCCGGCCGGATAGGCCGGGCTGGTCAGGGGCATGGCGAAAGCCCTCGCCCGGACGGTGTCTTGCTGCATGTCTGAAATTCCTTTGGGCTGGATCAAGCGGCTCGCTTGCGTTCGGGGGGATCCGCGACGGGGGACGTCAATCGCTTACGTGACTGATCTCTATTCCCGCCCGTCGACAGCTGGGTCATAGGTGCTAACCCCGTCCTGATTGTCCGGCCGACGGCGCGCCTCTGGATGGCGCAAAGTGCGCAAAGCGTCGAAGTAACCAGCCCGCCAATGCTCTTTCATGGACAGCCGCGAGAATTCGTAGTCCTTCGAGTGGGTTTCATACTGCTTCGAGCGGTAGATCAGATGGACCAGCTTGTAGACCTTGTGGTCTGCAATTGAGCTCAGCGTTCTCGCCTCCTCGCTACCCAAAAGGTCCGCGGGCAGTTTTGCCAGAAGGTTCGCGAGCGTGTGTCGGGCGCGCTGGTACTGCTTGAACTGATCGGTATGGGCGCGCGTTCGGCTCGAATACTGGATTTCCTTTTGCCGTGCCGTGACGTCGGCCAGATTTCGGGGAAGCTCGCCGCGCTCGCTCCAGAGGTCGACCTGGAAGGCAATCGTGTCCTGCCGCGTCCCGTGCTCGACGACCCACTGCAACGGCGTGTTGGAAACGAGGCCGCCGTCCCAGTAGAACTCGCCCTCGATCTCGACCGCGGGGAAACCGGGCGGAAGCGAGCCGCTGGCCATCACATGCTCGGGCCGGATCGTATGCGTCTCATTGTCGAAGTAGACGAGATTTCCTGTCCGCACGTTCACCGCGCCGACACTGAAACGCATCCCGCCCGCGTTGATCCGGTCGAAGTCCACAAGCCGCTCCAGAGTGCTCTTGAGGCGGTTGGTGTCGTAGAAGCTCGTGCTTTCAATTGAGCCATTCGGGTACAACCAGGGAACGGGCTGTCGCAGGCTGAAGAAGCCTGGGGCCCCGGCGACGAGCGCGCAGGCTGCACTGAATTGATTGAAGAGCGCACGCGGCAGATTGCCCTTCGGAGCGAGAGCGTCTGCGGCGGCAGTCCAGTCGAAAAGTGGATTGGCGGTGATCTCCCGCCAGAAGGTCCGCAGTTTCTCAACCCGTTCGGCCGGCTCGTTTCCAGCGATGATCGCCGAGTTGATGGCTCCAATGGAGACGCCGGCAACCCAATCCGGATGAATGTCGGCTTCCGCAAGGGCTTCGTAGACGCCGGCCTGGTAGGCTCCGAGCGCACCGCCGCCTTGCAACACCAACGCAATGCATTCGAAAGGGAGACGCCGTTCCGCAGTTCGGAAATCTTTCTGGGGCTGAAAGTTCATCGAATGCTTTCCTTCTCACTGAGGGTGACCTCGCGGCCCTTCGCTGTTCGCGTGGGTCGGCCAAATTTCAATTTGCACAAATAGGTCAAAACGACTATATCGTCAATATGACAATCGCAGAATGGTGCAATGCAAAGAGGCCATGACCTGATGACAAAAATCGATTTGGCGCGCAGGGCGGAGATCGGGCGCGAGAAGCGGGCGCGGACGCGGGCGCAGATCGTGGAAGCAGGCGCAGTGCTCCTTGGGGGGCGTACTCACGAGGCGGTCACAGTTGATGCTCTCGTGGCGGCAGCAGGCGTTGCCAAGGGGACATTTTACTACCATTTCAAGAGCATCGGAGAGCTGGCCGCTGCAGTGGGTGCCGGACTCAGTCAGAGTTCTGATGAGTTGCTGACGCCTGCCAGGCTCCATCGGCGGGATCCGGTCGAGCGCCTCTCTTTCGCGTTCGTGAAATTCCTGGAGAGAGCGAGTGCGGACACAGACTGGGCCCGCCTCGTCATTCAGAGTTCGCAATCACCCATTGAGTTCGGCTTGGGGGTCCGCGCGAATCTCAAGGCGGACATCGGGGAGGCGATTGCCCAGGGCCGGCCTAAGGTGCGCGACGTAGAGTTGGCAGCCGACATCGTAATTGGAATATGGCTTGAGGTGACGCGCGGGATTATCGCGCGAGGTTCCCGGCCCGAAACGACCAGCCAAGCGCTTGACGCGACGCTTCGAGCTCTCGGTCTCAGTCAGCGCTGACTGGGTCCGTCCCAGCACAAAGTACATATCGTGCATTAGTTGGGTTGAGGCACCGATGGAATTTCGATTACTTTCCTGCCTGCTCGTGGCGATTGCGCTGAATGGCTGCGCACTCCGTCCTGCAGCGAGTGTGCTGACCCCTGTTGTGACCGATGCAAGCGATATAGAGCGCGTCGAACTCTTTGCAGCTACCTCGAGGAATCTGACGGGCGAAACGAACGAATTCGGAAACGCTTCGGATCGTAGTATCGCCCTAAACTACCAAAGCTATAAAATGTCGATCCCGCCCCGTCACAAAGTAGGCGCAATCGAATGGCCGACGGGGGTCACCGATCCGGAACGTCACTTCGCAGTCTTGGCGCGGAATGATCTGACGGAGGACGAATTCGCGAAACGTGTCGCCGCCGCAAGCCGCGATGGCGAAGTGGCAATTTTCATCCATGGCTATAACACACTCTACCAAGAGGCGATTTTTCGCTTCACCCAGCTTGTTCATGACACCGGTTTCGCGGGCGCTGCGATAGTATTCTCCTGGCCTTCAGAAGGCAAAATCCTTGGGTATGGTCGCGATCGCGAAAGCTCGATGTTCTCGCGGGACCACCTTGAGCGTTTGATCCCGAGTGTTGCTCAGATCCCGTCTGTCAAGAAGATCCATCTCGTTGCTCATTCAATGGGAGGCTGGTTGACGGCCGAGGTCTTACGGCAAGCCAAATTCAAAAACGACCTCGAGTTTAACGGCAAACTTGGTGAGGTTGTGCTCGCTTCACCCGATATCGATATCGACGTGTTTCGCACGCAGATCATAGCGATTGGAAAGAGGTCTCCTCCCATCACTGTTCTGATCTCCCGCGACGATAAGGCGCTTGCGATCTCAAAGCTAATAGCCGGCAATGTCGATCGGGTCGGTGCCTTCGTAGTCGATGATCCTCGTATCATTCCAATCCTCGAACAGGCAGGGCTGCGCGTATTCGACATGAGCTTGCTTCAGAGTGGCGACCCGTTGCAGCACACGAAATTCGCCGCATCCTCGGAGCTGCTTCAAAGCTTCAGTAAAGACCTGCACTCTGGGATGGCGCGCGAGAAATCGAGGCGCGGGGGCGCCGGGCTATTGATTGTTGATAGCACCGGCATGCCGCACGGTCCTAGGGAGCGCTAGCTTCTAGGGGCTGGGTATGCGGCGGAAGTCAGGAAGAACGATAGAGCGCTGGCGTCGGGTACTCGGCTGGCTGTTGCCGCCAGCGCCTCATAAGGGCGACCGAGGCAAAGCACATTCGGCGAGAGGCTGCGCTTCGATGGCTTCGATATCGGTGATAGTTTGGACCGGCATGGGACGGCTCTCTTCTGCGCGACTATGCATTTCAGCAGGCCGCGCGTTTTGATGCACCGCACACCTTGTGAAAGCGGGAGATGCGCCCCGTCGGGCCGGACCCGTTTCGACTGTGGTGTCAGGGCAGCAGAAGCGCGCGCCCCGGCTGTCTTTTCCTGACGTGGTCGAAAGCCTCGCTTACTCCGGAGAACTGCTTGAACAGCCCGATCGGGAGGTTGACATGGTTGTGTTCGACGAACTGGCGCAACTCAGCCAGTGCTGCCTTGTCCGGCTTGAAGAGAACCCATGTGAAATTGTTGGCGCCCTTCGGCAGCGCGCGTCGGTGATGTTTCTTTTGCAGAATTGTCTTCAGCGTACCGCGCAGCCAGCCGAGGCGGTCGAAATTCCCTAACATTGGGTGCACGGTAGTTGCGTGACCGAGCGCACCGTCGCGCAGACATCCGAGCAATGCGAGATCATCTTCCCAGGTAGCGAAGTTGAGAGTTACATCAAAAGTGCGCCCCAGGGAGCTGAACAGCTTGTCCGTTCGCTCGACCACTTCGGTGGCACCCGCCTCAAGACACGCCTTGCTGTTTGACATCCGAGCAATCGCCGTAACTCTCGCGCCCCATGCGGAGAGCATCTGCGTGGCCAACGTCCCCAGTCCGCCGGCCGCACCATGGACCAGAATACTCTTTCCGGGCGCGTTGTCCCGGATAAGGCCCGCTCCGCGTACCGCAAGCCACATTGTAGTGAAGCTATATGGGATTGTAGCCAGCGGGTGAAGGTCAAGGCCTTCCGGAACAGCCAGCACGTGGTTTGCCTTGACCAGCACGTGGCTGGTGTGGGTTCCTTCTGAGGAAGCGGGCTTCACTCCGTAAACCCGGTCGCCGGCCTTGAAGGTCGATACGCCGGATCCCACGCCGGTTACGATGCCCGCAAAATCGTTGCCAAGGATCAGGGGAAACTTGCCTGCTCCGATCAGCGATAGTAGCCTCCGGCCGTAGCCTTCGGACCGGCGCACATCGATCGGGTTGACCGAAGCGGCGGCCACAGCCACCTCGATTTCATCTGCCGCCGGCGTTCGCCTAGTAAATTGCCGAACCATGAACCCGCTGGGGCCAGGCCCGAGGCACAGAGCTGCAGTGCCTGACGTCATGTCCTAGACCCCCTGTTTGCTGAGGTTGGCGCCGCGCACTCCAACACCCCCGTTTTGAATGCATACCGTCCAAGGGCGCGCTGCAACGCAGCTGCGAGCCCCCCGCGGCACCGGATGCGGAGCACACGCGTCCTTAGAGCTACAGATACCATCACTAGCCTTCCTCCTGTCCGGCAAAGGTCTCGCCGATGCCGATAATTGAGCTATAAGGTCAAAACGACTAAATAGTCAATATGAATCACGCGGCGACGTGAATTCAATGACTGCGCGCGTCCAAGCGCAGCGTTTCGAGAGAACGAGAAGCCGAATGGCAACTAATCTCGTTCGCTTCGAGTACAGGGCGAGCGCAATGAGGCATTTGCGCTGGGGACACGCATCCAGCTCGCGATCAAGGAGACAGTGCGACGGCGCGACAACACTTTCGCTGTCGGGCTCAGCCTGCCGAGACAATCTCCGAATTGTCTACCTTCGCCAACACTGTTCCGGGAGATGTACACTTGACCGTCACGCCGAGCGGCTACGCGCTGCGTGTCACCCCGAACCTACTGCGCTTACTTTTGCTTCAGCTGCTGCCCGAGCGCCCGTTTTGGAACGCAAGGGCGCCGGCCGCACTCTGCCGACCGGATTATTGCGAGGATCTGGAGCCCGCGACTAAGCACTCGATCTCAGCGAGCAGATAACGGAATCGCCAGTCCAAGGTCAGGCCCCACTGCGCGCCGCACCTTGGCGCTGAGGCTTTCGCGGCCGCGCCCCGTCAGCCATGGCGCCGTCGGCAGATGTTGACAAGCGCCCAAGGACTGACTTCGCCTCACGGGCATTGAGGCCGATCGAGCGCAGGATGGCGCTGATGGCCGCATCACGATCGAGCGATGGCAGCCTGCGCTCGCCGAGCGCGCGCATGAGCTGGAGCATGATTCCAACGACGATCTCAAGGTTTAGCTCCGCGGATGCCCCGCTGCCCGGCAAGCTCTGCGAGAACTTTTGCAGGTCTTCAAAAATCCGGCCGCGGAGAAGCTCGCCACCTTTCGGGGATGCAGCCGCCATTCTCGCAACAAGGCTTGCCCACCGAGGATCATTGAGGGCCTTGTCGATGAATGAGCTGCACCCGAATGCAATCCTAAGGGCAGGATCAGCGAGCGAGAGGCGGTCGGCCTGCAGCATTTCGTCGAAAGACAGGACCAGTTCCTCCGCGACAGCGGCCGTTAGAGCGTCTAAGCCATCGAAATGAACGTAGAACGTACCCTTGGCGACACCGGCCTCTCTGACTACGTCGTCGACTGTTACCGATTCCACGGCCTGCTTGGCGAACAACGAGTTGGCCGCGGCAACGAGTTCTGCACGAGTTCGCGCGCGCTTTTCGCGCCCAATTTCAGCTCGACGTGCGGGATTAATGTTCGCCATCAGTGACCCGATCTCCAGTTACGAATTGTACAGTACGTCATATTGACCGTACCGTCCAGACGCGGCTGCTAGCCCTATCGTTCGTTTGCTCGTAAGCCCCTCTACGCCGCTACCTTAGTACGAATCTGACCATCAACGATCTGTCCGGGAGGCTCGCGTTTGAGCAATTTGCGTGCCTCGCTGCTGTCAACTGGGGCGGTCGCGTTTTTCGCGTACCGACCGGCCACGACCAGCAGTCGCCGCCGCTACACGATCCGCGGTGCCGTTTTCGCGGCCAAGGCTGGCAGGCGCCCTCCCCCGCCGGCGCATCCGGTCACCGTCACGACCTCCATTGCAGCTACCCCTAAACCATCAACCAGTCGGCCACCCCTGCCTCGGAACAAGCCTGGAACTTGCCAAGCGAGGCGATCGAAGCCTTTTCTTCGTCGGTGGCACCCTCCGGCAGAGGGCCGCCACCCAGGGCAGGCAAGACCTCGTTCGGAATCGCCGCTGGCAGGTTGGTGTGGATGCCGAGCAATCCATCCGGCGCAAGCCGGCCCATTGCTTGTGTAATGCCGGCGCCCCAGTCGCCGCCTTGGGCGACGTAGTGCTCATATCCGAGCCGATCCATGAGGACGACCCAAGCACTGGCGATGCGCTCTAGCCCCCATCCCGCCTCCGTCGGCTGACCCGAGAACCCGAACCCCGGCAGCGAGGGGATCACGACATCGAAGGCGTCCCCCGCCTTGCCACCATAGGCGGTGGGATCGGTGAGGGGGCCGACGAGGCGCGAAGCCGACCCAGCAAAATATCACGGCATCCCTGGCGGTGACGTCGCCAGCCGTGCACGAGGGCGTGATATTCGCCCTGAATCGTGACGTGACAAGATACCAAAGACCCCCGAGCCCTGACCTGAGGGCCATCCGTCGCGAACGCTCAGCCTGCTCGAGCAGATGCTGTTCGCGCTTCTCCGGGCCGCATCCCATAGCGGTGATGGAATGCCTTGCTGAAGGCGCTTTCCGACTGAAAGCCCACTTCAGCGGCTATCCCAGCAAGTGGCCGGTTTGATGCCCGCAGCTTTCTCCTGGCTAGTTCCAAGCGCATTTCCGATAAGAAGGCCAGGGGAGGAACCTGCGCGGTCTTTCGGAAGATGCGCACCAGGCTGGCGCGGGACGCGTTTGCCAGCGTCGCAAGCTCGTCGAGGCTCCACTGGCGTTCGGGCTCTTCGAGCATGGCTGCCACCACTCGGCCAGCCTGCGGATGTCCTAGCAAGGACAACAGGCCATCCGAGGCGCGCTCGGATTCCAGATGCGCGCGCACGACCATGATCAGCAGGCCGCTAGCCATGTCAGCGGCAATTGCTGACGCTCCGGCTCGAGCAGCTCCCAGCTCCTCCGACAGGAAAGCGATGATCTGGCGGATGTTTGCGGCATCTCGGCCTACCGTGCCTTTGATGACGATCACCTCCGGCAAGGCAGAAAGCACCAGATTTTCGCCAGCGTGATCGAACCTCAGTCGCCCACAGATTAACCCGGCTCCGGGTTCAATGTCCGTGTTTGACTTTACGAGGATCGTCCCGTTTGAACGACCCTGAATGCCGAATGGCCCCCGGTCGTCGGGAGCTGTACTCGGTCCATGCATAACATGTGCGCTTCCCCGTGGCAGGACTGCGATGTCTCCGGCTTCGAGAGCGACCGAGCGAGGCAAGTCGGGGAGATGAAGAACGCAGTTTCCGTCCGTGACGATGTGAAATGGCGCCCATGCGTCTGGCTCAGGCGCATGAGGCGAGGCCCACTGTGAGCCGAAGCGGCAAACGTATTGAAGCTCGGGGCGGACTCTGAGCAACGGCGCCAGTCCGCTGAGCGGATCGAGGCGGATATTCTGGTCGGCAATCCGGCTTGGATTCATCTGGTTGATCCGCTGGGACACAAGGCTGAGCCTGCAAAGCATTTGCCCATCAGCCAGCCTGCCATAACCTCCTCCTCGTCGAATTCATGCACCATTTGAGGAGAGAACGAAATGCCTACGGTCACCACAAAAGACGGCGTCGAGATTTTCTACAAGGACTGGGGTTCCGGTCAGCCGATTGTCTTCAGCCATGGCTGGCCACTTTCGGCCGACGACTGGGACGCGCAGATGATGTTCTTCGTCAACCAGGGCTTCCGCGTCATCGCTCATGATCGGCGTGGCCACGGCCGCTCCAGCCAGGTCGGCGATGGCCACGACATGGATCACTATGCCGATGACCTCGCCGCAATGACGGCGAAGCTCGACCTCAAGGACGCCATCCACGTCGGACATTCCACCGGCGGCGGCGAAGTCGTCCACTACATCGCTCGCCATGGCGAAAGCCGGGTAGCGAAGGCGGCGATCCTGAGCGCCGTCCCGCCTCTCATGGTCAAAACCCAAGCCAACCCCGGTGGTTTGCCGAAAGACGTATTCGACGGCTTCCAGGTGGCGCTCGCGGCAGGCCGGAGCCAGTTTTACCGCGACGTGGCTGCCGGGCCTTTCTACGGCTACAACCGGCCTGGGGCGACGCCATCCGACGCGGTGATCTGGAACTGGTGGCGGCAAGGCATGATGGGCGGCGCCAAGGCCCACTATGACGGCATCATCGCCTTCTCGCAGACCGACTTCACCGAAGACCTGAAGAAGATATCGGTGCCGGTGCTCGTGATGCACGGCGACGACGATCAGATCGTCCCCTACGCCGATTCCGCACCGCTGTCGGTGAAGCTGCTGAAGAACGGGACGCTGAAGACGTACAAAGGTTTCCCGCACGGTATGCCGACGACCCATGCGGAAACAATCAACGCCGATCTTTTGGCGTTCTTCCGGACCTGAACACTCTCCGATAGCGGGCTGGTCATCTCTGGCCCGCTGTCGTCTCGGCCTCGATCGGCCAAGACTAGCGTCGGCACCGCCCGAGATTCGAAGCCATCGAAACAACGCCCCCTGCATGAGTTGGGCCAATGGGAGATATTGTCATGACCTATCCACGCACACATCTATCACGCCGCGGCTTCTGCATGTGCTGCCTCGCGTCAGCCACGTTCGCGGCAACTGGCGGCTGGCTGACACCGCGCGAGGTGTTCGCCCAGGCTCGCAGCATCGTCGACCTGATCCGCTCGGAAGCGGCAAAGGCAAGGATCAACGTGCACCAGCTACGCGGCAATGTCAGCGTCCTAGAAGGCTCCGGCGGCAACGTCGCCGTTCTGACCGGCGGTGATGGTACCCTGCTGGTCGACGCGGGCATCACGGCTTCACAACCCCGGATCATCGAAGCCCTCAGAAGCATCGGCGCCGGGCCGATCCGCCAGTTGATCAACACGCATTGGCATTTCGATCATACGGACGGCAATGAGTGGGTGCATGCCGCCGGTGCGGCGATCCTCGCCCATGAGAATACGCGCAAGCACCTCGCTTCGGCGCAACGTGTCGAGGACTGGAACTTCGATTTCCCGGCAGCTCCCTCTGACGCTCTCCCAAGCGAAATGCTGGCCACCGACCGCACACTCCGCCACAATGGCGCGACGCTCGAACTGCGTGTCTACCAGCCCGCACACACCGACGGCGACATCTCGGTCTATTTCAGCGAGGCCGACATTCTGCACACGGGCGACACCTGGTGGAACGGCATCTACCCCTTCATTGACTATTCGACCGGCGGCAGCATCAACGGAATGATCAACGCGGCTGAAGCGAACCTGGGTATGACGACCGACAAGACGATCATCGTTCCTGGTCACGGTCGGATTGGTAACCGCGCACAGCTCACCGAGTTCCACGACATGCTAGTCGCCATTCGAGACAACGTCGCCGAACTCAAGGCCCAGGGGAAATCACTGGCAGAAACGCAGGCGGCGAAGCCTACAGCGGCGTTCGACGCGAAGTGGGGGCAGTTCGTGATCGGCCCGGACTTCTTCACCCACCTCGTCTACGCGGGGATCTGATCAGGCTACGGAGAATCGCTGCCAACGGTAGAGCGCATGGCCAGAGGCGTTCGCCCCGCTGCTTCCTCTGTCAGGCCCGTTGGTGCTCCAGGAATCGCTTGGAGGCTTACGGCGAAAGGGCGGATTGACGGATGGTTTCGCTCTGGCGAACGAAGGCCGCTTTCGGAGAAGTGCGCGAGGGTACTGAATGGCTTGGATGGGGGCGCATTGCTGTCCGGCAGCTAGGGGGTTGAAAGAAGACCGGTAGCTTGGAGGTTTGGATTGTCAAAGGCGCCCGTGCCTTTCTTGGGCCCCGCATCAGATGTAGGGCCGCCAGAATCCGCCTGACATGCAGTACGGCCATAGGCATAACGGCCGCGCTGCTATGTCATAGTCGCGACCGACTATCTTAGCCTCGGGATCGGCGATCGCTTTGTCGCGCCAAAGCCCTATCGCGACATCGTCGTGCCGTGTACTCATTTGATCAGGAATCCGCGGAGAGCCTCCGTTGACGAACAAGGTCGACGTCCTTGATGCCGTCGTAGTCGGTGCCGGTTGGGCAGGGCTTGGCGTCAGCCACGCACTGAAACAACGAGGCCTCAGTCATCAGGTATTGGAACGAGGCCGCGTCGGCGAGACGTGGCGCACCCAGCGGTGGGACGCCTTCCGGATGAACACGCCAAACGTGCAAACCGTCATGCCCGGAGACAGCTATGACGGCACGGATCCCGACGGTGTTTTGACCCGCGATGCCTTTGTTGCTCTTTTGGAGGACTTCGCTGAGCGGAATAGGCTTCCAGTCGAGCGAGACTGCCCGGTGACCGAACTTACTGCCGGACCGGAAAACGGAGTGTACCAACTGACCACCTCGCGCGGCATGCTTGCTGCGCGGAATGTGGTAGTCGCTAGTGGCAACCTGAATATTCCACGGCGTCCGCCCTGGGCGGCGGCATTGCCGCCCGGTCTTCAGCAGATAGACGCTTCCGGCTACCGCAGCGCAGCCGATCTAAAAAAAGGGGCGGTGTTGGTTGTGGGGAGCGGCCAATCGGGCTGTCAGATAGCTGAAGACCTGGCGGAGGCAGGGCGAACCGTTTTTCTTTCAACAAGCCGGACCGGCCGCCTCCCGAGGCGTTATCGCGGACGAGACATCATGATCTGGCTGGTCCAGAGTGGGTTTCTCGATGTGCGGCGGGAGCAGATCATTCAAATGGCGGGCCGCATTCCGGCCAGGGGTGTGCTTGGCTCGACGTGTACCATAAGTCTTCAGTCCCTCAGCGCTCAAGGCATCGTTCTGCTTGGTCGGATGACGGGAGTCGAAAAAGGGCTCCAACTCGCTTTCGCCGACGATGTTGAGGACCATCTCCGCTTCGCGGACGACGCGTCCGCTAACGTTAAGCGACAAATCGACGAGTTTATCGCCCGCGCCGAGCTAGATGCTCCTGCGGCTGAGCCCGATCCTGCGGAGATCGTCGCTCCAAGCCTGCCGAACCCACCGATACGCACGCTTGATCCCGCCGCAAGCGGCATTACGACGGTGATTTGGTGCGCCGGCTTTCGAGGAGACTTCGGTTGGATGCGGCTTCCTGGAGTGCTCGACGCTGAGGGACAACCGTTGCAGGAGGACGGCGTCACGGTCCTACCCGGCATATATTTCGCCGGAGTGGACTTTGGCTCGACTCGCAAATCAGGAATAATATTGGCGATCGCCGAAGAGGCTCCACGCCTCGCTGAACATATCATCGGACGTTCAACAGGTGCAGGTCGTGCGATGCCTGCCGTCAGATCATTGCCTTAACCTTGCCGTACCAGCTGCCAGGCAGACGCGGCGTACATCTAATCACGATCCATGCGTGATATCGCCTTCTCGTGGATAGGCGCGATAAGGGCGTTCGGCTTCGTGGTCATGAAGCCATAGACCTCATGATCGCCAGGGCCTTCCTTGACCTTGCGCACCCCATGCCAGCGTGTCCACAGGCCGGCGAAGAAGAATAGCGGCCGGTCCTCGCCGAGCGCGAACCAATAGTTCCGCTGAATGCCGCCCGTTTCGGGGTCTTTGTCGCCGGCCGTTGGGCTGGGCTCGGCGAAACTCGTCACGGGGACAACACAGCGATGCTCGACGCCGACGTACTGCTGCCAGTGGCCATATTGAGGGTTGCGGATGTTCGTGGTGCCGGAGTCCGCATTACCCCTGACCCGCTCCAGCGGAGTCGGCATGCCCCACCGCAGACTAGCCAGTTCGCGCGCACCGTCGGGCGCATTGCGCACCACCGGGGCGAATTGGTTGGGATAGATGTCGATCGAGGGCTCCAGGTTGCCGACGACATCCCGCAAAGCGCGAGTCCACTGGCGGATGGCTTCCTGGCTGGTGGTGATGTTGTAGAGATTGCACATGCCGTTGCCTCAGTTGCGCAGGATCTCGGGGACGCTCAGCGGCCCGAGATCGAGAATTCTCTTGTACACGCCCGTCCGGCGCCAGACTCCACATGCGTTGCCATTTTCCCGATCGCGCTTGGGATCGAACATCACGCCTCCGAAGTGGTCAAGGAACACTTGTGCGGACGCCTCATCGGCGAAGCAGTAGAGCCGCCAGCTTTCATAGCTGTGGTCTGGCCATATCGCCTGTACTTGCCTTCTCATTGGGCTCAACCCACGCTCTTTGCAAAATTCGCGGATCAACGCGAAGCTGTGTCCGGTGCATAGGTCATCAGGCAGCGCGACCTGGTGCGGCCATTCGCGATCGATCCTGGCAGGCGACGGGCCACGGCTGCGCATCGATCAGCGCGAGGTTGGTTTCTCGGTCGCCTTCTCAAGCGCGTCGATGGCATCGAGCACAGCTTTCCGCTTCGGCTCGATTGGCTCGTCAGGGTAGAAGCCGGAGTGAGCAAACCTCGTATAAGCGACAGTCACATCCGATACGAGATCCCGAGCATTTTCGAGTTCTTCAGCAACCCGGTACGCCAAAATTAAAAGTTTGTTGCTTGCGTGGCCGTGGCCATCTTTGGCTTCGACGATGGCACGAAGCTTTGCCAAAGCCGTGTCCCGATCCGCAAGCTGCGCCTCGGGGTCGATCAGCAACTCTAATTCAACCGCTACGGGCTTTTTGTCAGCTGGCCAGTCCGCGCAACACGCTCCAAGGGCCGCTTGGTGAGCATCACCCCAGACGGAGTTGGCTTCGAACACGGCGTCCGACGGTGTGCGGTCTTCAGGAAAGCCATCGATATCCCAGCCCTCAAGTTCAAATGCAGCGCCAGCGGCTTGCTCGGCCGTTAACCCAGCGCGATCAAGCACAGCCTTCGCAGCATCAACGCCACGCTTCATTTCCTCCGCTGATGCTCCCCTGAGTTTCAAAAGCAGGTCCATGACTGCCTCCTGCGGCTATCTCGCCTCTAGTGAACAAAATGAGAACAAATTTGTCAAGACCGTCTTGACTGGCGAGGAATATGTTCCTTATTCAGATGCATCTGAGCAGGAAGGGCTATGGGAAAGCGCCGCAACGCGCCGGCCGGCGAAGCTATGTCTGAATTGGAACTGGTTGCCCAGCAGGCCATAGCTGCGGCAGGTGGCGATGCCGTGATTGCCCTGCTGAACGTGCTCGTTCGGAATGCCGAACTCGAGCGCGAGCTTGCCTTGTCGCGGGCAGCAGTCTCGAATGGCTTTTCTCGTGGCTGGCACAAGGCGCGACCCTAGCCATGGCAAACACGGCGGAAGACAATTTCCGGATCGAGGTTTGGGACCGAGAGGAGAAGGCGCTTGTCGAGACGATTTGTCGGTCGCCGGACTCATTTATCAGCCAAGCGGCATGGCAAACCGCCATCCGGCGTCGACCGGGCATGCTCCTGATCCACTACAACAGCCGGCATGTAATGGAGAAGATCACCACGCCCGGCGAGCCGACAGTGCCGCCGCAGACCATAGTGGAGGGCAGCATACATGCCGGGTTGGACGTATCCCTAGGCGATCTCCGCGAATGGCACACGTTACGCGCCTGGTGCAGAAATTGCTCGCACCATGCTGAGGTAAAGGCGCCGGCCCTCATCAGACGGTACGGCAAGGACGCGCTGTTCAGCACGGTCGAGAGGGCGCTGCTCTGTACGAGTTGCGACAGGGGCGGGCCGGTTCGGCTGGAGATTCACAAGCTGCCGAGGAATTGAAAGGATGGGAAAGATGCAGGACCTCATCGATTTCCTACAAACCAACTCGGCCCTGGTGCTGCTAATCCAGTCGCCTTTGCTTCGTTTATCATTGCCTATTTAATTAGCTCGTCCTAAAAAGGATCATTGGGGGATAGCTAAATGCCTACCCTAACCGCCGCTGGACTTTGGACTCCGGTACCTACCTCGCTGCCGCATCCAGTCGGCTTAGGCATGTCGGCGATGCTCGGGCCAAAATTTACCGACGGAATACGATTACCGTCAGGTTTGGCGCAGGTATCGTTGGGCGGGGGAACCTGTGCCCTCGGGCTCGTTACCGAGATCGTATTCTACATATTTGCCTGGCGAAACCCGAACCGCGTGCGCGAGAATTTGCCGACCGGACAGTCCGGATTACCGGCACCGTAAGCCGATGGCGCAGTAGTGCCTATCGGCCCGGGCCATTGCTCAGGAGGATCGTTATGCGACATTCTTTCGTAGCCATAAGCGGAACCTGTCTGGTCGCCCTTACTGCCGCCAACCTCGGGTCGGGGATTCCCGCCGCAGCCGACGATGTCCATGCCACCGGCGACCGGCTAGGGACTGTCAACTTCTCCATCAGTTGCGATGCCGCCGCGCAAGAGGGCTTCACCCGCAGCATGGCGCTCTATCATTCCTTTGCCTGGTCCCAGGCGATGGAGGCATTCAAGGCCGTTTCCGATGCCGACCCGAACTGTGGCATGGCTCACTGGGGTCGTGCCATGGTAATGCTCGATAATCCCTTCCTCTGGCCAGGAAGTCTGACGCCGGAGAAGCTCGGCGATATAGCCGTTGCCCTGGAGGATGCTCGCGAAGCCGGCTTGCACGATGCTCGCGAGGAAGCTTACGTCGCCGCGCTGGAGGCATTCGTGCGCGATCGCGACACGCTCGACCACCGGGCGCGGGTCCGCTTGTTTGAAGATGCAATGGGCGAAGTTGCCGCCGCTAACCCCGAAGACACAGAGGCTTCAATCCTCCACGCACTGATCACATCGGCCAACTTCGACCCGACCGACCAGACCTATTCCAATCAGATGCGCGCGGCTAAGATCCTTGAGCCGCTTTTCGCCAAGCACCCCGACCACCCCGGTGTGGCTCACTACCTGATCCACACCTACGATTATCCGCCGCTTGCTGAACAAGGCCTGAAGGCCGCAAGCAGCTACGCGAAAATCGCGCCAGACGCTACGCATGCCCTGCATATGCCGTCGCACATCTTCACCCGCGTCGGTCAGTGGCAGGCTTCAATCGACTCGAACCGTGAGTCGGCGAAAGTGGACGGCGGCAAAAGTCTCAACACCCACCATGCCTACGACTACAAGGTCTACGCGCACCTGCAACTTGCTCAGGATGGCGCGGCTAAGGAGGCGATGAATGAAGCCTTCGCCGCCAACCAGGTCGATCATTTCGCCACAGCATTTGCCTACGCTGCGATGCCAGCCCGTGTCTCGCTTGAGCGGGGTG
This sequence comes from Mesorhizobium tianshanense, assembly GCF_007830515.1. GTDB lineage: Bacteria > Pseudomonadota > Alphaproteobacteria > Rhizobiales > Rhizobiaceae > Mesorhizobium > Mesorhizobium tianshanense. The sequence goes on from NZ_VLKT01000038.1 coordinate 22,299, forward strand.
ACTGGGCGGGTGCGAAGGACCTGGACCTCAAGCCCGCCGCCGGAGACTACCCGTGGGAGAAATACCCGCATGCCGAGGCGATCAACGCCTTCGCGCGGGGCGTCGGTGCGGCCCGCTCTGGCGACGCCGAGGCGGCGAGGGAGCAGCAGGCGCGGCTGGAGAAGCTGCGAGACGCGACCGGCCCCGACTACTGGGTTGAGCAGGTCAATATTCAGGCCGACATCGTCGGTGCCCTCGCGCTATGCGCCGAGGACCCCGCCCAGGGTTGCATCGATGCCTTGAGCAAGGCCGCCGCGCGCGAGGATGCTACCCAGAAGCATGTGGTGACGCCGGGGCCGATCTTGCCTGCGCGCGAAATCTTGGCCGATATCCTGCTCGAGCAGGACCGCGCCGAAAAGGCGCTCATCGAGTACGAGGCCGTCCTTGGCAAAGAGCCGAACCGCTATCGCGCGCTGGCCGGGGCAATCGAGGCCGCCGTGAAGGCAAACAACATGGAGAAAGCCCGCTCGCACGCGAAGCATCTCATGGAGCAGGCTGCGGCAACTGACTCGGAGCGTTCCTCACTGGAGCTCGCCCGGCGCATCGTCTCCGCCCAATAGACTGAGCCGACGGGCGGTACGAACTCGGCGCTAAACACTGCGGGCATGATCGCTTTGCACTGGCATGACAATTGTGCGGCTTGCGGCTGCGAGGCAATATCGGCAGCGCGATGATGGGGAAGGTTACGAGCCGTTCGGATGTCGCGGAAGGCCGAGGAAGGGCGCGGTTCCCAGCCTTTCGGCTTTGAGCGGTTGCCGGGCCCGCATAGCGACAATGAGGTCAAACATGCGGCCACAAAACTTGCAGCCTAAGTGACGTGGTTCTCCGCTCCAATCACGCAGTGCCAAACAGCCCGATCGGTTCTCTGCCAGTTATTCCATGGTTGATCCAACGAGGAGACACGCAAAGATGACCAAAGGCTATTGGGTCGCGTTTGCCGACGTATCCGACCCCGAAGGCTATAAGGCTTACGTTGCCGAAAATGCGAAGGCGTTCGCAAACACGGTGCGCGTTTCCTAACGCGCGGTGGGCAGAGGGAAAGCGCAGAGGGTAGTCCCAGATCCCGTGTCGTCGTCATCGAGTTTCCGACTTATGACGCAGCGATTGAGTGCTATCGCTCGCCCGAATATGCGCAAGCAAAGGTCCTGCGCGAGGGCCAGGCGATTTTCGATTTGGCAATTGTCACCGGGTACGACGGGCCTCAGCCTGGAGAGACAGACTGACTGCCAACCGCACCTAAACGATAGAAGCGTCCTCGATCCGCGATTTCAACTCCTCAGCCGGCGGTGCCGGATCGAGCCAAGTACAACCATCCCGCTCTAACTCTCTTGGGGGTTCTCATGGAAAATCACGAGCCGTTTCTGCGCGAGGCGATTGCGCTCTCGAAATCCGCGATGGCAAACGGCGACGAACCGTTTGGCTCGGTATTGGTAAGGGAGGACAAAGTCATCCTGCGCGCCGAAAACAGCGTCTTCACCGGCCACGATATGACGAACCACGCCGAGATGAACTTGGTTAAGCTGGCGGCACAGCACTATGACCCTGCATTTCTCGCCGACTGCACGCTCTACACCAGCACTGAGCCGTGCGCGATGTGCTCCGGGGCGATTTACTGGTCGGGTATCGGGCGTATGGTGTTTGCGTGCTCCGAAACGCGGCTTGGCGAGATCGCTGGGATCGGGTTGAATGTGCCGAGCCGAGCGGTGCTGCAAACCGGCGCGCGCGTTGTCATTGTGGTTGGGCCGACCAACCTCGAAGATGAAGCCGCCGAAGTACATCAGGAATTTTGGCCGAAGCATCTGGGCAAGGCTTAGGGCGTCGCTTGAGGAACGTGTGACTAAGCGTCACTTGCGGATATTGCACGTCCCAACCGCCGTCGAGCTTTACTGTCGCAACTCGCGCGCGTGCCAGTGGAGCAGATTCTCCGACATCACAGCCTCCGTCGCCTTCGGTGGTAGCGAGTGTGTGACCGACAGTGAAATGGCGTCGATCCTCGCGATCCCAGAGGCGCACCGGGGCCGTCTGTGTGGCGGCTGTCGTGGTGCAGATCTTTGCTGTAAAGTATCCTGGTACGTGTGGGGGATCTGGGAGTGCAAAAATGCAGTCGCTGGATTGGGCGTCCGCTGAACCGGACACAGTACTAAACTTCTGGTTTCCGACTGACGGACATGAAACCGACTTTGACACGCATAGCGCTTTCTGGAAGTGGCGGATGCGTGGCGGGGCCGACGTTGCGATCCGCGAGCGCTACTCGAACCTGACGGAAGCTGCCGCAAAGGGTCAACTCGACCATTGGGTCGAAACGCCGCGTGGCCGGCTCGCTCTCGTCATTGCGCTTGATCAGTTTTCCCGTTCGGTCTGGCGCGGGACGCCGGCGGCTTTCGCACAGGACATCAAAGCTACGAGGCTGGTTCTCGATGGGCTTAAGAACGGACATTACGACGCCCTGCCTCATGTCTGGGAAAAGGCGTTTTGCCTGATCGCCAATGCGCATTGCGAAGGACCGGATCACCTTGAGCGCATGGAGCGCAGCTTGTCGTTGGCAAAGGCGTTGGTTGAAACGGCACCCGAGCACCTTCGTGTGAGTTACCGCGTTGTAGAAGACCAAAACCGGCTGGCTCGCGACGTCGTCGCCAAGTTTGGGCGGCACCCCCACCGAAATGCTGTTCTGGGACGCGTCTCAACTCTCGCGGAAGAGGCCTACATCGCCGCCGGGGAGTTTCCGCACGAGCGTAAAATTCCGCCGACCAAGGAAGGAATTGAACAAATGCTCGCGAAGAGAGCGCCGGGCCAATTCCGTCGTTAATCCCCTCTATAAAAGCCTGGCTGGTTGGCTTGAGCACGTTGCGGATATTGGAAACCTGCCACTGCCTACCGGGGGCTGTGCGGATGCCACGGTTGTTCAGCGTCGTTGCAATGGCCCTGAGGCTCGTTGAGCCGGAATTCGTATCGACCGGATCACTGGCAATACACTCGCCGCAAACTGGTTGGCTTTGCATAGGTCCGCTTGCCTGAGGCAGGGTCTTCTTAGGCCTTCACCCGCTTGGCTGGTGCCTTCTTGGTCGGCGCCTTCTTGTTTGTGGGCATTTTCGCACTCACCTTACGTCCCAACCCACTAGCTTTTGCCAGTTCTGACCGTTGTGCAGCGTAGCTTGGCGCCACCATAGGATAGTCCCGCGCCAACCCCCATTTGGCTCGATACTCGTCAGGCGTCATGCCAAGCAAGCCCAAGTGCCGTTTCATCGACTTGAACTTGCGCCCGTCTTCCAAGGAAATGATGTGGTCAGGAAATACAGATTTTTTCGGATTGACCGCCGGGGTCTGTGTTGGCTGCTCAACTACAGCTTGCTTGACTAAGCTAACAAGAGCCGAGTTCACCGAAGAAATCAGATCGGGCAGGCCTGCTACGGGTACTGCGTTATTTTGGACAAACGCCGCGACAATATCCGCGGTCAATTCCATCAATTCCGCGTTCTGGCGATTGTTCTCTTCGGTCATTCATCAGCTCCTATTGCTATTCCGCCTTCGTATGGGGGAAAGTCGGATCGCGCAATAAGCAGGTCCACAGGACGAAATACTCGGGATCATCGGCCGGCCGCTGCGTAGGTCCCCCGGAAGCCAGCCTTCCGGGTTTTGTGCCTCTTTTGTCCGAAATCGGCGTGTAGGGTCGGATCGTTCCGACGCTCCTTCGCGTTGGGTGAACACCCACGGGAGGAACGACTATGTCAGACGACAAACACGAATGTATTCGGCGCCGTGCATATGAGATCTGGGAACGAGAAGGCCGGGCGCACGGTCTGCACGAGCGCCATTGGAATCAGGCGACCTTTGAAATCGAGAACGAAGACCGCTCGCTTGGTGCTCGTCCACCGGCAATCTCTGGTGCCGACGTACCAGCTCCCGCGCAGACCCAAAGCCGAGCGAAGAAAGGCAAGCGCGCCGCTGGTCAATCGGATGTTGAGGCTGCGGAAGCGCTGGCGATGAGAACAGGCATCACCGGCGACCAAGCTCAAGACCTCATCGACCGCCTCGGTGACGATCCGCTGGCACTCGATGAGGCGGCGCGGAGCCTTAGGGCATCCGAAAGGTGACCGCCGGCTGTCCAGGCAAGCCCGTCGCTGTGCTCGGCCCAGCCCTCGCGCTCACGAGCATGGAGACCTGGCTGGCGAGCACGAGGCCGGCAGCGGGTAAGGCGCGGGGAGTTTCGGCGTGAGCCCGTAGCGCTGCGCGCGCCGTTCGACGTCGCGCCACATATAGGCGACCTTCACCGGCTTGTCCTTGAACGGGACGTTGTTCTGCTGGACCATGACGCGGCGGACGTTGAACGGGCGCCACCGGAAGTCGATGCTGGTCGAGCCCGCGACTTCGGGAAGCCGCGTCACCGACAGGTATGTGTAGGTGCTGCCGATCGACGCTGCCGGAGCGGGTGTGCCTTCTCAGGGAGGGGTCGGGAGATAGCGCGCCTTTCCGTTTTTGCTCAGGCGGCCCACTGGATGTCGGTGTCAGGGAAGTTGAGGATAAACTCGCGGCCAAACGCTTGGCTAGCGGTCGCAAAGCCGCATGGCACCTGGCGCGCAATCGAAAGTTGTAATGCCGCGACGGCCGTCAGCGCAGTGAGATGATACCCGCTGAGCGTTTCAAGGGTCGCCGAAACGGACTTGCCCGATGCGTCCGTGACTCGCCCCCACAAAGACGAGCGCCCTGTGGCGCGGACTTCGTCCGAGGGTCCCTTCACGTTGCGGTCGACCCACTCCATGGCCAGGGTTTTCAACGGCCAAATACCGAGCAAGGGTAGGGCGAAGCGGATTCGACGCAGGCGAGCGATTTGCGTGGGCGGCGCCGAGGTATAGACCTCGATGTTGGGAATTCCGGTCGAGTAATAGGCGCTGGCGACGTCGCCCCACGGAATCGACATGGCCATCAGCTTGCCGTGGCGAAACGGCACCTCCATCGTCTTCCAGGCGGTGGGAACTCGGCGAATTACGCCGTTGATGCGGGCGCGGCCACCTGATGGGAGTGCCTGGATCATCGTTTTGGTAGTGCCCGGGCTCATGCCGCCCAAGGCGGTGAATGCCAATTCGAGTCGCTGCGCGCCGGGTAAGCGCTGGGCGAGCATGGCGGCCAGACAATCGCTGGGGACGACATCGAATCCCACGGCCGGAATCAATGCCACGCCAGCTTGCTTCGCCCGGTCACTCAATGACGCAGCGCGTTCGATGACGTCGATCTCGCCGGTGATGTCCAGATAGTTGGCCCCGGCAGCAATACACGCTTCCATCATGGGTCCGGCGGTCTGCGAGAACGGGCCGGCACAGTTCAGCACCGTTGAGAAGCCGCGCAGGCAATCGGTCAATTGGCTGGCCGAGGCGACGGGGAACGTTAGCGAAGGACAGTTCAACTCGCTGGCCAGCTTCGCAACCCGCTCTTCATTCCGGCCAGCCAGCGTAGGTTGAAGTCCCAGCGTCACAGCGTGCCGCGCGATCAGACGGCCTGTGTAGCCGGTGGCGCCGTAGATAGTGATTCCCGCGGACTGGGGATCGGAACAGTTCATCACAATGCTACGACAAAATCCCGCGCGCCGGCTATACGACATAGCGCTGCAAACGTCAGCAGCCTCACTCGGATTTTTCCTTGGTCTATATTAGTGGATCCCTGCAGCAGGTCGTAGATCGAGCCGCCCTTGACGTTTATATGCTGCCCAAGCCTCGGCAGGCACTGCCGACTCCGCCCGGGCGTGGGGGATTGTGTGATTTGCGGCGATTGGCAGTAAGGACGCTCCAACTTGACGAAATTATCGAACTTGACGAACTTGCGATCCGTCTCCACATTGGGGGAAACAGGAGGTTACCGTCATGGCCGTTCCAAAGCGAAGCAATCATAGCGAGGCCGCGTCGCATGCGGGAGTCGCCACCCTGAGCTTCACCACCAAACTGCCAGCACAGGCCCATTTCAAGAAGGTGTTGCTCGAGCGCTATCAGGAAGCGATCGCACGCAGCCGCAAGATCGGCCATCGCGTATCGTTCCGGGTAGAGGTCGATCCGGCCGCCGGCGCGCAGACGATCACGCCGGTCGAGGAACAGCCGAGCGCTTCAGATGACATGTTTCCCGTCGAGGACACGGGCAAGCCTGACACTGAACTCGAAGCGGCCCTTGCCGAAGCGCGCGAGCGTGGCCGCAAGCGTGTCGCCGAGATTGTCGCCGGCGACGACATGCTGAGCGCGGAAGCCTTCGCCAAGTTGATCGGCACGTCGCGGGTGACGGTCAACGCCAAGCGGCAGAGCGGGCAGGTGCTCGGGATCGATGGCGCCAAGCGCGGCTTCCGCTTTCCTGTCTGGCAGCTCGACAAGGACGGTCGGCCGTTCGGAGCACTGCCGGCGCTCCATGCGACGTTGGGCAATAGTGCCTGGGCGGTCTACCGGTTTCTGGTATCGCGCCACGGTGCGCTCGATGGACGAACAGGTCTTCGGGCCCTTCAGCAGGGCGACGATGCGTCGGTGCTGGCCGCTGCGGAAGGTGTGGCCCGGGGCGATTTCGACTGAATGCCGGGCGTGCCACCTCCACCTGATTTCGGGCGCGCAAAGCTCGAAATCGAGACCATACCGCCGGGGCAGACATTCGGGCGGATCTACTGGAGCACCTATCCCGATCCGCTAGGCTACGGGAAGTCGCCGAGCCGCTTTAGCGATCCTCGGCGACGTGCTGCTACCAATCGTTTTGGCGTTCTTTACCTTGGGGATTCCCTCAAGGTGTGTTTCCTCGAAGCTGTGCTTCGTGACCGGCGCGAAGGAGTTGTCGACGATCTTCCGATCGATGAGTCAGAGCTGACACAACGGCGCTATGCGGAGATCACGACCACGGCAGACCTTCGACTTGTCGACTTCAGAGGCGACAACGCCGTCAGAATGGGTGTGCCGACTGATGTCGTTCGGGCGCAGCGCCAGAACCTGGCGCGCCGGTGGTCGGTGGTGTTTTACGAGCACCCGTCCAAGCCGGATGGAATCATGTATCCCTCGCGCCTCAACGGCGCGATCAATCTCGCCATCTACGATCGGGCCACAGAAAAACTTCAGCCGAAACGTGTTGTGACGCTTCTCGGCGCGCCGGGACTGGCTCAGGTTCTGGAGGATTTCCGGGTGGGATTGGTGTGAGAGCTGGCTGTATTCGTATCGCCGGCGAAGGCCGCGTCATAGCGCCGATTGCAGACGCTTGCCCATCGATTCCGATCCCGATATCGACAGAACTTTAGCAGATGGAAGGCTTTCTGAGGCCCGAAAGTTGGCCCTGACGCCTCCGGCGCTCGCGTTCAAATTCTGTTCGGCCTTAGCGTGTCACCGGGAACAGTTCTTGTTCTGACCCCTATAGTCGTACTCATCGCCAAGGGCGGTCGATGAGGGCCTGGACATCAATCCCTATTGGGCCGCACCTAAGTTCCAGATGTCCCGATGCAGGCGCCATGTCCCGTCGTCGCCCTTTTTCCAGATGACGATGTACTTGCCCGCAACGGTCGAGAGGGCGCCGCCGTTGCTCGGCACATCGAGCGTAAATGCGCCAACTTCGTAGGCGAGGTTCGCACTCTCTTCCACTTCCAGCGCCTTCAGGGTGAGATTCTTCATCCCGCCTTTGATCGCTCCTTGCCAGAATTCTTCCACGCCCTTGCGGCCATCGACGCGTTTACCGTCGGGCGGCAGCACAGCGGCATCCTCGGTATACATTTGACCCACCGCCGCCGCATTTCCGCTGTTGAAGGCGTCCGTGAATTTCGTCAGTGCCGCTTCGATGTCCTCGCGAGCCGACTGGGCGGCCGCAGACAATGCAGACGAAAGAAGCAGCGCAGCAGCAAATGCAAACGACCTAACCAGTCTCATCTCGTCCTCCCTTTTTTGCGTGTTCGACAAATTCGCCGGATGAATAGCGCCAACTGGAGTGCGCCGCCGCGTCCGCTCAATGGCCAGATCATGATTTATATTAGGCTTATCTGATATGGCGGCGCAAGCGCCTTCGCAGCCCCGCTCAACAGGCGGAAATCTATGCAACCGTGATGCGAGCGCCCCTGAATAAAGCGCGTCGCGTCAATAAATGGCGAAGCATCTGTGCCGCCTTTCAGACGTCGAGCAATGGAGCTCGGCTTTTAGGCCGGGGGTGTCTATGCTAAATAACGAGGGCGAGGACCGGGCGCATGACGCCTATGGTAAAATTGCGCACGCTTCGTAGCGCTCAAAACAAATACGATCGACCAATTTTTCTATCCCAAAGCCGACGGCATAGTTCACGGTACTGGGGAAGATCCGAATGCGAAGCCGCTGGACCATTCTTGCTGCCCTGTTTGTCGCTCGTGCCGCCTTCGCCTTTCAGTTTGAGAGCGTAGCGGCCGTCGCGCCACAGGTTAGCCAAAGTCTCGGTGCGAGCTTGGCCGATATCGGTATCCTTATCGGGCTCTATTTTGCACCGGGCGTCCTGCTTGCCTTGCCAGGTGGCACGATCGGCCGCCGGTATGGCGACAAGGCCACGGTCCTCGCTGGGCTCTGATGATGCTGGCAGGCGAAATATTGATGACCGCGTCGGCGTCATGGAGCATGCAGATCGCAGGCCGACTGATTGCCGGCACTGGTGGTATTCTCTTGAGCGTTCTGATGACCAAGATGGTCGCCGACTGGTTTACTGGTCGGGAAATTGCCACCGCGATGGCTATCTTCGTCAACTCGTGGCCGGCTGGCATCGCAATCGCGCTCATGCTGTTGCCAGCGATTGGAGAGACGTTCGGGCTCTATGCCGTCAACCTTGCTGTCGCAGGGTTGATCCTGATCGGGCTCGGCTTGATCGCTTTTGTCTATCGCGCGCCAGATGCGCCCGTCTCCGTTGAAGGCGAGCGCGGCAGTCTGACCACAAAAACGATCTATGCCGTGATTGTCGCCGGCTCGATCTGGTGTCTCTACAATATCGGTTTTGCGATGATCTTCAGTTTCGGACCATCGATGCTCGTTGAGCGAGGCTGGTCCAGCACTGCAGCTGGATCAACGATCAGTATCGTGCTCTGGCTCGCCGTGCTTTCGGTTCCTTTCGGGGGCTTCCTCGCTGATCAGACCAAACGCGGCGACGCCGTGGTCATCACAGGCTGTATCGCCTTCGCGCTGCTGGCACTACTCCTATCGCGAAGCGACGCGGTGCTTCCCATCGTCGTTGCCCTTGGGATCGTTTGCGGCCTGCCCGCCGGTGCGATCATCAGCCTGTCTGCGCTTGTGCTCGAGCGGAAGACGCGGTCGATCGGAATGGGAATATTCTACACGGTTTTCTATGCCTGGAGCCCGGTTGGAGTGGCGATCGGAGGAAAGCTCTCCACGTCGATGGGCGGCGCGAGCGCCGCGCTCGACTTCGGGGCCGCCATGCTCCTCGTTTGCCCGGTCATTCTGTGGCTCTTCCGCCGTATCATTACTGGCCACAATCGGCCGGTCGTTCCATCGACATAAACGCGCGAGCAGACCTTAGCGACGGATTGGACAGTGGCGGAACCATAGCGGTTTCCGACAGACGATTGCCCGAGCCGCGATTCATTTGCGCTGTGGCGCGAGATCATCGAGCCTTGACGTGACGCTGCTCGATAGCGATCGCTTCGCTTTAGAATCTCCTTCATAAGCACGCAATTCGGCCGGAGGATGTCACTTGGCAGTTAACCGGGGGCTTCCTCAAATTGTGTGATGGCCCGAAACAGAGCCCCAAAGTGGATATTCTGAGCGGTTCAGCGACCGCGCGACGCACGATGCGTGCTTCAAACGGTCCAAACGTGCGGATATGGCGGCAAGTATGAGCAGCACCACACAATTTGAGGAAGACCCCGTTTAACTGCCAAGCGACATCTAGGTACGAGCAGAGATCGAGATTGGATGGTGCATAGTGAATAACCGTAGCCACCAACCGCGTCTCGGAAGTCTGCGGCTTATTCAACGACGGCGAAAAGCGACCATTCACCAGGCACCCCCTTTAACGAGTACATGCCTTGGTCAATGAACCCGATCCCCGAGCCGACAACCAGGTCTTTGACCGTATTGGACACCAGGATACTGCCCGGCGACGCATTGCTGCAGATGCGTGACGCAACATGCACCGCGAGCCCACTCAGATCGGTCTCGCGCCGCTCGCATTCACCGGTATGCAGTCCAGCGCGCATGGTGAGGCCGAGACGCGACAGTTCCTGTATGATTGCCCGCGCGCACTGGATAGCCCGGGTTGGCCCGGTGAAAGCCAAAACGAAGCCATCGCCCGTGCGGTTGACTTCCTGGCCACCGAAGTTCTTCAGCTCTCGTCGCACGACACCGTCATGCGCTTGCAGAGTCTCCTTCCATTTGAGGTCTCCGATTGCCGCGAGCTTTTCGGTTGATCCAACAATATCGGTCACGAGCACGGTCAGGAGGACCCGCTCGGAGGGCGGACTATTTCGGGTTCCGGTCAGGAACTCCTGCACTTCACCTACCAGTCGTTCCTGGTCACCCCACCACGGTAAGTGATCGTCGCCGGGAAGCACGACCAACTTGGCGCCTGGAATATGATCGGCAAGATATTGGGCTTCGGGGACAGAATGCCAGCGGTCTCCGCTGCGATGCAGCACTAGAGTAGGCACCTGAACACTCGGCAAAACACCGCGTATATCGACTTCAAAACTCAGATCGTTGAGCGCTCGAACTGCACCCGGACTTGCGGAATAGCGAAGATAGGCGCCGAACCATGAGCGCGCCGCCTCATCCTTTGCCATGCTCGGCGCAGCCTGGTCGAGCTCAAAAGGCTCACCCCAATTCTCTTCCATGAGCGTGTTCCACGCGTCACGATCCTCTAGCGTTATGCCCCACGGATAGTCAGGCGCCCAACTTTGCCTAGCATAGCTCCCGCAGAGAATAAGCGCGGCTGTACGTTCGGGATGAGTTGCGGCGAACATTGCCGCCATGTAGCCCCCCTCGGACACGCCAAGGAGGGCTGCCCGTTCCGACCCGGCAGCATCCATGACCGCCCGGATATCATCCACTCGCTCTTCGAGCGTCGCGGGCCCGACATCTCGATCGGATAGACCCATGCCCCGACGATCGAACCTGATCAAGCGCGAGAAATTGGCGAGACGCCTGAAGAACCGCGCATAGTCGGGACTTTCCCATGCATACTCCAAATGGGAGACCCAACCTTGCGCATAGACAAGATCGATTGGCCCGTCACCAAGGACCTGATAGGCGATCGATAGATTGCCGCACTTCGCGTACTGGGTGCGTGGAGCCATGGCGGTTCGAATCCCGGAAGCGAAGCCAATCTCAACCGTGGACTGGAGATATGCGATCAAGCACCGTTGAGCCTGCTTCGGACGCCACAATCAGGCCACCAATGGTAGCACGTGGCCAAGTTCCTAACCTTAGCAATCTGCATGCGGTTCATGCGTGCGTGAATTGAGGGCCAAAGGTTCCTGTTCTTGCGCTACTCTGATGGTCCGTTTGGTCGATTGCGGTCGAACGCTTGCCAGCTGGTGACGACGTCGTACTTCAGTTTTTTGTGGCGCTGCCGATAACCCGCCAATCTCAGCGGAGACCCAGAGAGCCTTGCCGCCCGGCGTGGTGGAACGCAGAAATGTTGGCATGCCGGGTCGCCCTGATTTCTTTTCTGGAATCGACCTAGAAAATCTGCCCATCTACCAGCCTAGAAGGTCCCGGTAGATGAACAGATCTCGCGGCAAGGAGCAGTTAATCTCCCCACATTAGCAGAATGGCCCGGGGGGTCCGGGGAGGGTTTTGTCAGCTGCGGTTTTTGAAACGCCAACTGGTGTTGCCGGTCTCGATGATGTCGCAGTGATGGGTTAGTCGATCGAGCATGGCGGTGGTCATCTTGGCGTCCCCGAACACCTGGGGCCAATCGGCGAAGGCGAGGTTGGTGGTGATCAGCAGCGAGGTGTTTTCATAGAGCTTGCTGATCAGGTGGAACAGCAACTGGCCGCCAGGCTGGCTGAACGGCAGATAGCCGAGCTCGTCGATGACGATGAGATCGTGGCGCAGCAGCTTCTCGGCCAAGCGCCCACTGCGGCCGGCGGCCTTCTCCTGCTCAAGCTGGTTGACGAGATCGACGAGGTTGAAGAACCGCCCTCTGGCGCGTGTGCGGATGACGGCGGAAGCGACGGCGATGCATAGATGGGTTTTGCCGGTGCCGGTGCCGCCGATTGTCGTGTTGCCTCACCTAATTTTGTTACCGTCTGCCTCACCAAGAATGTTACCCGCCCGCTATGACGCTAGGCTGCCGACCTCGCCGATGAGCCGCTGCACGGCTTGTTGTCGCCACGCCCTTACTCGCCTCTGTGGTCGCCCGTACCGCCTTCTCGACGAAGCCGTCGAACGGTCCGCGCAGTTCCATCAGGCTCGCCCGTTCATCCTCGAACACGTCCCAGATGGTGCGGTCCTTGAACTCCGGATGTCGGGTACGCTTGGCATAGGCGATGCACTGGTCTTCCAGCCAGGCATTCAACTCGGCGAGGCTCCTCACCCGCGGCTTGGGGCGGAACAGCTGATCGCGCAGGTTGCCCACCTGGTTCTCGACCTGACCCTTCTCCCAGCCCGACGCCGGCGTGCACGCCACCGGCTCGACCAGGTGATGCGAGCACATCTGCAGAAAGCGGCGGTTGTACTGGCGCGCCTTGCCGACGAAGATCGCCTCCACCGCCGTCTTCATGTTGTCGTAGATGCCGCGCCGGCACACCCCGCCATAGAACCGGAACGCCTGGTCGTGGGCGTCGAACACCAACTCCTGGGTCTCCCGGAAGTAGGCGCGCACGAACGGCATGCGGCTGTGCGACAGCTTCATGTGCGCCGCCTTGATCGTCAGCGGCAAACCCTGGAGCGTGATCGTCTCGTGGCTCCAGTCGAACTGATAAGCTTCCCCGGGGGCAAAGCTCATCGGCACGAACGCCTGGGCCGGAACCCGAGCCCGCTCGTCCCGCCAGGCCTTGACGAACCGATGCACGCTGTCGTGGGCGCCGACGTAGCCGCGACCGCGCAACTCCTCGAACAGACGCTGCGTCGAGCGGCGTTCCCGCCGTGGCAGCTTTGCCTCCCCCTCCAGGATCCCGGTCAGAACCTCGACCCATTCGATGGGCCGGCGTTGCTCGAAATAGGCGCGCCGAATCTGACCGATCATGTCCACGCCAATCATCCCCCAAACACACCGCAACCGGCACAAAGGAAGGGAGGCTGACACGCAGCCTTAGAGGGGGTCACTATTGGACGCGAAAACCGCCCCTCAGGGGGTCACTATTGCGCGCGAATTTAAACCTGGGAGGGTTTCGGCGATGGTCGCGCTTGCCGGCGTGACTGACATGGGCTGGAACGGAGCGTGGTCAGGCTTTAGCGAGATGGAGAGCCATCTCATGCGCATGGCGGATGAACCCAGCGCTGTTGCCTGGTGCGTGGAGATGTTCGGCGAAGACGGCAGTGGCTTTCACTCGAAATCCGATTTCGAGTTCGCAGAACCCGACAATGCATTGTTTGCACAGAAACAGGCAGGTGCAGCGATTGCCTCGACTGTCGAAGAGGCGTTTCGGCAAGGCGTAGCGGGTTACGCGCAAGATGCTTTCGTGCAGGGACGGCCGTGGTCCTTCGACGCCAGCACCATTTCTCTTCCGGCCTGGATACTGCACGGCGAGGTCGATCGGGCGGTGCCGCAGGCGCACAGCTACCATACCGCGGAACTGATCCCCGGATCGGTGCTACGGCTGTTGCCAGGGCATGGACACATGACAATCCTGGCTGAACTTCCCACTGCGGCGGCAACCTTATGCCGATAGCTTCAGACGATCGTGGACCGTCATCGGTGAGAGACGGAGACTCCGGCAATCCGCCCCTTCGAACGACCATGGTCGATTAGAAGCCGTGCGAAGGGATTTGAGCAGAAACGTCCGCTTTCAAGCAAAGGAAAATTTGTGCCCAACGGCCGAGATTGCTGCGCAAAGCTGTCATTCGTGGCCGACCGCTTTGATCTGCGGACTTGTCGATTGGTTGCACTGGCGCTTCCGTCGGACGAAGATTGACCGGCGGGATGATGTCATCCGAGTCCTGCAGGGCGAGCTAACCAGCGGATCGGGCCCACTGGTGTAGATAGCGAAACTACGCACTCGTCTGCATCGAGCTCAGTAGGCGTCGCTCTTCTTCGACAATATAATCGCGGATGACTGGGACATCGTCACGGCGAGTCGAGATCAGTATCTGGAAGACAAAATTTGAACCGTTTAGGAAGCCGAGTTCGGCCGACGCCAGATAGAAATCCCACATACGGCAGAAGCGTTCGCCCATCATGGCGACTGCCTCCTCGCGCCTGGCCTCATAACCGAGACGCCAATCGTGGATCGTCCAGTAATAGTGCAGACGCAAATTTTCGCAGTCGGCGCACCAGATCCCCGTGCGCTCCAACGAGGCAAACACCTCTGACAAAGCCGGCACATACCCACCTGGAAAGATATACTTGCGGATGAACGGCGCCGTCGTACCAGGCGGTGACATGCGTCCGATCGCATGAACCAATGCGAAGCCGCCCTCCTTCAACAATCTACCAATGATCGTGAAATAGCTGTCGAAATGAACGACGCCCACGTGCTCCATCATTCCGATCGAGACAACACGGTCGAACTGTCCGCTGACCTCGCGATAGTCGACCTGGCGAAAATCGATCTGATGAGCGACCCCCGCCTCGATCGCTCGAAGCCGAGACGCCGCCAATTGCTCCGTCGAAACGTTGATCGCCGTGACCTTCACGTCGCAATATTTGGCGAGGTAGATGGCGAGAGCGCCCCAGCCTGAGCCGATTTCCATCACATGCATGCCCGGCTCTAGCTTGAGCTTCGCGGCAATGTGGCGATGCTTGTCCATCTGCGCTTGCCGCAGACTGTTGTCCGGTGCCGTGTAATAGGCGCACGAATAGGCCATTGTCTCGTCAAGCCATAGTTCATAAAATTTCGTCGGGATGTCGTAGTGATGCTGAACGTTTTTGGCGGCGAGACCGAGCTTGTTGTTCTGCTGGCGCCGGCGCAACGCACGCCAGACTTTCCGCAACGCCTTCTGAACAGGGTGGGCTGCCAACCCGGTGCGGTTGACGGAGAAAAGTGACAAGAGGTCAAATGCTTTGCCACCGTTCTCGATCACCAAGCGGCCATCCATGTAGGCTTCGGCCGCCTTCAGTTCCGGATTGAAGAAGATCTCGCGTTCGACCGCTTTGTCGGCTAGGCGGATCGTCACGTCGGGCCCATCCTGTCCACTGCCGAAGGCTTGCCTGAAACCGTCCTCGAATATGACAGTCAGGCGCCCGTTTTTTACAAAACGGGAGAGCAGATTTGGCAGCAGACGCATTGCGGCTCGCTTCTCCTCACTTGCCCCGTAAGTATGACTACCCGGTGTCGGTACATCAATACCGATCTGGGGCGGAGAGGGATCGGACTTCAGAAGTCTCCTTCCAATGCCGAAGTAGCGACCCATCCGGGCAGCCTGCCCCGCGATCAGAAATGTCTGCTTCTGGCGCAATAGATGTCCAGGGTGGTCGCCGGCAGCGTCTGCTATCCGGCATCGCAAAGATCGCCTCAAGGGCGGACATTCGGCGCAAAACCGTCGTTAAAAATTGATGGGACGGCGGCCGTTGTGGGTTGTTAAAAATTGACGCTACCCCAACTCGGGTTCTGACAGTCGTCGCGAGCATCGTCGTGACCTGACCCATTGCATACGGTCAGGCTAGTTCTTTGCAAGGGCCGATTGAAAGTCCTTGGTGTTGTTGCGATTGGGATAGGACTGGTCCGGTACTGGCACACCGAGATGCCGACAGAGCGGCGTCCACCCATCTCCCAGATTGTGGACCAGCAGCCGACCCGGCGGCACTGTCGCAATGACCGCCCTTACATTGGCTTCGTAGACGGCTATGGCATTGGCGCGATCGTGCGGCAGGCCGCCGAAGACCTGCCTGGAGATCAAGGTAAGGCCCAGCGACTCCTGATCCTTGCTCTGGCTGATGCCTGCCAGGATCGTTTTCTCGAAGCTTTTCCACCAGCTTTCCGGCGATCGGTATGTCAAGATGACCCGGGCGTCCGGATAGAATTCAACCAGATCACGCCAATAGTGCGCCGAAGGCCAGTCCATGCAGGACGCGTAGCCCGCAAACAGCTGGTTCCAGTCTGGTGCCGCGCCCTTCGCCAGCGCACGCCAAAGCCGCTTCTGCTCTTCATTGGCCATGACTTCGAACATGTGGTGACAGGGGCCGAAGCCAAGGATCGTCAGCGCCTCGCGCATCGAATCCGTTCCTGTCCGGCCAAAGCCCGTTCCAATTACCCTTATCGCCATTGTCCCCCCGGTTCGGACCTACAGCCGTCAGATCAGTCGCTTGCGAGCACCATCCGCAGGCGGTTTCCCTCGGGGTCGCAGAGGTCCAGCGCCCCCTCCGTTTGCAGCGAGGGCACGTGCGCCTCGCCGAGACGTCGCGCAGCGGCCGCGAGGTTTTCCCGGGTGGGAAGCACGACGGTAAAATGCTCCAGACCTGCCGCGCCGAGCGGTGGCTCCTTCAGCTCGTCGTGAGCCCAGATGTTGAACGCCACCATGTGTGGGCGTTCCTCGGTGCCGCAGTCAAACAGGCCAAACCTTGCAGACTGGATATGTGGCTTGAAGCCAACCACGCCGAGGTAGAACGCCATCAGCGTTTCGGGCGACCGCGCGCGCATATGAATGTGACCGATGAAGCTATCCGCCGCCAGCGGAACCTTGACAAGGTCGGCCGTGTCAAGCTCCTGCAGCAATCGATCGATATCCAGAGGTTCGAGACCGGAATGCCTTGTTCCGTCCTTGGCGACAAGCGAAACACCGCCACCAGCCACCCCTTCCCTAGAAGCGAGGCGCCCGGGTGTGTCGAAGCAGATCTCGATCCCGTTGCCGACATTGTAGCCTCTTCATCGATAACTGTCGGCTATCGATCAATAAAAAACTTGTCGTTCTCTTTCGCCTGCCGTTGCGTTCAACTCCTGTGATCACTGGGCCAAAGGAGGAGATCTGGAAATGACCGTCTATATGGTGGAACGCGACCTCAAGGGCATCAGCATGGAGGCTCTGGGAGGCGCGCAGAAGGCGGCGATCAGCAAGGCCGCCGAGATGACGTCCAAGGGCACCGACATCAGGTATCTGCGCTCGACCTTCGCGCCGGAGGACGGGCGCTGCATGTGCCTGTTTGACGCTGTCTCCGATGCAGACGTGAAGCGCCTGAACGACGATGCGGGGCTGCCTTACCACAGAATCGTACCGGCGCTCGATCTTACGTCATAAAGCCAACACGACCGGGCTCGGCATGAACATCCGGGCCCGGGCTTCTCGCGAAATCATGCGCAGAAAAAGCAGCGTGGTGGCTGATCACCCTCCCGCAACAGAGCATCGTGTTCCGATGGTCAGCACTCATTGTGCCCGAGGCAAGATTCGCCGCTGGTCCATACCGAGCGCGTCCGCATGCGGCGATACCTGGGAGCTCACTTGAGAACGGCCTGCGCCAAGGTTCCGTTTAGGTCCGCTGGGGCACGCAAGTAACGGCGGCCGGACGCCCGCAAGCGCCTTCTATCCCCGAATGCGGTCGATCCGTCTTCCGAGAAGCCAAAGCGCCAGAGCGATCAATGCCACGCTGGGTACATAGAAAAGCGCATGATCCCCAAAATAGCCGAGGCCGTCCGGCAACAGGACGAAACTCTCCTGGTCCACCAGCCAGCCGATAAACAGGCCCGCGACGGTGATCGGAAGCACGACGAACATCAGACCGAGATTTGCCAGGCCATCGGGGTTGGTGTTCACGAAGTCGATCCAGACACCCGCTGCCGGGGCGAGGTATGCCGCCGGCAGGATGATTCTCCATTTCATATCTTAGTACAGAAGATTTCTCGCGCGAGTTCAATGGTCTCGGAAAGACGGCTCGACGCAGCGGTGCTCTGTGACCCGGCGCCGGAGCATGACCCTCCCCAAATTATATGTGAACGAACCTTTGATTTATTTCGCTCATGACCAGAGGAGGGATCATGCTTCCGCGCCGGGTCACACCCCGATTCCGATGGGAGGCCAAAAGCGTTGGCATCAAGGTGCGCGATCGGTCAGCGCGCTCGCACCTTCCTCCGCGGCGCAATGGGCGCAGCAGTAAATGATGTCATCCTGTTCGACGCCATGTCCGATGATCCGGCATCCGCAATGCGGACACGTCGGAGCAAGTTTCTGGATCGCGCATTCGAAGCTGTCGAAGGTGTAGGTTTCCTCGGCCACCTTCACTTCGAAAGTCTTGTCGTAATCATTCCCGCATTGATCGCATCTGGCCATAGCTCCTTTTCCTTCTTTCTTTGGCTTCAAGCTCAAGCAACCTGGCGCGCTGCGATAGGTTCCCGATAGGATCGTGGGGTCTTCCTAAGCGAGAGACGAGCGCGAGCCTGCGTCACGCGCGCTGTTCGATCAAGCGGATCACCTCGTCAATGTCCAGCGGCTTGATGTCGAGTTCCTTCAGGCCCGGCGCGTCGATTGCCGCCACATTGTCGTGACGCATAAGGTCGACCTGGTTGCGCGTGATGGGCGCGGCGGGAAGGAGTTCCGCCACGCCGGCCAAGGCGTTCCACACCGTTGCCGTCGATGTCAATTTTCACACTTAGCTTAGCTAGTTGCGAGCGCGAAGGGATCAGTTCTGACCTATGATTCAAAATCAATGCCTGGCTTGGTTGAACCGCTTTTCCGCACCGTTTCGCGCCGTTCCGTCTGCGTCGTGACAACAACGACGTTGGGTCACGAACGCTGGTTGAGCCCAATGTCCGGTTTCTGGAAGGAAAATGGGGCCCGGAAGGTCAGGATTGGGTCAACACCGTGAATAGACAATCATTTCCACCATACGCCAGCGCTGTTCGGAAGGCACGGTCGCGCCCGTCAAGAAGGCCTACCGAGAGGAAAGGGTCCTTGTATCGCGCAGTTCGCGCCGGCAATCGCTATTCGGTGAGTTTGAGCAAGTTTTGATAGCGTGGATGATTGCGGATGGGATCGAGGTCGGAATCGTTCTTGAACCATAGTTTCATGTCGCTTCCAAACTGCTGCAAGCAAACCTCGAGCAGATCGATAGAGCGGTCGATCTCTCCCAGCAGCGAATATGTGCAGGCGGCATTGTAGCGGGCGAGGTTGTCGTCAGGATCGATCGCCAGTGCGCGCGCCAGCCATTCTTTCGCCCGTTCGCGCTCGCCGAGGATCGCGAGCGCACAGGCACCCTGCTGTGCGGGTTTGGAGCTTTCCGGGTGCAACCGGAGGGCCTCCTCGGCTCGCTTCACTCCGAGCCGCGCATATTTTGCCGCTTCCTCGCGGCGCCCGAGAGACTGAAAGACACTCGTGAGGAATAACGGCGACTGATAGTCGTCAGGCCGAATCTCCATCGCGCGGAGGTAATGCTGCGCGGCCCGCTCGAAGTCGCCCGTGGTGACGCAAAACTCGGCATACAGCTGGTTGGCCTCATAACAATTGGGATCGAGCGCGAGCGCCTGTTCGAAAGAGGAAGCCGCCTCGACGGGACGGCTGCCGATCATCAAGGCGTATCCCCGCGCAGCATGAGCTTCCGCCAGATTGGGTTCGATCGCCAGTGCTTTGCCGGTGGTCGCCAGGATTTCGTCGGCCGAAATCGCTACGCCATGCTTGGAATAAAGACGCGAATCGCAATTCGCCATGCCGGCATAGGCGCGTGCATAGAGCGGGTCCAGTTCCGCCGCCCTGGCGAACATTCGCCTGCCAAGTGTCAACGACAATTTTGTCGACGTGTGGAGCAACTCGCGGCCCTTGAGATAGTGAGTATAGGCCTCGACATTCTCCGTTGGCGCCCGCTCGATCGCCTCCTTCTCCTCCGGCAGCAGCTTCACCTTGAGCTGATCGACGATAGTGTGGGTGATCTCGTCCTGAACGGCGAAGATGTCGGTGAGGTTGCGGTCGTAGCGGTCGGCCCATAGGTGGCCCCCGGTCGCCCCTTCGATCAGCTGCGCGTTGATCCGCACCCGGTTCCCGGCCTTGCGAACGCTGCCTTCGACCACATAGGCAACACCCAGTTCCTTGGCGATGCGTTCCAGGTTCACCGCCTTGCCTTTGTAAGTGAAGACGGTGTTGCGGCCGAGCACGAACAGGCCCGAGACATTCGACAGGTCGGTGATAATGTCCTCAGTGATGCCATCGCTGAAGAACTCCTGCTCGGGGTCATTGCTCATGTTGGCGAACGGCAGGATCGCCACCGACGGCTTATCGGAGCGCGGACGCGGTTGAGCGCCTGACGCGGTCTTGAGGGAGCCGTTTGCGGGAGCCCCCAGATTGACGAAATAGACATGCACCGGCTGCGCGATGTTCTTGACCGTCTTCTCGCCCTGATCGAGAAACTCCAATTCGAGCTTGTTGCCGACTTGGTCGCGGACCACCGCCGAACAGGCAATGCCTCCTGGCCTCGCCAGCCCCTCGAGTCGCGCCGCCATATTGACGCCGTCGCCGTAGAAATCGTCGCCGTCGACGATGATGTCACCGAGGTTGATCCCGATGCGGAACTTGATGTGCCGGTCCTCAGGAACCCCGGTGTTGCGCTCGACCATGCCGCGCTGGATTTCAACCGCGCAACGCGCCGCGTTGAGAACGCTGCCGAACTCGACCAGGAAACCGTCGCCCATCACCTTGAAGATTCGCCCGCCATGCTTGACTACGGTTGGATCGAAGAACTCGTGGCGATGCTGGCGAAGCGCGACCAGCGTGCTTTCCTCATTGGCCTCCACGAGCCGGCTGTAGCCAACAACGTCGGCCGCCAGTATGGCCGCCAGCCGGCGCTCAACCTGCTCCTGGCCCATGGCTGTCCTCTGAACTTGCCAAAGACACTTCTACTCGCCTTGGTGATTATTTGCTAACGCCATCGTGGCGGCGGGTCAGAACGCCGCCTTGGGCTTCACTGCGGCCGTTTGGGTTGCCATGCTCCAAGGTCAACTTCGGGTCAGAACTACCGGTTCAGGCAGTGCGGCGGAAAGGCAGAGGGGGGTCGAACCTTGCCGATAAGGCAGCGGCGAAACGCCTACCGTGAATCTGTGTCCCAATAATGCACAGGGGCCCTTATGCGATGATCTGGCGGCAAATGCGGAACGCTCGACGCGGCGGTTATCGACAAACTGTCCAAAAGCTTCCGGGGAACGCTCGTCAAATCGATGATGACCGCCATTGCCGACAGAGCCCGCCTTCTCGCCGATGTGAAATCCTGAGGCCATGCGCTGGCAGGGACCAGCCCCAACCCTGCCAGACTGCGTCGTCTGGAGCGGCCCGTCGCCTCATGGGAGCGAGGCGACGGCACGACAGCGGACGGGGCTGCCGTCTGCTTTAGCTCAGATGCGTCACCGAGAATCCTTCTCGTGATTGGCGTCCTGCAAGATCATTTCCGATGCCTTCTCCGCGATCATGATCACTGGCGAGTTGGTGTTGCCGGAAACGATCGTCGGCATAATCGAAGCATCGACGACGCGCAGGCCAGAAATGCCGTGCACGCGCAGCCGGCCGTCGACCACGGCCATCGAATCTGCGCCCATCTTGCAGGTGCCAACCGGGTGGAAAATCGTAGTGCCGATATCGCCGGCCTTGCGGACGAGATCTTCGTCGCTTTCATATTGTGCCCCGGGCAGCATTTCCTCAGGCGCAAAACGGGCAACGGCGCGCGCCCTCATCAAGCGGCGGACATGGCGAAGCGATGCTACCGCCACAGTCCTGTCTCCTTCGGTCGACAGATAGTTCGGCCGGATCTTCGGGGCAGTGTGCGGATCGGGCGCCGCTATGTGGACGGTGCCGCGGCTTTCCGGTCTGAGGTTGCAGACCGAAACCGTGACCGCGGGGAAGCGATGCAGCGGCTCGCCCAGCCGGTCGGTGC
This sequence comes from Mesorhizobium tianshanense, assembly GCF_007830515.1. GTDB lineage: Bacteria > Pseudomonadota > Alphaproteobacteria > Rhizobiales > Rhizobiaceae > Mesorhizobium > Mesorhizobium tianshanense. The sequence continues at coordinate 44,244 of NZ_VLKT01000038.1, forward strand.
TCAACGGCTGGACATGATATTCGAGATCGGGCGTCTCCAGGCGTGGGTCGCTTCTGGCGAAGATGCCAAGCTGGCTCGGCGCCATCGACAGCGGTCCGGTGCGACGGATGGCGTATTCGACGCCCATGGCCGCGCGGCTGAACAGATTGTGGTAGCGCTGGTTTAGCGTCGAGGCATTGGCGACCTTGAAGACTGTGCGGATCTGCAGATGATCCTGCAGGTTCTCACCGACGCCTTCCAGCGCGTGGCGAACCGCAATCCCGGCTGCGCCAAGCACGTCAGGTCGGCCGACGCCGGAAAGCTCGAGCAGCTTCGGCGAATTGATCGCGCCAGCGGCAAGTATCGTCTCGCCTGCCCGCGCACGATGCAACTGATCGCCCATGCGGAAGACAACGCCTGTGACGCAAGCTCCGTCGAAAACCAGAGTCTCGGTCTCGGCGCCGGTCACGACGCGCAAATTCGGCCGCCAAAGCACGCTCCGCAGGAACGCTTTCGAGGTGTTCCAGCGCACGCCCTTCCTCTGGTTGACCTCGAAATAGCCCGACCCCTCGTTGGTCCCGCCGTTGAAATCCTCGGTCCGGGGGATGCCGAGTTCCTCGGCAGCATCGCGGAAGGCATCCAGGATCGGCCAGGACAGGCGCTGGCGCTCGACGCGCCATTCGCCACCGGCGCCATGGAGCTCGTTTGCGCCACCAAAATGATCCTCGGACTTGCGGAAATATGGAAGCACGTCATCCCAACCCCAACCAAGGTTTCCGGCTTGTCGCCAGCCGTCATAGTCGGCCGCCTGGCCGCGCATGTAGATCATTCCGTTGATCGACGAGCAGCCGCCCAGAAGCTTGCCGCGCGGATAGTTGAGCGCACGACCGTTCAGCCCAACCTCCGGCTCGGTCTTCATTAGCCAATCGGTGCGCGGGTTGCCCATGCAATAGAGATAGCCGATGGGGATGTTGACCCAGTGGTAGCGGTCGCTGCCGCCGGCTTCCAGAAGCAGCACGCGCATGGCCGGATTGGCCGACAGCCTGTTGGCCAGCACGCAGCCGGCTGAACCCGCGCCGACGATGATGAAATCGTATTGTCCATGATCGGCAGCGGCCTGTGTCAATTGGTTGTCCGTTCGCTTGCGATCCGGTCCCATAGCGGGCCCATGGCCTGGTTGATCTCGCCATACAGACGATAGCGCTGCTCGTAGGCTGGTGCGATCTCGCTGTTGGGCTGATAGCAGCGGTCGGGCGCGGTCATGGCGGCCGCCCCCGCAGAGAAGTCGGCAAACAAGCCGACGCCTGTCCCAGCCGCAATTGCAGCGCCCAGCGCACCGGTCTCGCGGCTACGCGCTACCGTCACCGGCACGCCCAGCACATCGGCGAATATCTGCGGCCAGACGGCGCTTCGCGAGCCGCCGCCTGAGAGAACCGCCTGGCTGACAGTCGCTCCGGCTCGACGCAGCGTCTCGATATGGCGCCGATGTTCGAAGACGACGCCCTCGAACAGTGCGCGCAGCATATGCGCCCGCGTGTGCCAGCCGGCGATGCCGTAAAAACCTGCACGCGCCTTGCCATTGTGCTGCGAGCCGTAAAGGAATGGGTGGTAGATCGGCATGTCTCCCGCGGGATCGACGGACGCGACAAGTTCGCTGCAGATCTCGAATGGCGATATGCCTGCCGGCGGCGCATGCTCGAAGAATTCACGGACGATCCACTCGAGATTTGCAGCCGAAGTGGCGCTCGATTCGATGGCGAGATAGCGCACCGGGTCGAACGTCGACAGCATGAAGATCGACGGATCGCGGATCGGCTCTTCGGTGATAACCTGGTTGATGCTCCAGGTGCCGGCAATGATGGAGGCGGCTCCGGTGCTGGTGACGCCTGAACCGATGGCGCTGGCGACGACGTCGAACAGGCCCGCCACCACGGGCGTGCCCGCCCGAAGGCCGGTGACGGCGGCGACGTCGCGCGTGATATGGCCGGCAATGTCGGAGGCCTCCATCACGTTCGGCAACAGTTCCATACAATCGTCGAGACCGTAGGCGGCCAGCAACTCACGCTCGTAGCGTCGCTCGGACATATGCAAAAGCCCGCAGCCCGACATATCCGAGGTCTCGGTCGAGCGCGCCCCGGTGAGCCGGTTGACGACAAAATCCTTGCACAGGAAGACGGTGCCTATCCGGGCAAAAAGCGCCAGGTCATGACGCTTGAGCCACGCCAGCAGACTCGGCGTCTGCGCCGCCCAGGGCCGTTGCAGGCAGTGGACATAGGTCCGGTCGCCAACGCCCGCGGTCGCCCATTCGCTCACGATGGCGATGGCGCGTGTGTCGAGCGACTGGATGCCGAGCAGCGGGTCGCCGCCGCGGTCCAGCGCGTAGAGCCCGTTGCCGTGACCGGCGCATCCGATCACCGCGATGTCGCCTGGATCGACGTCCGACTGGTCGAGGCATTGCCGGATGACCTCGACGGCATTGCGCCACAATTCACCGAGGTCGCGCTCGACGTGGCCGGGCTTTGGCATGCAGGAGCGGCCGTCCCGGGCGGCGAGCGCGAGCTCGCGACCGGCGGTGTCGAAGATGATGGCCTTGATGACGGTGTTACCCGCATCAAGACCCAGAATGTATTGCTGCATTGACGCTCCTCCCAAGCTGGCGAAGGTTATTCTTGTTGGTAGAGCTCCCAGGCCGCCGCACCGTCCGCATTCTCATGGATGATCGCCATCAATCCTCTCACGACGGCACGAGGGTTGGAATGCTGGTATATGTTGCGGCCATAGACCATGCCTGCCGCGCCTTGCGCCATCAGCGCCGCCGACTTGTCGAAGACGGCGCGCAGATCCTCCCTGCCGCCGCCGCGCACAAGCACCGGACAGCGCGCCGCCGCCACCACCTGGTGGAAGTCGTTGGGATCGGTGGTCGGGTCCGCCTTGATGATGTCGGCGCCCATCTCGCTTGCGAGCCGGGTCAGGGTGACGATCTTTTCGGGGTCGCCGTCGACCATGTAGCCTCCGCGTTGCGAATTGGGCAGCATTGCCAGCGGCTCGATCATCAGCGGCAGGCCGTATTTTTCGCAGTCGGCGCGAACGCGGGCAATGTTGTGGACGCATTGCCGAAATAGGTCCGGCTCATCGGGCAGCATGAATAGATTTACGACCACGCAGGCCGCGTCCATTTCCAGCGCACCGATCAGTGGCTCGGCTTCGTTCTGCAGGATGGCCCACATCGAGCGATGGCGGATTTTGTTATATGGATTGCCCATGTCTATGCGCATGACCAATGCCGGCTTGTCCTTGCCGGGCAAGGATTGCAGCAGATCGGCCTGGCCATAGTTCATCTGAATGGCGTCCGGGCCCGCGGCGACCAGCTGGGCGACAACGCCGGCCATGTCCTCGAGCCCTTCCAGAAACGACGGCTCGTTGCACACGCCATGGTCGATTGCGACGTCGAGACAGCGCGCTCCACCGAACAACCGGTTCATGCGGACTTTCTTGCTGATGCGCATTCGGCGCTCCTTCCTTCGTCTTTTTTAGATTCGAGATCGACGCCGTGCCGGCGTTGCAACAGGGCAAGGAAATCGGTGCGCTCGCATGCCTTGCGCGCGCCGCTCCAGTTCTTTTCGACGGCGAGAATATCGAGAACCGCATCGAGAAGGTCGGTCGAGAGAGCACCGGTGATGGCGATGGTCGTGCGGCGGAGCAACAGGTCCTCCAGCTGCTCGACATATTCATTGGCGATGAGATATTGGATCTCCCGGGCCGAGTAGTCGCTGCCGGGCAAGAGCTCGTCATGTCCCGCTGCCATATAAGCGGCGACGGCGTCCGCCACTGTACCGTAGCGCTCGAAGAGGCTGCGCATGCGGTCAAGCGACAGACCGTGCGCCGCCGCGCGTTCTGCGCACCATTTTGCGGGAACAATGGGAAAATGCCGGCCGCCGCCGATCGGCCTGTTTTCCGTGCCGACGATGCGCTGTCGGCACAATCGCTCAAGCACGATATCGGCTGCCAGTTCGCCGAACGATCGAAAGGTTGTCCACTTCCCGCCGATCATGCACAGCGTCGGCGGCAGTATACCGGCGCCCTCGACGAGCTCGCAGAAATGATCGCGGGGAATGCGCCCGGTAAAACTGTCTTGGCTTATCGGCAGCGGCCTCACCCCAGTGAACTGAAAGACGATGTCGGTGTCGGCGATCTCGATCCCGGGAAACACGAAGGACAGGGACTGCAGGATGTATTGCCGCTCGTCTTCCATGCAGCACGCCTGGTCGGGATCGTCGACACGGATATCCGTCGAGCCGACCAGCACGTTGCCGAGATAGGGGAACAGGATGCAGATCCGGCCGTCCTCGTTCTCGTAGTAGATCATATGGCCGTCGAGCGCGTCATGAAGCTCGCGATTGTCAACGACCAGATGCGAACCTTTGGTGCCGCCCATAAGCTTCGGCGCAATGGCTCCGATCGCCGAATTGGTCAGGTCGATCCAGCCGCCTGTGGCGTTGACTACGAGCCGCGGCTTCACGGCGAGCGTTTCGCCAGACAATCGGTCGTTAAGCACCAGGCCTGCGTCACCGAGCGAGACGCGTGCATAGTTGAGTGCTCGAGCGGACGGCTTTTCCCCCATGGTGTCGTGCAGCATTTCGGTACCCAACCGCTCGGGGTGGCTGACCCAGGCATCATAGTATGTCGCCGAATTGCGAACAGCAGGATTGATTGCCGGCCAGACCTTGAGCGTTTCAGCGCGGCTCCTGAATTTGTGCGTCGGGACGATCCGCCGTGGGGCGGTGAAGAAGTCATACATCGCAAGCCCGGTCTTGATGACCAACGCGCCGCGCCGGCCCGGACGACGGCTTAGCCCAAGGAAGCGGAATGCGCCATTTGCTATGCCTGAGAACAGGTCGAAGATAGGCACCGTGGTCGGCAGTGGCGCAACATAGTGCGGCGCGTTCTTCAACAGCCGATCGCGTTCGAGCAGAGATTCGCGGACCAGCTTGAACTCGCCGTTTTCAAGGTAGCGCAAGCCGCCATGAACCATGCGCGAGAGGGCTGCGCTGGCGCCGGAACAATAATCGCCCTTTTCCGCGAGCAGCACATCGACGTCCTGCAAAGCGAGTTCGCGAAATATGCTGATGCCGTTAATGCCGCCGCCTATGACGAGCACGTCAACGTCGGGGTTGTCGCGCAAGCCGGCGATCGTCTCGATGCGATTCATTTCAAGATGCGCTTTCGATCACGCATCGATCGCCACAAGATGCCCGGCCACCGCCGCATCGACGGCGTTCAGTTCGGAAGCGCTCAGCGAAATCTCCCCTGCCCTGGCGTTGTCGACCGCCTGCTTCGCGTTCCGCGCCCCACACAACGCGAAGGTGATGCCGGGCTGCGCCAGCGTCCAGGCGATGACGATCTGCGCCATGGTTGCCTGGTGGGCCTGCGCGACCGGGGTCAAGGCATGCTTCAAGGCGGCCACCTTGCGCAGGTTGGCCTGGGAGAAGCGGGGATTGTCTTTGCGCTGGTCGTCGCCGCTGAACTCACGCGTCGGATCGATCGCGCCCGAAAGCAGGCCGAGCGCAAGCGAAGAGTAGCTGAGGGCTGCGACTTGATGCTGGCGCGCGATCGACAGCAATGTCTGCTCAATCTCGCGGTCCAGCATCGAATACCGTTCCTGGATGGCGTCGAGCTGGCCAGCGGCTATATACTGCTGCAGTTCGGCGGCGTTGAGGTTGCTTGCGCCGATGGCGCGGATCTTGCCAGCTGATTTGAGGCGTTCGAGCGCTTCCATTGTTTCGGCAATGGGGGTCGTCGGGTCCTGCCAGTGGGTGATGTAGAGATCGATATAGTCGGTGCCGAGCCGCCTCAGGCTCTGCTCCACTTCATAAGCAATGCCGTCGGCGCCGAGATATCGGTTCACCGGCTTTCCATCCTGATCGAAGAAGTGGTTGCCCTTTTTCGAATGCCAGTTCAGGCCGCATTTGGTGGCGATGACCGCGCGCTCGCGCCGGCCCTTGATGGCCTTGCCGACGATCTCCTCGCTGCGGCCGAGACCGTAGGCCGGCGCGGTGTCGATGAGCGAGACGCCGGCATCGATGGACGCCTGGATCGCGGCGATCGATTCCGCTTCATCCGTGCCGCCCCACATCCAGCCGCCGATGGCCCAGGTGCCGAGCCCTACTGCCGAAGCAACAACGCCGGACTTGCCGATGCGACGGGTGATCTGTCGAGAGTTCATGCTGCATTTCCTTCGGCGAGCTCGAGGATCTTCAAGCCGGTGGTTTCGTCGGTGACGAGGGTATCGAGGTGAGAGCCGCGCATGGCACTGAGGATCGGGATCACTTTGCTTGCGCCGCTTGCGACGCCGATCGACCGCGGGATGGTCGCGAATTCCTCAAGCGTCAGCGAAACGAGCGAGTGGTTGAGGCTGTAGTCCGCGAGCTTGCCGTTGCTGTCTATGAGATGGGCAAGCAGCTCGCCGGCCGCGCCCGAGCGTTCGATGGCCAGCCGGTCGGCACTCGAGGACGGGTGCAGATCGTAGTAGCTCGAATCGTCGGTCAGGATGGAGCCGATGCCGACGACCGCAAGTGTTGCTTCCCGCGCCTTGCTAAACACATCCGAAACGGCCCGGACGCCCATCAACATGTCGCGTTGGGCAGGACTGTCGGCAAACAGCGGCGCATGAATCTGATAGGCGCGCCCGCCGAGTTTGTCGGCCATCAGCGACGCGACATGGTTGACATCGGTGTAGTGCTTGCCCTGGACCAAACCGGTCGCGGGAATGACCTCGACGTCGTAGCTGCGGCTCGGCTTGAGGCCGGCGACGACGGCGCTCACCCCCTTGCCCCCGGTAATGGAAATCGTGTCGCCGTCCTTGATCGTCTCGAGCACCAGCCTGGCCGCGGCCTCCCCGACGCGTTGGAGCGCAGTCTGCGGATTGTCCGAAACGAAAGGAACGACGACGGCCCTTTGGATTCCACCTAGCGCGACAAGTCGCGCCTCGATGTCGACCAGTTGCTCGACCGGCGACTTGATCTTGATCTCGACAAGCCCGAGTTGATGGCCGCGTTTGATCAGACGATTGACGGTTGCATGCGAGATGCCGAGCTCCTTGGCGATTTCAGCCTGCGTCTTGGCTTCCATGTAATGAAGCACAAGCGCCTGATACATCTGACGGACGATCGTGATATCGTCCCGCGAATTGGTTGGTGCCATGATGGGGTGCTCAATTCTCGCGCTGCGGCTCAGGATTTCCTGCTGTGCAGGAAGTGGTCAATCGATACCGCCGCAAGCAGGATGCATCCCTTGATCATATCCTGCCAATACACGGAAACGTCGAGCAATATCAGCGAACTTGTGACGACGGAGAGCAGCGCCATGCCCAATATGGCGCCGAAGATGGTGCCCGAGCCGCCATTGAGCGATGCCCCGCCGATCACGGCCGCTGCGATGATGTTGAGCTCCATACCGGCGCCGAAGGTCGGGGTCGCAGCGCCGAAGCGCGACATGTAGATGACGCCGGCAAAGCCCGCGAGAGTCGAGCAGAGAACCGTGACCCAGAATTTGACCTGCTTGGTCTTGATACCCGAAAATTGGGCCGCCTTCTCGTTGCTGCCGGTATAGAAGACCTTGCGGAAGGCGGTGGCGCGCCGAAGCAGGAAATCGAAGATGGCCACGACCACGACAAAGATGACGATGACATAAGGCACATTGCCGAAGCTGCCCTGGCCGATCGCCTTGAACCCGGGCGGCAGGGTGAACAGCGACAGCGGGGTTCCCTTGGTGATGACAAGGCAAAGACCGCGCACGATCACCATCGCCGCCAGCGATGTGATGAAGTGATTGAGCCCGATGACGGTCACGAAGAAGCCCATCGCCGCGCCGACCAGCGCGCTGGCACCTATGCCGATGAGGCTCGCGGTCCACGGGTCCAGTCCCATCAGAAAGAGCGCGCCTGACACGACCATGGAGAAGCAGACCACCGATCCGACGGAAAGGTCGATGCCGCCGACGATGAGGAGTATCGTCATGCCGACCACGACGATGCCTTCAATGGAGAAGCTCATCAGCATTGCCCGGAAATTTCCCCAAGTCAGGAAATGCGGCGAGGCGAATGTCATGGCGATGCAGAGCGCCAGCATGATTGCGATCAGCCCCGCCTCGCGCATTGACCCCAGCCGCAGCCCGTTGCGCCGGCCAAGTCCCGGGGCGCTTGCCTTGATTTCGGCGTCCATGAGGGTTCCTCCAGTCTGTCTAAGCGACATTCTGCGCCTGCCTTGCGTTCGATGATTGCCGCCGGACACCCGAAGCCAGCAGCATGATCGCCTCTTCGGTCAATTCGTCCGCCCCGAGTTCGCCGACGACGGCACCTTCGTGTATGACAAGCACCCGGTCGCTGAGCCCGATCAACTCCGGAAGCTCGGATGAAATCACGATGACGCCGACGCCCCGATCGGCGAGGTCGCGAAGCAGGCGATGAATATCCACTTTGGCGCCGACATCGACACCGCGTGTGGGCTCGTCAAGAATGACCACCTTGGGACCAACCGAAAGAAGCCTGGCGATGGCTACCTTCTGCTGATTGCCACCACTGAGCGTCGACACCTGTGCCTCGATGCCGCCCATGCGCACACCGTGACGCTCCACCAGGTCGGTGGCTTGCCTTGCTTCGGCGCGACGATCGAGCAGCCCAAGGGGCGTGGTCAGTTTCCGAAGGTCCAGCGCGGAGATATTCGACGCAACCGACAGGTCCAGGAACAGGCCCGACGCTTTGCGGTCCTCAGAGAGGTAGACCAGGCCGGCGCGCACGGCATCGCTATAGGTCCTGATGCTGACTGGCTCGCCATTGAGCTCGACCGATCCCGACAGCTTCGGACGCAAGCCGCAGACGGTCTGGACCATCTCGCTGCGGCCGGCGCCAATCAACCCGCCGATGCCAAGAATTTCGCCCGCACGAAGCGCGAAGCTGACACCGTCGCAACCCTCGCGATAGGCGAGATCTGCGACCGACAGCACAGGGCGGTCGGTGCGCCGTTCAGGCGAGAGCTTTTGCGGATAGAGCTGCGTGATTTCGCGCCCGACCATCTTGCGCACGACATCACTGGGAGTGACCGAAGCGATAAGATCGGTCGCTACATATCTGCCGTCACGAAAGACCGTAACGCGGTCGCACAGGTTGAAGATCTCGGCCATGCGGTGGCTGATGTAGACAATTGAAATTCCGCGCGCCTTGAGATCGCGCACGATTGCGAAAAGGCGCCGCGCCTCGGTCTCGGTCAGAGCGGCTGTCGGCTCGTCGAGCATCAGCACCCGGCATTCGAGCGCCAGCGCCTTGGCGATTTCGACAAGCTGCTGGTTGGAAATCGAAAGGTCGGCGACCGGCGTGTCGACCGGGATCGGCGCCAGCAGGTTCATTATCTTCTGCGCATCGGAGTTAAGCCGGCGAAAATTCATCAGCGGCGCGCGACGATTGTTGATGGCCGCCATGAGAATATTCTCGGCGACAGTGGCATCCTGGCACAGCGCGATTTCCTGGTGGACGAGACCTATGCCAAGCCGCTGCGCGGCGGATGGCGATGCGATGGTGACGTCCTTGCCTTCGAGACGAATGGTGCCTTCGTCGGGTTGCACTATACCGGCGATGATGTTCATCAGCGTGGACTTGCCCGCGCCATTCTCGCCACACAGCGCGTGAATTTCGCCCCGCCGCAGCGTGAAACCGACCCCGGTCAGCGCTTTGATGGCGCCGAAAGATTTCGATATGTCGCGGATCTCAAGAATGGCGGCGGCGGTCACTGCGTCCCCCCCCTGCAGCGTTGATATTGACCATTGCCCGGTCGACGGGGCGCGAGCGCCCCGCCCGCTTCGAGCATCTCCGAAGAGCCCGAAGGACCTTATTCCTCGATGCCCTTGGTGCCGCGCCGATTGAGGTAGGCATCCCAATAGAAATCGTCGGCATTGTCCGCAGTGACGATGGAAAAGCCGTTGTCGACGAAAGGCACGCCCATGCCGTTGAACCCCGACCGCCGCGCGTCGTTCATCGGATCGATCAGCTCAGGATGCTTGGCCAGCCACAGCAGCATGAACCCCATGTAGCCCTGCATGCCCTGGTTGGGATTGACCGAGCCAAAGATTTCGCCGGCCTTTATCATATCGAGGATCTTGGCGTTAACGTCGGCCAGCATAACACGGATCTTGCCGCCGCCCTCCTTGGCGGCCTGCGCGGCGCCGATTGCCGAGTTGGCTTCCGGCATGAACACGGCGCCCAGGTCGGGATGCGCTTGGGCGAGGCTGAGCACGGCCTGATAGGCCTTCGTCGCATCCTGATTCGACGCTGCGCGGCCGACGAGCTTCATCTCAGGCCATTTGGCTTCCATGCGGGCAATGAAGGCGGCGATGCGCTTGTCGTGATTATCCTGTCCGGGGTTTTCGAGGACCGCATATTCGCCCTTGCCGTCCATCGCCTTGGCAACTGCGTCGGCGGCATAGGTGCCTTCGGCGACGTTGTCCGAAGTGATGTAAGATACTCGTTTGGAGTTGGGCGAATCCGCGGCGAATGTGACCACTGCCGTTCCCTGGTCTATGGCCCGATTGATGGGCTCGATGAAAGGATCGGAGTTCATCGGATGCACCAGGATGCCCGCCGGCTTCTGAGCCAGCGCCTGGTCGAAGGTCGCTATCTGCTTATTCACATCGTATTCGGGCGTGCCGGTATATTCGGTCTCGCAACCGAACTGCTGGCCAGCCTGCTTGAACATCTCGTAGACCGGGAACCAATATTCGACGCCGGAAACCATGACGTTCATGACGTATTTTTCACCCGGCTCGCATTGGAACGGGTTGGCGGCCTGGGCGGCGGCGTGGCTTGCCGCCAACACAGTGGTGGTAGCTGCCGACATGGCAAGCATGCTCAAAAATTTGCGCAAGAGTCCTCCCCCGGCCGAAGCCTGGTCAATTGGGCGGTCGGACACTTGCGTGCCGCCGCTTTTGGTTGATGACACCGAACCTCCTCCCGAGGCTCAGCGGTTGATCATTCGCAGCAGTTCGCCCGACTGTCAATAAAATTCATGCACGGAAATATATTTCACAACCTCTTGTCGGAAATTTGCTGGAAGCAAACCGGCGATCAGGGCGAACCGACCTTGCTGCGGTGCCCGAGCAGCGCGGCAAGGTCAGCAGCGGGCTATTTAGCTGGTCCCAACAGGAGATCGAGATCGACCGCGTCCGCCATCGCCTTGTATCCCGCGTCGTTGGGATGGAGATTATCGCCGCAGTCGTAGTCGTCGCGCAGGTATCCCGGCTTGGCCGGATCTTCCATCACCTTGTCGAAGTCGACCACGCCGTCAAAGCCGCCGCCGGTGCGGATCCATTCGTTCACAGTGGCGCGTATCTTTTCCTTCTCGGGTGTGTAGTACCCTTCGGTAGGGAGCCCTTTGAAGGTGTCGGCGAAAGGGGTCAACGTCGCACCTACGATGCGTACGCCATGGGCATGCGCGCGGTCGACGAGTTGTTTGTATCCGGTGATGATGTCTTCGGCGGTCGGTTGCTTGTCGTCCGGCGTGATTGCATTTTCGCCGGGCCAGCCGATATCGTTGATGCCCATCATCACGACGACGGTCGAGACATTGGGATGGCTCAGGACATCAGAATCGAAACGTGCCAGAGCATTGACACCCATACCGTCGGTCAACACGCGATTGCCCGAAAAGGCTTCGTTGACCACCGCGACCTTGCGGTTGGCCTCCTGCAATCGCTTGGCGAGATGGTCTGGCCAGCGATTGTTGGCGTCGGGAGTCGAGCAATTCCCATCCGTGATGGAATCCCCGAAAAACACAACCGCCTGGGAATCCGGCGCGGCATCAACCCATATATCGCTCAGAAAAAGGCGTGATTTGAGTGTGCTGTCAGCCTTGAACGCGGCGTCATTTGTGAAGTTGCCCGGGCCGGAGATGTAGGCGGTTTGCACACCATCCCAATGCACCGCCGAGAGCGCCGTCTTCTTCGGCAGGAAGATGCTGACCGAGATATCGGAAAGCGCTTCTGCCGGGAGGTCGACGGGGTCGCTGAGCATCGGGGCTCCCGCCGGAATGACCACAGAACTCTTGCCGCCCCATGTGATGGGCTTCAGGGTCGCCTGATCGACGGCGCCGTCCTTGCCTGCTATTGCTACGCTGCCGGCACCGATAGTCAGCGGCTTGGCGCTAAAAGCATTCGACAGGACGACCCGGACGCTGTCGCCTCCAACACTGATGCGGGCAACTTGGCGAACGGTCTGGTTCTCAAGCACCTCCGGCACTGCGAAAGGCGCAGGAAGATCATCCGACCAGCGCGGAGCAGGCGTGGCAGCCCAGGTGGTGATCCAGTTTCCCATTTCCGCGGCTTGTGCCCCGAAACCAGCGATTGCCGAACCGGCCGCCACGGCCGCACACATGAGGATGGTCGGATGTCGACGCCGTTTCCTCCCTGCTGCGGGAAGCATCGACGAAACTTTACCTGCAAAAATAAAAGGCCTGTTGAGCCGCATTTTCATCTCCTCCTCGAGACTTGCTCTCAATGCCGCCGCCGGCCTCATTATGACGGGCTGCCCAGGAAATGAAATTGAACTTCCGTTGCGATCTTGGACCAGCGTCACGAGCAAGATGTCCGACTGTGGCAAAGGGTTGCCGCCCGAAAGCTAATCCTGATCAAGATGGTTGCCGGCAACGACCCCGGCAAGACACGTTGCCGGGTCAATGGCGTCGTCGATGACGATTTCCGGGTCAGACGCGACAATGCCGATCGAACACGCTTCATCGCCCGGGCAGACCAGTTGCGCAACGCGGACAATGCCCTCGATGCTCGCTCCGCCACCAGACCCGTGGCGTTTCGTCTTGCCCATTTTAGCTAACATCCCTAATATATGGGCAAGTCATCGTCAGGAGCGTGTTACCATGCGCAGCTTTTCTCTCACAGATCTCAGCAACAAATCCGGCGAGGTTGTCGAAGCCGCCTACAGCGCGCCAGTCGACATCACCCGCCGAGGCAAAAGGAAGTTTGTCCTCATGACCGCAGAACAATATGACCGCCTCCGCAAGGCCGACGATCCTCGTCGGGTCTATGCCGCCGGCGAAACCCCCGACGATCTGGCTGACGCCTTCGCCGCCGATCTTGACAGACTGGCGACTGGGGGAAGGCTATGAGGAATAACGCCGACCTGCTGAAACACGGCAGCATCTTCTACTACGCTTACGTTTTTAGGTGGCAAGTCGAATTGGGCCGAAAGGAGGGCGAAAAGGATCGGCCAGTCTACGTTCTCTCCGTGATCAAAAGTGCCGACGCATGTCGGTCTTCTCGCGGTCTCTGCTACTCCTCCCAAATCCGGCCAGGTCGCCATTGACAACGCCGGCGCGACCATCTGCACTCGCGCGGCCGTGATGAGAGCATTGCGGCCGAACACGTCCTCCGTCTCGAATGCGTCCTGAAAACCCTAGAATGGGTCCTTATGTCCTTCCTCACCTCCCCTTCCACTCATTTCCGACGATTCGACAGCTGCAAGCCGGCCACAAGCGGAAGCTGCCTCGTCAAATCGCTCGCTCGGTCTTAGCGTCGAAAATGGAGGCCCGGTTCATGTTGATGTCGATCGGCAGCCTCTCGCCGGGACGGCTGACGTCGTGCGCCTGCAGTTCCGCCATCACAGGCGAGCCGGCGAGACGGAAGGTCGCATAGCTGCGCGAACCGGTCGGCTGCAGCAGGTCGATCGTTGCGTCGTAGCGAAATGTGCCCTGCGCAGGTGCTGCTGCGTGCGCGCGAGTCAGATGTTCCGGCCGCAGCCCGAGCAGCACCGGCTGTCCATCGGTGGCGCCATTGAGGGTCCGGCCGGGTGCGACCGGAAGCAGCGCATCGGCGAGCCGGATGGCGGCAGCGCTGCCGTCCAACTTCAGCGTGCCCGGCAGGAAGCTCATGCGCGGCGAACCGAGAAAACCAGCGACGAAGGTCGAGGCTGGGCGCTCGAACAGGTCGAGCGGCGCGCCCTGCTGCTCGATCAGCCCGTCGCGCATCAGCACGATGCGGTCAGCCAGCGTCATCGCCTCGATCTGGTCATGCGTGACGTAGATCATCGTGGTGGCGATATCCTGGTGAAGGCGCTTGATCTCGCCGCGCATTTCGTCACGAAGCTGCGCGTCAAGATTGGACAGCGGCTCGTCGAACAGGAAGATGCGGGGATTGCGGACTATGGCGCGGCCGATGGCGACGCGCTGGCGCTGTCCGCCGGATAGTTGACGCGGAAAGCGCCCGAGCAGCGGGGTGATGCCAAGCATGCGCGCCGCCTCGGCGACGCGTGCCTCCACCTCTGGCTTCGGCATCTTGCGAGCCTTCAGGCCGAAGCCGATGTTTTTCGCCACGCTCATGTGTGGATAGAGGGCATAATCTTGAAACACCATTGCCACATCGCGGTCGCGCGGTCGGAAATCGTTGACCACTTCGCCGCCAATCTCGATCGTTCCTTCCGAACTCTCCTCCAGCCCTGCAATGGTCCGCAGCAGCGTACTCTTGCCACAGCCGGACGGGCCGACCAGCACGGTGAACTCGCCATCGCGAATGTCGAGGTCTATGCCGCGCACGGCATGGAAGGCGCCGTAGCGCTTGTGCAAGCCGGTGATCCTGACTTCGGCCATGCCGACCCTTTCTATCCGCGAACGGCGCCGAGCGTCAGCCCGCGCACGAGATGTCGTTGAGCAAGGACTCCCAGTGCGATCGACGGCACGAGGGAGACGATTGCAAGGGCTGCCGCCTCGCCATATTGCGCGCCCTGGAAACCGATGAAGGCGCGGAACACCGTTGGCAGCGTGAAAGCAGTGCGGCTGGTCAGGATCAGTGCGAAGAAGAACTCCGTCCAGCAGGCGATGAAGGCGAAGACGGCCGCCGCGACGATGCCGGGCGCGGCGAGCGGCACAGCGACGCGCCAGAATGCCTCCCAGCGCGTGCAGCCGTCGACGAGGGCCGCCTCCTCCATCGATTTCGGCATGCCGCGGAAATAGGCGAACATCATCCATACCGATACCGGCAGCGTGAACACCGTATAGGCGATGATCAGGCCAATATGCGTGTCGTAGAGGCCGACGCCGCGATAGATCAGGAATACCGGCAGCACGATGCCGATGGGCGGCAGGAAGCGCTGCGACAGCACCCAGAAGGACAGATGCTGGCCGCCGGTGTTGTAGCGCGCCAGGCTGTAGGCCATCAGCGTGCCGAACAAGGCCGAGAGCACCGTTGCCGACAGTGAGATGATCAGGCTGTTGATCAGCCCGTCGAGGCCGCGATAGGCGAACAGCGCGGCTTCGTAGTGGACAAGCGTCGGCGCGCTGGGGAACCAGACCGGCGGCACGGTGAGGTAGTCGTCGCTCGGCTTGATTGACGTGTTGAACATCCAGTAGAGCGGCCACAGCACGAAGAGCAGGAAGAAGCCGAGCAGCAGGATGCGGCCCACGGGTATCGACCGGCGTTTCGGGCGGCGGACTGGCGCGACAGCGGCCATCAGACCGGCTCCGCCTTCAAAAGGCGCCGCACCAGCAGCGTCACCACGAGCGCGGTGAAGATCAGGAACAGCCAGCTTCCGGCGGTCGCCTGGGACAGGTGGAACTGGGTGAAGCCGACCGTGTAGAGATAGTAGGACGCCGTGTAGGTCCGCGTACCCGGCCCGCCGCCGGTCATGATGAAAATAGTATCGAACATGCGGATGGCGTCGAGCAGCCGAAAGGTCAGCGCCAGCAGCATCATCGGCGCGAGATGCGGCAGGGTTATCGCCCAGAACGCCTGCCAGGCATTGACGCCGTCGAGTTCCGCCGCCTCATAGAGGTTCGGCGGAATGGCGGTCAGCCCGGCGAGCAGGATGACGAACATGAATGGCGTCCACTGCCAGACATCGGCGATGATCAGCGAGACATAGAGCCAAGGGGCTTCGGTCATCCAGCCGATCGTCACCTCCTGCCCCAACAACTGCGTCAAAATGTAGTTGGTCGGCCCGAAAGGCCGCTGCAGCAGCAGTGTCCAGGCCTGGCCGACGATGACCGGGCTGATGAACAACGGCACGATCAGGATCGACATGATCACGCCGCGGCCCGGAAAGCTGCGCACCATGGTCAACGCCACCAGAAGGCCGAGCACGAATTCGATGGCGACGCTGACCCCCGACAGCCACGCTGTCAGCAACAGCGACCAACGCGCAACGGGATCGAACACGACCCGCTCGAAATTCTTCAATCCGACAAAGCCGTGGCCCGGCACCTGGAAATCATAGTTGATGAAGGATACGACCAGCGAGAACAGCAGCGGATAGATCGACAGCGCCAGGATCAGCAGCACGGCTGGCGCGACCAACAGCCATTTGAAGTGGCGATCCGCCCATTGTGCGAAGCTCGACAGCCGGGGCGGGGCGCCGGCGGCCTTCATGCGACTGACGGTGGCGGTGTACTGCATTGCTATATTCCGAAGGCGCCTTGCGGTTGCGACGAGGTGTTGCGAGCCAAGCGCCCGCAACACCGATTTTGATCAAGAGAACCGGCCGGCGTCCCCGACGCAGGCCGAGGCCTCACAGGGTGACCGCCATGCCGAGCTTCTCCACCGTGTTGTCGGCGGTAGCGCCCGGCAGTTTCAGGAACTCGGTGTAGAATGCCTTTTGCGAATCCACGCCGAGCCGGTCGGTCGTCTCGTTCCACTCGGCCGCCGCCGTTTCCAGCGATGCCTTCGGATCGGCACCGGCCCACACGGCAGTGCACATGCGGTCGATGCTCAGGAAATAGTCCTGCGCGCCGGGCATGATCGGGTCGAGGAGGCCGACATTGGCCGAGTTGTTGAGGTTGCTGAGATACTCCTTGGCGCTCGGGAACAGCGCGCCGTAGAGCTCGGACTTGAAGTGGGAGATGCGGTAAGGATCGCGCAGCGCATAGGGCAGCATGCAGCGCGCAAGCGAGACGGGTGGCGAGCATGCCCACTGCATGAACAAGTAGGCCGCTTCGGGGTTGGCCGAATCTGCCGACAACGCCTTGTTGTAGCCGGTCGCATGTTCAGGATTGCCGGGCACGACCGCGTAGCCAACCTTGCCGGCGATTTGTGATTGCGGGATGAAGTTGATTGCAGTCGCCGATTGCGAATAGTTTGCGGCCATCCGGCCTGACGGCGGCCAGGAGTAAATCATCGCCACCTTTCCGGTGAGGAACGCCGCCCACAGCGAGACGGCGTCGAGCTCGTTGTTGCCGGGGATCGACGCCGCATTGGCCGCAATCATGTTCTGCAGCGTCTTGACGCCGGCATCCGAAACCAAGCCGGCTTTCATGTCGTCGCCGAACAGTTTTCCGCCGTTGGCGCGGTACTGCTGCAGGAAATCGAACTGGTTGCCAGGGCTGCCCGCTTTGCGGAAATGACCCGCGCCATAAACGTTGGGCGCCATTTGGTCGGTGATAAACTGGGCGATCTGGGCATACTCCTCCCAGGTCTTCGGCGGTCCCAGTTTGGCGTTGAACTTGGCCTGGTATGCCTCCACCATCTTCGGATCCTCGAAGATGTCCTTGCGGTAGTAGAGAGCGAACATGTCGCCGTCGTCGAAGAAGCCCCAGATCTTGCCCTTGTAGGTCGGCAGCGCCTTGTAGAGAGGATGATAGTCCTCGAGGTCGGTCGGGTTCATGTATTTGGCGATGTAGTCGTCAAGCGGTGCGATGACGCCGCCATCGGCGAGCGACGGCGTCCATGCCGGCGAGATGTCGAGGACGTCATAGGCGCCTGAGCCGGCGATGTGCTCGGCCACCGCCTTGGAGTACTGATCCGGGTTCGACAGTTCGACCACATTCGACTTCATGCCCGTAAGCTGCTCCCACATCGGTCCACTGAAATTGCGCGGATCGAGCGCCTGCAGGCCGGCCTCATAGGTCATGTTGAGCGTGACACCCGAATGCGCCTTGGCCGCCTCGACCGCGCGGAAGGCGGAACCGTCCGCTGGCCCTTCCATCGACGCCTTCATGGCCGCGACCTGTGCCTGGCCGAGCGGCGAGCCGGCATCCGCGAGTTCGAGCTTCTGCTGGGCCAGCGCCCAATCCGTCATCATGCCGAGGATCGGGCCGGACGCCGCCAGCATGCCGGTCATCTGGCCGAAGCGGGTTATGAAGGTTCGGCGGGTGGTCTCGCCGCGCATGAAGGCGTCGACCTCTGCTTCGAGGCCTGCCTGAAAGTCACGTTTTTCATGATCGTTCATAGTGGTTGGTCCTCCCATGTTTCCGTTTGCGTCACTCGTCCGCGGGCGCGGCGGTCGAGTATTCCTCCCGTGAAGCCGCCGCGAAGAGCCGCAGCGGCGCGCCGAATTCTCGTACTCCTAGGTCCCGAAGCGGACGGCGAAACCGGCCAACCGATCCTTCCATGCTTCTGTCGAAAGGACCTCGCGATTGACCACGCCGCGCGGTTCGCGCCCGTGCTGCACCTCGATCACCGCCTTGACGTCGGCGGCACCGTTGCCGGCAAAGCACTGGTCGGTCCAGCACAGTGCGTGCGGCGCCAGGATAACGTTGTCGAGCCTGAGGATCGGATCGTCGGCGTCCGGCGGCTCCTGCTCCAGCACGTCGAGCCCCGCGCCGGCGATGCGGCGCTCCTGCAGCACTTTCGTCAGCGCCTTCTGGTCGACGATCGGGCCGCGCGCGGTGTTGATCAGGTAAGCCGTCGGCTTCATCAGCGCGAGCCGCTCGGCATTGACGATGTGATGGGTCTGAGGCGTCAGAGGACAGCTTACCGACAGCACGTCGGCGCGGCGGAACAGATCCTCCAGACCGACCAGTTCGATGCCCAGTTCGGCAGCGACTGTCCTGTCGGCGAATGGATCATGGGCGATGAAATTCATGTCGAAGGGCTTCGCCATGCGAAAGACCTCAGCACCGATGTTGCCAATGCCGAGCGACCCCAGCGTCCGCCCGACCAGGCCGACGCCCATATGCTGCGAACGCTTGTCGAACCCATGAGCTCCCTTGCGGGTCAGGGCGTCCTTGATGAGCAGTTTGCCGGTCAGTGCCAGCATGAAGGTGATGACGGATATGGCGACGGGCCGCCGCACGCCGTCGGGCGTGATGACGAGCGCGATGCCGGCGGCGGTGCAGGCCTCGACGTCGACGGTATCGTAGCCGACCCCGAAGCGGGCGACGACGGCCAGGCGACCGCTCTTGGGGACACTGGTCGCATCGAAGCGATGGGCAAGCAGGATCAGCGCATCGAAATCCTCAAGCTGCTCGGCACGCAGCGGATTGTTCGGCTCCAGGAATGCCATTTCGACGCCGGGCGCATTGCGCAGCGGCTCCAGGTCGAAGTCGGGATAGGTCGGCGAGCCGTCCGGCTTGCGGAAATCACCGGAGAGCGCCACCCTGAACATTGCGTTGGCCATCGTCTCCTCCACCTCACTCGCAGCCGGCCCGGATCTTGGAGACCGCGTCGGCCATCGCATCGTGCAGGACCCAGACATCGCCCGAATAGCAAATGAAATCGAAGCCTTGTTTGTAGAAGTCGTGCCCCTGCTGCACGTTGGGCACCAGGCGTCCGAGCGATTTGTTGTGCTTCTTGGCGGCCGCAACGATCCTGTCCATCGCATCGGTAAAGGTGGGATGGGCGAAGTCGCCGGGAACGCCGAGGGAGACCGACAGATCGAAATGTCCGACCCATAGACAATCGACCCCTTCCAGTCCCGCAATGCCGTCGATGTTCTTGACGCCGTCGGCGGTCTCGATCAGGCAGATGAACACCGAGCGCTGGTTGGCTGCTTCGAATTTATCTTTAACCGAGCCCGGACGGTAGCGGTCATGCGCGATCTGCAGGGCCACGCCGCGAGCGCCAGCAGGGTGGTATTTCATGGAATTGATGATGTGCTGCGCCTGTTCGACGGTGCTCACCATCGGCGCAATCAGGCCTTCGGCGCCCATATCCATGGCGCGGGCGAGGAAATGGTAGTCTTGAGACGGCACACGCACCATCACCGGCAGGTCGGCCGCCTCGAAATAGCGGATCGCGCTCTTCACTGTCTCCAAGCTGAAGCCCGAATGCTCCATATCGAAGAAGACGAAGTCGCAGCCGGCGGACTTGAGAATGTGCCCGATTCCCGGCGTCGCGAACTCCGCGACGAGCGTGCCGAGCTTGACCCGCCGGTGAGCGGCTAACGCCTTGAGACCTGGCTGCGACATGCACTTCCCTCCCCTTTCGCCCAAACCGGCGCTAACCGGCTATGCTTCCTTCAAGGTGTCGCCTCGAGAACGAGATCGCAGATCGTCACCAATTTGGTGTCGACGAGCGGCGCGCTCTGCGTGTTGAATTCGTCGAAATGAGCCGTGCGGCAGTGTTCGTCGAAGGCGGCCTCGCTGTCGTAAATTTCGTAGAGCACGATCCGGTCCGGTTCGCCGCGCGCCTCCGTCACGTCGAAGCGGCGGCAGCCGGCCTCGTTGCGCACCGACGCGGTCGCATTGGCGTCGACCAGCTTTCGGAAGCTGTCTCGGGCGCCCGGCTTGAGGCGGAAATCGACCCAGACGACGAAGCTTGTCATCACTTGGGCCTCGCGATTTCCAGGTAGCGCCTCGATACATATTCCAGATGCCTGCGCATCGCCGCTTCGGCCCCGTCCGGATCGCGCGCCGCGATCGCCTCGAAGATTTCGCGATGGGCCTCGTAGGCCTTGCGGTCTTCACCTTTGGCCAAAGTCGTCCGCCGCTGTTCGAGCAGCCATTCGGCTAATGCCGCGTGGATGGCTGTGAAGATTCGATTGCGGGTGATCACCGCCAGCACGTAGTGGAAGTCCACGTCCGTACGCTCGAAGCGCGTGAGGTCGCCGATCGACTGCCGGTTTATCTCAAGCGCCTCCTTGAAGCTTTCAATGTCCTCTGCCGTGGCATTCACAGCGGCGTTGCGGGCAAGCCCGACCTCGAAAAACAGACGCGCGCTCTGGAAATCGTGAACCCCGCCGGGGGCCGAAATCATGTGCCGTGCCGGCCCTGAGAGGGCGTCGATCACGAATTGGGGTGTGGGGCGGGTGACACGGGCACGCTCGCCGGACCTCACCTCGACAAGGCCCATCTTGCTCAGATGCAGCAGCGCCTCACGGATTGAGGGGCGCCCGACCCCGAACTGCCGCATGAGTTCCCGTTCCGACGGGAGTCGGTCGGCTTCGGCCAACTCTCCGGTGCGGATCAGCCGCTCGAGATGTTCTACGACCTCGTCGGAAAGCTTCCGCTGTTTGATCTGAACCCCAATCACGTGGCATACCTTTTATACCAGGTGAGCACGCTATTGCCGTAATGCCCCTATGTCAAACAGAACTCATGTCGACAAAGGCTCATAGCCAAGCGCGGCAGCAGCTTGTCTGGCAGGCGTTTCCAGATGCTCCTTGCAAATCGTCTCGACGAGGCCATGCAGAACCGAGCGCCGCTCCCCCGAAGCTATTCAAACGTCTCGATACATTTTTCTTGAGATCTCGATCCCGCCTGGATCGGAGACTGGATCAGCAGCATCAATCCAGCGCGCGCAGATAGCGGACTGGGCGACCACCGGCGATCCTGTCGGCAGCCGTCGCGATAGAGTTCGCGTCGATACCGAAGTGCCGGTAAAGGTCGTAGATCGTCCCCGATTGGCCGAAATGCTCGACGCCGAGGCTGCGCGTACGGTGACCATGGACCGAACCCAGCCAGCCCAATGATGCCGGATGGCCGTCAGTGACGGTGACGATTGCGCAGTGCGGCGGGAGATCGGCAAACAGCCTTTCGACATGGCTCCTGGCATGGACGAGACCACGTTCGCGCGCACGGCTCGCCGCCGTCCAGCCCGCATTCAGCCGATCTGGTGAAGTCACCGCCAGCAGCCCGACATCGCGGCGATCTTCTGCCATCATGCCGACCGCCTGTATTGCTTCCGGCGCCACGGCGCCGGTGTAGGCGACTATCAATTCGGCGTTCGGTCCCGGCCGCCGCAGCCAGTAGCCGCCGTCGACAATGTCCTGCTCGAGCTCCGGCGTCATGGTACGGACGATCTGCTCGACCGGTCGCGTCGAAAGGCGCAGATAGACCGACCCGCCGGTCTCCTCGCGCAACCACGTACGCTCGGACTGCACGGCGTCACCGTCACGCTGCATATAATCCAAGGCAAAGCGCATGATGACGCTCAACTCGTCGACGAACGCCGGCTCGTAGGCGGCAAGCCCGTCCTGCGCCATGCCGATCATCTGGGTGGCGATCGACTGATGCGCACCGCCTTCCGGCGCCAGCGTGATGCCTGAAGGCGTGGCGACAAGCAGGAACCGCGCATCCTGGTAGCAGGCATAGTTGAGCGCATCGAGGCCGCGCTGGATAAAGGGATCGTAGAGCGTCCCGATCGGCAGCAGCCGCTTGCCGAAGATCGAATGCGACAGGCCCAACGCCGACAGGAGGATGAAGAGATTGTTTTCGGCGATGCCGAGCTCGATATGCTGGCCGGAGGTGCCGAATTCCCATTTCTGCGCCGAGGCGATGCGTTCGCTGCGGAACGTGTCGGCCAGCGACTGACGCGCAAACAGGCCGCGCCGGTTAACCCAAGGGCCGAGATTGGTCGAAACGGTGACATCGGGCGATGTCGTGACGATCGCGTCGGCGAGCGGCCCGCCGGCCCGTGCAATCTCGTCCAGGATCCTGCCGAAGCCGACCTGGGTGGAAACGCTCCCCTTGGCCTCCGCGGCGAGCCGATCGGGGACCAGGATGCGCTGAGCGTGTCGGCGCCGCTGGCCCTTTGCCGCGAAGGGCACCGCTCCGAGAAACCGCCGCAGATCCGCCTCCTGAATGCCCAGCCCCTCGAAGGCGTCCCACTCCCGCCCTTCGCCGACCGACATTGAGGCGCGAAAGATTGCCATCTGATCCTTGGTCATCAGCCCGGCATGATTGTCCTTGTGGCCGGCGAAGGGCAGGCCGAAGCCCTTGATCGTGTAGGCGATGAAGCAGGCCGGCCGATCGTTGCCGCGCGCCGCCTCGAACGCCTCGATCAGGCAAGGCAGGTCATGGCCGCCGAGATTGGTCATCAGTGCGGAGAGCTCGGTATCGGACCGCCGGTCGAGAAGCGATTTCAGGCCTGGCCTCTCTCCGATGTCGGCGAGCAGGCGCTTGCGCCAGGCGGCTGCGCCCTGAAAGGTCAGCGCCGAATAGAGCTGGTTCGGGCAGGCGTCGATCCAGGCCCTCAACGCCTCGCCGCCCGGTTCGGCGAAGGCTGCCTCAAGCAGCGAGCCGTATTTCAGGATGACGACGTCCCAGCCAAAATTCCTGAAAATGCTTTCGAAGCGCTCCCAAAGGCCCTCGCGCACCACGGCGTCGAGGCTCTGGCGGTTGTAGTCGACGATCCACCAGCAGTTGCGCAGCCCGTGTTTCCAGCCTTCCAGAAGCGCCTCGAAGATGTTGCCCTCGTCCATTTCGGCGTCGCCGATAAGTGCCACCATGCGGCCCTCCGAGACGCTTTCATCGCGGGCGCTGAGATAATCCTGCACCAGTGAGGCAAACAGCGTCTGCGCGACGCCCAGCCCTACGGAACCGGTAGAAAAATCGACGTCGTCGACGTCCTTGGTCCGTGACGGATAGCTTTGCGCGCCACCGAAGGCACGAAACCGTTCGAGCTTCTCCCTCGTCTGGCTGCCCAGCAGATACTGGATAGCGTGGAAGACCGGCGAGGCATGCGGCTTCACCGCAATGCGGTCGTGCGGCCTCAGCACCGAGAAATAGAGCGCGGTCATGATCGTCACGAGCGACGCCGACGAAGCCTGGTGTCCACCGACCTTCACGCCATCGGTGTTTTCGCGCAGATGATTGGCGTTGTGGATCATCCATGCCGACAGCCAGAGTACCTTTTTCTCCAGTGCCGAAAGTGCCTCCAATTGTTGTTTGTCCATGCCGCAAGACTCCCGATTACGATCGCCGCAATCATAGAGCCGACCAAAAGCCGATTGTCGCTAAACTTGATTGAAGTTGGCAGCTAAGTTAGCTGTTTTCACTAATATCTGCGACAGGAGTGATGTTCCGTGCCAAAAAGTCGACTAGACGAAATCGACCGGAAGATTATCGCCGCACTACAGGTCGATGGCAGGATGACGGCCCAGCAGTTGGCCGACCAAGTCGGCCTTTCGGCCTCGCCCTGCGCCCGCCGGGTCCGCCTGATGGAGGATATGGGCGTGATCACCGGTTACGCCGCGCTGATCGATCAGGACTTGGTCGACCTGCCAATCTCGGTGTTCGCCTCGATCAAGCTGGAGCGCCAGCGCGAAAACGAGCTGGAGCGGTTCAACGCGGCAATCGCCCGTTGGCCGGAGGTGGTCGATTGCTATCTCATGACCGGGCAGCGCGACTACCTGCTGCGCGTGGTGGTGCGAGACCTGCATGCCTACGAGCGCTTCCTGAAGGAAAAGCTGACACGGCTGGACGGTGTCTCCTCGATCGAATCGAGCTTCGCGCTTGCTCAGATCAAGCGGTCGAACCGGCTGCCGGTCGAGGTGTGATTTTTGAGGCTCACAGATCATACCCGGTCCATCCTTGCCACACCTTATGGTGGGAGCAGGATTTCAGCCAATTGGCGAGTAGAAGGTTCGACCCTCGGGATCCGGGCGTTTGCAATCGCAACATGTTTGCGCGGCCCCATGTCCTAAAACATATCGCGTCGATTTTGGCGGTTTTGGACCCTGGCTTGTCCGTTTTGCTTTTCTAGAAAGCCTCCCAACTCGTCCTTGAAGTCTTTCAAAGTTGCGTTGATGCGATCGATCGTTGCACCGATCGACATGGATACCACTTGCATGAGCTTATGCTGTGAATCGTGCACCTGCAGCGGCCACAACCAGATCAACCGTCAGCGTGCCACTCTTTCGAAGCGGACCCCAGCAAGAAACGCCAGAAGTATCATTATGGCGGCCCAAATGTTTCCTTGACCCGCTTTGCAGCTGGCCGACAGCATTCCGACAGTGTTTAGCCACCAGCTGTGTCGTCGAATTTGAGCATCCATGTCGCTTGCTGAGGCGACAGACAAGGAAAATTGCGAGAGCAACCGGTTCGCAGCGTTGCGCCTAACAGAATCCGTCGGCAGCTACGCCGGCCTCGTGATCATTCCTTCGGCCCAAAGCACCGGCTCCGTCATCCGATAGAAATCTTGTGTTGCCACGAGGGCTGCTGGGGACATATCAACCATCAGACCGATAATCGTCATGCCGTCGCGTTGCAGCGATGGCCCAAGCTGCCTGGGATTCCAGCCGATCGACGCGAGGCGCTCGAACCAATAAGCCTCACAGACAATTGTCAGACTCCGGATATATCGTTGAATGCAGAATTCGAGAATTCCGCAGTAGATGACGCCGGCTGCCTGGCAAGGCCGGCCCGGCTCACGAAGATCTCGAGCCACGAATATTCTGGTCCATTCAAAGATATCGTGCCGGCGCGGAACGCGATCATGGGCGAGTTGCGGGAAGACCTCGCTCATCAGATGTGGCCTGAGGGTCGGAACCAAACGGGATCCGGCGACAACGCCTCTTCCTGGCTGGATGCCAAGCAGATGGATCGCGTCCGAAGTATCAAACGCATCGATCTCGCGACCGTCGAGGCGTCTCAGCTCATGCCATCCGCGTTCGTTGACGTAAACCTCATGTCGCAGGCAAAAGTAGCTGTCGAGATGCTTTCGATAGGCAAAGCTGTTTGACGCGTCGACGGCATGAACATGAAGCATTGCGGTTCCTCAATGGAACCCTATCCGATCACGCGGCCCTTCCCAGCGGAATACTCAGATCTGAGGATGGCTCAAAGTTCGATTTCATGCCTGCGATGAGCCTCGACGATGGCATGGACAACGTTGGCCGCATTGAGCTTCTGTTTGATGTTGCGCTGGTGCGTGGTCACAGTGTTCTCAGAAATGCCAAGTATTCGGGAAACCTCCCATGCGGTCTTGCCTCCTGCGACCCACTGCAGGATTTCACGCTCCCGCTCGGAAAGTTTTTGTCTCGGCTGCCTGCGCGAGTTGCCGATCAATCGTTCGGCAGCTGAGTAGGCATGGCGCGCAAGCGCATGAATGGTGCAGCGCGCCGCCGGCGCCAAATCAATCTCGCTTCCAGCAACCGTCACACAGGCAGGATCGCCAAAAGCATCCTGGATGGGGATGCAGATCCCGTCGCGAAGTCCAAACTCCTTGGCTTCATCCATCACCCGCCTGGCATTGCTGTTCGTCAAGCCGTGATAGACATCCCTCCAAAGGAAAGGTTCGATCGCACCACGGCACAAGGTGGCGCAGGGGTCATGACGATAATATCCGGCAGCCATGTAGTGTTCATACCATTCGCCGGGCCAACCGTTGACAAGGATGTGTTCATCCAACATTCCGGTATCCTGGCGTGGCAATTCGGTAATGAGACAAGCTGCGTAGCCGTAACGTTCAATCCTTTTACGCAGTTGCCGGATGATTTCCGTGGCGCTGGTTGCACTGTCAATCTGCGCGGCAGCTTCAAATATCTGTATTAGCTCATGCTGTAAGACGCTCCGGTGAACCGCCGACATTACACGCCCTTTCAATGTACTGAGACAAAGAAAACAATAATTAACTTAGGTCCCACTGCAACCCGCAGCGGAACGTTTGACTACTATAGTAGGTGGCACTAAAGGGCGCGTTCTGACTGCCTCGCCGCATGAGGCTGAGGTCTGTCTTTGCTCGCAATCTAAGGTTGCTCCGTCAAGCCACTGGCCTGTCGCAGGAGCAACTTGCCGACCTTGCCGGCCTCGACCGCAACTATGTCGGCAAGCTCGAGCGAGAAGAGAACTCACCAACCGTCGACACTTTGGAGGTGCTGGCGTTAGCGTTGCAGGTTGACGTCGAGAAGTTGATCCGTCGCAACGGGCCTTGAATCCACCGCTCCAGGAGAGCGTCGAGAATACTAGGACTTTCCTTTGCGCCGTGCACGCGCCTTTACGGCCCGGTCTTCAGCCGAGGCCTGGGCATTTTTGCCTGGCCGTTTCGTCAGTTCTTCGATGTCGACGCTCAAAGCGTTGGCGATCTTGGCGAGCGATAGGAGCGTGGGATTACGGCGGCCGGCCTCGAGCCCGCTCAGATAGGCGCGCGTGAACCCTGAACGGAACGACAGTTCCTCTTGCGAGAGCGCTTGCGCGCGACGAATCTTCTGCACGTTGAGGCCGACAACCACCCGTAGGTCCATGAGGACATGGTCGCCGCTGCGCACACTTTAAGACGACACACTATAGTGAACATTCCTCATTGACAGGCACGGCCAATGCTGCTTTTCTCGCCATATTGAGGAACATCATTCCGAAATAAGGAACACTTGGTGACAGGGAATCTCTCGTTGGAACGTGGCCTTGCGGTTCTCAATCTTCTTAAAGAAGCGGATGAGGCGGTCGGGGTGCGTGACCTTGCTCGGAGGCTTGAGCAGAGCGCTCCTGCCGTGCAGCGCATCCTGAACACTCTGGCTGAGCAGGGTTATGTCGAGCAGGCGCCAGACTCGCGTCGCTACCGGCTCGGTCACTCTGTTCTGGCGCTTGCACGCAAAATCCTGAGTAAAGACCGCTTGGTAGGTTTGGCTGAACTGGAATTGCAGGCACTGGCTGCCGAAGGTTGTTTCAACGCATTCCTCGGTATCAGGCGGGGCGACAGCGGCATTTATCTCCTGACAGTGCAGAGTAGAAGCCCAGTCGTCATTCGTTCTTCGCCTGGCGAAACGTTTCCGTTGCATTCGAGCGCGCTAGGCAAGGCTCTCTTGATGGAGTTGGGCGGCGAAGCGGTCATTGGCATGCTTGGACGGGGTCCGCTAGAACAGATTACCGCCCGTACCGTCACGGACCCGCACAAGCTGGTTGCTCAAATCAGCGCTTCCGAATCCATCGGTTACACAACGTCCCTGGACGAGAACTTTATCGGCTTGATCGCGGTCGGCGCACCGCTTCGCGATGCATCAGGCACGATCGTCGCGGCCATAAGTGTGGCCTACCCCCGCTCGGTTGGACCGCATGTGGAGATCGCCGAAATTGGAGAGGCAGTCATGGCGGCAGCAGCGCGCATCTCCGCCGGCCTCGGCTTCCGGGATTCAAGAGAGAATCGAGATCGGGATCCCCATCATGCTGCTTAACGAACCGCGCCTACAACAGCGCATGACAGATGTCGGGCTGGATGCAGTCGTGGCAACGGCGCCGGAAAATGTGACGTATATGAGCGGCTTCTGGGCTCTGCCGCAATGGATCCGGCGTGGCCCGCAGGCGTATGTCGTTTGGCCGGCTCCTGACAATGGCATGCCCGAAATCATCACCAGTACCAGTACACTCGACCTGGTTGCAGACCAGGAGCTTTGGGTAAGCAAGGTCCGTCGCTATGGCGACTTTCATGCCGACATCCGTCCCTCGGCCGCCGAGGATGCCGTGAGCGAACGACACCTCCAGCTTCGGGCTCTGCCGGGACATAGCGATGCGATCGCGGCGCTGGTCGCCGCATTGCAGCAAGCGCAGCTGGGCCGTGCGCGGATCGGCATTGACGAGGCCGGGCTCGTGCCGGGACATCTGGAAGCACTCAAGGCGCATTTGCCAAATGCATCCTGGGTACCGGCCACAGCACTGCTTCGCGAGGTTCGCGCAGTTAAGACGGGCGACGAAATCGAACGGCTCGGCCAAGTCGCTCGCATTGCAGAGCGCTCCATTCAATCAGCGCTTGCGGTTGCCAAAGAAGGTGCGACCGAAGAAGATTTGGCGCGCGCCTTTCATATCAAGACGGTAGAGGAAGGCGCCCTGCCCGTGTTGGGCTGCATCGGTTTTGGCGAACGCAGCGCGCTTATGAACGTGCAGCCTTCCGCCCGTGAGTTGCGCGCCGGAGAAATCATTCGCTTCGATGTCGGCGGCCGGTTTCGACACTATCGCGCCGACATTGCCCGCATCGCCACACTGGGTGAACCGCCGCCGCAAGCGCGTCGGCTCCAGCAAGCGTTGCTGCGTGGGGTTCAGCATGCCTGCGACATTATTCGGCCGGGCATGGCAGCGGCAAAGCTCTTCGAGGCAGTGGTACGTGTCGTCCAGCGAGAAGGAATCACACACTACAAGCGCGATCACGTCGGCCATGGCATCGGCCTTGATGGCTACGATGCGCCGACACTTTCGGCACACAGTACAGAGGTCCTTGAAGAAGGAATGGTGCTGTGCGTGGAGACACCCTACTACGAGATCGGCCGCTGGGGGTTACAGGTGGAGGATATGGTCGTTGTTCGTCGAGGTGGAGTGGAACGGCTGACGGAGACGAAGGGCGATATCATGGTGGTGCCGTTATGAGCCGCGCGGTTGGTCTTTCCTGCATTCGATGCGGCACCTTGTTCCCGAGCGATATCAAGATCGACTCCCGCGGCTGCCCGAATTGCCTTGGGGATGCGCCAGCTAATTTTAAGGTTGTCTACGATCCAAAAGGAAATAGATCGGCCGGTTCTGCACACGGCGCCACCCTGCCCTCGCTCTGGCGCTATGCCGACAGGCTTCCTTGCGCGGCTGGCAATGCGATCTCTTTGGGCGAAGGACTGACACCGCTGCTGCCGGCCAAGACGCTGGGCAAACATCTTGGCATAGCCAACCTTCTGATCAAGGACGAGGGAGGGAATCCAACCTGGTCCCACAAAGATCGTTTCTCGACCGTTGCCGTATCTATGGCGCGATTGAGTGGGGCGCGCGTTGTGGCCACCGCCTCGTCGGGAAACGCCGGCGCCTCCCTTGCAGCTTACGCGGCACGGGCCGGCTTGAAATGCGTCGTTGTCACATTCGCTGGGACTTCCGGCGCGATGTTGGCGCAAATCCGCAAATATGGCGCGAAGGTCGTTCCCCTGGCCGACAAATCGCATCGCTGGCCATTGCTTGCGGCTGGGACTGAGCGTCTCGGCTGGTTTGCCACCTCCCCCTTTCATGCACCAGTGGTCGGCAGCCATCCGGGCGGCATCGAGGGCTACAAGACCCTTGCTTACGAAATCGTAGACCAGATGCACGGCGCCGTGCCGGATTGGTGCGCCTTGCCAGTCTGTTATGGTGATGCACTTGCCGGACTTTGGGAGGGTTTTAAGGATCTCAATAGCCAAGGCAAGATTGATCGCTTGCCCAGGCTGGTGGCTGCGGAAGTGCATGGATCCTTGACCAGTGCGCTTGCCGCCAAGGGAGATCTGGTTGCCGAAGTTCCGGCAGTCTTTGACACGCTAGCCATCTCGATCGGCACCACTCGAAGCACGTTCCAGGCACTTAATGCCCTGCGCGAGTCTGGCGGCATGGCAATGCCGATCGGCAACTGCGGTCTGGTCGCACTCCAGCGGAAGCTTGCGGCCACCGAGGGTGTCTTCGCCGAGCTTACGTCGGTGACGCCGTTTGCAGCTATTGAAGCCTTGAGACGGGAGGGCGCTATAGCGCCGTCGGCCAGCGTGGTCGCCATCGTTACAGCGAGCGGACTCAAAGACCTAGACCGTTCGACCGGCCCGGACGATCGGCTGCCATCATTTCAGTCAGTTGCTGAAGCCTGGGACCACCTCCGCGAGGACAAGGAGTATTGCACCACTCCCGGTGAAATCGCGTAATGCAAGCTGGAGCCAAAGAAAGATACCAAAGTCATGAACAGACGCAGTGTCATGGTCAATTGAACATCATTCAAATTGCTACGATCTGTCCGCAAAGACGAAGTCAACGACGAAACCTCGATCAAACACGACATAAGGGGAATTTCATGCTTCGGATAAGAGTTATTGGTTGTCTCGCCGCCATTGGTTTCGCATTGGCAACGCAGACAATGGCCGAGGAGAGCCTGAGAGTCGGCATTACTCCAACTGGAATCCCGTTCACGTTCGTCGACACCGCAACGCGACAGCCGACTGGCGCGATGGTCGACTTGGCCAGTGCGATCGCCGCAAACGTTGGGATGGACGTGGAATTTCAGGTAAACGCTTTCCCCGCGCTGATTCCGGCGTTGACCACGGGCAAGATCAACTTGATTTCGGCCAGCATGTTCATAACGGACAAGCGTAGGCAGGTCATCGATTTCAGCACACCCGTATACGCTTATGGCGAAGCAATGTTTGTTGCGGCCGGAGATGCCAAAAACTATTCGATCGAAGAGCTGGCGGGTGAGGCAGTGGGCGCGCAGATCGGCTCGACCTATGCCGATGCTCTGCAAGGCCTTGGCGTATTCGGCCAAGTAAAGCTCTACGACTCAATCGCCGATATGATGCGCGATGTGGTGCTCGGCCGCATCAAGGCTGGGTTCGGCGATGCGCCCATCATCGCATACCAGCTTTCAAAGAATCCTGACCTGGGCGTCCGCCTTGTTGACGGCTACCAGCCAATGAAAAGAGGCGAAGTGGCGTTGGCCGTCGCCAAGGAGAACCCGTTGCTTCTCGAAAGGGTGAACGCCTCCATCGCAAAACTGAAGGAAAACGGCGAACTCACGAGAATTTTCTCAAGATATGGCCTTTGAAGCGCAATCAATCGGTCCGTGAAATGAGGCTAGCAGGGCCTTACGGTGGCGTCCAAATGGCCGGCCGTGGGAGTGCCAAGAGGCATAGAGCGAACCATGACCAAATTCATCGCGCAGGCAACCGAATATCTACCTCTTCTTCTTCACGGCGTTTGGCTGACCGTCGTGATAACCTTCGTTGCGCTGTGCCTTGCGACGGCGCTCGGGCTTGTCTGGGCGTTGTTCAGAACATCAGGAATTCGCTCTCTTGCAGTGCCGACGCGGCTCTTCATCGACTTCGTCCGCGGCGTACCGCTCCTCGTCATTCTCTTCTATATCTACTTCGTCGCGCCCGATATCGGCATCAACCTGACGGCGCTTCAAGCCGGCATGATCGGGCTGGGGCTGGCTCACTCCTGCTATCTTGGGGAAACCTTCCGGGCTGGCATCGACGCGGTCGATAGGGGGCAAGTCGAAGCGGCAAAATCGATCGGCATGAAGCGTCCGTTGATGATGCGTCGTGTCGTTCTGCCGCAGGCATTGAAGATTATCCTGCCACCCTACGCCAACAATATGGTCATGCTGCTAAAGGATTCGTCGCTGGTTTCGGTGATTTCGGTCCAGGAGTTGACGATGCAGGGCAAGATGCTTGCATCATCCACATTCGACAACATGACGGTCTTTACCCTTGTGGCACTACTCTATCTGTGCCTGACGGTCCCACTGAATATTCTTATGCGTAGGGTGGAAATCTATCTTGGAGCGGGAAGATGATCATCTTCGACGACGTGCACAAATCCTTCGGCGCCCACGAAGTTCTCAAGGGAATCAGCGCCGAGATCGCCAAGGGACAGGTCGTGTGTTTGATCGGCCCGTCGGGTTCCGGAAAATCGACGCTTCTGCGTTGTGTGAACGGGCTTGAGACCTATCAGCGCGGGCACATCAGTGTCGACGGCACGGTGGTGGATGCCGCCTCCTCGCAGGTTCATGCCATCTGCACCCGCGTCTCGATGGTCTTTCAACGCTTCAACCTCTTTCCGCACCGCACTTCACTGGAAAATGTCATGGAAGGGCCGCTATATGTGTTGAAGGAGGATAGGAAACAGGTTCGCGAGCGGGCCTTGGCACTGCTCAACCGCGTCGGTCTAGCCGATAAGACGAATGCTTATCCCGCGTCGTTGTCAGGCGGCCAGCAGCAGCGCGTGGCCATCGCCCGTGCTTTGGCGATGCGCCCACAAGCCATTCTTTTCGATGAGCCCACATCGGCACTTGACCCGGAAATGGTCGGCGAGGTTCTGCAGGTCATGCGCGCGCTGGCGGACGAGAACATGACCATGCTCGTTGTCACCCACGAAATTCAGTTCGCCCGCGAGGTTTCCGATAATGTCCTCTTTCTGGACGGCGGCCGTATCGTCGAGCAAGGTCCGGCAAAGGAACTCCTTCGACACCCCAAGCATGAGCGCACAAAGGATTTTCTTCACCGGGTCATGCACCCGGTCTGAAACGCACCGGCACCTGGCTGTGTGACGCTGAGGATCTAGGCTCAGAACTATCGATCCTCTCGAAGCGAGCCGTCAAACTCTGCGAGGACGGAGCCCAGAGTTTGGCGGTTCCAAGGGAATCTCGTCCATGCGGTCTCCCCGGCCGGGCGAATTCGCTCGAGACTTGTTGGCTCACCTGGAATTGAAATTGGCCAGTCTTTCAAATTGGCGAGCCATTCTGGATTGTAGGCTGTATCCGAATGACGATGCCCTTCATCAGGCATTATGACAAGAGTGGAGGCTTCGGGATTTTTCCTGGCGAACCACGCGGCAACCAGAGCCGCGGCGCCGCTGGTCGGTCCCATAAAGAGTCCTTGATCGCGAAAGAGCCCGTGAGCCATGGCATAAGCGGGTAATGCGCCTACCCAATGAATGTCATCGATCATCTCATGCCGGACATTGTCCGGCAAAACACTGTTGCCGAGCCCCCGCAGCATGCGCCGTCCGACAGGTTGGCCAAAGAGCATGCTTCTATGGGTATCGACCGCAATGATCCTGAGATCTGGAAAGATTTCACGAAGGAAGCCCCCGGTGCCACATAGCGAACCCCCTGTGCCCACGCAGCCTACGAGGCAATCGACGCGGCCGAGTGAGCGAACAACGAGATCCGCTAGGCGCGCGTAGGCAAGGCGGTTTTCCGGGCTGTCGTATTGCCGAGGCCAATACGTGTCCGGGTTATCTTGCAAGGTCTTTTGAAGGTACTGGAGCCGACCGCGCTGATTGCCATCTCCCTGAGGATCATCAATGGCCACGACTTTGGCACCGAGGTGTTCCAGCCGCCGCTTGAGTTTCAGATCGACGAGGCTGGAGGCCGTGACAAGCGTAAGCCCATAGCCACGAACCGCAGCTAGCAGGGCGATGGCTAAGCCGAACGTGCCCGATGTCGTTTCGATGATGTGTCCTTCCCGCTCAAGGCGCCCTGACGCTTCCGCACGGTCGACCATGAAACGGGCGGGCATGAGCTTCATGAGGGAAAAGCAGGCAGCGGTGAGGTTGGGGGCGAGCTGAGCAAATCGCGGCGTTTCATAGGCGCGTAAATAGTCCACCCCTGCGGTCACTGGATTATCCTCGCTTCGGCGTTAACAGCAAATGTGTGAATACCTTTGAAGCCTACGCCCCCCACCTTCTTTGCGAGCTCAGCAGCCCGCTTCGCCGCTCCGGGTGCAACGGCATCGAGTAGGATGCCAATCAAGGTGCCGCTGTGGGCCACTTGCACGCCGCATGCGTCATGGTCCCGCGCTATGTCCAGGACCGCGCTAAAGCTTGCCTTCGGAAGATGCCTCTGACTTATGAGCGCGCTCATTGTTGCGACACGTCCAAGCAGGCGAGGATCCTGTTGCTTGATTGAGCGGTACGCCAATCCTCGCAGAACACGGAACACTCCAATTTCCTCGCTGTCGTACCGTGCCCGTCGCATCCTTAGCGTGTCGATCGGCCGACCGCTGCCGTCCCTGAAACCCACAACGAGAAGTGGCGGGAACTCGCCGCCGAAGTGTTCGATTGCGCGGCCTTCCCGGTGCGCAAACAGCAGAGCTTGATCGGAGTAGGCGATGGCGTCGCTTGCGCCTTCCGCGGTAACCGCCAATCGCGCAACCGTTGACTGGCGCAGAGTAACCCCCGCTGCAGCTGCGACCGCGCGGATAGACGCGATGACATCTGCCGTCGAGGAACCGTAGCCATGCCCTATCAAAATAGGGCTTTCGATCGTCAGTTCTCCACCTCCTCCAGCTATTCCGATATGCTCGAGGGTGAGGGCCGCCGCGCGCGCCGCCTTGGTCCGGTTTGCGGGTCGCGTGCGAATGCCGTCTCGCTCATCTGGCCAGAAGGTTGCTAGCGACTCTTGCGACGTGAGAGGAAGCGTAACGAGGCCGCGATAAAGCCGCCCGTCGTCCCCTTCAAAAACGCCTTGAAGAAATTCCCCGTGATGGGCGTGCGCCCGACCGACTCCTACCTTCAGAGGCAGTGCGATGTTTTCATTGTTGGTATTGCTCCAGTTTGTCTGGTAGCCGGATCTCGGCGTCCCTCTTTGTGTCACCGCATCATCTCCTCACACTGGAATTTTGCGATGATGCGTACGACCGATCCAGGCTGTCACTCGCCAAATCTTGGTAGTGCCGTTCGCAAGCCATGTTGCGAAGGCGGCGGAACACGTCGCTGCATCACTTGATGCTTCTCATGCTGGATAGGCACAGCACGCGCCCAGCAATCACCTGGAGGGAAGCTCTTGCCGGGTCGAATTTCGAAATCATCCGCGCCGGGCCAACCGCTGGTGATAAGGACGTAGCCTGCCGGTGAATAGGGAGAAAAATGCTCCGCACTGTCGTCCTCTTGGTCGCCGCCTTGTGCCTGGCGTCCCCCGACTTGGTGCCTTTCCAGCTCAAGCGCGCAGGCGGTAGGGCGTAATTGCAGGTTCTATTTTTAAGGATCTGCGAAACGGCATCCGTAGCAGGCCTGTTCTTTCGGCCGGCCGCCGCCAACCGACTCGGTTGCCCTGCCCCCGGCTTTGAATGTTCCTGACTTTGTCGCCTCTCCAGATCTAGGGTGCTGTGACCTTCCCAGGGCGTGCGAAGACGAAGCGGTCCCGATGGTGAGCGTGCGAGCTCTCCCTGCGGAGCAGAACCCACACCTTGCCATCGCAGCATGTTCACGGCAAAGCCGCCGTGGCCAACCGCGACGGCCATTCGACGCTGAAGGATTTCCTCCATGCTAAGAAGGCAACCTGAAATCCCGGATTCGTTGCAGTGATCGACGACAGGTGTTGATTCACACTGTCTGGCGTTGTTGTTCTTGCAAAAAAGAAGGAGGGATGGCCGCATCCAGTGTCAATACTGATATCTGGTGATAGCCGCGATCGCCAAAACCTCTCAAATTCTTGCGATCGTTACCTTAACCTTGGGCAGAGATGCGCAGCTCTATTCAACTCGCGACACTCAATTACGCGCTCGTGGTTGCGGAGGAGGGCAGCTTTCTCCGTGCGTCGCGGCGGGCCGGGATCGATCACTCGGCGCTCAGCAAGCGCATACGCGATCTCGAATACGCGATCGGGACGACGATATTTCATCGCCATACTGGCGGCGTTGGACCAACCCCAGCCGGAGAGCGTTTCCTGGATCGTCTGCGCTGCGTGCTACTCGACCTTGAGAATACTCTCACCCTGGCCAGGATCGGTATCATAGGCGAACAACAAAGGCTTTCTATCGGTTCCAACGTCATCCTCGCGGGGCGAGCCTTGGATGCGATCATTGAGTTTGGGCGGTGTCATCCAAATGTAACCATCCGCCTGATCGAGGGTTCTCACCCTGGGGCTGCTCTGGGCGGCACGGAGGTCGACGTTACCGTAACCTCTTCCTCCCGATCCACTGGCGGCGCATTCGAACTCTCATTGTGGAACGATAATCTGGCCATTGTTCTTGCTTCAAATCATTCTCTCTCAACTCGTCCTGTGATCGAGTGGTCGGAGCTGGATCAAGAGACGTTGCTCGTCCGCAGGGGCGAACCATTTCTGCTCGCCGATGCTGTTGGAAGCCGCGTGCAGCTCCCCACGATCGTCGAACATCACGTCAGTGCGGGCACCCTGTTGCGCCTTGTCCGAAATGGTCTTGGAGTCGCTCTGATCCACCATGGAGATGTCAATAGGGTCCCTGAAGGAGCCGTCTGCCGCAAGCTCCGGATCGGGGGAAAGCCAATCCAAATCTCCAATTTTGTCCGTTGGCGCCCAGACAACGCTAATCCTGCCCTGTCGATCTTCATCGCGTTCCTGCGCGATCGGTATTCGACCTGATCCGCTCGGCATGAACCCGAGTACTCATCGCAGCTTCGGGCTAGTCGGACTCGGCAGAAGGTGCGGTCCGCCGCCATGAATGGCCCCTCATTAAAGGGGCAAAGATATACGGTGGGCAGGTCATATGGTGAACGGAATAGGCCGGAAGCCGTCTGCATCAATCAACGGCGTTTCTTCCCACAAATAGTTGCCGGTGAGGTTTACATGCTCCCATCCGAGCGGCGAGAGGCTGTCGAGGAGATGGTTGGGAACCGCTTCGCCGCCGGCGCGGGTGGCGTCTCATATAGACTGTGTTCCAGTAAATGATGGCCGTGACTACAAGGTTGAGGGCCGATGCCCTGATTGACAGATTTTCCTGGCTGCGGTCGCGAAAGCGGCCGAGGCGGTGAAGATTGACGGCACGCACGAGGCTCTTGCGTGCTGCGCCTTTGTTGAGTTCGGCCGTTGTCGTTTGACGCAGATCCTTGTCGGTGATCCAGTCAAGCGCGAACAGTGTTCGTTCTATGCGTCCCATCTGGCGCAAGGCTTGGGCAAGCCCGTTCTGTCGCGAGGTCGAAGCGCGTTTTCCACCTATGCCGACCCATTCTGTTTCTCGGATGGCGCGGCGATCCAGTTCGGACACTTCCGTGCTTCCGCTGGCCGCAGAGTGCTCAGAAATCCAAATCCATATCGTGATGATGATGCTCGTGACCGGGAAGCTCCGGCGGCGGCGGGCCAGGGATTTCGGCCACCATGGCCTCCGTCATGATGAGGAGGCCCGCCACCGAGGCCGCGCCCTGGAGCGCCGTTCGCACCACCTTGGCCGGGTCGATGATGCCCTTCGACACCAGATCCCCGTAAACGCCCGATTGGGCATCGTAGCCATAGGCGTTATCATCGTTTTCGAGGATCCCGGCGATGACGACCGAGCCTTCCAGGCCGGCATTGATCGCGATCTGCCGAGCCGGCCAGGTGATCGCCTTCCTGACGATCGCGATGCCGACCTGCTGGTCCTCGTTGCCGCCCTTGAGCTTCTTGAGCGCCCTGCCGGCGCGCAGCAAGGCGACCCCGCCGCCCGGGAGAATGCCCTCCGCGACCGCGGCTCTTGTCGCGTTCATCGCGTCATCG
>NZ_VLKT01000039.1 GCF_007830515.1 Mesorhizobium tianshanense
TTTGGCGTAGGATTCGGTTGTCTAAGCCAACCCTGCCACCACATTTCGCGAGCCACACCCGCCATGACCGACGATACGTTGCTGCAGCTCTCATTTCCAGCCGTTGGACGCAAGAAGATCACAGCTGCGTTTGACGGCGGACGCATCACCTCGGATGGTGGCGTCATGCTTTTGGCCGCGGCCGAGCGACGCCTGCAACTGGCCGACAGGCTGGCCGCTGCGATCGACGATCCGCGCGACCCCCAGCGGGTGACGCACGCCATGGCCGACATTCTGCGCGCCCGCATCTTTGCGATCGCATGCGGCTACGAGGATGCCAACGATCTCGACCGACTGCGCACCGACCCGGCCTTCAAGCTCGCCTGCGGGCGGCTACCCGACAGCGGGATTGATCTGTGCTCGCAGCCGACCTGCTCGCGCCTGGAGAACCTGCCCGACCTGCGCACCGTCATCCGGCTCGGCTGGGTGCTGGTCGATCTGTGGCTGTCGAGCTATGCCGCGCCGCCAAAAAGCGTGACGCTCGACATCGACGACACGGTTGATGTCGTTCACGGCCATCAGCAGCTCTCGCTGTTCAACGCCCATTACGACGAGCGCTGCTTCCTGCCGATCCACATCTACGACGCCGCGACCGGACGTCCGGTCGCCATGATCCTGCGTCCTGGCAAGACCCCGACGGGCAAGGAGATCCGCGGCCATCTGCGCCGGCTTGTCCGGCGCATCCGCGCCCGCTGGCCGGCCACCCGCATCCTGGTCCGCGGCGACGGCCACTATGGCCGGGCCGAGGTCATGGCCTGGTGCGAGAACAATGCGCTCGACTACCTCTTCGGATTGCCCGGCAACAAGGTTCTCCAGCGTCTCGTTGATGAAGCCGCCGACGATATCCGCACCCGCCGCGCGCTCGAGCAGAGGCCGGTGCTGCGCGGCTATGCCGAGACCCGATACAAGGCGAAATCCTGGAAGACGCAACGTCGCGTCTGCGCCCGCATCGAGGCAACCACCCGCGGCCTCGACATCCGCTTCGTCGTCACCAATCTCGACAAAGGTTCCGACGCGCATGTCTACGACGTGCTCTACTGCGCCCGCGGCCAGGCCGAAAACCTGATCAAGATGCACAAGAGCCAGCTTGCCTCCGACCGCACCAGCTGCCGCTCACCGATTGCCAACCAGGTGCGCCTCGTCCTCCACACCGCCGCATACTGGCTGATGCTCACCCTGCGCGAGGCGGTGCCCACAACCGATCATCTCAGCAACGCCGAGTTCGCCACGCTGCGGCTCAGGCTCCTCAAGCTCGGCGCCCGCGTCATCGAAACCGTCTCGCGAATCCGCCTGGCCTTCGCCGCCGCCTGTCCCGAGGCCAGCCTGTTCCGACAAATCGCTCTCACGCTGCAGCCCGCAGGACCATGAGCGCCGGGGCATCAAAGCCCCGCCGAAACCCAAACCTTGACCTCCAGCGCGTTCCAAAGTCCAGTCTCAGCTGCGGTGAAAAAGACGCCTCACACCTGCATGACCGAATGCTCAGCGGCGCTCGAACCACAAGGCTCATGAATAGGACGGGCTAGGCATCGAGCCAACTCGGAACCTCGCCCGGGTTGCCGGAACGGAGTATTACCGTACCGTAATCACCGGCCAACGTACGGATGTCGATGTCGTCGCCGAGCTCAACGGGCCGCACGGCATCGATCGCTACAAGAAGAAGCGCTGGCAGGCGGTCGCCGGTCTCGAATACGCGCTGTTCGGCAAAGGACCGGTGGCGTCCAACATCGTCGAAGCCGGCGGCTTCTGGTGGGGCGACCGCACTGAGAAAACTCCTGACATCCAGTTCCATTTCCTGCCTGGCGCTGGTGTCGAGGAGGGCATCGGCTCTGTTCCCGGCGGCAATGGCTGCACGCTGAACTCCTATCACGTGCGGCCCCGTTCGCGCGGCAGCGTCACGCTGCAATCGGCGGATCTTCTCGATCCGCCCGTCATCGACCCCAACCCCTTTGCCGAACACTACGATCTCGACCGCGCCGTCGATGGCATCGAGATCAGCCGCGAGATACTGTCCCAGCCGGCCTTCGCCAAATACATCAGCCGGGAGCACCTTCCGGGTGCGGCAACCAAGGGACGCGCGGCACTCGAGGCTTTCGCCCGCCAGCACGGGCGCAGCGCCTATCACCCGGTCGGCTCTTGCCGGATGGGCAGTGATGCGGACAGTGTCGTCGATCCTGAACTTCGCGTGCACGGGCTTCAGGGCCTGAGCGTCTGCGACAGCTCGGTGATGCCGCGCATCGTTTCGTCGAACACCAATGCCGCTGTCATCATGATCGCTGAAAAGGCCGCCGATATGATCGTCGGGCGAGGCCAACTGCCAGCGTAAGTATCTCACTCGTCCGGGAACATCGAAAGCTCCCTCAACTCAAGACGAAAGCGATCTGCTCTCAAGGAAAAGTAATTCGAGGCGCGGGTGGTTCTCGCTTGAGAAGACGCTGCGCTGGGACAGGTTGCCGATCTGCAAGCTGCGGGCAACAGCGTTCATCAAGATTCTTGACCGGGATCAAGGCTTATGGCCGCGAAATCGGCAGACTGACTGTGAATACCCGAGGGATAATTGATGAATGGAAAACCTCTGAGGTCCGCCAAGTTAACGGTACGATTTGAGGAAATCGGACGCGGTGATGTCGGCAGTGTCGGTGGCAAGAATGCTTCGCTGGGCGAGATGGTGCAGGCTTTGGCGCCGAAAGGCATTCGTGTTCCGCCTGGTTTTGCGACGACGGCTGAGGCCTATCGGGATTTCATACAAGCGAACCAGCTGAAGGAGCGCATCCAAGAGTTGCTTGGCGCATTGGATGCGGGCAAGGCTGCTCTTGCCGAGACGGGCCAAGCCATTCGGGAATTGTTTCTGCATGGCGATTGGCCCGACGAGACCGCGGCCTCGATCACGACCGCTTATCGCGAACTTTGCCAGCGAACCGGAAAGGCGGAAGTCGACGTTGCCGTCCGATCGAGCGCAACCGCAGAGGACCTGCCCGACGCGAGCTTCGCCGGCCAGCAGGAGACCTTCCTGAACATTCGTGGTGACGAGGCGTTGCTGGTGGCATGTCGCCGCTGCTACGCATCGCTCTTTACCGATCGAGCCATCAGCTATCGCCAGGCAAAGGGCTTCGACCACATGAGCGTAGCCCTTTCAATCGGCGTTCAGCAGATGGTCCGTTCGGATATCGGCGGGTCGGGCGTCATGTTCTCGATCGACACGGAAACCGGCTTCAAGGATGTCGTCGTGATCGACGCCGCCTGGGGACTGGGCGAAAACGTCGTGCAGGGCGCGGTGGATCCTGATGAATATCAGGTCTTCAAGCCTCTGCTCTCCGCTCCCGCTCTCGCACCCATTATTGGCAAGAAGTGCGGCGGCAAGGCGCAGAAGATGATTTACGCCGTCGGCGACAAGCCAACCCGCAACGTGCCAACCTCGAAGATCGAGCGCACGGCCTTCGTGCTCGAGGATCGGGATATCCTGGCGCTGGCCAGATGGGCGGCTGCGATCGAGGCCCATTACAGCTGCCCGATGGATATGGAATGGGCAAAGGACGGCGAGACGGGCGAGATCTTCATCGTCCAGGCGCGCCCGGAAACGGTCCAATCACGTCGCGATGCTGCAGCATTCAGGTCCTACACGATCACGCGAAGGGGCAGAAAGCTCATCAGCGGCCTTGCTATCGGCGATGCGGTTGTCGCGGGTCGCGTCTGCCTGATCGAAAATGCCCGCGATATCGCCAACTTCGTCGACGGCGCAATACTCGTCACCGGGACCACCGATCCGGACTGGGTGCCGATCATGAAGCGGGCAGCGGCGATAGTCACCGATCACGGGGGACGTACGTCGCATGCCGCCATCGTCAGTCGCGAACTCGGCCTTCCGGCAATCGTTGGCACCGGCAATGCGACCGAAGTGCTGCACGGCGAGCAGATGGTGACGGTTTCCTGCGCTGAAGGC
Organism: Mesorhizobium tianshanense; assembly: GCF_007830515.1. Taxonomy (GTDB): domain Bacteria; phylum Pseudomonadota; class Alphaproteobacteria; order Rhizobiales; family Rhizobiaceae; genus Mesorhizobium; species Mesorhizobium tianshanense. Next base: position 3,977 of record NZ_VLKT01000039.1, read on the forward strand.
GACCAGGGATTTGTCTATGAAGGCACCGCGGATTTCGAAACGGAAATGGTCGACATGACCAACCTTCCGCAGACGCGCACAGAGATCATGCTCAATCTGGCAAATCCGGCCGCGGCGCTGCGCTGGTGGCGTCTTCCTGCCGACGGAGTCGGTCTTGCCCGCATGGAGTTCGTGGTGAGTAACCACATTCGCATCCATCCGATGGCGCTGGTGCACCATGACCAGCTCAAGGACGAGGCAGCCAAGCGCGAGATCGCGGAACTGACGGCCGGCTATGCAGACAAGACGGAGTATTTCGTCGACCGGCTGGCGCGCGGACTGGCGCGCATCGCGGCGGCGCTTTACCCGAAGCCGGTCATTGTGCGCATGAGCGATTTCAAGACCAATGAATATGCCGGGCTGATCGGCGGCGCCCAGTTCGAGCCAGAAGAGGAAAACCCGATGATCGGGTTCCGGGGCGCGGCCCGCTACTACTCGCCGCGCTATCGAGAGGGGTTTGCCCTCGAGTGCCGAGCTATCCGCCGGCTGCGAAACGAAATGGGATTTCGAAACGTCATCGTAATGATCCCGTTTTGCCGCTCGACGCATGAGGCCGACCAGGTGCTCGAGGTCATGGCCGCGAACGAGCTGAGGCGCGGCGAAGACGGATTGGAGGTCTTCGTCATGTGCGAAATTCCATCCAACGTCATTCTTGCATCGGAATTCGCAAAACGCTTCGACGGCTTCTCGATCGGCTCGAACGACCTTACGCAGCTTACTCTCGGCGTCGACCGGGATTCCGCCGAGCTCGCGGGCCTGTTCGACGAACAGGATGCCGCGGTCAAATGGATGATCTCAAACGTCATCAGTGCAGCCCGCAAGTCTGGCGCCAAGATTGGCCTATGTGGGCAAGCGCCGAGTGACCATCCCGAATTCGCGACATTCCTCGTCGACTGCGGCATCGACTCGATTTCGGTCAGCCCCGACAGCTTCATCGCGGTGAAGCGGAAGGTCGCCATGGCGGAAGCGGCAATGAAAAACGGTGGGAAAAGAAACAATGAAGGCGCGTGACATCATGACCATGGGGGCGACGATGGTGCGCCCCGACACCACAATCGAGCATGCGGCGCGTGTCATGCTCGAGCACCACATCAGTGGCCTGCCGGTCGTGGACGCACAAGGCAAGCTGCTCGGCATCGTTACCGAGCGCGACCTCTTGCGCCGGGAGGAGATCGGAACCGAGCGCCGTCGCCCACGATGGCTCGAAGTCTGGCTGAGTGCGAAACGGCTGGCACAGGAATATGCGCAGGAGCACGGGCGCAAGGTCGAACACGTCATGAGCCGTGGGGTCGCAAGCGTTGGACCGGATACGCCTCTCAGCGAGATCGTCGATCTGATGGAAATGCGCGGCGTCAAGCGGTTGCCCGTCGTCAGCGACGGCAAGGTGATCGGCATTGTGAGCCGCCCCAACCTTTTGTTGGCGTTGTCGCGACATATGGGTGAAATCGCTCCATCGGTCGTCAGCGACCTGGCAATCCGCAAAAGCATCATGGACGAAGTCGAAAGCAAGGCCTGGAGACCTAGCGCGACGATCGACATCGTCGTTCGCAACGGCGTCGTTGATCTGAATGGAACCGTCACGGATGAAAGTGTGCGGAGCGCATTGCGTATCGCGGCGGAAAATACGCCGGGCACCGTTCGGGTGGTGGACAATCTCCGCGTTGTCTCCTTGCCGGCAGGCTACATGTAGGCGTCCGTTGGAGCGCCGCCGCCACGAGAGTCATCGCGGTTGCCGTGAGCACAGAGACCCGGATTGTCTTGTTGATGTGAATCAAGATGGTTCTGGGTGTTCGTGCTAGCGTTTATTGGTTTCCGGATGATCAGTTCGGCGGAAACATACCGCTACGTCGAACAAATGCATTTTGATTGAGTGCCAGGAAAGGTGACCCCAACAGTGAAATCTCGCACCGCTCTCGTGGCCGACATAGGCGGGACCAACGCGCGGTTCGCGATTTCGGACATCGATGAGCTCACAATCGAACATTTCGCCGCCTTTCGTTGCGATATGTTTCCATCGCTCCAGGCCGCGATCAAAGCCTACTTGGATTGCATCCCGCACCGGCCTTCGATCGCTGGCTTCGCGATTGCCGGTCCGGTAACGGAAGAAACCGTCCACATGACCAATCTGCCCTGGTCCTTCTCGCGCAAGGATTTGTGCCAGGCGAGCGGTGCGAAGTATGTTCATTTGGTCAATGATTTCGAGGCGCTGGCCCTGTCTCTGCCCTTCCTGGGCCCGCACGACCTTCGCAAGATCGGCGGAGGAGATCCGGTCGATCGCGCGCCGAAGGTCGTGCTTGGACCGGGCACCGGTCTTGGGGTCGCCGGCCTTGTCTTTTCTCCGTCGGGATGGATCGCGATTCCCAGCGAGGGTGGCCACATATCCTTCGCGGCTGAAGATGCGGATGAACTCTCGCTCATCAAGCTCATCGCAAAAGACGAAAAGCACGTTTCGGCGGAGCGTTTGATTTCGGGCCCGGGGCTGGTGCGGATTTATCAGGCATTGGCCGAGACGAGGGGAGTCGCGGTCGGACCAGCGTCGGCACCCGAGATCGTGGAACAGGCGCTGCACGGCGAGGATCGCCTCGCACTCGAGGCTCTCGGATATCTCGAGAGATGGCTTGGCCGCTTCGCCGGGGACATGGCCCTTGTCTACAGCGCTCGAGGCGGTGTCTATCTCGGCGGTGGCATCCCCGCGAGAGTCTTCGACCCATCGGAGGTCACGGCTTTCCGGTTGGCGTTTTTCCACAGGGAGTTTCAATCCAAGGGCCGCCTGTCGTCCTTCCTGGAGCCTACTCCCATATTTGTGATCAATGCTCTGGACGCGGGATTGCGTGGTGCGGCCGTGGCGCTGTCTCAAGCGGAATTCTTGTCCTGAAGTTGGGCAGTATTTTGCGCGCTTGGCTCAGCGCGGTTGACTTTCTTTGCTGTTCGACAGGGCGGCCGCGCTCAGGGCCAAGACTTCGTCTCTCCGGCAAAGCTGAAAGCCGGGCCTCATTATTGCGGCAGCGCCGGCTGCAACGCCTAACCTGAAGGCGTCTTCCGGGGTCTTTCCTTCGGAGAGTGCCCAGACCATTGCTCCAAGGAAGCTGTCACCCGCGCCGACGGCGGAGCGCACGCGCACATGGATCGCCGGGACACGCAGCACGCCCTGAGTGCTGGCAAGCAGAGCGCCGTCTGCCCCCATAGTAACCGCGACCAACTCGGCCGCGCCGCCGGCCACGATGTCGAGGGCGGCCTGGCGGATGCCTCCTTCGTCAAGTTTCCGGCCAGCGAACTGCTCCAATTCCCCACGGCTCGGTTTCACCAGGAACACACGCGACTGCTTGAGTGTCGTATCGAGCCCGGCGCCGGAGCTGTCGAGAACGAATTTCGCACCGCGGGCTGCTGCCAGCTTGACCATTCGAGCGTAAATGTCGGAGGGGGCGTCTGCGGGGAGACTCCCGCTCGCAATCACGTACTGTCCCTTGTGAGATGCAACTGCGTCCAGACACGGCTCCAATTCTCGAGGCTGTACCGGAGGCCCTTCGGGAACAAAGCGATACTCAAGGCCCGTGCTGCGTTCGAGAACCATGAAGCTGATCCTCGTATGACCATTGATCGGCACGAGATGACTGGAAACTCCTTCGGTTTGCAGCAGGCGAGCCAGCAGCGAGCCTGTCTCTCCTCCCGCAAGGAAATAGGCTTCGGCCTCTCCTCCCAGAGCCGTGATGACGCGGGCGACGTTGATGCCGCCGCCGCCTGGATCATACCTGATGTTGGAAGTTCGCACCTTGCGGATCGGGCGCACCGTATCCGTCTCGCTCGTGACATCGACCGCCGGGTTGAGCGTTATGGTCAGGATTGGTGTCATTGGGCGCCCGGCAAATCCTGCGTCTCCCTGATGAGGTGGGCAACAACGCCGTCCATAGTGAACAGCTTGGGGTAGTCTTCCTCTGGAATTGCCACGCCGGCGCGCTTGTTGAGCCCGATGATGAAGTTGAGGAAGTCCATCGAATCGATATCGAGCCCCTCGCGGATGTCCTTGTCACCGGCAAGCGTGGCAGGGTCGGTGTCGGGCGCGATGTCTGAGAGGATCTCGCAGGCAAGCCTGCGGATTTCGGCTTCGGTCATAGGGTTTCGGGCTCCTGCAAGAAGCGGTCGACAGCGGCAAGGAAGAGACCGCCGACGTGACCGTCGCTTGCTCGGTGGTCAGCGGCAAGCGAGGCCGTGAGGAGGGGGCGTGCGGTGACTTGTTCGTCCACGACCCACGGCCGCTTGAACACTCGGCCGAAGCCCAATATGGCGACCTGGGGTGGATAGATTACGCCAAGCGCCGACTCTGCGCCGCGGTCTCCGAGGCTGGTAATCGTGAAGGTCGGGTCCATCATTTCGGATCCGCGGATCCCGCCCCTGCGGGCGCGGCCTACGAGATCGTGCAGCGCTCCCATCAGGCTGGGCAGCGAATGATTGTCGACCTCGTGTATGGCGGGCGCTATGAGGCCGCCGCCGCGCAGCGAGATCGCCCAGCCTATATGGATACCGTCCGAAGGCCGGAAGCGGCCATTTTCCCAGAAGCCGTTGAGCTGCGGATTCTTGCGCAGCGCCAGCGCTGTTGCCTTGAGCAGCAGGACGGCCGGCAGAAGCCGCTCCTCTGGCTTGTGTTGCTTGTTGAACGTCTCAAGCCAGGCAAGCGACCGGCTCATGTCGATGGTGCTTGTGAGATAGTAGTGCGGGATTTCCCGCTTCGAACGCGACATCGCCGCCGCGATAGCCTGGCGCATCTCGTCTGGGTCGAAACCTTTGCGGCGCGCGGTGGGAACCGCAGCGGGGGAAGGCGCCTTCGACGACACACCTTTTGCTATCGCCAAATGGACGTCGGCAAGGGTCACGGACCCGTCAATACCGGTGCCTTTTAGCGCATCCAAGCCGATGCCGAGTTCGCCTGCCCTGCGACGGGCGACCGGGGTCACTCTTAGTCGGGACGCTGGCTGCGTGACCGAGGGCGAGGCCGGTGTCTCTGTGGCCCTTTCTGTCTCGACGACCGGTGCTGGCGCCGAGACCTGGATGACTTTCGGCGCAGCCTCGGGGGCCTTCGGGGGCGCGGCCGGGGGGGCTTCCCCCAGCTTTGCCAACCGCGCAAGAGGCGCGCCAACCGGCAGTTCCTCGCCTTCCTTGGCACACAACTCGGAGATGACGCCTTCCTCGAAAACTTCGATCTCGAATGCGCCTTTGTGCGTCTCGACGACGGCGACGACATCGCCCTTCCTGACGACACTGCCAGGCTTGACAAGCCAATGGACGAGCTTTCCGCTCTCCATGTCGGCGCCCAGCGACGGCATTACGAAATCGCTCATTGCGGCTTTACCAGACTGCGCGCGGCATCGACGATCTGCCGGGTCTGTGGAAGTGCCGCCTCTTCCATGTGCGCCGCGTATGGGATCGGGACCTCGCGGCTGCAGATGCGCCGGATAGGAGCATCGAGCTCGAAGAACAGGTCCTCCGACAGGCGCGCCGCGATCTCGGCGGAAATCGACCCACTCTTCCATCCCTCGTCGACGATGACGCAGCGGCGCGTGCGAGCGACGGATTCGAAGATGGTCGCGTTGTCCAGAGGGCGCAGTACGCGCAGATCGACCACCTCGGCCTCAATGCCGTCCGCGGCGAGTGTCTCCGCAGCCGCCAAGCACTTCGGCAGGCTGTTGCCATAGGTGAGGATGCTAACGTCGCGGCCGGATCTTCGGATCCTGGCGTTGGCGATGTCGACATGGATCACGTCGGGATCCAACTCACCTTCGGCGTTGTAGAGGACGATGTGCTCGAAGATCATGACCGGGTTCGGATCGGTCAATGCTGCCTTGAGCATGAAGCGTGCGTCTTCGATCGTGCCTGGTGCCAGCACTTTCAGGCCGGGGATATGAGCGAACCAGCCCTCCAGACTGTGCGAGTGCTGGGCGGCGAGTTGCCGTCCGGCGCCCGTCGCCATACGGATGACCAACGGAACGGCGAACTGTCCGCCCGACATGTGGGGGATCGTGGCCGCATTGTTCATGATCTGGTCGAGTGCGAGCAGGCTGAAGTTGCAGGTCATGATCTCCACGATCGGCCGCAGGCCCGCCATCGCCGCACCTATACCCGCTCCGACGAAGGTCGCTTCGGCAAGCGGCGTGTCGCGAACGCGCTGAGGCCCGAACTCGTCGAGCAGGCCTTTGGAGACGGCATAGCAGCCGCCATAGAGCCCGACGTCCTCGCCCATCAGGAAGGTACGTGGATCATTGGTAAGGGCTTCGCGGATCGCCTGCCGGCAGGCCTCTCGATAGGTCATGCGGTTCGCACCCGCCTTGGCGGCCTGCTCGTTCATTCCGGCACCTCATCCATCAGGACGAAGCGCTCGAGGTTCTCGATCTTTTCCCACTGGCCCCGTTCGGCGAAGGCCACCGCCTCTCCGATCTCGGCCTCAACGTCCGCCTCGATGTCACGCACTTCCTGGGGCGAGAGCATGTGAGTTTCCTCCAGCCATTTCTGCATGCGCGGGAGGGGGTCGCGCTCCCTCCACAGCCCTATCTCCTCGCGGGTACGGTAGAGCTGCGTATCGAACATGGAGTGAGCCCGGAACCGATAGGTGCGGCATTCGAGGAAGTAGGGGCCGTTGCCGCTCCGGATCGAAGCAACAGCCCTTGTGGCCGCAGCTTCCACTGCGATCGGATTCATGCCGTCGACCGCCTCGCTCGGAGTGCGATAGGCGGCCGCCTTGCGTGAGATATCCGTTTCGGCTTCGGCCAGTTCGAGCGGCATGCCCATGGCATAAAGATTGTTCTCACAAACGAAGAGCACCGGCAGGTTCCACAGCTTGGCGAGGTTCATGCTTTCGTGAAACGCACCTTCGCTCGCTGCACCCTCACCAAAGAAGCAGGCCGTCACGGCTCCAGGGCTGAGCTGCTTGTCGGCCATGGCGATGCCGATGGCGAGTGGCAGGCCGCCGCCGACGATCGCGTTACCGCCGTAGAAGCGTCGCGCGCGATCGAAGAAGTGCATCGAGCCGCCGCGTCCGCGTGAGCATCCTTCCACTTTGCCGTACATCTCTGCCATGAGCGTGCCCATGGGCAGGCCTCGGGCAAGCGCGTGGCCGTGGTCCCGGTAGGTGGCGACGACCGCGTCGCGGTCGTCAAGCGCCTGCATGACGCCGACGGCAACCGCCTCCTCGCCGTCATAAAGGTGCAGGAATCCGCGGATCTTCTGGGCCTGGTACAGCTCGGCGCATTTTGCCTCGAACCGCCTGATACGCATCATCTGCTTGAACAGGTGCCGGCCGGACTCGCGGTCGAGATGCGGCTTCTGGCTCATTTCTCGTCGCTTTCCAGCGTCGACAGGTCGCCCTCGGGCAGACCGAGTTCGCGCGACTTCAAGAGCCGCCGCATGATCTTGCCGGAGCGCGTCTTCGGCAGGTTGGCGCTGAAGTCGATCTCCTTCGGCGCTACGGCCGGCCCAAGCCGCTTGCGCCCGTGGCCGAGGAGTTCCTTGCGCAGGCTTTCCGAAGGCTCGTAGCCGGCCTTGAGCGAGACAAATGCCTTGACGATTTCGCCGACGACGGGATCGGGCTTGCCGATCACGCCCGCTTCGGCGACAGCCGGATGCTCCATCAGCGCGCTTTCGACCTCGAACGGACCGATCAGGTGCCCGGCCGACTTGATGACGTCGTCGGCGCGGCCAACAAACCAATAATAGCCGTCGGCGTCACGCTTGGCGAGGTCGCCCGTCAGGTACCAGTCCCCGACGAAGCATTTGCGATACCGTTCCTCCTCGTTGAGATAGCCGCGCATCATCGAGGGCCAACCTTTCCTCAATGCCAGTTCGCCTTCGACCATCAGCTCTTCGATTAGCTCGACGTTGCGCCCCTTCTCGTGACGCAGGATGGCGGCCTCTATGCCGGGGAGTGGCACGCCCATGGAGCCAGGCTTGATGTCAAGCGCGGCAAGATTGGCGATCATGATGCCGCCGGTCTCGGTCTGCCACCAATTGTCGTGGAAGGGCAGGCCGAAAGCTTCCAGCCCCCACACGACAGCCTCCGGATTGAGCGGCTCGCCGACGCTTGCCATGAAGCGAAGCGCGGACAGATCGTAGCCCTTGGCGGCTTCGGCGCCGAGGCGCATCATCATGCGGATAGCGGTGGGCGCGCTATACCACACGGAGACGCGCTCGCGCTCGAGCGTCGAGTACCATGTCTGGGCGTCAAACTCGGCCTCGACGACGATGCTGGTGACGCCGTTGGTCAGCGGTGCCAGGATGCCGTAGCTCGTGCCGGTCACCCAGCCGGGATCGGCTGTACACCAATAAATGTCGTCCTCGTGCAGGTCGAGCGCATAGAGGCCGGTCACATGATGCGCCACTACTGCGCCATGCACATGAACGGCGCCCTTCGGTCGTCCCGTCGTGCCGCTGGTGAAGTGCAGAAGCGCCATATCCTCAGGATCGGTCGGGGCAATCGTGTAATCCGGCGAAGCTGCATGCATGAGCGAAGGCCAGCGATGCAGGCCAGGGCCGTCGACCTCGCCGTCGCCGACGAGGATGACGTGCGACAGGCTCGGCATTTTATCGCGCACGGCTTGAACCTTGCGGCGATACAACTCCGGCGTCGTGATCAGGACGTGGCCCTCGCCGATACCGACCCGGGTCGCGATCGGCTCGGGTCCAAAGGCGGAGAAGAGCGGCGAGGCCACGCAGCATGCCTTCAGCGTGCCGAGGACAGCCACATAGAGTTCGGGTAGCCTTCCCATGAGGATGAAGACCCGCTCTCCAGGCCTGACGCCGAGACCCGCGAGCGCGTTGGCAAAGCGGTTCGTCTCATTGCGGAGATCCCCATAGGTGAAGTCGCGCCGCTCGCCCGTCTTGCCGATCCAGCGGATCGCCACCTTGTCGGCGCGCGAGCCGGTCGCGTGGCGATCGACGGCTTCATGGGCTATGTTGTAACCCCTGCCGCCGGGCAAGCCGTCGAGCAGCTTCCAGGCGTTGGCCCAGTCGAAGCGGGACCTCTCCGCGTCATAGTCGAACAGGTTTGGCCGCGGAGAAAGGGTGGCTCGATCCTTTGTGATGCGCCGTTCGGACATTCCAGAAGGAGAACTTAGGTTCATCGCAATCCGCGCTTTCCCATTGGCGCGACGGTGCTTGCCGAATCGATTCCGACCGGTACCTCCATGGCTTCCACTCCTCATGCACAAACTAAACGATACCGCTCTTTGCCCATGCGGTTTTGACGCCGATCAAAGCGACGACCATCCACCGCAAACGATTTGGTCTCGATGGCTATGCACGGGCGCAACGCCGCGGCACCATCGGAGGTCTGCCGGAAAGCGTTGCCGGCGTGGCTTCGTCGCTACAGATGAAGGCCGGTTGCGAGATCGAATATCTTGGCGCGATTCATGTCGTTACTACGCACGACGCGACCGCGAAACTCCCGGTCACAAGGCCACGGCAAGCGTCCCTGCACCTACGACATGTGATTGATCTTGATGCAGATCAATACAGCCCCGCATCTAGATGGGGGATGCTATCGTAATGTGGAGAACCGACGTCATCTGCAAACGCGTTCGATTGCTCGCCATGGCTGCCGTCGCGGCAATCGCAATATCTGGCCCCGCGATGGCCGATTGCTATGACGTCCTCGGTTGTTCAGATCGAAATTTGTTCTCGAGACATTTCGATGATTATCTGGCTGCCCCCAACCCCGACGGACCGACCTGTGAGTTCCTATGGGAGATGCGCAACGCAATTTTGGCGGGGCGCGGATACTGCTTTCACACGGCGCGAGGTAAGGCCCACTTCAGTAACGAGGGTTGTCGATACGACGCCGTCGATCGGGTGCCGCTGTCTTCGATCGAACGATCCAATATCGCGACTATCGCACGCGCCGAGCGACTGAGGGGTTGTCGCTGATATCCAAAGGACTCCATTCTGAGCTTGTTCGCTGTATAATTCGAAAAGGCGTTCCGTTTTATTTCGCAAATTCTATACCTTCATGGTTGAAGGAGGAGACAATGTTGTCTCGGAGGTTATTTATTTCTGCATGCGCATGGTTTATAATTAAATTTCCAAGTCAAAGTTACGGCCAGGAGGCTTGGACGAGCTACAGGAATGCTAGATTCGGCACCTCGATCGCCTATCAAGAGTTTTTTGAGCCAGACCCTCCGCCAGCCAATGGCGATGGCCAATCGTTCACGGGGCCCGAAGGCGCGAACTTCCGTGTTTACGCGCGGCAAAATGCCGACAACGAAACGCCCGCATCGCATTTGGTCGAACTGCTTGCAGACTCTTCGCACGCAAATGTGACCTATTCGCACATCAGGAATGACCGTCTCACCATCAGCGGGGTTCGTGGAAACCTGATCTACTACGAGGCTTATGTCTTTTCCGGACGAGGCGTTCTCCACGCTTTTGAAATGGAGTACCCGGCCAAGTTCAAGGCTTCCTATGACCCGACCGTTCAACGAATGGCGCGTTCCTTCAAGGGCCCTTGACAGTCGGAGGTGAGGCCATGCGCAAGACAATTGTGACGATCAGCCTTTGCTTCGGACTGGTTACGGCAGTTCGTGCGGCCAATGAGGATTACGTTGGCCCGTTTCCCACCGAAGGCCTCTACATGATGTGCTCGCAGAGCAATCAAAGAGACAAATGCCTGATGTATATTCAGGGTTTGATGTACGGATTAAGGATCCAAAGAGAGATGCACGAACAGGGCATGCCGATATGCGTGCCGGAGATCAGTTCGGAAGAAGCCCGCGTCCGTATATTGAATTTCATTGATGGGGCGACGGGCGGGAACCCGCAAACTAACAAAGACGGAGGCGATTGGATGGCATTTATGGGCCTTGCCGCCGGGAATGTTTGTGGGCAGCATATCGGCTTTAGAACGCCATCAAACAACATTCACTGCCAGCTGAATGGCTCAAACAATTATCTGCGTTGTGACATCAGGGAGCTATCCAACGCAGTACCACAAAAGCCCCGGGACTGCGATTTGGAGTGGGGCACTACTTTTAGCATATCGGAAGATGGTGATTCTGGAAGCCGCATGTGCGTGGGCGACACGGTTGAGGACGACGCGTTGCCTATCCTTGATTACGGGAGCAGTTGGAATCGCGGCGGCTATGAATGCAAGTCCGAGCCAAGCGGGCTAAGCTGCGTCAACGCATTGGGGCATGGCTTTACAATCTCAAGGAACCGTCAAGAACTATTCTGAGAAGCGGCCCGTAATTGAACATGAGGACCTGCAATTGCTCGCGGACCATCGATGGCTGACGCGCTGGCGCTGGCCGCCGAAAACGTCGACTGGGCGGCGGTCGAGATAGACGCCCGCCCGTCGGCAAAGCGCAGATCCCGACGAGGGTCAAATTGTCCGAATCCAGCGAGGCCAAGGAGACTCGCCCGAGAGTGATTTGGATCAAGGCGCGCTTCCTTCGTCATCGATTAAAGCTCGACGCTCTTGAGACTACTCTACCTGAGGGATTGCAGTCGTGCGCGTGCTGGTTCCTGTCTTTGTTTTGCTGTTGGCGTTGGGGCGGCCGCCCGCTGCTCTCGCGGCTCAGCTTGGCGTCTTGATCGATCTTTCAGAACAGACGATGACGGTGTCTCTCGACGGCCGCGCCGCTTACAGATGGCCGGTGTCGACAGCCCGCCGGGGCTACCGGACTCCAGTTGGACGGTTTCACCCAATTTGGCTCGCACGTGTCTGGTATTCAAGCAAGTACGACAATGCTCCAATGCCGCACTCGATCTTCTTCCACGGCGGCTATGCCATTCACGGCACAACAGAAATCAAGCGGTTGGGCCACGCAGTGTCGCACGGTTGCATCCGTCTTCACCCGAACAATGCCCGCATCCTGTTTGGCCTAGTGCGGGCATACGGTTCAAGGTCGACCACGATAGTCATCAGACGTTGAGGGATGTGGAGTCGACAATGCCCTACGCAGCTAACATCGACCTCCCACCGTCCATAAGGCGATCTTTGCCAAGGCATGCCCAGGATATCTATCGTGAGGCATTCAACCACGCATTCGCCGCCCATAGCGGAGATCCGCGTCAGGAGGAGGCATCTCACAGGATCGCTTGGAGCGCAGTGAAGCGATCCTTTGTCAAGATCGGAAATTAATGGGTCGCACGCGGCCTCGTGGGTTGAAGATAGCCTGGTGCTACCGCTCATCACCTGCTGCGTACTTGCGAAGCTAAAGCCTGTAGTTGTTCAGAGTGAAATGGAACCCTGTTGGCTGAGCTGATGATCCCCTTCAGCTCGGGCGGCCTCACTGCTCTTCGCCAATCTCCGTCTGGATGTGTCTGTGGGATGGACGGGTCTTGGGCGATCGAACCCGGCATTCGATCCCCCGCGAGAGGGCCACCAGCAAATCGGCGCGGATCGAGTGGAGGATCACCGGACCTGAACGGCGGCACTTCGTAGAATCCCCTAAGGGTATAACCGAATTGTTGGATGGGTGTTTTTGCACTGGAATCCAAAGTGCAAACGACGTCCCGACATTCAGTCGAAGTACCTGATGGTCGTCGGACGTCTACTCGACATGGGAGTGGACCGATGCTCTTCGCACACCTGACATCCAAAGCTATCGCCATGGCAGCCTCCCTGTGGGGAGGGCCACTCATCGCAAGTGCACTGCAAGCGCTTGTGACAGAATTGTTCGATCCGTACCGGCCGGAGCTTCACTACATGCGCGGTCCAGGACCGAAATGGCGTGAGAAGCACGCCCATCTGCTGGCGCGCCGGCAAACTCAGGCGCGATGATCAGAACCCGATGGCCAGCCGCCCGTAAACCTTCGGCAAGCCAGGTGACACTATGGGCTACGCCGCCGATATGAGGGGTGAAGGTGTTGGTGAACATCAATATCTTCATCGATTCCGGAACCCAGCCACAATCTCTGCCTAAGCTTGTTATCGAAGCACCTACCATGATTGCAGACACCGGTTTCTACATTCGTTGATCGGCATCAATGCCGCGGCATGGCCGGCGCGCTTTATGAATAGCCGTGGTGCGACAGTCGGCGCCGTCCCCGCGAACCCAGGGATTGAATTCGATGGCTGTGATCGATCTTGAGCAGGCTTTGAACGACCCGGCATCGGTCTTTGGCGAGCCGGAAGAAGTCTTGGCGCAAACAACGCTGTCAGAAGAACAGAAGATCGAGATCCTCCGTCGCTGGCAGTACAATGCGGAAGAAGAGGCCGTCGCTCTCGAGGAAGGCATGCCCGGCGAAGAGACTGACGTGCTGCGTCAAGTTCTGGTCGCACTTGGGACGCTCACCGGCCCCATTGATGTCGAACATAATGCGCCCTCGAAGCAGCACGGCCAATCGCAAAGCTCTGTTACTGCCCCGAAATCAGACCGGCCTGGAGCGAAGCGGTGAGTAGGAGTCCTAAATCGTACCGCGGTAATCGCGCGGAAGTCGCCGAGGTTTTGATTCCTCCGATGGGACTGGTCGGATCACTACGCATTCCACAACAGTCGTGCGGCGTCATCGCTTTCGCTCACGGCAGCGGTTCAAGCCGACTCAGCCCGCGCAACACCTATGTGGCGGATGCACTCAACCATGCCGGATTTGCCACCTTGCTGTTCGATTTGCTGACGAAGGACGAAGAGGCGGATAGATACAATGTCTTCAACATTCCGCTGCTCGCGGAACGTCTGATCGCAGCCTTGAATTGGATCTCTGTGGAACCGAGGACAGCGCAATTACCTGTCGGATTGTTCGGCGCGAGCACCGGTGCCGCCGCCGCCCTCGTCGCCGCAGCGTCGCTCGCAGACAAGGTAGGCGCCGTCGTGTCGCGCGGTGGACGGCCGGATATGGCGGCGGCTGCGCTCGAAGAGGTCCGTGCGCCGACATTGCTGATCGTCGGCGGGAACGACGAGGATGTGCTTGCGCTCAACAGAGCGGCGCTGGCTCGTCTTTCCGGACCCAAGGAACTCAAGATAATTCCTGGCGCGAGCCATCTTTTTTCAGAACCTGGTACACTCGATGCCGTTGTCGCCGAGGCCGGCGCGTGGTTCACGCGCCACCTCCCGCCAGCAGATCAAAGTGCGGGAGAGGGCTGATCCCATGCCGTTCGCAGATCGCTCCGAAGCAGGAAGACGACTGGCCGAGGCTCTTAATCGCTTTCGAGGCAAGGATGTCGTCGTGCTGGCCTTGCCTCGGGGTGGCGTACCGGTCGCGGCGGAGGTGGCCGCCTACCTGAAGGCTCCGCTCGACCTGCTTCTGGTGCGCAAGATCGGGGTGCCGACCCAGCCAGAGCTTGCCATGGGCGCTGTCATCGACGGTGATGACCCGGTCATTGTGCGCAACGATAACGTCATTCGCCTTGCCTGGGTGTCGGCGGCAGAGTTCGACAAGTCATGTCAACGGGAACTGGCCGAAATCGAACGCCGGCGTCGTCTCTACGTTGGCGATCGCCATCTGGTCGATCTCGAGGGCCGGATTGCCATCATCGTCGATGACGGGATTGCAACAGGCGCGACCGTCCGGGCCGCGATCCGCGGGCTGAGGCGACGCAAGCCCGGCAGCATCGTGCTGGCGGTACCCGTGGCCCCGCCTGACACGATCGAGGCGCTGAGGAAAGAGGCCGACGATGTCATCTGCCTCGAAGAACCCGAATTCTTTCAGGCGATCGGTCTCTATTATCGCGATTTCCGTCAATTGAGAGATCAGGATGTGATCGCCTTGCTGGATTCCGCGCGGTCGCCAGTGATTGCGGAGACGCCCTCGGCGGGAAAGGAACCTTAGGACCGTCAGGCACCATACCCTTCCCAGCAAGGCTTCTATCGTCTGGATCGATCCGAGCCCAAAAAGGGGCATCAACGTTCATAGTGGCCGATGATTTCCGCGGCGGCCAGCAGATGGGTCCGAGCCGCTTTGGCGACCTGTCGGCAGTGCGCCTGGCTACCGAGGCCGAGATGATCAACACCAATCGCCAGCAGTCGAAAGTGATAGTGATGAGTGCCATGGCCTCTTGGCGGACAGGGGCCGGCGTAGCCAATCCTGTCGAAATCGTTCACCGCTTGCCTTAGACCGTCGGGAAGAGCCTCCATTCGGGGCAACCCTTCAGCAATCCGCTGCGAGTCGGCAGGGATGCCGAATACCGCCCAGTGATGGAAACTGCCGCCGGGCGCGTCCGGATCGTGACAGAGTAGAGCGAAACTCTTCGTCTCTTCCGGGGCTCCCTGCCATTCGAATGGCGGTGAAACATCTTCACCTGTGCAAGTGTGTCGGCCCGGGATGATCGTGCCGTTGGCGAAAACCGGGCTTGTCAGCGTGAAGTCCATCTCAGTTACACCTTGCGCGGTTGGCCGGAATGCCCGGCGTCAGCGTGAGACTCCCGATTGACATAGGCATCAGAGGTTCCTTCCGTTCCTGAGTTCGCATCGAGGCACCTCAAGCGAAACGGCACCATCTCCATGGCTCGCAGCAGATGGTTCTAGTCGTCAATGTCGAGGAAATAGCCGAGCACCAGATCTGGCCAGAACGCCTCGTGTCGGCCTATCCCTCATAGTCGTTGATGAAATCGCCGCATCCGTAGAGGATCGGCCTCCCCGCATGGGCTTCGATGGCCAGCGGATGATGCAATGAATGCCCGTGGATGGCTCGGCGCCGGCCTCGTCGACGAGACTGCGGGCAAATCGTCGATGATCGTCGGGAATGTCGTAGCCCCAGTCCAAGGCTGCGCCTCGATGCCGCGGCCGGTCATTACGTCGCCGCAAAGAAAGACCCTCATCGAATGCCAATCCCAACGCCGGCGACTGCAGCGTTCCTGTATCAACTCAAGTTTTGAAGAATGCCATCAGGCCGCGTGTGTCGGTTTGACGCTAATCAATGCATTCGCTCGGCGCCGCGCAGAATTTGATCGTTGTTGATCTCTCATTGCGAGGACGTTATGGAAATCACACCACAGATACGGTTTCGCGGCATGGAACCCTCGCCGTCGGTGGAGGAAGTCATCCGCGAGCGCATTGGGCGGCTGGCGCGCTTCGACGACCGGATCACATCATGCAACGTCGTGGTCGAAGCACCGCACCGGCATGGCCGCAACGGCAAGATCTATCATGTGCGGGTCGATATCACCGTGCCTGGCCGCGAAATCGTCGCCGGCGGCGGTCCGGAAGAAAACCATGCCCATGAGGATGTGTATGTCGCGATCCGCGATGGCTTCAATGCGGCGCAGCGCCAGCTGGAAGACGTCGCGCGCAAGATGAGCGGGCATCGCGTCAAACCGCATCCGGAAAAACACCACGGCACGGTCGTCAGGTTGGTACCCGAGGAAGGTTTCGGCTTCATTTCAGGTCCGGATGGGCGCGAGTTCTTCTTCCGGCGCGAGAGCATGGCCTCCAGCAGCCAATGGGAGGCCCTTGCGGAAGGCACTCAAGTGCGTTTTGCCGAGAATGAAGGGGATAAAGGTCCCTACGCCTCCGCCGTCACGCCAGCCTGATTTTATTGCATCGGAGGAATGACCTACGGCATGCGGGCCGAAGCAATTGTCTCGATGTCGCAGTCCGGTTGGGCAAGCTATCCCGACGAGCGGGCGTTGGGCGCGCCAGAGAACGTCACCTATCGAGGCCAGCAATTCTCTCCCTCCGGGACCTGCAACTTATCGGCAACATCTGTCACAACGCTCGCCTGCTTGCCGCTATCAAGGTCGAAAGGCTCATACTCGAGCCCCATGTATTTTTCAGATGGAAGGGGAGACCGCTTCGCAGGCTTCAAAGTGGTTGGCGATCTGCTGGCCAGTTGCAATCCAAACATCGGCTTTGCTCTGCACATGACGCAGGAAGTCGCGTAGGCTGTGCCAGCGCATCGGCCGTCCGGATACCTGAGGATGAAGAACGAGTGTTGTGACGCCGCCCCAATCATGAGTGGCCTCGAACTCGTCGATCCACAGCGGAAGTACGGCTTCGCGTCCAAACAACGGTCGTGGGCTGGTACGGCTCGACATGCCGAAGTTCCAGTCATCGAAGGCGAAGTTGACCGGAATTTCAACCGGTCCCGCAATGCCGTTGTGGGATGCGTGTCGATAAGGCAGGATGTCGTCGCGGAAAGAGCTGGAATAGCGGATGCCGGATTTTGCGAGATAGGCCAGAAGTTCCGGAAAATTCTCGCCCGAAGGCGCCCGGTAGCCGACGGGTCTTACGCCGAGAACGTTTTGCAGCGCCTCGAAACCGCGGTCGATTTCCTCGAAGGCCTCCTCCAAGCGCTCGCGCTCCGGTAACTTGTGCAAATAGCCATGATGGCCGATTTCGTGGCCAGCTTTCAGGATGCCCTCGCACGCAGCAGGGTGCGCGAGCGCCGTCCACCCTGGCGTGAAGAACGTTCCCTTGAGGGAAAGTTCGTCCATCAACTCGAGAATCTTGCCTATCCCGACACGGGCATCGTAACCACCATGCGACGTGGTTACCATGCGATCGACATTCGATGGATTGTTGCCGATCCAGGCTGTCTCGGCGTCGACGTCGAAACCGATGAACAAAGCGCTCTTCGCGCCGTTCGGCCAGGTCATCGGTGGTGTTTTCGGAGCCGGGTTGAGCGGGCGGGGGCTGAGATCGTAGGTCAAAACAGGCACCTCATTGAAACAGCGAGCGGGTGCCGGCATCACCTTCGAGCATAGCATCCAGCGTGCGGCAGTCTTCCAGATTTTCAAGATCGGCAAGGGTGGACCACAGTTTTGCCGCCTGCTCGGCCGGCAGGCTCATGGTTGCCAACTCATGGAATTTGGCCTCGATCGCTGTCGGCTGCATAGGTCTTTCCGCTGATCCGGTGGCGCGCGGGACCATGCGCGAAAAGCTTAGACCATCCTCGAAGACGAGAGCAACGACCGGTTCATCAAGCGGCAACATGGCCTCATCAATACTGAGGCTCATCTTTTGCATCAGCGCATGCACACGCCTGTCGGCGCGGCGCTCGGCGGAATAAGCCTGCAGGCCGGCCGTGCCGAATACGCAGCGGGCGGCGAGCGCGTAGGGGAGGCTCATCTGGGTCGGTGCCATAGCAGCGTTTTGCTTGGCACCGCACATCTCCATCAGCATGGCGCTCATGCGCAGTTCGATCCTATCGATCTGGGTGGGATCGCGCCCTGTTTCGTGGAGCAGGTCCTCGAGTGCGTCAACCGCGGAATGGGCGCCCCGACAGGACGCATATGGTTTCAGCACCGCGCGTTTGATCTTCCAGGTCTCGCCAAGATCCTCGCAGAGTTTCTGCGGCTGGCAGGCCTCCTTGTTGAAAGTGCGAAAGAAACCGCCCCAGACGTCTTCGAAGACCTTCGAGGGACCAGCAAAACCTTGCGACGCCAAAAGGGCTGCAAGCAGGCCGCCTTCGGCGGCGCGACCGGCATGGATCTTCTTGGCCTGCGATCCGTCGTGGATGAAGGCCCAAAGGCCGGACGAAAAACTGGTGGCAAGCGTGATGGCGTCGCGGGTGGCGGGCGCATCAAGGCCGCGAAGATTGGCAACGGCCGCAGCGGCGGCGAGCGTACCGCATGTGCCCGTCGAGTGCCAACCGAGACTGTTGTGGCTGTCGTAGCCGCCGGTCGCCTCTAGGATGCGCCGTCCGGTGTCGTATCCGGCGACGATCGCGGCGATCATTTCCTTGCCGGATATTGCGCGCGACGATTCGGCCAGGGAAGCGAGCACGGCGGGCAACACGACGGCGCCCGAGTGGTCACACCCGCCGGCGTCGTCCAGTTCGAAGGCGTGAGCGGCAACGCCGTTGACCAGCGCGGCATCGCGCGCATTGGCGAGCTCGGCGGTGCCCCAGATACGGACCTTGCCCTCCGATCCGATCACTTGTCGCGCTATTCGGAACTCGTTCGAACGGGCGCCGGCCAGGGCGGCGCCGAGTGTGTCGGCAATGTGTATTTTCGTCTTTTCGATGACGTCGGCAGGAAGCAGTTCGAACCGAAGGGTCGAAACGAAAGTCGCCAGTCTGTCGACAGGGGCGTCTTCGAGAACGCGGGACATGGTTGTCTTCTCTGGGTACAGGAACTGGGTCGGCATCCCGTGCTTCGTCTGCGGCGTTAGCCGCGCGGCCAGTAGTCTGGCCCCGGCCGAAAGGGTCGGGGCCAGGATGTGTTCGCGCTACTTGACGGCATTGCCGTTAATGTAGATTCCGTCGAGTAGGGTGCCTTCGAGGCCATGCTTGGCGAAGATCGCCTTGTATTCTCCACTGTCTATCAACGCCTGGAGGGCGGCTGCATAGGCGTCGCGCAGTTCGGTGTCCTTCTTGGCGAAGCCGATGCCTTGGTAGACAGCGGTGAAGGGTTCGCCGACAACAGCATAGGTATTCTTTTCGAGGTTCAGTAGGTAGGGGAGCGTTTCGGAGCCCTGCACCGCTGCATCCACGCGGCCCTGCTTCAACTGCGCGCGGGCATCGGCCGAACCTTCCGTGCCGACGACCTTGATGGCCGGCAGACCGGCAGCTTCGCAGTTTGCGGCGCTCCACTTCACCGTTTCATCCGGGAAGGAGGTGCGTCGGCTCATGCCGACGGTCTTGCCGCAGAAGTTGGGCAGGGTCTTAAACTCGTCCTTGCGGGCAAAGGTCGTGTAGAACTGGGCGCCGGACTTCATGTAGTCAACGAAGTCGAGCGTATCACGGCGCTTCGGCAGATCGCTCATGCCGCTGTGGATGAGGTCGACGCGGCCCGTGGTCAGCGAGGAGATCATCTGCTCGAAGCCGATATCGGCCCACTCGACCGTGGTGCCGAGCTGCTTTGCGAGAGCAAGGCCGAGATCGATGTCGACGCCCATCAGTTCGTTGGTCGCCGGATCCTTGTATTCCATCGGAGGGTAGTTCGGCTGGTTGGCGACGATCACCTTGCCGGCTGACTTGATTCGTTCCGGCAGTCCTTCGGCATTGACCGAGGTGGCGGCAAGGCATGTAACAGCGACCATTGCGAGATGCTTGTTCATGTGGTTCCCCATTTCTGATCCTGGTTTGGTACTGGAAGATTTTTCAAACCCGCCAGTTTTTCTCTCAGCTGTGAACGGCCCTGATGAATTCTTCCGTTCTGGCACTTTTCGGGGCACTGAGAACCTCCGATGCCAAGCCTGTTTCAACCACTTTTCCGGTCTCCATGAAGGTGACGGTATTGGCTACATTGCGTGCGAAACCCAATTCGTGAGTGACGACGATCATGGTCATTCCGGACGCTGCCAGATCTTTCATGACGTCGAGGACTTCCGAGACGAGCTCCGGATCGAGCGCCGATGTGGGCTCGTCGAAGAGAATGACATCCGGCTGCATGCCCATGGCGCGGGCGATGGCGACGCGCTGCTGCTGGCCGCCCGAAAGTTCAGACGGGTAATGATTTGCCTTTTCCGTGAGGCCGACACGTTCAAGCAAGGCGAGAGCTCGCTCGCGTGCTTCCTTGACCGGTTCGCTCAGCACATGAACCGGGCCTTCGATAATGTTCTCGATCGCTGTTTTATGCGGGAAAAGATTGAACCGCTGGAAGACCATGCCGATGCGTCGACGCTGACGGGATATTTCCGCGTCACTTATCTCGTGCAGATCGTTGCCTTCCCGCCGGTAGCCCATCAGTTCGTCGTCTACCCAGATGGCACCCTTATCCATGCGCTCAAGCAAGTTGATGCAGCGCAGGAGCGTGCTCTTTCCGGAGCCAGACGGACCGATGATGCAGCTCACTTCGCCGCGAGCAACGTCCATGTTGACTTTATCGAGGGCGCGGAAGTCTCCGTAGTTCTTTGTAACATCGACGGCCTTTATGAGGATGTCCTTAATCATGACCGACCTCACATGGATGCGCGGATAGATTTCGAACCGCGTCCGAAATAGCGTTCGATGTAGTGCTGGCCGACCGACAGGACGGAAACTACGGCGAGGTACCAGAAGCTTGCCACCAGCAGCAGTTCAAGAACGCGGGTGTTGGCGAAGTAGATTATCTGGGCATTGTGCAATATTTCGGAATATTGGATGACGCTTGCCAGCGATGTCAGCTTTACCATTCCGATCACTTCATTCCCGATCGGTGGAACCATGACGCGCATGGCCTGTGGCAGGACGATACGGCGCAGCATCTTCATCTGCGTCATACCGATGGTCCGCGCTGCTTCGTACTGACCGCTATCCACCGACAGAAGTCCGCTTCGCACGACTTCCGAAGTATATGCTCCCTGTGAGATGCCGAGGCCGAGCATGGCGGCAACGAAAGGTGTCATGATGTCCACCGTCCTGATCTCGAAGAGGCCAGGGATCCCCATCGTTGGAAATATCAGTGCCAGATTGAACCATAGCATCAGCTGCAACAGGGCCGGTGCTCCGCGGAACACCCAGACATAGCCGATGGCAATCGAAGACAGTACTGGATTGCCGGAAATGCGCATGATGGCGATCACGACGCCGAGCACGATGCCGATGCTCATGGCTGCTGCCGTCATAACAAGTGTGTTCACGAGGCCGTCGAGAATGGCCGGCGCAAACAGGAAGTCGCGTACGTAGCTCCATTCGATCTGCCCGACGCTGAAAGCACGAGCCAGGCCAGCCAGCAGGAGGAGGACGATGGCTGCGGCGACCATTCGGCCAATATGGCGCTTCGGTACAAGTTTCAGATGGGCGATCTCGTATTTGTCGTCGGCGCGGGCGGGGCTGTCGGTTGCGGCAGTCATCAGCTTCGCAACTCCTGAGCGTCGTTCCTCTGGTGGTCGGCGGTATGTGCCTTCACGGGCGCTTCGGCGAAGGCGCGGCAGGCCTCGATCGCCATCTCGAACCGCGCGATCTGTTCGCGGACACGGACTGGCGCTGTGGCGCCATAACCGGTCCTGCTGGCAAGAGCCTTGTCAAGCGCGATGGCTGCAAGCATGCCTGCGTTCAGACGCAGGTCGATCTTCGGCAGATCATCCTCCGTCAGGCCGGCGAGATCATGGCCACGCTCCTCGCAGTAGCGGACAACCGCGCCGGTTACCTCATGCGCCTCCGCGAAGGGTACGTTCTGCCCGACCAGCCAATCGGCGACCTCGGTTGCCAGCGTGAAGCCCTTTGGGGCCTCCTCGCGCAGTTTCTCGACGTCGAATTCAAGCGTGGCAACCATGCCGGCAAAAGCCGGAAGAACCAGCTCGAGGATGTCGATCGCCTCGAACAGGCTGCGCTTGTCTTCGGCCAGGTCGCGATTATAGGCGAGCGGCATGGCCTTCATCGTGGCGAGGAAGCCCGCGACATTGCCGATCAGCGTCCCAGACATGCCCCGCGTCAGTTCGGCGACATCGGGGTTCTTCTTCTGCGGCATGATAGACGAGCCAGTGGAGTATGAATCGTGCAGCCGAACCCAGCTGAATTGCTTGGAGCTCCAGATGCAGATCTCTTCCGCCAACCGCGACAGGTCCACCGCGACGAGCGAGCAGATGAACAGAAATTCCGCCACGTGGTCGCGGGCCGAGACGGCATCTATGGAGTTTTCGCAGGCGGCGGAATAGCCAAGCTCGATGGCGGACTGGTCCGGCCGGCAGGCAATGCCGGAACCGGCAAGCGCGGCGGCACCGAGCGGTGAGCGGTCAAATCGGCGATCCCAATCCTGAAGCCGCAGCAGGTCGCGCAACAGCGACTGGGCGTGCGCCATCAGATGGTGACCGAGCACGATCGGCTGTGCGGGCTGGAGATGGGTAAAACCTGGCATGACCGTTTCGGTGTGACGTGAGGCTTGGTCCATCAGGGCTTCCTCGACGGAAATAATGCCCCGCGAGATTTCGCGGGCCATCCGGCGAAGATAGAGGCGTGTGTTGTTTGCGGTTTGGTCGTTACGGGAACGCCCCGCTCGCAGCTTTCCGCCGAGGGCACCCAGGCGCGCCATTAGTAGACGCTCCAGGAACGTATGAACGTCCTCGTCGCCGGCGACAGGCTCCTCTCGGCCGCTTCCGACATCCGCCTCGATAGCGTCGAGCGCAATTCGAATGGCGGAGAATTCGTCTTCATCCAGCACGCCGGCACGTTTCAACTCGGAAGCATGGGCGCGGGAGCCGGCGATATCCTCCCGATATAGGCGGAAGTAAGACTTCGGAGCGCGTGAGAGATTGGCTAGGGCTTCCGACGGTCCGGACTTGAAGCGTCCACCCCAGAGCTGAGTGGGTGCAGCCATCCGCAATCCCCTGTGTAAACTTTTAGCAAGGCTCCCATGTGCCCCTTTGTTGGGCAAGCGAAGTTATTTCGCTTCACTATGACAAAAACGACTAGTTCAGATATTCGGTTGGGTTTACTGGCTTGAAGCGAAGACGTCGGCCATGGACGGATGCATGGCATGGCCAGTTGGAACAAAGCGGAGAATTGCGTGGCATCCGGCCGACGGCGCTTACCTTCGATAACCGCCCTACAGGTGCTGCTGGCAGTGGCCGAGAGAGGATCGACCAGCGCCGCTGCCGACGGCACGTCCCTGTCGCAGAGCGCCGTCAGCAAGCAATTACTGGCGTTGGAGGACCTGATCGGCAGTCCGGCATTCGTCCGCACACCGCGTGGCATGATACCGACCGAGGTCGGCTCGATTTACATCGAACAGGCGCGGACAGCGTTGAAGGCGATGGAGGACGCGGCGCTGCGCGTCGCACGCCTGAAACCTGGACCCCGCGTGCTGCGTCTTCAGGTGCCACCCATCTTCGGAGATCGCTGGCTGCTGCCGCGCTTCGTGCAGTTCACCGAGAAGCATCCCGAGATCGAGGTGCAGTTCACCACTTTCGTGTCGCCCACCCAATCGGAGGTTCCGGACGGCATATTCCGTTTCCTCTCGAAGCCTCAGCAGGGGGAGGAGACGCATTATCTCTTCGGGCG
Organism: Mesorhizobium tianshanense; assembly: GCF_007830515.1. GTDB lineage: Bacteria > Pseudomonadota > Alphaproteobacteria > Rhizobiales > Rhizobiaceae > Mesorhizobium > Mesorhizobium tianshanense. The sequence continues at coordinate 27,794 of NZ_VLKT01000039.1, forward strand.
TGAGGTCCTCCTGGTGAGCGCACCGTCCTACTGGGAAAAGGCCGGTTGGCCGCAGACGATCGCGGACCTAGCCAGCGGTGTGATGTTGGAGCATCCCCAGACCCCGCTGCATTGGCGACACTTTGCCGAGAGCCATGGCGAAGCCGGACTGGAAGCGCGACATACGACGCGCTTCGGCTACTACACCATGGTCATCCGCGCCGCACTGGCTGGACAGGGTATGGCGTTGATCCCGCGCGGCTTGATGCTCGACGACTTGGCAGCCGGGCGGCTCGCCAACCCGAGCGGTTTCGGCTACCGTAGTGACTACGGCTACTGGTTCGCAAAGGCGCAAGATATCGCGCCGAGCGCATCGATACAGACCTTCGAGAAGTGGCTGATGGCGGAAGCCGAGGGAATGCGGGACTGAATGTTGCGCCGCCCAGGTCGCCAGCTTGCGCAGCGTTTTCTCGGATCGAGCTCAACGTCGCCAAGGGGATCACTGCCAGTCTGCGAAAAAAAATCGACCGGTCCTAGCGATAGTCCGCGAAAGCGCGGAATTCGCGAACAGCCGAAATTCGTCAATGAAGTCAACAGCCCAGATTTTTGACGGTATGCTCGGCCTGAGCGAAAATAAATTACCTCTTAAAATCAATTTGATTACCATGAGTTGAAACAATCGAGTGGGAGTGACGGGTACAAACGACGGTAATAGAGTAGTTTTGGCGGCGATTTTCGCCATCGTCTAATTGCTTTTTCCGCCCGGATGTCACTCAATTAGCCAGCGTTCTCCATCTTTGACTTGTAAGTGCGATCTGCGCTCGCTTTTAGGAAGATGTCGAGCCGCTTCAAAGGACGAGAGCACTCTAGCGTAAATTGGCGCGCACAAAGGCGGTCTGCTTCGCGCGCCCATCTCGGCCATCATCCATCCAAAAGCGCTCGTCAGCTCATCCGCGAGCCTTGATTAGGAGGAAATGGCCGCAACCGGTTTCTTTGCGGTTGCGGCCAGGCGGACTGCGTGAAGGTCTATTGAATCATTTGATCTTCTTCGCCCGATCTTCGGCGCTCAGATCCCGATACCACCGGCTATATTTATAGTCTCACTGTTGATGTAGCCCGCAGAAGGTCCGGCGAGGAAGCAGATGGTTTCAGCCACTTCCTCAAGGGTTGCGATGCGACGGATCGGATGCATGTCCAGGATGACCTCGCGGTCAGGAAGCTCACCGGCGACGTCCGAGGCCATGTCCGTGGGCATGATCCCCGGCTGTACGACATTCACAGTGATGTTGCGGGGGCCGAGGTCACGCGCGATCCCCTTGGCATATCCGGCGAATGCCCATTTGCCGCTCTCTGACTGCGTCCCGGTCAAACCCGTTTCCGCCTGGGTGCGGTCACGGTCAGTTCCTGGCTGATGATCTCGCCATCATGACCGACGATCATCGTCAACTCGCGGTCATGATGCTGGAAGGAAAGGCGGTGTCTGCCCTCGTCCTCGCCAATCCCACGCTCGACGCGGCCCTTTATCGAGCCCCTCTGCATCTGCCTGAGGAAATACTCGACCGCGAACTTCATCGCTCGCGCGGCCACCGCGGCGTCGATTTCGGGCACGCCATCCGTCCAACGAACCGGGTCATGCCGGATCACTCCCAAAACACGCTCCACCGGGTGATTGTCCCGCATGTCGTCGACAGCCTTGCAATCCGGGCAACTGCTCACCATCCACCTCGGTCCGTGATGCCCAGTCGCAGTCGCGCGTCTGGTGTCATCATCCTCGGCGACCATGGCGGCTCGTAGGTGAGCGCGACATCGACGAATTTAACGCCTGGCACGGTCCGTGCGCTGTCACGAACGCCTGCCTTGAGATAGTCCGTGGCTGGGCAGCCCGGCGTTGTCGTGGTCATGACGACGTGCGCGGTGCCACCCTCCTGGATGGCGACATAGTACACCAGTCCCAGTTCGACGATGTTGCCGCCGAGCTCGGGGTCGATCACGAGGCGAAGCGCATCCTCGACGTGCCGGACCAGATCGTCGGTCTCCGCCACGTTCATTCGGCAGCCTCGCGCCTGGCGCCGATCCGGACGAGCAGCCGATAGGTCGTTCCGTCGCGGTCGAACCCGCCGCGCCAGTCGTGGCCGCGCTTCTCCAGTTCCGGCATAAGGAAGACCGGCTCGCGGCAAAGCAGCGCTGACAGGACTTCGCCTGTCTGCATCGCCTCGATCGCCGCCAGGATGCGAACCATCGGCTCGGGTGGTTCGAGATCACGATTGTCGAGATGCATCAGCGGGCTTGGCCATGCCGCTTCGACGAAGGCCGACGCCATCTCGTCCGCGAGATCCTCCTGGTCGGCGTGGCGGAAAAGTACTTCCCAATCGCCGTCGCTGATTTCCCGATCCTCGTGCGCAAACCCCATCGAGCCGAGAGCCTGGAACAGAGGTACCGGCCTGAACGGCGCCAGCAGCCGGAATCCCTGGCCCGGAGCGAGCGCACCGATCGTCTCCATGATCTTACCCAACGGCTCTCCGCCTGCGGCCAGGATCGGCCGGACGTCCAGTTCCACGAATGTCGTCATGATCGTCATCCTTCCTTTGTCATGCCCTTTGGGCGAACGAATAGAGCAGGCCGGGCCTATGCGCCCCTCGGGGAAACGAGCTTCGGCGCTTACATCGACAAGGCGCCGGGCGCGCAGAAGCTGCACAATTATCCCGGCGGTCGCGACAAGCATGCCCGCCGCAGTCGCTTGGAACGCCGGCGAATGCTCGTACAGTAGGGCCGCCGCGCCTCCCCAAACCGACGCGAAATACAAAAGGAACCACTTTTCGGCGCGGTTTTCGACGACCAGGTCCTGAACGCGCGGCGTGGCTTTCTTGCCGAGAACCGGGCCATAGCATTCGAGCCAGGTGAGGAACGGCACGATCTTGTAGAGCATGGCCAGTCCGAGCCCGGAAAGCCAGCCGAATGCCGCGAGGAAGACGACGGCTGCGGCGTGCCGCTCCAGCGCACCCAACCCGGCAAGAATCGCGGTGAGCAGGACGGTGAGTCCCAGCGAGGCGAAGGCGAACACGGCCATGCGCGTGTTGAGTTCAATCGTCCGTCTTTTGCGGGCGCGATAGAGATACAGCATGTCGCGGCCGTAAAACCCAAGCGCAGCGAACCCGACCGTGCCGGCCGCGAGCAGCATCGGGTCGAGACTTCTCTCGGACAGGATGGCCAGGATGCCGCCCGGCACCGCGATGACCAATGCGCATATGGCGAGATGCAGCACGAGCCTGGTGCCGCGCCGGTCCAGTTCCGGCGCCAGCATGAACATGGCGAACAGCCTGTAGCTGACGCCGATGGCGCAAAGGGTGAGCCAGCCGGCGAGACCGGCAAGCGCATGGAGGGAAACACCTCGCCCTGCAAGATCGATGAGATAGGCGTCGTCCGTGACGCCGCCGCGCACCAGCGCGAAGATGGTGCCGAGCGCCGTGGTCAGAGAGATTCCAACCAGTCCGACACCGACGAAACGCGCGGGCAGGGGAAGCGGCCGCCCGGATATCAGCGTTCCGGCGAGGTTCCATATCACGAGGGCGAAGCCGAAGCCGAGCAGGATGCTCGCCAGAGGAAAGAAGGGCAGCGCGTCCTCGATTTGCCCATCGAGCCAGAGAAATCCTGAAAGCAGTGCAACAAGACCGCCAAGCAGGCACAGAAGTGCCGGCATGGTCAGGACATTGTTGAACAGCGGACGGTGGATCAGAACCGGCACGAACTGGAACAGCGCCCCGCACATCAGCAGGCTTAGCCAGCCGATCGTCACGATATGCACGACGATAAGGGTCCGCGGAGACTCGACTGACGCGGACGGGTAGCCGTACCCGGCCGCCATCAGCCCCTCTGCCAGGAGGAGCGCGGCAAGCGCTGCGGCGAAGTAGGACATGGTCCAGCGGGAAAGGGAGACGCCGGTCACCATAGTTCTCCTCTGTCAGGATCGCGCTGGAGACGCGTTCCACCAAACTGTTGGCCCAAGCTTATCGCTTCAACCGGAACGTTCTTTGCGCTGACGCAAGCAAATCCGTTTCCAAAAGCATTGGGGTCGGGGTCGCTAGTGGACAATCACGGTGTCGAGTCGTTCATAATCCGTCTAGGCACGGTTGATCGCCAGACGCCGGCCGACATCGCACTCTCGCCGCAAGACGTTCCGCAAGTACCGACGCCGTGGCGGAAGACTGGCGATTCCTTTTTCGCCGTTTCTGTTTGCTGATCCGCAATGACGGGGGCGCTCCGAAGCCTGATGATGTGTTCCAGGAGCGGAGCCATGAAACCGAAGTTTCACGACGACATGACGATGGACGCAATCATGCGCGAGTGGCCGGACACCATTCGCGTCGTTCTTGATCATGGATTGCTTTGTGTAGGCTGTCCCATCGCATCCTTTCACACGCCGGCGGACGCGGCCAAAGAGCATCAGGTGGACGAAACACGGCTCATCCACGATCTGGTCGATGCCATGAAGGGATAGGTCGCTTCAGCTCTTCTCCGCGCGTCCCTGCGCAAGCAGGAACAGGCGGTGCGGTTCGACAATAGTCACTTTCTGGCGGCCGCTCTTGACCAGACCCTTGTCTTCCCAGGAGGTGAGCAGACGGCTGACCGTATGAAGCGTCGTGCCGGTCATCTCCGCTATGTCCTGGCGTGAGATCGGAAAGTCAATGAGAATGCCTTCGTCCGTGGTCTTTCCGGTCTGCTTGACGAGACGTAGCAACGCATGGGCAACGCGCTGTTCCACCTGCTCGGTAGCCATCTCGACGACACGGCTGTGCGTGTCGTTGAGCCTGGTCCCCACCGTCTTATAGGTGTTGGCGCCAAAATTTGGGAAAGCGGTTGCGAAGTCCGACCAGAGGTTGCCCGGCCAGGCCAGCGCCACGCAATCGACCGCTGCGATCGCGCTCGCCGGATAAGTGGATCGGCCCAATGCCTGGGCGATGCCCATCAATTCCCCCGGACTGATGTAGCGCACTATCACCTGCTGACCGTCCAGTGTCGTCTTCACCACGCGGACATGCCCTGCGATCAGGAGGAAGAAGGAATGGGCTTCGCCCTCTTGCTCGAAAACCGCCTCATCCTTCGCTATCCGCAACGAACGGGCCTTCTGAAGGATGCGATCGAGGTCCGCCGGAGCCACGCCCTGGAATGGAGACAGCCCAGCAATCAGCGAGCGGTCGAGGCGGCTCACGGTGACTCCTCCTTCCATCGGGTGGAACTCAAAAGACTCGATGCGCGAATGCATCGCCACAATGTCACATGTGACGGAACGGCGACAAGCCGTCACCAGTGTGGCCTTTTCACGCCCCTCGGTTGTGCGCGTACGATCGGACGCGTGCCCCATGCCGGCATCGCGCGAGCTAAGCCGGTCTGGATCTCCCGATTTTCTGGAGCGGGCTAAGCCGCCTTGCTGTGGGCGCGGACCGACTGGTCCAGATAGGCATCGAAGGCGGCGGCGACTGCACGGATGACGAAGCGGTGATCCTGGCGAACGCGGATGAACCCATCCGTCATGTCGAGGACGCCATCCTGCATCAGCTCTTCCAGCCGGCCACCAGTCTCGAGAATCCGGGCGGGCTCGAAGCCGTGCGACGCACAGATCGCAGCCACATCAGCCTCGAAGTCGCACATCAGCCGCTCGATGATTGCCGCTCGTACCAGATCCTCGGCCGTCAGCCGGTAGCCCTTCGACGTCGCAAGGCGGCCGGCGGCGACATGGCGCGCATATAGGCCCGGCGCCACCTCGTTCTGGATATAGCCTTCCTGCGTGCGGCCGATGGCGGAGGCGCCGAAGCCGAGCAGCGTGTTGCAGTTGTCGGTCGTGTATCCCTGAAAGTTCCGTCTGAGGGTCCCGGTCTGCTGGGCCCGCACCAGATCGTCGTCCGGCAGCGCAAAGTGGTCGAGGCCGATCTGCCGGTAACCGGCGGCAACCAGCGTTTCGGCAATGGCCGATGCCTGCTCGCTGCGCGCTGCGCTGTCTGGCAAGGCGGCTTCGTCGATCATTCGCTGATGCTTCTTGAACGTTGGGACGTGGGCATAGCCGAAGACAGCGAGCCGATCCGGTTTCATCGCAACCGCTGCCGTCGCGGTATCAACACAGGACTGCGCGGTCTGGTGCGGGAGGCCGTAGATCAGGTCGAAATTGATGCGGGCGACGCCATGGCGCCGCAGATTGTCGACGGCTTCGGCTGTCTGCTCCTCGCTTTGGATGCGGTTGACGGCCTTCTGCACCACCGGATCGAAGCTCTGCACGCCAAGGCTTGCCCTGCCGATGCCGGCGGCGCCAAGAGCTTCGGCCATATCGGCCGTGAGCGTGCGGGGATCGATCTCGATGGCGATCGAAGCCGCTGCGGTGAACTCGAAGCGCTGGCGCAGGAGTTCCATCAGCGAGGCGAACTCCGCCGGCTCGATGATCGTTGGCGTGCCTCCGCCAAAATGGACTTCGCCGACCTGCAATCCTTTCGGTGCGCGATCCGCGACGATGCGGATTTCCTCTCGCAGCGCGTCCAGATAATCGAGGATCGGCTGGTCCTTCCTCGAGATGGTGGTGTGACAGCCGCAGTACCAGCACATGGACCGGCAAAACGGGATGTGGAGGTAGAGCGACACGGGGTCGCCGGACGGAAGGTCGCTCAGCCAGCCCTCATAGATATCGGCACCGACCGCCTGAGAGAAGCGCGGCGCCGTCGGGTAGCTGGTGTAGCGGGGCAGGCGAGCCTCCCCATATTTCCGCAAAATGGTCACTTGCAACGGATTTCCTGTGCTGCACGGGATCTGTCCGTTCTACCTACCCGCGCCGCCGGCATCATTCCTTGCGAAATATCAAGCACCGGCGATGTCGACATGGAAGCCTATGAAATCACCCATATCGAAGGCAGCACCCATTGGATGCCGGGCGCCAACGACGCCGGGCGCACTGCCTGGGTATCCCACGAACCGGATGCGGTTCTCGATCCGGTCAAGGATTTTCTGGCCCAAGTGCTCAGGGAACGACGCAACGCATAGCTGCACTCCGCGCAATCTTCGGAAAGCAGCGACCGGGAGCGCTACTTCCGTTCCTTCGACAGCGCTCGCTTACCGGATCTGAGGACGACGCCGACAGGTGTTGGCCGCCCGAACGCGGATAGCCGGCCGATAAAAATTGTAGCCAAATTTGTCGAAGCGACCCGAAATCCAAGAACTACGCGGCTCTCGCGTAGATTCGCATACATTCGGGTACATTTCGATCGTACTCGGGCAAATCCCTGCGACAGGCGTGGCGTAAGTTTCAATCGTGAGCAGGAAGCCTCGTCATGGTGACGAGACAGAAAGCCGACAGCGGTTTCGCAAGCGGGAGTCAACACCGCGCGAGGCGCCGGTCGGCGGTCCGCTCATTCCAAGAAAGGAAAATACGATGAAGAAACTTGTAACGGCTTTCGCCCTTCTTGCCTTGTCGACAGGGGTCTCTCTCGCTGCCAATCAAAACCCGGACCGCGACCCGACCCGCGGGTTCGCTCCTGATGTCGACAAACGCGAAATGACCTTGGATACGAGTCATACGGCTTCCTTGCCGCTACCCGTAGTGGCCTCGCAAGAAGGACAACCACAGCCGGGCAAGGCCCATAAGGGTCGTGCACCATGGGCGGGCCGTTAATATACTGAACTGCCCGATCCAAAAAATGTCCAGTCACCCTCCATGCAACGAGGGTGGTTGGACATGCGGCGCACGAAAATCGTCCCGCCATCGATGAATCTCGCAGGTCGTTGAGTGTGCGGGCCGGACGCTACCGCGTGACCGCACCTTCCAAATAGGCGATAATCGCTGCCCGCTGGGCGGCATTGGGAACGCCCACTGTCATCGACGTGCCTGGCACCGCCTGTCGCGGTGCCGCGAGAAAGGCATCAAGAATGCCGCCTTCCCAGACGATGCCCGACTCCCGCAGTGCCGCCGAATAGCGGCCACCCTCCACACTGCCGGCCGTGCGGCCGATGACGCTCGACAGATGCGGGCCGACCCTGTTCTGGCCGGGCTCCAGGCTGTGGCAGGTGCCGCAGCGCTGCCGAAACAGCCGCTCCCCTTCTACCTGCTGCGCGAAAGCGGCGGCCGGCAACAGCAGGCCAGCGGCGGCCAAAAGCCCAGCCAGGAACGCGCGCGCTCGCGTGGCAGACGTCGCCAGGGATGCGGCCGCAGCTCCAGCGGAAATGATGTGGTTGCGTGTCGTGGCTTGTGAACGGTTCATTGGATGACCTCTGCGGAACGTTGGGGGATGGGCTTTGCTGGTGGCAGGAAGCTCCGGGCAGGACCAGCCGCTCACCAGCGGGAGCGGCAGCCGGGCCAGGGAAGGTGCTGGGGAGGATGCGGGTGGTGACTTGTCCTTCGTTGCCGCGGCGATGATCGGATCGTGGCACGGCATCGCGTGTTCCGATCGCGGGACGGGTTTCGGTCAAACCGGCAAGGATCGCAGTCCGGTCGGAGGGGTCGTCTTAGGCACAGGCGCCGGGGCAAGCTGCTTGGCCATGTCGATCAGCGGCAGCCTGATGACCGCGCGAAGGCCTTTGCTTCGGTTCTCCAGCACGACGTCGCCGCCGTGGTGGCGGGCGATGGCGCGGGCAATTGACAGGCCGAGCCCGACGCCGCCGGTCTCCCGGTTGCGCGACTGCTCCAGGCGGAAGAAGGGGGCGAACACCTGTTCCATATCGCCTGCCGGAATGCCGGATCCGGCGTCCTCGATCACGATGTCCAGGCTGTCGGCACTACTGACCAGGCTCACCTCGGCATGCTCGCCGTAGCGGACGGCATTTTCGACGAGGTTGCGGATCGCCCGGCGCAGCGAGTCCGGACGGCAGCGATACAGCACCTTGGGTCCGTCGCTGACGGTGACGTCTTGACCCAGCTCCGCAAGATCGTCGCATAGGCTACCGACCAGCGCCGAAAGATCGACGGTCCGCGTCTCCTCTACCGCGGCGTCCTCGCGCGCGAAGGCGAGCGCCGCTTCCGTCATCGTCTGGATTTCCTCGATGGTCTTCAGCATCTTTTCCTGGAGATCGGGATCCTGGACGAACTCCGCGCGCAGCCGGAGCGAGGTCAGCGGCGTGCGCAGGTCGTGGCTGATCGCTGCCAGCATGCGTGTGCGGTCCTCGACGAAGCGCTGCAGGCGCTCCTGCATGCGGTTGAACGCCTCGGCGGTCTGGCGGATGTCGTCCGGCCCGGATTCCGGCAGCCGCGGCACGGCCTCGCCGCGGCCGAACAGTTCAGCGGCATTGGCGAGGCGTCGCAGCGGACGCGCGATTGCACGCGCCCCGAAAATCGCTATGGCGGACAGGATGAGTGCGGTGAGCGCCAGCGACATCGCTGACTGCGTCGTCCAGAAGGCGTTCGGCATCGCCTTGGCGTAGGCGGCGTTCAGCCATGTGCTGTCGTCGAGGCGGACGGAAAGGCCCATGCCGTTTGGGGCGGCGTCCATATAAAGAAACTTGGCCGGCCGCGAGAACGGCCTGCCATTGCCGGACAAATCCAGCATGCGCGGCGGCACGGAAGGATCGGCGGCATCGACTGCGCTCGAAGCCTGTCCGTTCATATAGGCGGCATACTTGCCGGCAATTCCGGGCAGCGGCTTGGCGAGCTGCGTCAGGGCTTCCTGTTGCCAGGCGAGGGGATTGCTCGGGCCGTCGTCCGAGGTCCAGAAGCGCGTATAAGCCGTGCCGCTGACGTTGAGGATGTCGGGCCGAAGCGAGGGCGGCGTCGTGTCCAGCAGAAGGGCAAGGGAGGACGTGCGGCTGACGAACTCGCCCTTGGCCGCCGCATGCAAGGCCTGTCCACGCTCGTCCCACGAGATCAGAAAGGTGATCGCCTGCGACAGGGCAAGCGCAAGCAGCACCAGCATGAGGAAGCGGGCCGCCAGGCTGCGTCTCCACAACAGCATCATGCCTGGGCCACCTCGGCCGTGAAGCAATAGCCGCCGCCCCAGTGCGTCTTGATCAGCATCGGGTTCTTCGGGTCCGCCTCGATCTTCTTGCGCAGCCGGCTCACCTGGTTGTCGATGGCCCGGTCGAAACCGTCGGCGGTGCGCCCGACCGTGAGGTCGAGCAGTTGATCCCGGCTGAGCACGATCCCGACATGCTCGATGAAGGCGGTCAGAAGGCGGAATTCAGCCGTGCTGAGCGCTACCGCCACGCCGTCGAGCCCAACCAGCTCGCGGCGGCCGACATTCAGCGTCCAGCGGTCGAACCGCAACGCGTTCGACTTGAGACGGCCACGCTGCGGCGGCAGGCTGTGAACGCGCCTGAGCACGGCCTTGATCCGCGCCAGCAATTCCCGCGGATTGAACGGCTTGGTCAGATAGTCGTCGGCCCCGATTTCAAGGCCGACGATCCGGTCGATCTCCTCGGCCATGGCGGTCAGGAAGATGATCGGAACGTCGACCGTCCCGCGCACGTGCCGGCAGGCGGTAATGCCGTCGTCGCCAGGCATCATGATGTCGAGGACGATGAGGTCGGGCAGGCTGCGGTCGAGCAGCCGCTTGAGCGCCGCGGTGCTGTCGGCGACACTGACGCGGTAACCCTGCTGGGTGAGGTACTTCCCCACGAGATCGCGGATGTCCCTGTGGTCGTCGACGACCGCGATGTGCTGCGCTGCTTCCATGCATTGCTCCAAGGCCGCCAAATAGTCGGCCAGTATCGACGATATCTAGTTCGCGTCTACACGGATGATCACCTTCCGCACCATGGCGGCAAGCTCGCGCAGGTTCAACAAAACGTGAGAAGTGTAACGAAGTGTATCAGCGCCCGCGCCTGCGACAGCTTGCGATGAACTACCGGTCGTCCGGACAAGGTTCTGCGACAGCTCCTGGCTAGCTTGGCCTCGTCGCTAGCCGGGACTTCCGGTCTTTGCCGCCAGGCCATGCTGCACGGCATCCGGCCGGCGGTCCTCGCCAGCCTTGTTCGAAAGGATTTGCACAATGGCCAGACTAACCATCAACGGCGCGCCCCGTGATATCGAGGTCGATCCGGACACGCCGCTGCTGTGGGTGATCCGCGAGCAGATCGGGCTTACCGGGACGAAGTACGGCTGCGGGGTTGCCGCCTGCGGCGCCTGTACCGTCCATATAGACGGCGTCGCCACGCGCTCCTGCGTGCTTCCGGTGAGCGCGGTCGAGCCGGACCAGCAAATCACCACGATCGAGGGGCTTTCGCCGGACAGTTCGCATCCGGTCCAACAGGCGTGGCTGGCACTCGATGTGCCGCAATGCGGTTACTGCCAGGCTGGCATGATCATGGCTGCGGCGGGTCTGCTCATGCAGAACCCGAATCCGACGGACGAGGACATCAACGCCGAGATCACCAATATCTGCCGCTGCGGCACCTACAACCGGGTGCGCGCCGCGATCAAGCTGGCCGCCAATAGCGGCGAAGCTGTGCAGCGCGGTTGAAGGAGAACGTTCATGAACGCCATAATTTCCATCTCCCGCCGCAGCTTCATCGTCGGCGTGGCCACCACGGCCGGCGGTCTGTCCCTGGGCTTCAACCTGCCGTTCATCAAGGCGGCACTTGCCGAGGGCGCCGAGACGGCGCCGGAGATCAATGCCTGGGTGGTGATCAGGCCCGACGACACGGTGGTCATCCGCATCGCCCGCTCCGAGATGGGGCAGGGGACGCTGACCGGCCTGGCGCAACTGGTCGCCGAGGAGTTGAATTGCGACTGGTCCAAGGTCACGACCGAATATCCGTCGCCGGCGCAGAACCTCGCGCGCGATCGCGTGTGGGGCAATTTCTCGACCGGGGGCAGCCGCGGCATCCGCGAGTCGCACGAATATGTGCGCATTGGTGGCGCCGTCGCGCGCGAGATGCTGATCGCCGCAGCGGCCGCCGAATGGGGTGTGCCGGCCAGCGAATGCACCGCCAGGATGGGCATGGTCACACATCCAGCATCGGATCGCGCCACCTTTTATGGACAGTTGGCCGCCGCCGCCGCGCGGATGACGCCGCCTGCCAATGTTACGCTGAAGGACCCGAAGGATTGGACCATAGCCGGCAAGCCGCTGCCGCGGCTCGACACCGCTGACAAGCTCAACGGCAGCCAGGTCTATGGCGTCGACCTCAAGCTGCCGAACATGCTCAACGCGGCGATCCGGGCCTGCCCGTATTTCGGCGGCAAGGTGGAGAGCTTCGACGCGGCGGCGGTCGCGAGCATGCCCGGCGTGCGCACCGTCGTTCAGGTCGACGAGACCGCCGTTGCGGTTGTCGCCGACACGTGGTGGCGGGCAAAGACCGCTCTCGATGCCCTGCCGGTCGTCTGGGACGAAGGTCCCAACAGGCAGGTCACCAGCGCCTCGATCGCGGCGATGCTCGAAGAGGGGCTCGGCGCGAATGACGCCTTCATCGGCGCCGAGCAGGGCGATGCTGGTGCTGCCCTGTCCGCTGCCGACCGGACGGTCACGGCGACCTATGCCTTCCCCTATCAGAACCACGCGACCATGGAGCCGATGAACGCGACGGCGCTCTACACGCCGGAGCGTTGCGAGGTATGGGTGCCGACCCAGAACGGCGAGGCGAGCCTTGCGGCGGCGGCCGAGGCCGCCGGCCTTCCGGTGCAGCAATGCGAGGTGCACAAGATCCATCTCGGCGGCGGCTTCGGCCGGCGGGGCAACTTCCAGGACTACGTGCGCCAGTCGGTCAGCATCGCCAGGCAGGTGCCAGGAGCGCCCGTAAAGCTCGTCTGGTCGCGCGAGGAGGACATGCTGCACGGCGCCTATCACCCGACCACGCGATGCCGGCTGACGGGCGCGCTCGACGCGGACGGCAACCTGACCGCTCTGCACATGCGCATATCCGGCCAGTCGATCCTTGCCGCGGTGCGGCCGGAAGGCATGCAGAACGGCATGGACCCGGTCGTCTTCCAGGGCCTCGTCCTCAATGGCACGGAAGGCACGCTGGGATATACGGTGGACAATCTGCTTGTCGACCATGCCATGCGCAACCCGCCGATCCCGCCAGGCTTCTGGCGTGGCGTGAACCTCAACCAGAACGCGCTCTACGTCGAGTGTTTCATGGACGAACTCGCCCATGCGGCCGGCGTCGACCCGCTCGCCTTCCGACGCAAGCTGATGGCCAACCATCCAAAGCACCTCGCCGTGTTGGAGGCGGTTGCCGAACGGATCGGCTGGGATACCCCGCCCGCGGCTGGCATTCACCGCGGCCTGGCGCAGATCATGGGCTTCGGCAGTTATGTGGCGGCGGCAGCGGAGGTATCGGTCACCGACGGGCAGCTCAGGATCCTCCGCATCGTGGCGGCCACCGATCCGGGTCATGTCGTCAACCCCGCACAGGTGGAGCGGCAGGTCGAAGGCTCCTTCGTCTATGGTCTATCCGCCTGCATCTACGGCGAATGCACCGTCAACGGCGGCCGCATGGAACAGGAGAACTTCGACAGCTACGAGGTCGTGCGCATGGCCGACATGCCGGCGGTGGAGACGATCATACTGCCGTCCGGCGGCTTCTGGGGCGGCGTCGGCGAGCCGACCATCGCGGTCGCCGCGCCGGCCGTCCTCAATGCGATCTTCGCCGCCACCGGAAAGCGCATCCGCACGCTGCCGCTGAAGAACCATGACCTCGCATGACCTGAGCGCTTCGAAGGATAGGCGCGGCAGACGATCGCTCGCGCCCGTCTTGCTTATGACGCTCGTGGCTAGCGCGCCGGCATGGGCCGACGCGGCGCCCGGTGCGGCGGCATGCACCGGTTGTCACGGGCCGGCGGCGCTCGGCTCAGCCATCCCCTCGCTCGACGGCCACGCGGCGGCTGATATCGTCGCCCCGATGCAGGCCTTCCGTTCCGGTGAGCGTGAGGCGACTGTGATGGATCGCATCGCCAGGGGATTTACCGAGGAAGAGACGCGCGCCATCGCCGAATGGCTCGCCAAGCCGGAGGCGGCACGCCATGCCAAGCCGTAGAGCCTGGATCGGCGGCGCGGCGGCCAGCGTCGCCGCGGCCGTCCTTGCCGCGCCGCAGGTGCGCGCGCAGGCGCAGCCCAGTGTGCTCGTGGTCGGCGGCGGCTTTGCCGGGGCCAGCTGCGCCCGGGCACTGAAGCAACTGGATCGCGACCTTGCCGTGACGCTGATCGAGCCGGAGGCGGACTATTTGGCCTGCCCGTTCAGCAATGCCGTGCTTGCAGGGCTGCGCGGCATCGAGGCGCAGACCTTCCGCTATGACCGGTTCAGCGACGTCAGGCTGATCCGCAGGCGCGCGGTCGCCGTCGATGCCGAGCGCCGGCGCGTTCGGCTGGATGACGGTACGGACATCGGCTACGTCAGGCTGGTGCTGGCGCCGGGTGTCGACCTGCGCTTTGACGCGTTGCCGGGCTACGACGAGGCGGCGGCAGAGATCATGCCGCATGCCTGGAAGGCGGGGGCGCAGACGCTGCTGCTGCGCGACCAGCTCACGGCGATGCCGGACGGTGGGGTCGTCATCCTCTCCGCGCCAGCCAATCCGTTCCGCTGCCCGCCCGGTCCCTACGAGCGGGCAAGCCTGATCGCGCACTACCTCAAGACCAGCAAGCCACGTTCCAAGCTGATCATCCTCGACGCCAAGGATGCCTTTTCGAAGCAGCGGCTGTTCGAAGCGGCCTGGCTGGAGCTCTATCCCGGCCTGATCGAATGGGTGCCGCTGTCCTCGGGCGGCAGGGTAACGGAAGTCGACCCGGCGACAAGGACGCTGGTGACCGAGTTCGGCAGCCACAAGGCCGCTATCGCCAACGTGATCCCGCCGCAGCGCGCGGGCAAGATCGCGCAGTCGGCCGGCGTCGCGGATCAGACGGGCTGGTGCCCGATCGACCCGGTCACCTTCGAGTCCCGGCTGCAGCCATCGATCCATGTCATCGGCGACGCGGCGATCGGCGGGGCGATGCCGAAATCCGCCTTCAGCGCCAACGCCCAGGCAAAAGCCTGCGCCGCGGCGGTCGCCGCCCTCGTCAGGGAGCGGCAGCCGGTGCCGCCGAAGCTCATCAATACTTGCTACAGCCTGGTCGCGCCCGGCTACGGCATCTCGATCGCCGGCGTCTACCAGCCGCGCGCCGGCCTGCTTGCCGAGGTGGAGGGTGCGGGCGGCACCAGCCCGCTCGAAGCGCCACCCTCCGTCCGCGAACTGGAAGCAGCCTATGCGCAGGACTGGTTCCGAACGATCACCAATGAAGTGTTCGGATGATGAGGATGGCTTGCCTTGCTCTTACGGGATTGCTGCGTGCGGCCACGCCCGGTGCCGGCGAGGAGGCGAGGTCCTATGCCGTGACCGGCGATACGATCATGGAGCCTCTGGCCGGCGGCAAGGGCGATCCGGCGCGGGGCGCCGCGCTGATCTCGGACCGGCAGCGCAGCCTCTGCACGCTCTGCCACAGCGGGCCATTTCCCGATGCGCATCTGCACGGCACGCTGGCGCCCGACCTGACAGGCGTCGGGGCGAGGCTTTCTGAAGGCCAGATCCGGCTGCGCGTGGTCGACATGAAGCGGCTGGCGCCGAATACGATCATGCCTGCCTACTACAGGATCGCGGATGAGGAAGGCCGGCGCGTCGCCACCGTCTGGCGCGGCAAGCCGATCCTGACCGGTGCCGATATCGAGGATATCGTCGCCTATCTCACGACGCTGAAGGGGTGATCATGCACGAAGGCCCGCTTCGAGTTCACGGAAGGTTGGTCGGACGGCGGCAACTTCTTCGGGCCGGCATGACCGGCCTGCTGGTGACCAGTCTGCCGCGCTGGGCCATTGCCCGTCCGAGCCTCGACGAAGCGATCCGCGCCTTCACCAGGGGAGCCGACGTTCTCGACGGCCGCGTCCGGCTCGACCTGCCACCTCTGGTTGAGAACGGCAATGCGGTCGGGATCACAGTCGCCGCCGAGAGCCCGATGACCGCGGGCGATCATGTCCGCCGCATCGCGGTCTTCAACGAGAAGAACCCGGAGGCGAATGTCGCGGTCTTCCATCTCGGCCCGCGCTCTGGCCGCGCCGCGGTCTCGACGCGGATTCGGCTTGCTAGCTCCCAGGTGGTGGTCGCCGTCGCGGAGATGAGCGACGGCAGCTTCTGGTCGAGCAGGGCGAGCGCGATCGTCACGCTGGCCGCCTGCATCGAGGATCTCTCATAATGGCTCGCGCGCTCATCAACGTGCCGAAGACGGTCAAACGCGGCGAAATCGTCGAGGTCAGGGCGATGATCGCGCATCCAATGGAAACCGGCTACCGCGTCGGCCCGAACGGCTCCAACATCCCCCGCGACATCATCCGCCGTTTCGCCTGTACCTATGGAGGCGAGGAGGTGTTTTGGGCCGATCTCCATCCGGCGGTATCGGCCAATCCCTTCTTCGCCTTCACGCTCGTCGCTTCGACGAGCGGCACGATCAAGTTCACCTGGACCGACGATGTTGGAAAGACGCAAACCGCGTCGGCCGAAATCACGGTGAGCTGATGCGCGCCCTCTGGGGCCTTGCGGGGATCATCGCGGCGCTCGTCTGCAGCATGGCCATCGCTGTCGCCATCGAAGAAGGCGGAAGGCGCTCCGGCTTCGACTTCATGACGCCGGAGACACAGGCTTTGCAGGCCGACGACATGAGCAACCCCGGCATGCTGTGGGTGCTGCAAGGCGAGCAGCTCTGGCAGCAGGCGGAAGGAAGGGCGGGTGTCACCTGCTCCGGCTGCCATGGCGACGCCTCTCAGACGATGCGCGGCGTTGCCACGCGCTACCCGGCCTTTGATGAGGCGACGGAACGACCGATCGATCTTGCCGGGCGTATCAACTCCTGCCGAACGCGGCAGCAGCAGGCCGAGCCGCTGGCGCCTGAGTCTAACGCGTTGCTCGCCCTGACGACCTATGTGGCGCACCAGTCGCGCGGCATGCCGATCACGCCGGCGACCGACGCCCGGCTCGCGCCGTTTCGCGACAACGGCCGGCGTCTGTTCCAGAGCCGCATCGGCCAGCTCGAGCTCTCCTGCGCCTCCTGCCACGACGGCAATTGGGGAAAACGACTAGGCGGCAGCGTCATCCCGCAGGCGCATCCGACGGGCTATCCGCTCTACCGGCTGGAGTGGCAGACGGTCGGTTCGCTGCAACGGCGCCTGCGCAACTGCATGATCGGGGTCAGGGCCGAGCCCTTCGCCTTCGGCGCGGCGGAACTCGTTGACCTGGAGCTCCATCTGACGGAGCGGGCCCGCGGCATGCTGGTCGAAACGCCGGCCGTGCGGCCGTGACGCCGGCCGGCAGTGATCAAGCTCGTGCCCCGAAGCACCCAGAAGGAGCGACAGTCGAATGGTAGGCAAAGCAAAAAAGCTGCCTGCAAAACGAGATATTGCCCGGCCAGCGTCATTGACCTAGCCACTACGTCCTGTCAGCTCAGCACAATGCCGCCGTCCACATTAAGCATCTGGCCGGCCGGTGCTGCCCCTAACCGTAATGTCGGGCCTGTCGCAAACTGTCGTCCGTCAGGCGGGAAATAGAAATGCGGCGGCGGGATCGAAAAAAATCTGCTGTCTGCTCGGGGCGATGCCTTCCTGTGCTTCTGCCATGTCGGAAGTCGGCCTGACGTCGATCTCCTGGCCGGCTGCGGTGCGCGCGATGACGCGCCGCCGCTCGCCGAAAAAGGCGGTGTCGATGAACTCGACCGCAAGCCCGGCAGTGGCCGGGCCGGGTCTCAGCCGAAACGCTTCCGGCCGCACCATCAGCCTGGTCTTCTGGCCATGGCTGAAGTCCTGATCGATCCTGACACCCGAGACAACCGAGCCATCGGCCAGGCGGATCGTGGCGGAGCCGTTGACGGTTTCAAGATGTTCGGCCGGCAAGAAGTTGGAATTTCCGATGAAGCTGGCCACGAATTCGCTCGCAGGTCTCAGATAGAGGTCCTCGCCAGTACCGATCTGCTCGATGCGCCCATCCCGAAACAGGGCGATGTGATCAGAAAGATGCAGGGCCTCGTCCTGATCGTGGGTGACGTAAAGGATCGTTACGCCGGTTTCGCGGTGGATGCGCCGTATCTCGGCCTGGATTTCCTCGCGCAGCTTCTTGTCGAGTGCCGAAAGCGGCTCGTCCATCAGAAGGATCGGCGGATCGTAGGCAAGCGCCCGGGCAAGCGCCACGCGCTGCTGCTGTCCGCCCGATAGCGCGCCCGGATATCGGGTGCCGAAGCTTTCCAGCCGCACCAGCGACAGCATCTCGGCGACTTTTCGTTTGACCTCGGCGTCCGGCCGGCGCCGCACGCGTAGCGGAAAGGCAACGTTCTCGGCGACGGTGAGGTGCTGGAACAGCGTGTAGCGCTGGAACACCATGCCGATATTGCGCTTGTGCGACGGCACCGACAGCAGCGACCTGCCTTCGAGAAGAACGTCGCCGGATGTCGGATGCTGAAAGCCGGCGATTGCGTAGAGCGTCGTCGACTTGCCGGAGCCGGAAGGGCCGAGAAAGGTCAGGAACTCGCCCTTGGGTATATCGATCGTGACGTCGTGCACGGCGACGAAGCTGCCGAACGCCTTGCGCAGGTCGCGAATGGAGAGGAAGGGTTCGGTCATTTCGACAATTTCCGCCGAATGAGTGCCGTTACGATCATCAGGCTCAGCGTCAGAAGAACGAGAAGGCTGGAGGCCGCGGCGATGACCGGGCTCAGATCCTGGCGCAGGCTGCCCCAGATCTTGACCGGCAAGGTCTGCAAGGTGGGGCTGGCCATGAAGATCGCGACCACCACCTCGTCCCATGAGGCGAGAAAGGCGAAGATCGCCGCCGAGAAGATCCCGATCTTGATCGCCGGCAAGGTGACCCGGAGTTTTGCTTCGAATGGGCTCGCGCCGCAGACGATCGCCGCGTCCTCGACGGATTTGTCGAAGCCTTCGAGTGCCGCGGTGATGGGAATGATGGCGAAGGGGAGTGCCAGGACTGTATGGGCGATGACGAAGCCTGCCGTGGTGCCGCCGAGCCCGATCCGCAGGAAGAATGCGTAGATGGCGATGGCGAAGACGACGACCGGCAACACCATTGGCGTCAGCAGAAGGCCGCGAAGCGTGTTGCGCCCGCGAAACTGTCCCCTGACCAGGGCGAAAGAAGCCAGGAGTCCGATGGCGACGGCAAGAATCGCAGCCATGGTGGCAATGCGCGCGCTGGTCAGCGCCGCTTCGAGCCAGGCCGGATCGGCGAAGAGTTCCTCATACCATTTCAGCGTCCAGCCGGGCGGCGGAAAAGCCAGCCATCGCGACGATCCGAACGACAGAAGCACGATGAAGACCACCGGCAGCAACAAAAACGCGGCAACCAGGCCGGTGAAACCCAGAAGGGCTGCCCGTAGCCAGCCCAGCCGGTCGTAATCGAGCAGCATCTCAGATGCCTCCTGTCATGCGCTTGGCGCCGACGAGGCGCAGTTGCAGCGCGTAGAGCGCCATGGTGACCAAAAGCAGGATGAAAGCGGCCGCGCTTCCGAGCCCCCAGTTGAGCAAGGACTGGATCATCTGGGCGATCATTCCGGCGAGCATCATGTTGGAGGTGCCGCCGAGCAGCGTGGGCGTCACGAAATAGCCGAGCGACATGACGAAGACCATCAGGCCGCCTGCAGCGATTCCCGGAAGCGACAAAGGCAGCAGGATGCGGCGGAAGGCATCGAAGGGGCTCGCACCGCACAGAGCGGCGGCACGCAGTGTCATCGGATCAATGGCGCACAGGGTTCCGACCAGTGGAAGTATCATGAAGGGCAGCATAATGTAGACCATGCCGATGGTGACGCCGGTCAGGTTGTTGATCAGCGGCAGCGGCTCGCTGATCAGGCCGATATCCATCAGTGTCCGGTTGATGACGCCGGTGCGTTGAAGCAGCACCATCCAGGCATAGGTGCGGGTGAGCAGATTGGTCCACATCGACAGGATGATGATGCCGAAGACAATCGAACCGAGGGCGGGCGGCATGATCGCCAGCATCCAGGCGACCGGAAACGCCACGATGACGGTGACGGCGGTGACGACGGTGGCGACCAGAAAGGTGTTGAAGAAGACCCGCGCATAGGTGCCGTGGCCAAACAGGGTGGCGTAGTTCTGCAGGCCCGGTACGGGTTCGGTTACGCTGCGCAGCAGCAACGCAACGACCGGCACCACGAAGAACAGGATGATAAGGATCAGCGCCGGTAAGGCGCCGCCGATGCCATCCGGCCCTCGGAGGATTGGCGGTCGATGAAGCAAATTGCCCGACATGGCGATGATCCCGTCAGATCAGGCGGGACGCCTTGCAGCGTCCCGCCGGTTCACAGGTGAAGTCAGCGGCTATTTGGCCTGCCAGGCGTACCAGCGCTCCGCGATCGCGTCGCGGTTTTCAGCCCAGTAGTTCATGTCGAGGTCGATCTGCCCGTCGACATAGGCGTCCGGTAGCGACTTGACGACATCGGCCGGCATTTCGGCCTTGGCTGCAGTATTGATGGGTGCGTAGCCGCTAGCTTCGGCAAACATTGCCTGGCTTTTCGGGCTTGTCGCGGTGGCCAGGAATTTCATGGCGCTCGCCTTGTTCTTAGAACCTTTGGGGATGACGAGTACGTCGGCGGCGGTCATGTTCTGATTCCAGGATGCGCCGACATCGGCGCCGTCCTGCTCGAGGGCGAAGACGCGTCCGTTCCAGAGCTGGCCGAAGGCCGCTTCACCGGAAGCGATCAGCTGTTGCGACTGCGCGCCGCTGTCCCACCAGACGATTTCCGGCTTGATCGTGTCGAGTTTCTTGAAAGCCCGGTCGAGGTCGAGCGGGTAGAGCTTGTCCGCAGGCACTCCATCGGCCAAAAGCGCGATCTCGATGACGCCCGGCGCCGACCATTTATAAAAGGTGCGCTTACCGGGAAATTTCGTCAGGTCGAACATGTCGGCCCAGCCCGTCGGTTCGCCCGACACGGCCCCTTTGTTCCAGGCAAGAACGAATGAGTAGTAGAAGCTGCCGACGGCATGGTCGGTGGTGAAGCGAGGATCGAGATCGGCTTTCGGCACGACGCTGAAATCGATCGGCTCCAGCAGGCCATCCTTGGCCGCCTTGATGGCGAAATCCATTTCGACATCGACGACATCCCAGGCGACGCTGCCGCCTTCCACCATGGCCTTCAGCTTGCCGTAGTCCGTTGGGCCGTCCTGCAGCACCTTGATGCCGGAGCTCGCTTCGAACGGAGCAGCCCAGGATTTGGTCTGCGCTTCCTGGGTGGTTCCGCCCCAGCTGGTGAACACCATTTCATCGGCGTGCGCGGCAGTGGCTGCCAGGAGCCCGGCCAGGAGGCCGGTCAAAATCAGTTTCATGTCATTCTCCTCTGTTGGTTGCTTGGTTTCTTGTTGTTATGAAATTGCGCGACCGCGGCGCCGGCCTCATCGCATGACGAACGGATCCGGGATCGGCTCGTCGGATGTTCGTATCCAGACGGATTTCGAGCGCGTGTAATCGCGGATGGCGTCGGCCCCGCCCTCACGGCCGAGCCCCGACTGACCATAGCCGCCGAACGGCACGAGCGGCGAAACGGCGCGGTATGTGTTGACCCAGACGACGCCTGCATGGATCTCGCGCGCCATGCGGTGCGCCTTGGCGAGATTGGTGGTGAACACGCCCGAGGCCAGGCCGAACGGCGTATCGTTGGCAAGCGCCAGTGCTTCAGCTTCCGTGTCGAAGGCAAGCACGCTGAGCACCGGACCGAACAGCTCCTCCCGCACGCAGGGCAGCCCTGTATCCTTGGCGTCGATGATGGTCGGTGCGTAGTAGAAGCCGTGCGGATGACCGTTGGGCCTTTTTCCGCCGGTGACCAGCGTCCCGCCATTGGCGAGGCTCTCGGCAACGATCTTTTCGATCCATTCCCGCTGGCGTAGCGTTGCCAGCGGTCCCATTTCGGTGGCCGGATCCTGCGGATCGCCGATTCTAATGGCCTCGGCCTTGCGCTTGAGCCTGTCCAGGAAATTGGCCTTTACCGAACGCTCGACCAGCAGCCGGGAGCCTGCGACACAGCTTTGTCCAGACGCCGCGAAAATCCCGGCCACGACCGCGTTTGCCGCACTGTCCAGATCTGCGTCGGCGAAAACGACAACCGGGCTTTTCCCGCCCAGCTCCAGCGTCGTGTAAGCGAGATTTTCCGCCGTGTTGCGGACGACCGCGCGAGCGGTCGAGGGTCCGCCGGTGAAGGCGACGCGTGAGACCAGTGGATGACTAGTCAGGCGTCGGCCGCAATCGTGCCCGAACCCGTTCAGTATGCTGACGCTTCCGGCGGGAAATCCGGCCTCGTGAACGAGCTCCGCGAAGGCCAGCAGCGGCGCTGGGCCGTCCTCCGAGGCTTTCAGGACGACCGTGCAGCCGGCCGCCAGCGCCGGGCCGAGCTTGACGGCCGAAAGGAAGAGTTGCGAATTCCACGGCACGACGGCGGCGACGACGCCGATCGGCTCGCGCCGGATGGTGACGTCCATATCGGCCTTGTCGATAGGCACATGCGAGCCTTCATGCTTGTCGGCAAGCCCGCCATAGTAGCGGTAATAGTCGCCGACATAGGCGATCTGGGCGCGGGTCTCGCGGATGATCTTGCCGGTGTCGCGCGTCTCCAGTTCGGCCAGGCGGCCGGCATTGGCGACCACCAGGTCGCCGAGGCACGCCAGCAGCTTGCCGCGCGCCGTCGCTGTCAGCGAGGCCCAGGCGGCGGAGTGCAAAGTCCGGTGCGCCGCTTCGACGGCGCGGTCGACATCGGCTTCCGTCGCGGCCGGCATCGTCGCCCAGGGCGCTCCGGTTGATGGATCGATGCTTTCGAAGGTGGCCGTCGGCGGATCGAACGCCCCGTCTATGAAGTTCCTGAAGGCCACAAGGGTCATTGCGGCCTCCCGTGCCGGAAGGCCGGCATCACCTTGTCGACGAACAGCTGCAGGGACTTCTTCTTGCGTTCGTGTGGCAGGCCGCTGTCGATCCAGATCGAATATTGGTCGTAGCCGAGCGCCTCGTATGCCTTCAGCCGGGTGATCACCACTTCGGCTTCGCCGATAACCAGGTTCTGTCGGATCTTGTCCGGCGCGTATTGCGGCATGGCCGCGATCTCGTCGTCGGTGAGCGCTTCCAATATGCCTTGGCGAACGGGCTTCTTGTTCTGGAACCACGCGCCGAACTGGCAGTAGAACAGCGACAGGTCCTTCGTCAGCTGCTCCGCATCGGCGGCGTCCTCGGCAACGAATGTGTGCATCAGCAGCATGATGTCGGGGCGCGCCATGTCCGGATGCGCCGCGCACGCAGCGTTGAAGCGCTCCATCAGGCTGGTTACTTCACCGTCGCCGGAGGCGAGCGGCGTGACCTGGACGTTGCAGCCGTTGGACACGGCGAAGTCGTGCGAGTTCGGATCGCGCGCCGCCACCCAGATCGGCGGGTGCGGCTTTTGCACCGGCTTGGGCGACGAGGTGGTGGGCGGAAACGACCAGAACTCCCCGGACATCTCGAAGTCGCCTTCCCAAAGGCCCTTGATAGCGGGGATGATCTCGCGCATGCGCTGGCCCGCGCCCCAGGCGTCGAGCCCGGGGAACAGGCGTTGGTATTCGTAAACGTAGGCGCCGCGCGCGATGCCGATGTCGAGCCGGCCGCCCGTGATGACGTCAGTCATGGCCGCTTCGCCGGCGAGCTTGATCGGATGCCAGAACGGCGCGATGACCGTTCCCGTGCCGAGCCGGATGCGCTTCGTCCTGGCGCCGAGATAGGCGATGTTGATGAACGGGTTCGGCGAGATGGTGAACTCCATGCCGTGGTGTTCGCCGATCCAGGCCGTCTCGAAGCCTGCTGCCTCGGCCATCAGAACCAGTTCCTCAAGCTCGTCGATGAGCTCGGCATGCGGCTTTGCAGGATCCGAGCGTTCCATATGGACGAAGAGCGAGAACTTCATTTCTGTTCACCCCGGATTGGAAATGGAGGGTTTCATGGACATCGGCTTGGCGAGCGGACGGACTTCACCTTCGACCTCGTTGCCGACATAGACTCCAAACGCATCCTCCCGACACTCTCGAACGTAGCGGGCAAGCATCGAGCGCACAGCGGCGTCGGCGATGTTCAGTCCGGCAATCCTGTCGATGTCGACGAGCCGGACCTGGCCATCGCTGGAGTGCGGCGCGTCTACCGTGCCGCGGTAGTAGACATGCGTTCGCGATGGGTTTGCTGCGTCGTCCCAGACCGCAAACAGGAATCCGAGATGAGCCTCGATCGCTTTCGCGGCGAGGCGTCCCTTGAGGCTTCGCGTGTCGCCGGGCGTCCCGAGTCCTCGGCCCGCCGGCAGTTCGAAAAAGCCGTCGACGGTTTCGAAGAACAGCACGCGGCCTTCATCTTCGAGGATAGCGCCGACCTCCATGTCGGGCGGCGCGGCCGCCAGCGCTTCCTGGCTGAGACCGGGCGAGACATAGGCGCCACGGCAATAGCCGAGGGGCTGCGATGAATTGTGAGAGAATTCGCGAACGCGGCCGATGAGGATCGAATGATCGCCGGCGTCGACCAACTGCTCCATGTCACAGTCAAACGTCGCCACCGATCCGCCGAGCAACGGGCTGCCGGTCGGGCCGAAACGCCATTCGACAGCCGAGAACTTGTCCTGCGATTTCGAAGCAAAGACGCCGGACGCGGCTCTCTGTTCCTCCGAGAGCACGTTGATGGCAAAGCACTTCGAGGTCGAAAACACGGGATGACCCAGCGCTTTCTTGGCGATGCAGACCAGAACAAGGGGCGGATCGAGCGAAACGGATGTAAACGAATTGGCAGTGAACCCCCGAGGCTCTCCTTCCGGGCCGATCGCGGTGACGATGGTAACGCCGGTCAGGAAAGAACCGAGCGCCCGCCTGAATTCGCCCGCGTCGAACGCTGTGTCCATCGCCGGTCGCTCCGATCGGCTTGCGCCGTCGTTGCTCTCTAGAAAATCGACGATGCGCCGTGTGACCGTATCGGGCGAGGCTATGGCCATCATGTGTCGTTCGCCCTCCAGAACGACGCAGCGACCGCGTGGCGCGAGGCGCGCCATTGCCGCCGACATTGCAGGTGAGGAATTCCTGTCCTCAGAGCCGGTTATGAATAGAGCCGGCATCGCGAGACCGGAAAGACGATCGCCATGCGCGGCATCCGCGTGGGCGAAAAGTTGATATGTGCGCTTATAGCCTTTCGGGTTGACGCTTTGCAGTGCCGCGCGCGTCGTCCTTGCGGCCTCGGCCAGGGTGTCGGGGACCGGATTGCCGAACCAGCGCGCGATCGTTGCGTCCGTTCCTGACGGGTTCTTCGCGCCATTCAATTCGGCGGCGCGCTCGCGTACCGCCTGCGCAAGGTCGGCCGGGCGGCGAAAGACCGCGTTGAGCGACACGATGCGGCGGACCCGTTTGGGTGCACTGAGAGCGATTTCCTGCCCGACCAGCGCCCCCATTGAATGGCCAACGATCGAGACGGCATCCAGGCCAAGATAGTCGAGAAGCCGGATTGCCTGTCCGGCATAATCGGCAAGGCTGGCGTCCTCGGGCGGCAGCGGCGACGGGCCATGTCCCAGCATGTCGATCGCGATCACGTCCCATCTGCCCTTCATCAGCGCGACCTGGGGCCCCCAGATCGCCGCGTTCATGCCGACGCCATGGATGAGGAGGACCGGCGCGCCCGATCCGGTACGGATGAAGCCGGTGCCGTCAGGCGCCGTTCCGCGATGCCAGCCAGGAGCCGTCGGCTCAACCATGCAGATCGCCGACCTCCTTGAGATCCTGGTAGCGGTCGCCGATGCGATGGTGCGGTCGCCCGCCGATCGAGGCGCCAAGCGCCACCACCAGCTCGTCCGGCGCCGGCGCGTCGCCGATCTGGAAATGCACCGTCAGGTAGTGCGAACGTCGGCCTTCATCGTTCTTGTCCATGAGCGGGATCATGATCGGCGTATTGGGTCCACCGCGCAGATTGGTGAAGGCAAGATAGGTTTTGGCGCCAACGGCACGCCGATAGTGGTTGCCGAAATGCAGCGTGTGGATGAGTGCCGAGGCATGCTCGACCTCGCCCGACGTGCCGCAGATTGCGGCCTTGCCGTAGCCTTCGATCGCTTCGCCAGATCCCGCCACTGCGAGGATTTCACCGGTCAGCACTTCCCCCAAGACCGGCGCATAGGCGCGGATCTCGGGAGAAAGGTCCTCGGTGAAACCGCGCCCGGCCCAGGGATTGTCGAGCACCGCCGCCACGCCGATCAGGCGCAGCGGCCGTGGGGCCGCCTTGCCGCCTTCGATCAGCGTGTTCTCGATATAGGTGACGATCTTTCGGATGGCCGGCTTCATCAAATCCTCGGTGGTCGATCGGGAGGGCATCCGGAAAAGTCACCTTTTGCCCCTGTCGTCTTATGGTATACCATACTATTGAAGACCAAATCCCTTGTCAACGGATCGTCGAATCTGTTTCCTTGCGGATGGTGGGAGTAGATGAATTGGCCGACGACACACTCAGGATCGAACGATCCACCAAGACGCTCAGAACACTGGCGCTGGAGCGCATGCGCGACGCGATCATGGGGTTTCACTTCCAACCCGGCGAAAGGTTGGTCGAACGGCCGCTTTGCGACCAGCTCGGCGTCAGTCGCTCGGTGGTGCGCGAAGTTCTGCGGCAGTTGGAGACCGAGGGCCTGGTCCAGATGATACCAGGTCACGGACCCGCCGTGGCCCGGCCAGATCTCAGCCGTACCGACGAGATTTATGAACTGCGCGCTCTGATGGAGGGCATTGCGGCGCGCGCCTGCGCGCTGACGGCGACGGCGGACCAGATCGTCGCGCTTGAGCGCGCGTTTGATGTACTGCTCACGGCGTGGGCCTCAGCCGATCCGATCGAGGTGATGCGGGCGACGACAAAATTCTATGAAGTGCTTTTCGATGCTGCCGACAAGCGTATCGCCTGGGAGATCGTCCAGGGTCTGAACGTCCGCATCAACCAACTGCGTTCCATGACCATCGCTTCGGTGAATCGGCGCGATGCCGCAATTGCCGAAATGACCGACATCATGAACGCGATCAAGTCGCGCAACGGCGATGAAGCCGAAGCCGCGGCCCGGCGGCATGTGGAGCAGGCATGGCGAATTGCGCAACAGACTCTTCGCGATAGCTGAAGTAAGGGATTGGCCTGCGCACCAGCGGCAGTGCTTTCGTCGCTACTTCAGCAGGTCGATCAGCACCATGAAGGCGGCATCGATGTCGGCGCGGACCGCCGCCCGAACCGCTTCCGCATCCCGGTTGCGCAAGGCCGCAAACATCTCCTGATGGTGCTCGTTGGCGGTCGAGTAGTTGCCGGAATCGTGCAGCATGTTGAAATAAGGGCTGATTTGCAGCCACAGGTTCTCGATGATGTTGAGAATGTTCTCGGAGCCCGCCGCCCGGTAGATCGAGAAATGAAAGGCGTAGTTGGCGCGCAGGTAAGATTTGACGTCGCCGGCGGCATTGGCCTGTTGGAGCGCATCCAGATGCTGGCCGAGCTGCGCCATGCTTTTGTCGTCCATGCGTTCCGCGGCCCATGCCGCCGCGATCGCCTCGATCTCGAACCTGACATTCCTGAGATCGATGAGGCGCGCGCGGCTTAGTGCCGGGATGCCGATCGAGCGGCCCGAAACCACCATCAGCGCGTTCGCGGCCGTCAGCCGTCGCAGCGCCTCCCTGACCGGCATCGGGCTGACGCCGAAAGCGTCGGCAAGGCTCTGCACGGTCACCATCTCGCCTGGCACGATGCTGCCGTCGAGGATCAGTTCGGTGACATGGCGATAGACCCTCTCCTGCAGGGTATCCCTGGACAGGGGAGTGATCTCGACACCCGGCCTCCTGAACGCTGCCCCAGCCATATGCATTAACCTTCCCGCGCAAGGGCGACGCTGTCGCTGCATCCGGCGCCTGCACCCCGAATGCAAGGTTCGTATTGCCACGTCAAGCGCCAGCGCATCCCGGTTTTGATATTAAGCCATTCTTATCATTGATCTTTGATCAAATCATGATACGGTCGGCCACATCGAATGACAAGGGGCTGCGTTGGTGGCTCTTGGGAGGCGTTCGGTCGTCTGAATTGGGAGGAGTTTCGAATGGGTATCGGATCGAAAGCCCGGCGGCTCGCGCTGCTGGCTGGCATGGTTGTTTGCGCTTGTGGGGTGTCCGCCGCCGAGGCGGCCGAAAAGCACAAGATCTTTCTGAGCATGAGCTTCATCGGCAACGACTGGCAGGCCGAGGCCGCAAACATGGTCAAGGCCATGGCCTCGCACAAGAGCATGGCCGACAAGGTCGATCTTCAGGTTCAGGTGGCGGGGCCGAATGCGCAGCGCCAGATCCAGCAGGTCAATGCGATGGTGCAGGCCGGAGCCGAAGCGATCGTGATCTTTCCGATCTCGCCGACTGCGCTCAACCAGGTGGTCAAGAATGCCTGCGCCAAGGGCGTCAAGGTATTCGCCTATGATGCCGAGATCACCGAGCCTTGCGCCTACAACGTCCATATCGACCAGGAGGAGGCAGGACGGGTGACGGCCGAATGGCTGGTCAAGAAACTCGACGGCAAGGGCAACATCATCGCGGTGACCGGCGTCCCCGGCACTTCGGTCGACGATTTGCGCACCAAGGCGGCCAAGGAGGTCTTGGCCAAATACCCCGATATCAAGATCGTCGGCGAGGCGGTTGGCATGTGGAGCCAGGCGGTGGCTCGTACCGAGCTCTCGAAGATCCTGGCGACGCGCAGCTGGGACGACATCGATGGGCTATGGATGCAGGTCGGCTGCTTCACCGCCAATTCGATGCAGCTCGAGGCCGGCAAGAAGACCAATGAACTCCTGCCTTGTGCCGGCGAGGGCGCCAATGGCGGCCGCATCCAGATGCTGCCGGAGGGCACCGAGGTCGAGGGCGCGGCCTCTCCCTATGCGCCGCTCGGCGCGCCGCGCATTTCCTACGCGTCACCGCCTTATTCCGGCGCACTCGCCCTCAAGCTCGCCGTCGAGGCTCTTGAAGGCAAGGATGTGCCTAAGAAAACGATCCTGCCGCTGCCGGTCGTCACCAACGAGACGATCAAGCTCTGCGACGAGGGCACCTGGGCGGAGATGAAGGCCGGCTGCAACGCCTTCAAGCCATCGCTGGTCTCCAATCCCGGCTGGTTCGCGTCGATTTTCTCCGACCAGACACCCGAGATCGGTCTTGCCGCCGCGCTTGTCGGCCAGCCCGAGGAGTGAGCTCTCCGAAGCGGCGCGTGGGGCATTTCAATCGCTCCATGCGCCGCCTTCATGAAAGGGCGGTCGGGAATCGGGAATTATGAACGCAACAGCGCATTTGACTGCTGTCGGCATAGAGGGCGTCCGCAAGGCGTTCGGCGCCACAATCGCCCTCGACGGCGTTTCCTTCGAGATCGCATCGGGCAGCGTGCACGCCCTGCTCGGCGAGAACGGCGCCGGCAAGTCCACGCTGGTCAAGCTGCTCTCGGGACTGGTGCGGCCCGACGAGGGGCAAATTACCATCCTGGGCCAACCGGCGCCGCTCGGCTCGCCGCGCGCCGCGCATGCCAAAGGCGTGCAGACAGCCTTCCAGGAAATGACCCTGGTCCGCGATCTCAGCGTTCTCGACAATATCCTGCTGCCCTACGCGCCTGTCGGTCCGATCGGCCTGATCAGGCAGTCCGCCGCGCGCAAGGCGGTCCGCAAGCACATTCTGGATCTCGGGCTCTCGGTCGATCTGGACGCCGAGGTGGCGACGCTCGATCTTGCCGTCCGGCAGAAGATCGAGATCGCGCGCGCCGTCTACCGCAAGCCGCGCATCCTCCTGCTCGACGAGCCGACTTCGACCTTGTCGGGCGGCGACGTCGAATGGCTGGGCGGTATCATCGCGCGGCTGAAGGCGGCCGGTACGACGGTGGTGTTCATTACCCATCGCATGCGCGAGGTGCGGGCCTTCTGCGACACGCTGACCATCCTCAGAAACGGCCGTCATATCGTCACCGCGCCGGTCGCCGATGTCTCGGATGGAGAGGTGATCGAAAAGATCATCGGCCGCAGCATCGCCCAGACCTTTCCGCCGAAACCCGAAAGCGAGGCCGTCTTCGGTCCGCCGGTGCTCGGCGTGCGCGATCTCAAGGCCGGGAGAAAGCTAGACGGCGTCAGCTTCGACCTGCGCAAGGGCGAGATCCTCGGCATTGCGGGGCTTCAAGGCATGGGACAGCTTGACCTGTTCTTCGCTTGCTTCGGCATGGCCGAGATCGAACGCGGCCATGTCGTGGTCGACGGCCGCAAGGTGTGGCTCGGCTCGCCGGCCGATGCGCTCAAGCCCAATATGGCGATCGGGCTGGTGCCGGAGGACCGCAAGACCGAGGGCCTGTTCCTGAAACTCCCGGGCCGGCAGAACGCATCGCTGCCGGTCGTCGCGCGCTTCACGCGGTTTGGCCTGATCCGGGAGGACAAGGAAGCACGCGCCGTGCAATCCGCCTTTTCGACAGTCGAGGTCGACCGCCGCGCCATGTGGACGAGGGCAGGGGCGTTTTCGGGCGGCAACCAGCAGAAGATCGCCATCGCGAAATGGCTGGTCGCCGAAAGCCGCATCCTGCTGCTCTTCGACCCTACCCGCGGCATCGACGTCGGCACCAAGCACGAGCTCTATGTGATGATGCGCGACTATGTGGCGGCCGGCGGCTCGATCCTTCTGCATTCGACCGAAATTCCCGAACTCGTCCATCAATGCGACCGGGTGCTCGTCCTCTACGACGGCCGGTTGGTGGCGGAGCTTGCGGGCGAGGATATTTCCGAAAGTGCGATCATGAGGCCGGCGCTGGGCCATGGCGATGCGGTTCGAGAGGCGGCTGAATGAGCGCGATCAGTTCCCCCGCCGGCGCGCCGGCCGGAACCTTGTCGCGGCTCCTGTCGCGGCACAGCGGTGCGATCATCGCCGCGGTCGTCTTCGCGGCGCTTTTGCTCGTCGTCGATCTGGTCAGCGCCGGGCGGCTCACCTATTTCGACATTTCGTTCCTCTCGAGCGGCGGCGCGACCTCGGCGCTGGCGGCAATCGGCCAGACCCTGGTCATCCTGTCCGGCGGCTTCGACCTGTCCGCCGGTGCGGTGATCTCGCTGGTCAACGTCGTCCTGGCGACGGGCATGGATCCGATGGCGACCGGTTCGAGCGTTGTCCTGTGGACGCTGCTGGGAATTGGCGTCGGCATGTCGGTCGGCGCCTTCAACGGCTTTTTCATCGCCGTCCTGCGCATGCAACCGATCGTCGTCACGCTGTCGACCATGTTCATCCTGCAAGGCATCACGTTGCTGGTCATGGACAAGCCGGGCGGCTTCGTCTCGCCCGATCTTGGCGCCTTCTATCTCGGCGATGCGGTCGAGGGCTGGCTGCCGATGCCGCTGGTGGTGATCGCCGTCGTCCTGCTCGCCTGGTTCTGGCTGAAGGGGACGCGCTTTGGGACGGCTCTCTATGCGGTCGGCAGCGATCCGGATGCGGCTGCCTCCGTCGGTGTGCGCGTCGTTCTCGTCCGCTTCCTCGTCTATGTCGTTGCCGGCGGCTGCTACGGGCTTGCGGGCGTCTTCATCAGCGCCCAGACCGGCAGCGGCGATCCGCTCGTCGGCAACCCGCTGCTGTTGTCGATGTTTGCGGCGGTCGTCGTCGGCGGCACGAGGCTGGGCGGCGGGCAGGGCGGGCCGGTCGGCACCGTGTTCGGCGCCTACATTCTGATGATGGTCGTCAACATCCTGCTCGTGCTCAACGTCTCGGCCTATTATTCGACCATCGCCGAGGGCACGATCCTGATCCTTGCGGTGCTTGCCGGCTCGCTGTCGCATGGCTCCGTTCTGGCTCGCCAGTTCCGCGCCGCGCGGGCGCGGCTGGCCGCGTGGCGCGCCGAAATGCTGCCGTCGCAGATCGATCGCATCGACCGGCGGCTGAGGATCGCGCGGGACAGCGCCGGCGACCAGCCGGTGCCGCGACCGCCCTTCCACGTCCGCAATGCCGAGACGCTGCGCTATGCCGCGCCGGCCTATGTCTGCCTGGCCGTTGTCGTGATCGTCACCCAGATCTGGCTCGGACGCGCCGTCTTCAACATCACCTACTGGAATTCGCTATTCGTGCTGTCGAGCTTCCTCGCCATCCTCGCACTGGGGCAAGGCAGCGTGATCCTCACCGGCGGGCTCGACCTGTCGGTGCCGTGGACGATCGGCCTTTCGGGCATCCTCCTTGCCGGCATGGTCAACGGGTCGGACGCGGCACTTGTCTATGCGCTGCCGGCGGTCCTGGTCATTGCCAGCCTCGTCGGGCTGGCGAACGGCATCGGCATCGTCTTCCTCGGCATCTCGCCGATCGTGATGACGCTGGCCACCAACGGCATTCTGCAAGGCTTTGCCCTTCTCTATTCGCAGGGCACGCCGGCCGGCTTCTCCTCGCCGATGCTGCGCTGGTTCATGACCGGCAAGATATTTGCCATGACGCCGGTGGTGCTGTTCATGATCGCCTTTGTCGTCTTCGCCGTGCTGCTGCTCGGCCGCACCGCCTTCGGCCGCCGCGTCTACGGCATCGGCAACAGCCTGCGCGCGGCCCAGCTGTCCGGCATCGCCGTCGGGCGCACGCTGATCCTGGTCTACATACTGTCGGCAGTCTGCGCGGCGATCGTCGGCATCATGCTCACCGGCTTTTCGGGGCAGGCGAGCCTGGGCATGGGCGACGACTATCTTTTGCCGTCGATCGCCGTTGTCGTGGTCGGCGGCGCGCTGATCACCGGCGGGCGCGGTCACTATCTCGGCATGCTCGGCGGCGTGCTGCTGCTCACGGCGCTGCAGATGCTGCTGGCCGGCACCACGCTTCCCTATGCCACAAGGGCAATTCTTTATGGGCTGGTCGTTCTGGGCGCTGTCATGGCGTTGCGCGAACGGCGGCTGCAATGAGAAAGGACAGGACGATGAGTAACGCGGCACCGTTATCGGCGGACGATTTTCTGACCGGGCTGAAGGGGCAGCGCGTCCTGGTGACGGCGGGGGCCGGCGGCATCGGCTTGGCCATTGCCGACACGCTGTCGCGGCTCGGCGCGCGCATCGTCGTCTGCGACGTTTCCGACGAGGCGCTGGCCGCTGCGCCGGACAAGGTCGCGCTCGTCGCCGCGGTCAAGGCCGATGTCTCGCGCGAAGACGACGTCGACCGGCTGTTTGAGACCGTGAAGGAAAAGCTCGGCGGGCTCGACGCGCTGATCAACAATGCCGGCATCGCCGGGCCGACCGGTGGCGTCGACGAAATCGATCCGGCGGACTGGCGGCGCTGCATTGACGTCTGCCTGACCGGCCAGTTCCTCTGCGCCCGGCGCGCCGTGCCGCTGATCAAGGCGGCGGGCGGCGGTTCGATCGTCTCGATGTCGTCCGCGGCCGGTCGCCATGGCTACGCTTTCCGCACGCCCTATTCGGCGGCCAAGTTCGGCGTCATTGGTTTCACGCAAAGCCTCGCCAAGGAACTCGGGCCGCACGGCATAAGGGTCAACGCCATCCTGCCCGGCATCATCGAGGGACCGCGCATCGACAAGGTCATCGCCGATCGGGCCAAGCAGCTTGGCGTGTCGAACGAGGAGATGACGGAGCGCTATCTCCAGAACATCTCGTTGCGCCGCATGACCAGCCCCTATGACGTCGCCTCGATGGTCGCCTTCCTGCTGTCCGACGCGGGCATCAACATTTCCGGCCAGTCGCTCGGCGTCGACGGCAATGTCGAAACGCTTTGAGGAACGGACCATGACCAAGGTAGCAATTGTCGGCAGCGGGTTCATCGGACGGGCCTGGGCGATCAGCTTCGCCCGCGCCGGCCATGATGTGCGGATGTGGGACCAGTCGCCGGCCGCGGCGGGCGGTGCGCACGATTACATCGCAGGCGTGCTGGGCGACCTCGCCGCGAACGATCTGCTGCGGGGACAGGCGATCGACGCCGTGCTTGGTCGCATCGCTGTCGTTGCGGAGCTGGAAGAAGCGCTGGCCGATGCGGCCCATATCCAGGAGAACACGCCGGAAAATCTCGACGTGAAGCGCGAGGTGTTCTCTCTGATCGATGCACTGGCTGGTCCGCAAGCGGTGATCGCCAGTTCCACCTCGGCGTTGCTGCCGTCGAAATTCACCGACCATCTGCAAGGGCGGCACCGCTGCCTGGTCGTGCATCCGATCAATCCGCCCTATCTCATCCCGGCCGCGGAAGTCGTGCCGGCGCCATGGACCTCCACTGAGACGATCGAAAGGACCCGCGCCTTCCTGGTCGCTGCAGGTCATGCGCCGCTGGTGATGAAGCGCGAACTCGACGGCTTCATCATGAACCGCCTGCAGGGCGCGCTGCTGGAGGAGGCCTTTCGCCTTGTCGCCGACGGCTATGCCAGCGTCGAGGATGTCGATATCGGCATCCGCGACGGGCTGGCGCTGCGTTGGTCGTTCATGGGTCCGTTCGAGACGATCGACCTCAATGCGCCGGGCGGCGTGCGCGACTATGTCGAGCGCTATCAGACGATCTATTCGAACATTTTCCCGCAGATGCTGCGCCGCGTCGACTGGGCGGGCGAGGTCATGGCAACCGTCGAGGCCGACCGCCGCAAGCGGCTGCCGCGGGAAGAACTCGGCGAACGGCAGGTCTGGCGCGACCGCCGGCTGATGGCGCTGGCGGCGCACAAGAGAAAATCGGATCAGGAGTTCGGACAATGACGGAAACGAACCGCAAGCCCAGCGCTGCGCAGACCAAAGGCAAGGTGATTATCACCTGTGCGGTGACAGGGGCGATCCACACGCCGACCATGTCGCCCTATCTGCCGATCACGCCGGACCAGATCGCCTCCGAGGCGATCGCGGCAGCGGAGGCAGGTGCCGCGATCCTGCACCTGCATGCCCGTGATCCGGAGACCGGCAAGCCGGACCAGACGCCGGCAGCATTCGCCCGCTTCCTGCCGCGCATCAAGCAGGCCACCAATGCTGCCATCAACATCACCACTGGCGGCAGCCCCTACATGAAGGTCGAGGAGCGCGTGCGCCCGGCCGCCGAGTTCAAGCCTGAGGTCGCTTCGCTCAACATGGGCTCGATCAATTTCGGGCTCTATCACCTGGTCGACAAATACGAGACCTTCAAGTTCGACTGGGAAAAGCCGCATCTGGAAGCGACGCGCGACCTTGTCTTCCGCAACTCGTTTAGGGATATCGAGTACATACTTGCGACCTGCTACGACAACGGTACGCGCTTCGAGTTCGAGTGCTACGACATCGCCCATCTCTACAATCTCTCGCACTTCGCCGATCGTGGGCTGGTGAAGCCGCCCTTCTTCGTGCAGTCGGTGTTCGGGCTGCTTGGCGGCATCGGCACGCATCCTGAAGACGTCGCCCATATGAAGCGCACCGCCGACCGGCTGTTCGGCGACCAGTTCCGTTGGTCGGTGCTCGGTGCCGGCGCCAGCCAGCTTCGCATTGCCGCGCAGTCGGCAGCCCTTGGCGGCAACATCCGCGTCGGGCTCGAAGACAGTCTTTGGGCCGGCAAGGGTAAGCTTGCCAAATCGAACGCCGAACAGGTGGTGCTTGCCCGCAAGATCATCGAAGGCCTCGGCATGGAAGTGGCGACGCCCGACGAGGCACGCGAAATTCTGTCATTGAAGGGCGGCGACAAGGTCGCGTTCTGAGGCGGCTCGCCCATCGCCGCACGGTGCCAAACAGAGGAGGACGGCATGAAGATCGAAGTCGTGGTGGACGTGAAGACCACACTGGGCGAAGGCCCATTGTGGGATGTCGAACAGGAGCGCCTCTACTGGATCGACAGTTTCGACGGGCGCGTGTTTCGGGCGACCGCCGACGGTCGCGAGATCCGTTGCTGGGATGTGCCGATGAAGATCGGCTCGATGGCGCTGCGCAAGGACGGCAACGGCGCGGTGGTTTCGCTTCAACGCGGCTTCCATCTGCTCGATTTCGCCAC
Organism: Mesorhizobium tianshanense; assembly: GCF_007830515.1. GTDB lineage: Bacteria > Pseudomonadota > Alphaproteobacteria > Rhizobiales > Rhizobiaceae > Mesorhizobium > Mesorhizobium tianshanense. The sequence goes on from NZ_VLKT01000039.1 coordinate 63,644, forward strand.
CGGCGAGGTGACGCTGATCCACGATCCGGAACCGGACAAGCCGATGAACCGGCTCAATGACGGTAAGGTCGACCGGCGCGGCCGCTTTTTCGCCGGATCGATGGATACGATGGAAGAGGGCCCGTCCGGCGGCCTCTACCGGCTCGATCCTGACTTCACCGTCACCAGGATCGACTCCGGCATCATCTGTTCCAATGGCCCATGCTGGAGCCCCGACGATCGCACCTTCTATTTCGCCGATACCTGGAACGGCGAGATCTGGGCCTACGACTACGACATCGCGACCGGTGCCGCCAGCAACCGGCGCACCTTCGTCCGCGTCGACACCAGCCGGGGCGGCGCCGCCGATGGATCGACCGTCGATGCCGAAGGCTTCCTCTGGAATGCCCTCGTCTACGACGGCCGGCTGGTGCGTTATGCGCCCGACGGCAGCGTCGATCGCATCATCGACATGCCCGTCAAGAAAATCACCAGCGTCATGTTCGGTGGACCGAAGCTCGACACACTCTACGTGACCTCAATGGCAAAACCGCCGCTGCCGCGCTTCCCTGGCGATGGGGTCCTGCGCGGCAGCCTGTTCGCAATAACCGGTCTCGGGATCAAAGGCGTTGCCGAACCGCGCTTCGCCGGATGACGGCGGCTGCAAAAGGGGATAGAGGCCAATGGAGGAAACGAGCGCTCGCTCGATTTTCTTGACGATGGCCAATACTTTTCGGCGATCTCGTCCAAAGAGGTCGATGGCGGCCACCTCGTTTCATCGCTGAGAGGTTGTCCATGAATTTCGACATTCCCACCCGCACCGAGGATTACCGCGTCCGCATTGCCGACTTCGTCGAGCGCGAGATCCTGCCGCTCGAAGCCGACAAGATGTCCTATGACGCGCATGGAAATATCGCCTTGCCGTTGCTGGAAGGGCTTCGCGCCAAGGCGCGAATGGCGGGCCTGTGGTGCCTGCAGCTCAAGCCAGAAACCGGCGGCGCCGGTCTCGGCAAGATGGACATGGCGGTCTGCTACGAGGAGATGAACCGGTCGATCTTCGGACCCGTGGTGTTCAATTCGGCAGCGCCCGACGATGGCAACATGATGGTTCTGGAGGCGCTCGGCACGCCGGCGCAGAAGGAAAAATGGCTGAAGCCGATCGTCGAGGGCAAGGTGCGCTCGGCCTTTGCCATGACTGAACCGCACCCCGGCGGCGGCTCGGATCCCTCGATGATCATGACGCGTGCGGAGCGGCGCGGCGACAGATATGTGGTGATCGGCCGCAAATGGTTCATCACCGGCGCGGAGGAGGCCAGCCATTTCATTCTGATCGCGCGAACCTCGGACGATCCGCGCCATGGCCTGTCGGCCCTGATGTTCCACAAGGATCAACCAGGCTGGCGCATCCTGCGCCGCATCGAGATCATGGGCCCGGAGGAGCATGGCGGGCATTGCGAGCTGGAATTCGATGGGCTCGAAATCCCTGTCGAAGACATGCTGGTCGGCGAGGGCAGGGGCATGAAGGTGACGCAGGTCCGGCTCGGCCCGGCGCGACTTACCCACTGCATGCGCTGGCTCGGATTGTCCAAGCGCTGCGTCGAGATCGCGCGCGCCTACGCTGCCGAGCGCTACGGTTTCGGCCAGCGCCTCGCCGACCGCGAAAGCGTCCAGCTGAAGCTCGGCGACCTCGCCATGCGCATCGAGATCGGCCGCATCCTGGTGATGAAAGCTGCGTGGGAGCTGGACCGCGGCCGCTTTGCCCGCAAGGAAGTGTCGATGGCCAAGGTCCAGGTCGCCAATGTGCTGCATGACGCGGCCGATGTGGCGATCCAGATCAATGGTGCGCGTGGTTATTCCAAGGACACGGTGCTCGAATGGATCTACCGCTATGCTCGCCAGGCGCGGCTGGTCGACGGTGCCGATGAGGTCCACAAGATGGTGCTGAACCGTTTCCTCGACGAGGAAGAGAGGGGCTTCTGGCGCTGGAATGTCGAAGGCGAGGCATAAAAGACGCGCGGTGGCGTCTCGGGAGGAAAGATGGCGCAGCCGTCGAATGCGGATTTCGATCCTGCCGCACTGAAGGGGTTTCTCGCGAACCGCTTCGGCGACGCCGCAATGACGATCGAGCGGATCGGCGGCGGACAGTCCAACCCCACCTACTTCGTTGACTATGGTGCGCATCGCATGGTGCTGCGCAAGAAGCCGGCCGGGCCGATCCTGCGCGGGGCGCATGCCGTCGACCGCGAATTCCGCGTGCTTGAAGCGCTCGCACCGACCAACGTCCCGGTGCCCGGGCCGGTGCTCTATCACGACGGTGTCGAGCCGCTCGGCACGCCCTTCTACCTGATGGAGCGGCTGGACGGCCGCGTCTTCCACGACTGTTCGCTGCCTGGCCTTTCGCCAGCGGAGCGACGCGGCATCTATTTCGGCATGGCCGAAGCGATGGCCAAATTGCATGCCGTCCACCCCGACGAGGTCGGTCTCGGCGACTACGGCCGGCCCGGCGACTATTTCGAGCGCCAGATTGGCCGCTGGACCAGGCAACTCAGGGAATCGCCGAGCGACAGAATTCCGGCACTTGAAGCGGTCGCCGACTGGCTGCCGCGGCACGTGCCGGCGGATGACGGACGCGTGTCGATCGCGCATGGCGACTTCCGCCTCGGAAATCTGTTGTTCCATCCCGCGAAGCCGGAGGTGATCGGCATTCTCGATTGGGAGCTGTCGACGGTCGGCCATCCGCTCGCCGATCTCGGCTTTTGCTCGATGACCTGGCATTCGACCCCGGACGAATATGGCGGCATCCTCGGCCTCGATCATGCTGCACTCGGCATCCCCAGCCAGCGCGAATTCCTCGACCATTATTTCGCGCATTCCGTGCCCACTGCGCCTTTGGAACGCTTCCACCTCGTTTTCTCGCTGTTCCGTTTCGCGGTGATCTTCGTCGGCATCGCCGATCGGGCGCGGGCAGGCAGCGCGGCGTCGGCCGATGCCGCCAGCAAGTGGCCTCTCGCCGGCCGCTTTGCCATACGCGCTCAAGAGATCATCCAAGGGGCAAGACCCTGGAGCGCCGCCTGAGGGGTCGCCAACCGCGCAGAGTTCGGCTGGACTTCGCGTGCGCATGATGTGTGTCGCGCGGCGAACGCCGGATCACGATCGGCGGGCAGCGCTTCGTCGGCCGGCAACCAGCTTCAGCCAAGGCGCTAAATGGAAGGCGCTCATCAGCAAGTACATCATGACCATTCCATTCAGCGGTGACGCATCCGGCGCGGCCGAGCAGATCATGTCCGCACCACCGGTAACTGTCGTCAGCAGCGCCATGATTGCGAATGTTGGCGCGGCCGCCAAGGATAGCAGATCGGTGGCGCCGAGCGTGGCCGCGTTGCCGCTTCCTGCACAGGCATCCGCAATTTCATGCCGAGCGGCAATCATCGTGCTGGACCTCCCGGGGAAATCGCCTGTCATCGCTCTTCTCCTTCGTGTCCTGCGTCGTTTCACACCGTATCGATACGGCGCGTTTCGATACGATGCGCTGGTTGTTGGTCCTGAGATAGATTAGGACCGGACATCGAATGGTGAGAGTGACAAGTGTGACGGGATTCCGATGGACTCGCTGATCACCGCCGCGGCGCGCGCACTCGCGGCAGGTGATCCCCTCGGCGCTTTGAAGCGGGTCGCCCTGCGTGACGATGCGCCCGCGCTTGCGCTGCGCGGCATCGCGATGGCGCAGCTCGGCGATCTCGTTCGAGCAAAGGCTCTCCTCAAGAGTGCCGCGCGCGCCTTCGGTCCGAAAGAGGCCGTGGCCCGCGCGAGGTGCGTCGTCGCCGAAGCCGAGATCGCACTCGTCTCGCGCGACCTCGGCTGGCCGGCGAAAGCACTCGACGCTGCGCGGGCAACGCTTGAAAAGCACGGCGACCGCATAAATGCCGCGCATGCGCGCAATCTCGAGGTCCGGCGCCTGCTCCTGATCGGCCGCCTCGACGAGGCCGAGCGCACGCTTGCCGGGTTCGACCCCGCACCGCTCCCGCCCGCGTCGAGAGTCGCCCACGAACTGGCGGTCGCGGGAGTAGCGATGCGCCGTCTCCAGACGAAAGCGGCGCGCGCCGCGCTAGCTCGGGCCGAGCACGCCGCGCGTGACGCCCATATCCCCGCGCTGACAGCCGAGGTTGAAAGCGCATCCCTCGTGATGAACACGCCCGCGGCGCGCCTGATCGCGCGTGGCGAGGAGCGCCCACTTCTGCTCGATGACGTAGAAGCACTGCTGGCCTCAGGGGCGCTCGTCGTAGATGCGTGCCGCAATGTCGTGCGGGTCGCGGGCACGGTCGTCTCGCTCGCGACGCGCCCGGTCTTGTTCGCGCTTGCCCGCGCGCTGGGCGAAGCCTGGCCCGCAGACGTGCCGAGGAGCACGCTCGTCGCCCGCGCCTTCGGCGGCAAGCACGCCGATGAATCGCATCGCGCCCGGTTGCGGGTCGAAGCCGGGCGGCTTCGCGTGGAGCTGCGGTCGCTGGCGGATGTGAGCGCGACCAAGCGAGGCTTTGCGCTTAAGCCGCGCTGCGCACGCGATCTCGCGGTGCTGGCGCCGCCCGTCGACGAGCAGCATGCCGCGGTGCTCGCCTTCCTCGCCGACGGCGAGTCGTGGTCGAGCTCTGCCCTGGCGATTGCGCTTGGAGCCAGCCCGCGCACCGTGCAGCGGGCGCTCGAGCAGCTTGCCGCGGCAGGCAAGGTGCAGTTTTATGGTCGCGGGCGAGCGCGTCGTTGGATGACCCCGCCCGTGCCGGGATTCCCGACAATCTTGTTACTCCCAGGTCCGCTGCCGGGTGACTAGGATAGAAGCATGAAACGATCTGCAGCCGAAATCCTCCGCGAATATGGCCCCTTTCCGGGCGCCGACAAGGTGAATGGGGTTACGTTCGACGGCGAGCACGTGTGGTTCGCGTCCGGGGACAGACTGAACGCCTTCGATCCCGCGAGCGGGAAGACGGTGCGCTCGATCGATGTCGCCGCGCACGCAGGAACGGCCTTCGACGGCCAGCACCTTTATCAGATCGCCGAAGATCGCATCCAGAAGATCGATCCGAAGACCGGCCAGGTGCTGGCCACGATCTCGGCGCCTGGCGGCGGCGGTGACTCGGGGCTCGCATGGGCCGAAGGGGCGCTCTGGGTGGGGCAGCATCGCGGCCGGAAGATCCATCAAATCGATCCCCAGACCGGGGCAGTTCTTCGCACCATCGAATGCAACCGCGTCGTCACCGGGGTCACCTGGATCGACGGCGAGCTCTGGCACGGCACCTGGGAAGGTGACGAGAGCGACGTCAGGCGAATAGATCCTGAAACGGGAAAGGTCCTGGAGAAGCTCGAGATGCCGCCTGGAACAGGCGTGTCGGGTCTCGAGTCCGATGGCGGCGATCAGTTTTTCTGCGGCGGTGGAAACAGCGGCAAGGTGAGAGCCGTCCGCCGACCCCGCAGCGGCTCCGAAGCCCCCGTAGATCCCACGAGCAAGTAACTGAAGCGGCCCTCGCGGGCCTCCGCCCGACGAACCGTCCGCTTGGACCGGCCAGCAGACCAGGTGCCATCGACGTGGCGGGCTGGATCGCTGAGCTCTTGGCCAGCCGATCGCCCATCACTTCGCCTTCGCTTTTCATGGCAGTGGCCCAGATAGCGCCGTTGCGCGGCCGCCCTCCGGGTCGCGGAAATCAAAACAGTATACATTATAGACTTAAAATATCTTGCAAGACGACCCAGCCTATGCTCCAGTTGCGCCGGGAACACAGCTGGCAGGTCGAATTCCACCGCCATGCGGCTGCACTCAAACGGGACGACCGCGAGAACACAGCCGTAACGATATACGAAATCTTCGCATGAGAAGGCGTGGATGACGGAACCGATCGAGTTCAAACGGATTGGCGAGGGCAACCTGCGTGCCCAGGTCTATCATCAGGTCCGCCTGACCATACAGCGCGGCGAACTGGCGCCTGGCCAGAAGCTCGTCGATGTCGATATCGCCGCCCAGCTTGGCATTTCCAGAATGCCTGTCCGCGACGCGTTGATGCAACTGGTGCATGAAGGCTATCTGGTCGGCACGACACGCGGTTTCACATTGCCCACGCTGACCGCGACGGATATCTCCAACATCTTCGAAGTCCGCCGCCTGCTCGAACCGCGGGCCGCCGCGCATGCCGCCCGCACACTTGACGCCGCTGGCCTCAAGACGCTGGCAGCCGCGCTTCAGGAGGCAGAAGCCGCCGCCACCACCGGCGATGCCGACCTCTTTTTCCAGGCCAATTCGGCATTCAGGAATTGTTGGCTCGGTGCTGTCGAGAACGATCGCCTTTCACAAACGATTGCCCGGTTCGCCGATCACGTGCTCGTCGTCCGGTTAAAGACGCTGTCTCACCAGCCGACGCAGGCCGTCATCGTGGCCGGCATGCGCGCCATCTACGAGGCGTTCGTCAGGCGCGACGCTGTCGCGGTCTACGACCGGATGACCCACTTCATTCAGAACGCCGAGGAGCGTTTCATGAAGCTGAGTCCACCGTCGCAACAGTTCGACGATGAAGCTGCGAGCATCCGGCGGCGGGGAAAATCATGATCAGAAAGCAGCATCCGCTGAAAGGTCCGAACAGGTTCAAGCTCGGTGTCTTCTCGATGAACGCCGATGGCGGCCTGGCAATGACCACCGTTCCCGAGCGCTGGCGCGCCCGCTGGGAAGACAACCTCAATTCTGCCGGCATCGCCGATCGCGCCGGCCTGGAGTTTCTGCTGCCGATCGCGCGCTGGCGCGGCTTCGGCGGTTTGACGCATGTGCGGGAATGGTCGTTCGAGACTTTCACCTGGGCGGCGGGTCTTGCCGTCGCCACGCAGAACATCGGTCTGTTCATGACGGTGCATGTGCCGCTGGTTCATCCGCTGCAGGCTGCAAAAGCGCTGGCGACGGTCGACCACATCTCCAATGGGCGCGCCGGTTTGAACATTGTCTGCGGCTGGAACCCGGACGAGTTCGCCATGTTCGGGCAGACCGTCGGCGACCGGACCTACGATCAGGCCGAAGAATGGATCAACATCATCGTGCGTGCCTATCAATCTAGGGAGCCGTTCGACTTCGGCGGCGAGTTCTATGATTTGAAGGGGGTCGTCAGCCGCCCGCCAAGCCTGCAGGCGCCGCGCCCGGTGACCATGAACGCCGCCTTCGGCGCGCCGGGGCGCAATTATGCGGCGCGCCACTGCGACTATCTGTTCTCGACTTTTTCCGAAATTGCCGATGGCCGCGCGCATGTGGTCGACATCACCAACCGCGCGGCTGAAGTCGGACGCGAAGTCGGCGTCTACACCGTCTGCCACGTCGTCTGCCGGGAGACCCAGCAGGAAGCCGAGGACTATTACCGGCACTACGCGCTTGAATGCGCGGACGAGGGCGCCGTCGACGAGCATATGCGCAAGAAGAAGGAATTCGCCAACTCGCATGACGCAAAGGCCTTCACCGAATACCGGCAAAGGTTCGCCGGCGGTGCTGGGACGTTCCCGCTCATCGGCACGCCGGAAAAGATCGTCGATGATCTCACCAAGATCATGGACCAGGGTTATTCCGGCGCCGCTCTCACATTCGTCAACTACACCTACGAATTGCCCTTCTTCTGTGATCGCGTGCTGCCGCTGATGCGCCAGGCCGGGCTTCGAGTAAATTGATGCCGGCGGCTGCCAGTCCGACAACATGGGTGCATGAGCACGACGCCATCAATCCGCGCGCCTTCAAGCAGGCGATGCGGGCCGTGGCGGGGTCGGTCGCCATCCTCGCGTCGGAGCACGGCGAGATCGGCTTTTGCGGCATCACGGCGACAGCCGTCTGCTCATTCAGTGCCGAGCCGCCTTCGCTTCTGGCTTGCGTCAACCGCGGTAGCACCTTTGCCTCGGCCATTCGCGAAGGCTTGCCCTTTTCCGTCAATCTTCCTGCCGGCGACCAGGAGAATGTTGCGCGTGCCTTCGGCGGCATGACCAAAGCCAAGGGCGTCGCACGGTTCTCGTCCGGGTCATGGGTGCGCGGCGAAACCGGCGCGCCCTTGCTTGTCGGCGCGCGGGCGACGTTCGAATGCCGGTTGGCCGAAATCATCGTGCGGGCATCGCACATGATCGTGATCGGCATCGTCTCGGGGGTCGCGCTGGACCGCGCTGACCGATCGCCGGTCTTCTACGCGCATGGACGGTTCGTGACAGTAGGAGATGAGGCCAACTAACTGCCGTTCACGCGGCGGCGTGGCGATTGCAATTTCAGATCGGCCCGATCATGGGGCCCGATCATAGGCGAAATGATCTAGAGGGAGTACGGCAATGCGCATTTGGAAATCCCTTGTTCTGGCTGCACTCATGTCGGGTGCAGCGGGTATCGCCGCGGCCGAGGAGGTTGTCCTCAACGCCGTGCATTTTACACCGACGCAGAACGGCTACGCACAGAGTTTCCTGAAGTTCGTTCAGAAGGTGAACGAAAAGGGCAAAGGCGTTGTCCAGATCAATGTGCGTGGCGGGCCGGAGGTCATTCCGCCGATTCAGCAGGGCGCGGCACTCAAGAGCGGCCTGATCGACCTGATCGACACGCCGGCAGGTCAGTTTCTGGAGCTCGTTCCCGAAGGCGAGGTTTTCTCCGCATCGACCAAGACGCCTTGGGAGGTTCGCGAGAATGGCGGCTGGGATTTCATCAGCGGAATTTTCGAGAAGAAGGCCAATGCCCATCTGCTGGCGCATGTCGATGCGGGCTCGGGCTTCAACATCTTTACCATCGACGAACCCAAGCTCGATGATGAGGGCAGCATTGACTGGAGCAGTCTGAAGATCCGGTCGTCGCCGCTCTATCGCGATTTCCTTGAATCGTTGGGCGCAACCGTGATCGTGCAGGCGCCGGGAGACGTATACACCTCGCTTGAGCGCGGCGTCGTCAATGCCAACGCCTACACGGTGTTCGGCTATGCGTCCTTCGGCTGGGACAAATTCACCAAATACCGCGTCGACCCGCAATTCTTCAAAACCGACGTGCTGGTCTCGATCAACAAGGCGAAATGGGACACGCTTTCGCCCGAGGCGCAGAAGCTGCTTGCCGACACTGCCGTCGAATACGAGCGAGAGAGCTACGACGCCAATCTTGCCGAGTCTGAAAAGCAGGCACAGGCGATGATCGACGGCGGGCAGAAGGTGGTCGGCTTGACCGGCGCCGGCCGCGACAAATTCTTGGCGGCCGCCGCGCAGGCGAGCTGGGCAAGAATGACCGAACGCGATCCCACCAACATCGAACAGCTGAAGAAATTCTTTCAGTAATCCAGTGGGAGGGCGCTTCTGCGCGCGCTCCCGTCAAGGGTGGCATGAGGGCCGTCGGGCATGGACAAGTTGTTTGCAGCGATCGGGAAGCTGAGCCTTGCGCTCGCAGCGGCGGCAAAGGTGGTGCTTGGCCTGATCATTGTCGCCGTGGTCGCCGATGTGTGCGTCCGCAATCTGGGCTTGAGACCGCTTGCCTGGGCGGTGTCCGCGACGGAATACGGGCTGCTCTACGCGGCTTTTCTGCCGATGCCCTGGCTGGTCCACAGCAAAGGCCATGTCTTCGTCGAGTTCCTGCGCAAGGCGCTGCCTGTGCGGGCTCGGGCGGTGCTTGGAAAGCTGGTGTATCTCGCCTGCATCGGCGTTTGCCTCTACCTTGGCAGCGTCGCCTTGTCGTCCCTCATAACAGCTGTGTTGGGCGGCGAATATGAGACGCGCAGCTTCGACATGCCGAAATGGCTGGTCTTGCTGCCCATCGCGCTCGCCTTCTACCTCTCGGCGCTGGAATGGCTCAGATACCTGCTCGGCCTTGACACGCTGTACACGCTCGATCCTTTGGAAATGGAAGGGCTCTGACCGATGGCCTGGCTGTTTCCATTCGCCGTGCTTGTCGGCGCCATCCTCGTATTGATGGGCCTTGGGCTGCCGGTCGCCTTCGCGTTCTTCGTCACCAATGTGATCGGGCTGTATTTGTTCTTCGGCGGTTCGATCGGCGTGACGCAGATGGTCGCCAACTTCTCCGACGCCGTCTCGACCTATGCGTTGGCCCCTCTGCCGATGTTCCTCGTCATGGGCAGCCTGTTCTTCCGCTCGGGCCTTGGCGAGAAAGTCATCTACGCGCTCGACCTGTGCATCGGCAATCTGCGGGGACGTCTTGCCTATGTCGTGCTTGCCGCCGGCACGATCTTTTCTGCGCTGTCAGGCTCGAGCCTCGCCAATACCGGCATGATGGGCTCGCTGATGGTACCCGAGATGCTGAAACGGGGCTACAAGCCGCACATGGCCTACGGACCGGTGCTTGGCGCCGGAAGCCTTGCCGTTATCATCCCGCCGTCCTCGCTGGCTGTCTTGCTCGGCTCGCTGGCCCAGATCGACGTTGGCGCGCTGCTCATCGCCGGTGCTCTGCCTGGACTGCTTCTCGTTGTCATGTATGCGACCCTGATCCTCGCACAGACGAAGATCGACCCGGACGCTGCTCCGCACTATCCAGTGCCAGCCGTTCGTGCGGCCGAGAAGGTGAGGGCGGTTGCGGTCAACATCATTCCGATGAGCGTCATCGTGTTCATGGTGGTCGGCACGATCATCCTTGGAATAGCGACACCGACGGAGTCGGCGGGGCTCGGATGCGCTGCCGTCGTCGCGTTGCTGCTCGCCTACCGAAGGTTCAGCTGGTCGGTTGTCTGGAAGTCGCTGGACGATGCGATGAAGGTCACGGGTATGACCTTCCTCATCATCTCGGCTTCGACAACGTTCTCGCAGATATTCGCCTTCTCCGGGGCGTCGAGCGGCTTTATCCAGTTCATCGTGGGCTACGATTTTGGACCGTATTCCATGCTGTTCCTGATGGTGCTCGTCATCCTGCTGCTCGGCATGTTCATGGATCAGGTCTCGATGATGCTGATCACGCTGCCGATCTTCCTGCCGATCGCCCAGCAGTTCGGGTACGATCCCGTATGGTTCGGGCTGATTCTGCTGCTCGCCTATGAGGTCGGCTTCACCACGCCGCCGTTTGGTCTGCTGCTGTTCATCATGATCGGTGTTGCGCCGAAAGGCACCTCGCTCAAAACGGTTGCCATGTCGGCGGCGCCCTACATCGCGCTGGCCCTCCTGCTGATCCTGCTGATTGTCGTCTTTCCGCGGATCGCCCTCTTCCTTCCGAACTTGATCTAGCCGAACGAGCAGGTGTCCAGATGCGCTTTGCCTATCTCGCTTTCTTCCACGACGACCGCCAGGAAAACCTGGCCATCGCCCATGAAGACGTTGACGCGGTGCGGCGCGTGATCGCGACGACGCCGGGCCTTGCGCTTGCAAACATCTATCTGCCTGAAGTGGCGACGGACATGTTCAACAAGGATGGCCCACCGCCGGTCTTCGGCTTCCAACTCTATTTCCACGAGTTGGCGGACATGGAGGCGGCGCTCGCGCCCTCCGGCCATCTGCAGGCGCTTGCCGCACCGGGCGTGCTGTCGAGCATTTCCGGGTCGAGGCCGACGCAGCAGGCAATGTGCGTGCGTCCGTTTCCCGTCGATGATGCCGGCGTCAAGACGCCTGCCGGCGGGCTTCCCTGCAGTTACCTTGTCCACTATCCCGGGCCGGCCGAGGACATGAATGGCTGGCTCTACCACTACGTGACGCATCATCCGCAATTGATGCGGGGTTTCCCAGGCATCCGCCACATCGAGGTTCTGTCGCGGCTGGACTGGTGCGGCTCGCTGCCGTGGCCGCGGGTCGACCATATGCAGCGCAACCGGGTCATGTTCGACAGTCCTGCGGCGTTGGCGCACGCACTGCAATCGCCGGCACGGCTGGAGATGCACGCCGACTACCAGACCTTCCCGCCCTTTTCAGGCGGCAGCCGGCATTTCCCGATGTCGACGGAAGCCGTGCATCCCTTGCCCCCGCCCATCGCAGCGTAGCGCGAACAGTTTTCGCCGTCGCCGAAAAATTCCTGGAGATTTCATGTACGACTTTCGGAAAAAATGTGTCTCTCTCGATCGCCTCATTGGCACCTTCTGCGCCATCCCGCATCCGGTGGCGGTCGAAGTGACGGCCGCAAGCGGGGTCGATTTCCTGTGCATCGACTGGGAGCATTCGCAGATTGGCCGCGAACGGATCGAGGATCTGATCCGCGCCGCCGACGTCCACAAGGTTCCTGCGATGGTGCGTGTGCCGGGCCACACGCCGGAGTGGATCGCGGCCGCGCTCGACGCCGGCGCGTCAGGCGTCCTGGTGCCGCGCATCTCGACGGCCGAGCAGGCGCGCATGGCGGTCATGGCCAGCCGTTACCCGCCTGCCGGCGCACGCGGCGTCGGCCCAGGCCGTGCCGCCGGCTATGGCTACAGGATTCCGGATTACCTCAAGTCGGCCAACGAGACCCTGGCGGTTGCGATCCAGGTCGAGACGGCCGAAGGCCTCGCCAACATCGACGACATTGTCCAGGTCGACGGCGTCGACGTGATCTTCATTGGCCCCGGCGACCTGTCGGTCTCGATCGACGCCATGGGGCCGGCCGGCCAGGACAGGCTCAATGCCGCGATCGTCAGGATCGCGGCTGCGGCGCGCGCGGCCCACAAGGCCGTCGGCATCTTTCGCCCTTCGGCGGATGATATCGGCAAATGGTCGAAACACGGCATCAGCTTCTACATGCTGGCCAGCGACACGATGTTCCTCGGCGCCGGCCTTGCCGCCGGCGCCGCCTCCGCGCGCAGCGCCTCATAGCAAGAGTTTGGGCAAGAGTTTGGCATGAAAATAATCAAGACCGACGGCGTGTTGTCAGTCGAGGAAGAGCAGCTGCGCTACCTCGCCGGCTTGAACGCCGAGTTCGTCGAAAAAACGCTTCTCACAGAGGATGCCCTGATAGAACAATGCCGTGACGCCGATGCATTGATGATATTGCGGGAGCCGATCACGGCCCGCGTGCTGGCGGAGCTGAAGCACCTCAAGGTCATCGGACGGTTCGGCGTAGGGCTAGACTCGATCGACGTCGAGGCCGCCAGCCGTGCTGGTGTTCAGGTAACCTACGTGCCGGACGCCAATCTGGTGGAGGTCAGCACGCATGCCATGGCGCTGATCCTGGCCCTGACGCGCAGGCTGAAACAGTTCGACAGCGCAGTGCGCGCCGGCCGCTGGGCTGCAATGACCGACGGCGCCGGCATCACGCGGCCGGACAGGCAGATTCTCGGCCTGATCGGCTTCGGCCAGATCGGACGGCTGACTGCCGAGCGGGCGCGGGTCTTCGGCTATCATGTCATCGCCTACGACCCGCACACGCCGGCGGAGCGCATTACGGCCGGCGGCGCCGAGCCGGTCGGTTTCGATGAGCTGCTAGCCAGGGCCGACATCGTCTCGCTGCACGTTCCCGCGACACCGGAGACCAGAAACATCATGTCGGCTGAGGCCCTGTCGCGCATGAAGCAAGGGGCGATCCTCGTCAACGTGTCGCGTGGCGGCCTGGTCGACGAGGTCGCGCTGGCGGATTTGATCCGGCGCCACCATTTGGCGGGCGCCGGCATCGACACATTCGAGCAGGAGCCGCCTTCGCCCGACAATCCGCTGCTGGCGCTGGACACCGTCCTGGTCAGTCCACACGCGGCGCACTACTCGACCCAGTCTTACGCCGAGGTTCGCAACAAGGTGTTTGCCGATGTCGCATCGGTCCTGCGCGGCGACAAGCCGGTCTATCCAGTCAACCGGGTATGACCAATTTCTCGAAGTCGGCGCCGCCCTCATCCGCCTGCTTCCGAGGGACCCAAGTCCTGCAAACCCGGCGTTCGCAGGGGCAATGGGCGGCGCAAACTGAAGCGACTCTCTCGCAACTGCGGGTAGTTTCACCTTGACAGGTGACGGCAGTTATGCTGGGAATTTATTCAGGGTGCTGATTTGCGCCAGCGACCCGCCGCAGAGGCGGGTTTTTTGTGTGTGCCGAGCATGATCGACAGCTTGGAGGTGTAAGTCCTCTACCCAGCCTGATGGCGGCGAAGGGTTAGCGAAGCGCAAGGGCGTCGTCGCAAGGCGGGGTCTGAAGGAAGCGTGGAGCAAACCCGCGACCCGATGGACAAGAACCGGATACGAGGCCTACCCGGCCGGACGAGCGGGCACATGACCGCGAAGTCCATGGTCATCAAGGACCGGGGTGGTAAATCCGGCGGGTGTGCGGGGAAGGCGGTCGATCTTACCTCGGGAGATCTGTGCCGTGTCCGGAAT